>NZ_JBVISU010000010.1:191802-279196 GCF_055575355.1 Amycolatopsis sp. NPDC034160 | reverse complement strand
TCCGCACCAGCACCCACCGCGTCACCGCACTAGCCAAAGCCATCCTCACCCTCGAATACAGCCTCAGCTAACCAAGATGGAAAAGGCTCATTGCGCTCTCCGGGACATCCCACGACGCATTTAGTCCTCTAAATGCGTCGTTCCCAGCCTTCACACCCCTCCCTGGATCTCGTGGTCACCGGGACTATCGTGCGTGACCGTGTGGATTTCGGGTCATCCAACGTCCCAAAATCCACACAGGGAGGGACATTGCCCGACAGGGCCGGTCGACCGGTATGCCGCGCCCCCAAGATTGCGGAGGGGCCGGGTCAGGCGGCGGTGTCGGCGGCTTCAGGGGCGGCGGCCGGGCGAGGGGCTCGCGGGGCCGGGCGACGCATCGTGAGCGCGGCGAGTACGCCCAGTAGGAGAACGGCCGCCGGCAGCAGCAAGGTCACCCGTGTCGCGTCCGTAAGTCCATTGTGGACAGCGTCGAGAGCGAGCCGCTGAGCCTGAGACGCCACCTCGGCGGGGAGGCCCGGAATAACCGCCTGTCCGGAAGAACCGAACTCGCCGGTCGATTCCGCGGCCTTCGCGATGCCCTCCGCGAACGGCGCGCGGTACTGCTCCGGCAACGCTGTCGCGGCCGAAGCCGCCTCGTCGGCGATCGACGCGCTGATCCGCGTCTGCAGCAGCACGCCGACGGTGGCGCTGCCGAGCACACCGCCGACCTGGCGGGCGGTGTTGAAGATGCCCGACGCGGTCCCGGTGAGCCGCGGTTCCACCGAACTCATCGCCAAATTGCCCATGGGGGCGAAGATGAAGCCGATCCCGACGCCCGCCACCAGCAGCGCCGGGGTGAGCGCCCACGCGTTCGCGTCGGCGTGGGCGAGCAGGGAGACGAGAGCCAGTCCCGCGGCGAGCGCGCTCAGGCCGATGACGAGCAGGATCTTGCCGTTTGGCGCCAGACGGGACACGCGTGACGCACGGCGGCGGCGCCCGTCAGCTTGCGCGGCGCCGACACCCGACATGGACCTCGTGCCCGTCGCGGACACCGTTTTCGCCGCGTCAGGGGCCGGCCCCTCGTTCAGCGAGGACCGGATGCCCGTGGTGTTCTCCCGGCTTTCGACCGGCACGGACTGCGTCCACATCGGGATGCGCGCCGCGCCCAAGATCGCCTAGTGTCGTGCGTCTGAAGTTCGTGTCGTAAGTACGTGCGCAAGCGCGGTGACCCTGTTCTCCGAACTCGCGTGCTCAGAGACGTGACTCGCGTGCTTGGAGGCGGATCTCGCGTGTGCGGTCTCCACGCACGCGAGATCCGCCTTTGAGCACGTGAGATACGGCTCAGAGCACGTGAGTGCGGGGTTTGATCCAGGTTCCCGCTGGACGCACGAACCTCCGGCGCGGGACACTAGTTCAGCGGTCTCGGCCCGATTTCGCGCTCGAGGAAGCGGTGGTACTCGATGGCCGCTATCGAGTTCTCCAGCTGTTCGAACGTGGGCGCGGGCAGTGCCCCGTTGAAGACGACCGTCAGGCTCTTGCGCGGGATGTTGATGACGTACGGATCGACGCCGAGTTCTTCGCAGTTCTCGCGAAGCACGGCCGTCCAGTGGTCCAGATCCTCGTCTTCACCGAGATGCTCCCATCGCGCGACGATCCAGTTGCCGTTGATCAGCTGACCCGCCATCTCTCGCGGATCGTGGACCATGTACGGCTCGGCGATGTCGTTCATCGGTCCAAGTGCTCGACGAGCGCGGCGAAGGACTCGGCCGGGACCACCAGGATCGGCCGGATCTCGTCCGGCAGGGCCCCTTGCTTGGTGTCCCGGATGCCCACCAGTCCGGGCAACCCGCCGACTTCGACGCAGGCGTTCTCCTCCCAGTGCGTGTAGGTCGACTTGTGCCAGCCGGTCATGCGTTCGTGCCAGTTGGTCATCGGAGTGCCTTTCCCCAGTGACTGTTTCGGCAAGTAGACGGGTTGCGTGGAGGCAAAGTTGTCGATTTCGGGTGATCTACCGCCGCGGTTCGGTGAACGGTCCGTGAAGGGCCCTGAAATCGCGCTCAGCGCAGGAAACGGGACCTTCAGCGACAGCCGCTTTACTTACGATGCACTCTCGGGGTGCATAAAACCAAGGGTCCTTGGTCACTGGAGCGGTTCAGTCGGCGAGGGCCCGGTAGTCGGCCGCGATCCGCGCCAGATGCGAGCACGCGACGTCGTCGTAGGTGGCGTAGCGCTGGACTTCGGCGAAGTTCTTCTCGTAGTCGGCGACTTCCCGTTCGTCGGTGACGAGCGCCGTGGCCGTCTGCGTTCCGAGGAGCACCGCGCGCGAGTCGTAGATGTCGAAACCGTGGAGGACGGCGACCGACACCGGCGTCGTCCACGGGATCACGCCGAGCCGTACCCGGCCGCGGCAGGACAGGTCGATGAGGTGGTCGAGCTGGGCCGCCATGGTCGTCGCCCCGCCCATGTTCCAGCGCAGGGCGCCTTCGGTCAGCACGAAGTGGAACTCACGGTTCGAGTCGAGGATCCGCTGGCGCTCCAGCCGGGCTTCGATCGTCTGGTCGCGTTCGCCGTCCGGCAGCGAGTCGCCGAACAGCGCGGTGATGTAGTCGCGGGTCTGGAGCAGGCCGAACACGATGGTCGGCTGGAAACTGCGGATCCGGGCGGACGCGGTCTCGATCTTGCCGATGCGCTGCTGCATCCGCCAGGCGCCCCGTTGCAGCACGACGCGGGCGGACGACGCCTCCTCGCGCAGGTCCCGGGTGATCGCGACCAAGGCCCGCCGGACGCTCGCCGAGGCGCGATAGGCGTGACACAGCGCGACGACCTGGTCCTCGGTCGGCATGAACGCGCCGGTTTCGACCCGGGAGACCTTGGACTGGCTGAGACCGGTGAGTCTCGCCGCCTCGGTGCCGGACAACCCGGCGGCTTTGCGCAGGCGGCGCAACTCGGTGGAGAGGTGGTCCTGGTTCGTCACGCACGGCCTTCTGAGGCGGATCCGGTCGGCAAGACTGTCACTCTAGTCCGCGGAAACCGGATCCGTGCTCCTCCGATGGCGCGCGTCAGCGAGGGAGAGCCGAGGCCCGCCAGGCGCCCTCACCGGGGGCGAGCGGGGCGCGCACGAGCGAAGCCTTGTCCGCCCACCACGATCCCCGTTTCGGTGCCGGTTCCGGCGCTCGCGCACTGGCCACCGCCACGACGACGGCGGTCAGCGCGGCGAGTTCGGCGTCGCTCGGATTGCCGCGGACGACCCGCAGCAGCGGGGTTTCGGGCGTGCTCACAGCGGGATGTTCCCGTGCTTCTTGGGCGGCAGCGTCTCTCGTTTGCCCTCGAGCAGCGAAAGCGCCTTCGCGATGTGGCCGCGGGTGTGCGCGGGCACGATCACCGAATCGACGTAACCACGCTCGGCCGCCGCGTACGGGTTCAGGAGGGTGTCTTCGTACTCCTGGATGAGTTCGGCCCGCAGCGCGTCGACGTCCTTGCCGTCGGCGGCGGCCGCGGCGAGGGTCTTGCGGTGGACGATGTTCGCCGCGCCCTGCGCGCCCATGACCGCGACCTGCGCGGTCGGCCAGGCCAGGTTGACGTCGGCGCCCAAGTGCTTCGACCCCATGACGTCGTACGCGCCGCCGTAGGCCTTGCGAGTGATGACGGTGACGAGGGGGACGGTCGCTTCGGCGTAGGCGTAGATCAGCTTCGCGCCGCGCCGGATGATGCCGTTCCATTCCTGGTCGGTGCCGGGCAGGAAGCCGGGGACGTCGACGAAGGTCAGGACCGGGATGTTGAACGCGTCGCAGGTGCGCACGAACCGAGCGGCCTTCTCGGACGCGTCGATGTCTAAGCAGCCGGCGAACTGGGTCGGCTGGTTCGCCACGATGCCGACGCTGCGCCCGTCGACCCGGCCGAAACCGACCAGGATGTTCGGCGCGAACAGCTCGTGTACCTCGAGGAAGTCGCCGTCGTCGACGACGCGGGTGATGACCTCGTGCATGTCGTACGGCTGGTTCGGCGAGTCCGGGATGAGCGTGTCGAGTTCGCGGTCGGACTCGGTGACGTTCTCGAAGAATCCGGGCTTCGGAGCGTCCGTCTCCAAATGCGGCGCTTCGGAGAGGTTGTTCGCCGGGAGGTAGGAGAGCAGTTCCTTGACGTAGGCGATGGCGTCCTCGTCGTCGGAGCCGAGGTAGTGCGCGTTACCCGAACGGGTGTTGTGCGTGCGCCCGCCGCCGAGCTCCTCGAACGAGACCTCTTCACCCGTCACGGTCTTCACGACGTCGGGGCCGGTGATGAACATGTGGGAGGTCTTGTCGACCATCACCACGAAGTCGGTCAGCGCGGGGGAGTAGACGTGCCCGCCCGCGTTGGCGCCCATGATCAGCGAGATCTGCGGGATGACGCCGGAAGCCTTGACGTTGCGGTTGAAGATCTCGCCGTACAGGCCGAGCGAGACGACGCCTTCCTGGATCCGCGCGCCGCCGCCCTCGTTGATGCCGATGATCGGGCGGCCGGTCTTGATCGCCAGGTCCATCACCTTGACGATCTTTTCGCCGTACACCTCGCCGAGCGAACCACCGAAGACGGTGACGTCCTGGCTGAAGACGCACACCGGACGGCCGTCGACGGTGCCGTAGCCGGTGACGACGCCGTCGCCGTAGGGCCGGTTCTTCTCCTGGCCGAAGGCCGTCGAGCGGTGCTTCGCCAGTTCGTCGAGTTCGACGAACGATCCTTCGTCCAGCAGCAGATCGATCCGCTCGCGAGCGGTCTTCTTGCCCTTGGCGTGCTGTTTCTCCACCGCCCTCGCGGAACCCGCGTGCACCGCCTCGTCATACCGGCGGTACAGGTCGGCCAGCTTCCCGGCCGTGGTGTGGATGTCCGGTTCATCCTCGGGCGGCGTCCCGAGCGGCTCCGTCGCACTGCTCATGAAACCGCAGCCTAGCTACTCGACGGTCACTTCGCGTGTGGCGTAGGCAACGTCCGTCGCTAGAGGGAAGCGCGCACCAGCCCCGACTCGTAGGCCGCGATCACCAGCTGTGCCCGGTCGCGCGCCGCGAGTTTGTGCAGGAGGTGGCCGATATGGGTCTTCACCGTCGCGAGCCCGAGGTGCAGTGTCCCGGCGATCTCGTCGTTCGACAGGCCGCGCGCGATCAGGCTCAGGACCTCGCGTTCGCGCGTGGTGATGTTGTCGAGCGAGGCCGAGACGCGCCGGCCCGGTTCGGGCAGTCGCGCGAACTCGGCGATGAGCCTGCGCGTGATCGACGGCGCGAGCAGTCCTTCGCCCGCCGCGACGACCCGGATCGCCGTCAGCAGCTCGGCGGGCGGGGTGTCCTTCAGCAGGAACCCGCTCGCTCCCGCGCGCAGCGCCGAATAGACGTAGGCGTCGAGGTCGAAAGTCGTCAGCATCAGCACATGGACGCCTTCGCAGGCCGCCGACGCGCAGATCCGCCGGGTCGCTTCGATGCCGTCCAGCTCCGGCATCCGGACGTCCATCAGCACGACGTCGGGGCGTTCCTTCTCCGCCAGTTCCGCCGCTTCCGCGCCGTTGCCCGCCTCGCCGACGACTTCGAGGTCGGGTGCGCTGTCGACGAGCACGCGGAAACTGCCGCGCAGCAACGCCTGGTCGTCGGCGATCAGTACGCGGATCATCGTGTCCCCACTTCCTTGACGGCGTACGGCAGCCGCGCGAACACCCGGAATCCCCCAGCGGGCAGTGGTCCCGCTTCGAAGTCACCACCGTAGACGGCGACGCGTTCGCGCATGCCGATCAAGCCGTGCCCGCCGGCGGTCGCGGGCGAACCGTCGCCGCGCCCGTCGTCGACGATCTCGACGCTGATTTCGCCCGGGGCTTCGGTGATCGTGACCCGGCAGGTGGACGGACCCGCGTGCTTCACGACGTTGGTCACCGCCTCCTGCGTGATGCGGTAGATCGACAGCGCGACGCCTTCGGGGAGTTCGTCCACCACCTCGCCGGTCAGCTCGACGTGCACCCCGGCCTGTCCGGCGCGTTCGGCGAGGGCCCGGAGATCGGCGAGTTTCGGGGCGGGGCCGAGCGCGGCCTCGTGCGTGCCGTCGCCGGAGCGGAGGACGCCGAGCATCCGCCGGAGTTCGACGAGGGTTTCGCGGCTGGTGAGTTCGATGACCCGCAACGCTTCGCGCGCTTCTTCGGGCTGTTCCCGCGCGACGTGGTTGCCCACGGCCGCCTTCACCGCGATCAGGCTCATGCTGTGCGCGACGACGTCGTGCATTTCGCGCGCGATGCGCAGCCGTTCGTCCGAAACCGCCTGATGCGCTTGGGCGTCGGCGAGCTGGGCGAGGTTCACCTGCCGTTGCCGCGCGGTCCAGCCGAGCGCCCAGGAGCCCGCCATCCCGCCGCCCGCGAAGGCCGTCGAGGCGAGCGTGCTGGGTCCCAGATGAAGGAATTCGAGGAACACCACGACGACCAGGCCTGCGCCCATCGCGATCAACGAGCGGGAACGTGGATGTTCCAGTGCCACGGTGTAGAGGGCGGACGCGGTGGCCAGCGCGGACGCCGGGCCGAGACCGCCGCCCGCTAGCGAGGCGGGGAGCATCGTGCCCAGCGCGAGGGCGAAGGCCGTCACCGGCCGGTGACGGCGTACCACGATGGCTGCCGCGCAGGCGGCGGTGGCGACCCAGGCGAGCCAGACGGGAATGGCGACGGTGAACGTCCACGTCTCCGCCGCGAGGTTCCCGCCGACGGCCACCACCAGCACCAACGCGAGGAGGACGTCGATCGTGTGCGCCACCCGATTGGGGAGCATCGGTGGCTGTTTCATACGGCGAACTTAGCCGGACGGGTGGCGCGTGCGCGTCCGTCCGGTGGAGGTCATCCCCAGGGTGGAGATCAGCTTCCGTAGGCCGCCGCGAAGAACTCCTTCAGCTTCTCGCGCCAGCTTCGCAGCGCCTCGGGCACGACGTCGTCCTGTCCACGGGGGACCGTCTGGGTCAGCTCGACCATGGTGCCGTCGAGCGCGGAGTGGGTGAACTCCCAACGGACGACGCCGCCCCGCGGCAGGGAGAGCTCCAGCAACCGCGGCGGTTCCTCCCGAAGAATCGTGCCCGCCGCCTTCTCAGGGGTGAGCAGTGCCCAAACCTCGTCGAGGGGGCTCCACATCAGATCACGGCGGAAGCGGATCACCTTGCCGTCGCCGGTTTCGAGGACTTGGCCGTCGGCGAGCCCGAACTCCTCGACGTAGGCCTCGATGGAGCCGGCCCAGTCCTGCGGCGGCTCGTGTTCTTCGCCGTCGAGCAGGGCGACGAGCGCCACGAGGCAGCTGTCCCAACCGGCGGCCGTGCGGCCCGCCGCGATCCGCGCGATGGCGGGTTCGCCCCGGCCGAACGTATGGGTGAACAGCAGGCGGCAGCCGTCTTCCTCCGGGCGGATCTCCCAGCGGAGGACGTCGTCGTTCCAGCTGAACGCGAACACGCGGGGTGCGTCGGCTTCGAGGACCTCGCCCGCTGTCGGAGTCTCTTCACCCTCGAAGGTGAACTCGATGGTTCCGCCTGGCCGCAGGTCGACGGTGACCGCCGCGGGGAACCATCGCGCGAGTTCCGCCGGTTCGGTGACCGCCCGCCAGACGCGCTCGGGACTGTGCGCGAGCCGTCGTTCGATGCGGAGGGCCGGGCGTTCTCCGGCGGTTTCCAACCTGGCGCGACCGGTCACGGTTACCTCCTAATGTGCTGCTAGGGGAATATAACCGTGGAGGAATACTAGGTCAACCGCCGCGCAGGGCCGCCACCGCACCCTTCAGTTCGGGGTCGGCGTGGGCCTTGTCGAGTGCCGCGGCCAAGACTTCCCGGTAGGTCGGCTCGGTTTCGCTGTACCGCTTCCTTCCTGCTTCGGTGATGCAGGTGTAGACCCCGCGACGATCGTTCTCGCAGGGGTCGCGATCGGTCAGGCCGGCGTCTTCGAGGCGGACGACCATCCGGCTCACGGAACTCTGGTTGAGCCCGATCGCCTCGGCGAGTTCCTGCATGCGCAGGACGCCCTTCTCGGTGGCGGCCAGCTTGCCGAGCGCGCGGAACTCGGAGAGGCCGAGTCCGTGCCGTCGCTGCAGCGCCTTCGCGAGCTCTTGTTCGACCCGCCCGTGCAGCGTGAGGACGCGAGCCCACGCCAGTTCGTCGGCGTTCATGGCGACCTCCCTGATTCGCTTGACAACAGTTTACCTGCAGTGACAGCATCTGTTTGTACATACATGTACTTTGAAAACACTTCGGAGGGGATCGCGATGACCGAGGACCGAAGCTTCCTGTTCCTGCTGGGGAGCGCCCGCGCGGGCGGGAACACGGAGATGCTGGCGAGGCGGGCGGCGAAGGAGTTGCCCCGGAGTGTCAAGCAGCGGTGGATCCGGACGTCCGAGCTGCCGCTGGCGCCGTTCGTCGACCGGAAACACGACGGCGCGGACTTCGTCCCGCCGGCCGGCAACGAGCGGTCGCTGTTCGACGCGACCATGGCCGCCACGGATCTGGTGATCGCGTCACCGGTCTATTGGTACAGCGTGTCGGCGTCGGTGAAGCTGTACTTCGACCACTGGGCGGCCTGGCTGGACCAGCCGGAACTCCGCTTCAAGGAGCAGATGCGCGGTAAGACCCTGTGGGGTGTGAGCGCACTGGCCGAGCGACCGGAGCAGGCGGAACCGCTGATCGGCACCCTCCGCAAAACCGCCGGATATCTCGGGATGCACTGGGGTGGGCAGTTGCTCGGCAACGGGAGCCGTCCTGGCGACGTCCTGCTGGACGAGGACGCGCTCAAGGCGGCCGTGACCTTCTTCGCGGGGGCGGATCTCGTGCGCGCGTGAGCTTCAGGACGTGTGGACACCGATTCCGCCCTGGCCTGGCGCGAGGTGGTCGCGCAGGACGAGGTCCTCGTCGTAGTCGCCGCCGTTCTGGGAACGAAACGGGATCGGGTCGCTTGTGGGCAGTGTCCGCAAGCGGTCGCGCAGCGCTTCGACAGCGACGGCGTACTGCTCGGGGCTGACGCGGTCGGCGCCGCAGATCATCAGCGGCGGGAGGACGGACATTCCCGCGTACCACAGGGTTCCGTGCTGCAGGGGGAACAGCAGGTCATTGAGCTCGCCGTTCACGCCCCGCGGTCCGATCGTGGCTTCCGGCGCGCCCGCGGTCAGCAGGACCATGGCGCGCTTTCCGGACAGCTTCCCTTCGCCGTAACGCGCCGTCTTGCCGTCGGAACGCTGGACTCCGTAGGCGAAACCCTTGACGAAGACGCGGTCGAACCAGCCCTTGAGGATCGCGGGCATTCCGTACCACCACAACGGGAACTGGAAGATCACCGTGTCCGCCCAGGCCAGCTTCTCGTGTTCCGCCCGGATGTCCTCGCTCAGTTCGCCCGAGGTGAAGGCGTCCTTCGAGGTCGCGCCGATGATCAGCCGGTCGCTCTCCGCCGCCGCGCCGAAGTCGTCGGCGTCGACGACGGGTTTCCATTTCATCGCGTACAGGTCGGATTCCCGGACGTTCGCGCCCTGTTCGCGGAGCGTGCGCAGCCCTTCGTCGCGCAGCGAGCCGCCGAGGGAACGAGGTTCTGGGTGGGCGAAGATCCACAACACGTTCATGACTCCAAGATCTCTCGACGGGCTCGCGGAATCGAGTGGCCCGATGGCCATCATGTGCAAGAATCGAGCCGTGAGCTTCTTCACGGGGCCGGGTCGCCATCGCGTCGCCGTGCTGGTCCGGCACGGCATGCTGGTGATGGAGCTGGGCATCGTCGTCCGGCTGTTCGGCACGGCCAAATCGGGCGACGGTGAGCCGCTGTACGAAGTCATCACCTGTACGCCGGAGCCCGGCGAGATCCGGACCGACGCCGACGTCACCGTCTCGGTCCCGCGCGGACCGGAAGTGCTGGCCGAGGCCGACACCGTCGTCATCCCGGCGTCGTCCACCGAGTACGAGCCGTCGGGGCACGACCTCACCGAACCGCTCGCGCGTGCCTTGGCGCTGATCCGGCCGGACGCCAGGATCGCGTCGATCTGCACGGGTGCCTTCGTGCTCGCCGCCGCCGGACTCCTCGACGGCCGGAGGGCGACCACCCACTGGCGCTCGGCGCTGGACTTCCAGGCGAAGTTCCCGAAGGTCGACCTCGATCCGGGCGTGCTCTACACCGACGACGGCAACGTGCTGACCGCGGCGGGCGTCGCGTCCGGCATCGATCTCTGCCTGCACATGATCCGGTGCGATCACGGTGCCGCCGTCGCGAACGAGGTCGCGCGCGGAACGGTCGTCTCGCCCCATCGGGAAGGCGGCCAGGCGCAGTTCATCCGCCGTCCGGTGCCGGAACCGCAGTCCTCGTCGACCTCGGCGGCGCGGGCCTGGGCGCTGGAAAACCTCGACCGGCCGCTGACGCTGCGCGAACTCGCGGCGAAGGAGTCGATGAGCACGCGGACGTTCACGCGACGTTTTCGGGAGGAGGTCGGGATTTCGGCGTTGCAGTGGCTGACCCAGCAGCGGGTCGAACGGGCCCGCCAGCTGCTCGAAGAGACCGACCTGCCGGTGGATCGGATCGCCACCGAGGCGGGGTTCGGCACCGCCGCGTCGCTGCGCCAGCATCTCCAGGCCGCGTTGGGAGTCTCGCCGAGCGCGTACCGGAACACCTTCCGCGAGGCGGTCTAAGAGACGCCTACGGCACTGACCGGCTGGTAACTTACCCGGAAATAAGTTCCGGAGGTGGTCAGTGACGACAGCGAAGGCCCTCAAGTTCGCCGAGCGGGTGCTGTTCGGTGCCGCCGCGATCGGCACCGTGTACTCCGCGAGGACGGGCAACCGGCGGATGCAACTGGTGACCAAACCGGCCGCGGTGCCCGTGCTCGCCGCCCGGGTCGCGCGATCGCGAGGGCTGGGGCGAGGGGAGAAGGGCCTGCTCGTCGCCGCTTTGGTCGCGGCAGGCGCCGGTGACCACTTCATGGGCAGGTCCGACGAAGACGGTCAGCTGATCAGGGGCGCGACGTCGTTCGGTGTGATGCAGGTGCTGTACTCGACGCTGCTTTGGCGCCGCGGTGCCCGGCCGCGCGCCGCGACCGTGCCGCCCCGGCTCGCCGCGTGGGTGGCGGCCGCGGTGTCGATGGCGCTGCCGAAGCCGTCTCCGGTGTCCTCGGTGCTTTCGGTCTACGGAGGGCTGCTGAGCGCGACGTCGACCCTGGCGGCAGACCCCGTCTTGGCGCCGAAGGCCAAGGTTTCCGGCGGGATGGTGGTCCCTTCGAGCGATCGCCGGACCTGGATCGCCGCCGGCGCGCTGCTGTTCTCCGCGTCGGACCTGGCGATCCTCATTCGCCGCAACTTCGTCACCAGTGAGCGGGTGCGGGCCGGTCTCGAAACGTTCGTGCTGACGTCGTACCTCGCCTCCCAGTGGCTGCTCGTCGAAGGCATGACCACCGAGGACTAGAAAGTTAAGTACTCACTTGACTATGACTGCCCGCGGGCGGATAGTTAAGCATGTGCCTAATCAACGGATGGATCAGGTGTTCAAGGCGCTCTCTGACGGGACGCGCCGCGAAATAATCGAGCGCCTTACCCGGGGACCCGCCTCGGTGGGGGAGCTCGCGCAGCCGTTGTCGATGTCGCTGCCCGCGGTGATGCAGCACCTCCAGGTGCTCGAAACCTGCGGGCTGGTCCGGTCGGAGAAGGCGGGGCGTGTCCGCACCTGCCACCTCGAACCGGACAGGCTGCGGATGGCCGAGGACTGGCTCGGCGGGCAGCGCACCGGCTGGGAACACCGGCTCGATCGCCTTGGTGACTTTCTGGATTCCGATGAAGGGAAACGGTCATGACCGTCAAACACGCCACTTTCACCCTCGAACGCGTCTATTCCGCGCCCCCGGAGCGCGTTTTCGCGGCCTGGGCCGATCCCGCCGCGAAAGCGGGCTGGTTCACCATGCCCGGCGGCGGGCATTCCCTGGACTTCCGCGTGGGCGGCCAGGAGGTCACCACCGGTCCTTCCTATGACGGGAAGCGGATGGTCTTCGAAGCGCGCTACGAGGACATCGCCGAGAACGAGCGGATCGTCTACGCGGGCACACTCTCCGCGAACGACGTTCTGGCGACCGTGTCGGTCACGACGGTGCTGCTCGAAGCCGAGGCGGACGGAACCCGGCTGACGCTGATCGAGCAGGGCACCTTCCTTGACGGACGCGAAGAGCCGAGCTGGCGGGAACAGGGAACGGGCGACTGGCTCGACAAACTGGGCAAAACACTGTCGCGATGATTTCGGGCAGGATGGGCACATGCTGACCGCTGAGCTGATCGTCGACAGCCATTTCCCGTCGGAACCCGCGCTTTCCCCCGACGGGAAATGGGTGGCCTACCAGGTCTCGACCATCACGAAAGGTGTCCCCGAGATCTGGCTCGCCGCTGTGGACGGCAGCGAAAAGCCGCGGAAGCTGGCCGAGGGGTCCTCGCCCCGGTGGTCCGCGGATGCCCTCTATTTCCTCCGGGACGGCCGTGTCTGTTCGCGGGACGAGGAGCTGTTCGCTTGGGAAAGCGAGATCACCGGATTCCTGCCGCTGCGCGACCGGATCGTGTTCATCGCCGAGGACGAGGCACCGGTTCCGGACATCCGGGTCTGGAGCGAGAGCCTTCGCCCGGCGCGGCTGCGGAGCTTCGACCCTCGAACCGGCGAGATCACGACACTGATCGAAGACCACGTCGTCGACGTCGCCCGCAGACCGGACGACAAGGCGCTCGCCGTCGTCACCTGGCCGACGCCCGAACCCGACCCTGGTGGTCTCGAACCCCGGCTTTCCTTACTGGATCTGGAATCCGGCGAGCGGCGTGACCTCGGTCAGGTCGCGGTCGAAGCCAGCAGCCCCGTTTGGTGGCAGGACGAGGACGGCTGGCACATCGCGTATCTCGGGACGCCGGAACTGGTGGGCGGCTGGGCGGTCTTCGATGTTCCCGTGGAAACCGGGGAACACCGGAACCTGACACCGGAATCGGCCTGCCCGGTCAGGCTCGCTCAGGTCGATTCCGGCGTTCCGCTGGTACTCGTCGCCGACGGTCTCGACACGGCGCTCCACCGGCTCGGGTCTGGCGAAGTGTCGTTCTGGCGTGGACAAGCCGACGCGGTGACGTCGAACGGCGAGATCGTGGCCACCGTGCTGAGTACCGCGCACCGGCCAAAAGATGTCCACTGTGGACCGGTGGGCGGACCGTTGACACGAGTGAGCGATACCGCGCCGGAGTTCGCCGACTTTTCGTGGGGGGCGCAGGAACGCCTGTCCTACAAGGCTTTTGATGGACTGACGTTGGACGGCCTGCTGGTCCTCCCGCCGGGTAAGACTCGGGCCGACGGACCTTTCTCGCTGGTCACGCTGGTTCACGGCGGACCGTACGACCGGTACGCGGACCGCTTCATGCTCGGCTGGATCCCGTCGGCGCAGTGGCTGGCCCTGGCAGGGCACGCCGTCTTCCTGCCGAATCCCCGTGGGGGACAAGGCCATGGGCACGAATTCGCCGCTTCCGTCGCGGGACGGGTAGGCCTGGAGGAATGGAGCGATCTCGAGACCGGGATCGATCTCCTCATCGCCGAAGGAGTGGCCGACCCAGAGCGGCTCGGGATCGCGGGCGGGAGTCACGGCGGATATATGACGGCCTGGGCCGTCGGGCAGACTCCCCGGTTCAAGGCGGCGCTGATGGTCGCCGGGATCTGTGACTGGGGAATGCTCGCCGCGACCGGTGAACTCGGTCCGCGGATGGAAGCCGCGCATAGCGGGAGTATCGGCTGGGAAGGGACAGGCCCGCACCGGCACGATCAGCTCAGCCCGATCTCCTACGCGTCGAAGATCGAGACCCCCGTGCTGATCGTGCACGGCGCGGACGACACGAACGTCCCCTTGTCCCAGGCGGAATTCTTCCACCGCGCGCTACTCCACTTCGGCGTCGAACACGACCTCGTCGTGTATCCCGGCGAAGGGCATTCGTTCCGCGGACGTAATCACCAGCTGGACCTGCTCCGCCGGACTCACGAGTGGTTCGCGCGCCTGCTTTAGCTCCGTCCGGGAACGTAGGTGCCGAAAGTCCACTCGTACCCTTCGAGATCGTCGACCCGGCAGCGGTAGTTCCCCCATTCGGTATTCACCGGTTCCCAGACGGTGGTCGCCCCGGCTTCGATGGCGGAGGCGAAGACGGCGTCCACGGCCTTTTGCGTCGGAAGACTGACGTAGAGCCCGTGGCCGACCGTCTCGCCCTTGCGTGCCGGACGGTCGTAGTCCTCCTCCGCGCTGAACACGATGATGCCGACTCCGCCGAGCCTCAGTTCGGCATGCTGGATCAGGCCCTTGTCGTCGGCGTACTCCGCGACGGTCTCGAAACCGAAGGCGCGTTCGAGCCAGCGGAGCGCCTTCGGAGCGTCGCGGTAGGCGAGGTAGGAGTGGAGAGCCGCGGTGCGTTCGGTGGTTTCGGTCATGGGCACAGCCTGGCAACCGATGCGGACAACCACGGTCCTCGATTCGCGGCGTTTTCACCACAGCAGGCGGACGCCGAGCGCGGTGATCAGCGCACTGGAGGCGAGAGCGGTGACCAGCCGTCCACGACGTCCGGTCAACGCCTTGCCGAGGACCGCGCCGCCGCCCGCGAGGAACAGTTGCCAGCTGGCCGAGGCCACGAACGCCGCGAGCACGAAGACCACGTGCTCCGCGCCGGTCGCCGCGGCCATGTCCTCGCTGCCGAGCACGAGCGCCGCGAAATAGACCACCGTGGCCGGGTTCAGCAGCGTGATCCCGAGCAAACTCACGAAGGCCTTCAGCGGTCCGATCGCCACGGGCTGGGTCACCTTGGCGTTCGCGGAGGCGCGGAAATTCCGGATCCCGGTGAGTCCGATGTGGACGGCCAGCCCGAGCAACACCACCACCGAAACCCAGCGCAGCGGTACGGCGATCGGTTGGATGACCGGGAGAAGCCGGCTGCCGCCGAGTACCGCGATGAAGGCGTAGAGGCCGTCGGCCGTGGCGACCCCGAGCGCGGCGTACGCGCCGATCTTGAGTCCTGTCCGAGCCGTCAGCACCACCAGATAGGTCCCGACCGCGCCCACCGGAATGGCGATGCCATAACCGGCGAGCAGGCCCGCGACGAGCGCGGCGCTCACGGTCGGACTGGTGTCGGCCTCCGACCGGGACCGGCCTGCTGCTGCACCCGCACCCGTCGGACGACGGAGGGCGAGGACAGGAAGGTGATGGTCGAAGTCATGTGCTGAAGGATGCGAACCGGCGGGCCCGCGCGCAACACATTTACGGATCGGGAGGGGTCCTGCCCGAGGGTGACGCCGATCCTCCGTCGTGAGTGGCGATTCGGGTTAGAACCCGAATCGCCACTCACGACCAACCCAGCCCACTCGGTCGCCAGGATGTGTCCCTGTGGACAGTGGCGCCCGGTCGGCGTCCAGGATCAGGCCCGCACGATCTCGACTTCGCAGGGCCCGTGACTCTCGCAGTAGGGATCTCGCCAGACATCGTCCTGTCGAGTCAGACACCGGTCGTCTGCAGAACGGCGTCCAGGTCGCTCAGCAGCCGAGCCTTCGGCCGTGCGCCGACGATTGTCCACACCGGACCGCCGTCGCGGAAGAGAATCAGCGTCGGCAGGGACATGACCTGGTAATTCCGTGCCGTCAGAGGGTTTTCGTCGGAGTTGAGCTTGCGGATGAGCAGCGTGTCGGCGCGCTCGTCGGCGATCTCGGCGAGCACCGGCGCGATCATGTGGCAAGGCGGGCACCACTGCGCCCAGAAGTCCACCAGGACGGGCTTGTCCTGGTCCAGGACGAGTTCTTGGAAGGTTTCGTCGGTGACGACGGAAAGGGACGACATCTCAGGACTCCTTGTTCTCCGGCATGACGACGCACGGCCCCGGCGGTGTTTTCAACGCGCCGGCCAATTTCGCCAGCAGGCTGTCCCGCACGTCGTTGAGCCTGGCCAGGCAGGCGTCCACCTCGGCGAGTTTGCGTTGGTAGACCTCGATCGAATCGGCGCACGAGTCGCCGGTTTCGTGACCGGCGCGCAGACACTCGACGAACGGCCTGGTGTCTTCGAGGCTGAGCCCGACCGCTTGCAGGGTCAGGATCTCGTTGACCAGGCGATAGTCGTCTTCGTCGTACTCCCGGTAGCCGTTCGACGCGCGCCGTGCGTCGAGAAGCCCCTGTGACTCATAGAAACGCAGCGCGCGGGTGGTGGTTCCGGTACGCGCGGCGAGTTCGCCGATCCGCATGGTTCCGAGCGTAAACCTTGCCCTTGGCGTCAAGGCAAAGACGAAATCCGGGTGCCCGGTTTCGGTTGGTCCGACCGGTCAGTCGTCGAGATCCACCCGGATGGTGAGGAGCTGGGTGCCGATCGCCTGCACGGCGGCACTGTTGAGCCTGGGCAGGGCCTTGAGCCGGGCACGCGGGTCGTCGTCCGGGAGCAGGTGCGCCGTGCCGGTGTGCCACTGGCCCTTGAGCCGGAGCCGGACGCGCGGATCGGCTTGGATGTTGCGGACGTACTGCGACTTCTCGCCGAACTCCGAGACGATCCAGAACTCGCGGCCCACCCGGCGCCCGCCGATCGGTGTCTGCCGGGGCACCCCGGATTTACGGCCTGTGGTCTCGAGGACCGGCTGGTTCGGCAATCGGCGGAGAAGCGGGTTGCCCACATGCCGCTGGAAGGTCGTGGCCACCCGGTGCTTGATCTCGTGAAAGCGCGACATACGGCTCCTGGTGCTCGGAGAGGTGGGCAAGGTCAAGGGTGCCCGAGTGCGGTTCGGCGCACCAGCGGCACGTCGTTCGCGTCAGTACGGTCGGCACATGGTGAAAGAGTTCGACGTGGACCTGGGGGACGGGGCCACCCTGCACGCGTATGACACGGGCGGGACCGGCTCGGTGGTCTTCTGGCACCACGGAACCCCCAACATCGGAGCTCCACCCGGGCCGCTGCTCGCGGCCGCCGAGCGACTCGGGCTGAGGTGGGTCTCCCACGACCGGCCTGGTTACGGCGGCTCGACGCCTCGGCCCGGTCGAGATATCGCGTCGGCGGCGTCGGATGTCGCGAAGATCGCCGACGCCCTGGAGATCGAGAGCTTCGCGGTCTTCGGGCACTCCGGCGGCGGCCCGCACGCGCTCGCGTGCGCGGCGCTGCTGCCCGAACGGATCTCGGCAGTGATCGGTGTCGCGAGTATGGCGCCGTACGACGTCGAGGGGCTGGACTGGTTCGCGGGCATGGGCGCGGCAGGCGTCGAGTCGCTGACCGCCGCCCTGGCCGGACGAGCGGAAAAGACGGAATACGAGGCATCGGCCGAGTACGACGCCGAGATGTTCACCGCGTCGGATCACGCGGCCTTGAAGGACGACTGGGCCTGGATCCACGAGGTCGTGGGTCCCGCTATCGATGGCGGCCCGGGTGGGCTGATCGACGACGATCTCGCGTACGTCGCGCCATGGGGATTCCAGCCGTCCGACGTCGAAGCGCCGGTTCTGCTCCTGCACGGTGGCGCGGACCGGATCGCCCCGCTCGCGCACGGGGAGTGGCTCGCGCGGCAATGCGCCACAGCCGAGTTGCGCAGTTTTCCCGAGGACGGGCACATCTCGGTACTCCGGCACGGGGAGGCGGCGCTGGACTGGTTGGCCGAGTGCCGGTGACGCGCGGCATCGTTCTCGTGCGACACGCCGAGTCCGTTCCGCCAGCGCCGGGAGGGCCCGACAACCCGGACCGGCCCCTGACAACGGCGGGCGCGGCGGCAGCGGAACTGCTCGCTCAAGAACTCGGGCTACGCCGTGCCCTACGCGCGCAGCTGGGCCGACGCGAATTTCGCCCCTCCGGGCGAGAGTCTCCGGCAACCGACGGTGAGAGCGATCGTCGCAGTTCTCGCGGAAGATGCCGATGCCCGCCGTCTACCTACTGCGTTTGGCGGAGCGGTGAAGTCACCTTCGCACGCGCGTCGACGTGGGAAGATCGCGCACCGTGAAACGGAGAACGCTGGTGGGTCTCGGCCTTTTCTGGTTGACCGCGTGGGGTGAGTTCGTGCACTGGCGGGCCAGCCGGGCTCTGGCGCACGAACGCCTGCCTGCTCGTACCGAGGCGGTCGTCGTACTCGGATACCGGAACGCTCGCGGCGACCGTGCCAACGCGCTGAACCGCTGGCGGGGTCGTGAGTGGCGATTCGGGTTAGAACCCGAATCGCCACTCACGACCAACCCGCGGCACGCTCTCCTAAGCCGCCGGGCGGCCGGCACCGGTGTAGTCGTCGCCCTTCGAGTGATACGTGTGGATCTGGATCGCCTGGCCCTGGGTCGGCGCGTTGATCATCAGGCCGTTCCCGAGGTAGAGCCCGACGTGATGGATCCGCGTCGCCGGGTTCCCGTAGAACACGAGATCGCCGAGTTTCGGCTCCTGGCCGGCGGGCACCTGCGGCAGCGCCCGGAACTGGCTGTCCGCGGTCCGCGGCAGCCCGACACCGGCTTCATCGTAGGACGCCTTCGTCAGCCCGGAGCAGTCGAAGCCCGCCGCGCCCGCTTCGGGTCCGTTGCCGCCCCACACGTACGGGAGTCCCAGTTGGCCGAGGGCGAACCGGGTCGCCTTCACCGCGGGGCTCCCGGCTCGCGCCGGGTCGAGCGAAAGGGTCGCGTACAGCTGGGCGTTGCCGAGGACGCGCTGGCGGAACAGCTCGGTCTCGGTGCCTTTGCCGCCTTGGTACCCGGCGATCGCCTTCCACCAGCCGTTGCCGCCGCCGAGGTCGGCTCCGGAAGCGCACAGCGCGCGACCGGCGGCGACCGCCGCGGAGTCGGGGTCGCCGAGCGCGGGTTTCGCGATTCCGGGGATCGAAGTCCCGTGCTTCTTCCACTGCTGTGCCGACAGGCCCATGGGGTTGTCGCCGCCGCGTCCGTGGTTCGAACTCGCCGCGCCGACCCCCGCCAGGGTGACCCAGGAAAGGTGACAGTTCGGCTGCTCGGCGCGTAGCGCCAGCTCGCCGTTCGCGTACCCCATCAGAGACTTCGCCGGGATGTCGAGCGGTCCGGCGAGCTTGGTGGCCCATTCTTCGAGCGGCCGGGCGCCCTTCGGTGTCTCCTGGGCCTTGACCGGTGCGCTGACTTCGAGGACGGAGGGACCCGCGCCGCCGCCGACGGTGGCGGGGTCCTGGTTGGCCGCCGGGACGGGGACCGGCTGGGGCCCGTCGGCGGGTGCCGGGTCGTTGCCGCCCGCGAGCAGCCAGCCCGCTGTCGCGAGCCCCGCGACCAAGGGGAGGGCGACCAGGCCGCGCATCGCCACACCATGCGCCCACGACTTGTTCTTCGGGCTGCTTGCGGCGGGCTCGGGCTCAGTCACGCCGTCCAGGTTATTCGAGGCCACCTCTGCGTAACGAGCGAACGTCTTGCACGTTAGGGGGACTCTCATATTCTGGACGAATGAGTGAGACGGGAGCGCTCGACGCCGAGCGTCTGAGTGCCGCGCTGTCCGGCCGGTACGCCGCGATCCAGGTCGTGGCGAGCACCGGGTCCACCAACGCCGACCTGCGGGAAGCCGCCGCGAAGGGGGTCGAGGACCGCACCGTGCTGATCGCCGAAGAGCAGACGGCCGGGGTCGGCCGCCGCGCCCGGCACTGGTCTTCGCCGAAGGGATCCGGCCTCTACGTCAGTGTCCTGCTGCGTCCACGCGAGGTTCCGTTCGCCAATCTGGGTTCACTTTCCGTGGTCGCGGGGCTCGCGGTGCGGGAGGTCGCCGCGAGCCTGGGTGTCGACGCCGTCCTCAAGTGGCCGAACGACGTCCTGGCCGGGCCGGGGCGCGCCAAATGCGCGGGAATCTTGGCCGAGGCCGTCTCCGGTGACGAGACCACCGTGGTCCTCGGCATCGGACTGAACGTGCTGCCGCTAGGCGAGAACGTCCCGGCCGGGCCCGGCGGTCTTCCGGCGACGTCGCTGGCCGAGCAGGGGGCGGACGAGACCGATCGCGCCGAAATCGCCACTCGGCTGCTCACCCGTTTCGACGAACTCGAACACCGCTGGCGGCTCGCCGGCGGGTCGCTGGCCGAAGCGGGCCTGCTCACCGACTACCGGCGGCATTGCGCCACGCTGGGCCAGGACGTCGAGGTCCAGCTGCCCGACGGCTCGGCACTGACCGGCCGTGCCGCCGACATCGATCCCGCCGGCCAGCTCCAGGTCGACGTTCCCGGTGGCGAGCGGTACACGGTGTTCGCCGGAGACGTCGTCCACGTGCGGCCAGCCGGGGCCTGACCCGGCCGTGGCGGCGGGTTTCGATTTGCGGCGCCTCCTCTTCCGCCGGGACGGTTCGCCGGTACGGTGAGCTCACCAGCGCCGAACACACTTTGGGAGCGTCCGTCGTGGCCTATCCGGACGATTTGCTCAGCGAAAACGAGCACGTCGTGGTGCACAGTCACCCGCATTTCAAAATGCTGATCTTTCCCTTCCTCGCGCTGATCGTCACGCTCGGCGTGGGTACCTGGCTGGGCATCCTGGCGAAGGACGCGACGGCCCCTTGGGACTTGATCTCGCTGATCGCCGTCGGCGTCATCGGGCTCGGTCTCATCGTGTGGCTGTTCCTCGCGCCGTTCGTCCGCTGGCGCACGACGCACTTCATCGTGACCACGGACCGGCTGATCGCCCGCGAGGGCGTGCTCAAGCGGACCGGGATCGACATCCCGCTGTCGCGGATCAACAGCGTCCAGTTCGAGCACGGGCTGCTGGACCGCGTGTTCGGCTGCGGCACGCTGGTGATCGAGTCCGCGTCGGACGAACCGCTGAAGTTCGACGACATCCCCAAGGTCGAGCGGGTGCACACGGTCATCTACCGCGAGGTCAACGACAACCCGTACGACGACTACGCGCCGGGCGCCCCGCAACAGACCGAACCCTTGCCGCCGCAGGGGCATCCGCCGCGCGGAAACCGGCGGCGTTGATGGGTACGCGAGAGCTGGGGCTGCCCGATCGCGTCCCGTCCGCCTCGGCGTTGCCGGACCGGGTGACGATCTGGGAGGTCGGCCCGCGCGACGGCCTGCAGAACGAGAAGTCGATCGTTCCGGTCGAAGTGAAGATCGAGTTCCTGGACAGGCTCGCCGACGCCGGATTGACCACGCTCGAAGCGACCAGTTTCGTGAGCCCGAAATGGGTGCCGCAGCTGGCCGACGCCGAGCGGCTCCTGGCCGGGCTCGACCGCCGCGAAGGCGTCCGTTACCCGGTGCTCGTCCCGAACGAGCGCGGACTGGACCGGGCGCTGGAGGCCGGTGTCTCGCAGATCGCGATCTTCGCCAGTGCCACCGAGACCTTCGCCAAGAAGAACCTCAACTCGTCGGTGGACGACCAGTTCGCGATGTTCGAGCCGGTCGTCACCCGGGCGCGGGCCGAAGGTCTCGACGTGCGCGGCTACGTGTCGATGTGCTTCGGCGACCCGTGGGAGGGCGCCGTCCCGGCCACACAGGTCGCCGGGGTGGGCAAACGCCTGCTGGACCTCGGGTGTTCGCAGCTTTCGCTCGGGGACACCATCGGCGTCGCCACCGCGGGTCAGGTCGAGGCGCTGATCGGGCAGTTCGCCGACGTCTCCGCCCTCGCCGTGCATTTCCACGACACCTACGGGCAGGCGCTCGCGAACACGTTGGCCGCCCTCCGCTGCGGTGTATCCACTGTGGACTCGTCCGCCGGTGGGCTGGGTGGCTGCCCGTACGCCGAATCGGCCACCGGGAACCTCGCGACCGAGGATCTGGTGTGGATGCTCGACGGTCTGGGCGTCGAAACCGGGGTCGACCTCGACGCGTTGGTGTCGACGAGCAAGTGGATGGCCGGGCAGCTGGGCAGGCCGAGCCCGTCCCGGGTGGTCAACGCGCTCGCGGGATGAGGTCGGAAGCCGCCTTTGACGCGCTTTCGGGTATTCACCAACGAGAACGCCGGTCGGCGATAAGGTCTTGACGCGTCCTGTCCGCTGCCTCCCCCTTCACCGGTGGGATCGATTCCTTGGGGAGTGCGGTGACCGATCCGAGCGAGGCCGGGACAGGCCCGATCCGGTTGCCTGTGTCGTTCGAAGGCGCCGACGCGCCGACGCCGCCGCAGGGTCTACGGGCTCCGTACACGCCTTCGCCATGGCCACCCGCCGTCGCGCCGTTGCGGATGCCGTTCCCGCCGCAGGCCCCGCCGCCCGCGCCGCCGTTACCCGTCGCTCCGCCCCCGATGGGGGCCTTGCGGACCGAACGGGAGAGCGTGATCGCGCTGTTCCTGGTGCACATGTTCCCCATCGGGCATCTTCCGGTCGCGATGGCCAAACCGGCGCGCCAGCTGCCGCTTCCCGAGGGCGGCTCCGGTCCGCTGGATCACCCGGAAGCACACGTGCTGGACGACCTGGACGCGTTGACGCACGTCAGCGGCGGTTTCCGGCGTTCGCCGACGACACAGGCCGCCGTAGGCCCACCGGCGTTGATGAGGGGACACGACCCGTGGGGCGGCGAGTCCCCAGAGGACTGGACGCGCCGGTTCACCGACGAAACCGGGTACTCGTGGCCTCCCGGCGAGCTCTTTCCCGAGGGTGGCATCGACCAGCCGACTCCGGTGATGCTCGAGGTCGGCACCCATCTCGACCGGTTCGGGGATCAGCACGGCCGGGTGTTCGCCGAGGACGCGACCTTGTATTCGATGCGCTCGTTGCCGCCCGACCAGATCGCCGCCTATCGGCGATACCGCGTCGTCCGGCCGTTGCCGGTCTGGCGCTCGGTGAACGCCGAATGGTTCGGCCAGCCGGGCGGTGGAGTGCGCTTTCGCGCGGTGCTGGGCGCGGATGAACTCGTCACGCTGGGCTTCCTGGCGGACGTCACGGGGGAGGTTCGGTGAACACGGGGACGATCCTGCGGTGGCTGGCCGCGTTGGGCGTGCCGCCCGAAGTGGTCTCGGTCGGCGCGGAGACGGACAACGCCTGGTGTCTCATGCGCGTCGAGGAAGAGGGCGCCGAGCCCGCCTGGGAAGTGTTCTGGCGCGAGCAAGGCAACCGATACGACTGGGCGCGTTTCACCACCGAACAGGTCGCGTGTCACTACCTTTTCGGCCGCCTGGCCTGGTCGCAGGTCGCGCGTGGCGCGGTCGGCCTGCTGCCCGGCGCGCACTGACGGAGTTTCGCGGGGTCGTGAGTGGCGATTCGGGTGAGAACGGACCCTCTCCCCTGTACTGGGGAAGGTGCGTCTGGGGCGACCGTGGCGTTTACCGAGTCCGTGAAGGACTCCTTTCCTACCTTTAGGGTAGGCAAGGAGTCCTTCACGAACCGGCCGATACTCGGCCCCCAGTAGGTACCTAAAACACCGTCGGGTCAGAACCCGACTCGCCACTCACGACCACCCCGACCCAGCTGGTACCGCCGCCGTGCCGCCGTGAAGTACGTGAAGGCCCCCTTGCTTGCGCTAGGCGCGGTGAAGGGGGCCTTCATGTACTTGGGAAGGTGAGCTGTGGCTGGTGGTGCTGCTGCTGAGGGGACCTTCACGGACCGGCCGCTATCCGGCGCACCCGCCGTAGGTACCTAAAACACCCTTGGCTAGAACCCGACTCGCCACTCACGACCACCTGTATCGCGCGGCCAGTTGACCGTCAGCGCTTCAGGATGGCGAGTACTTCGTCGTGGAGCAGACCGTTCGTCGAAAGGGCTGAGCCGTTGTCGTAGCGCGCCTCGCCGGAAAGGTCGGTGAACCGCCCGCCGGCCTCGGTGATCAGCACCTGGGCGGCGGCGACGTCCCACGGGTTCACGATGCATTCCGCGGTGACGTCGAGCGCGCCCTCGGCGACCAGGCAGTGGTGCCAGAAGTCGCCGAAAGCGCGGCTTTCCCAGCACGCGTTGACGAGGTCGAGGTACTTTTCCCGTGAGTGGTACTCGACCCACGAGTTCAAGTCCGTTGTGGACAGATAGGCGTCTTCGAGCGAGGAGACCTTCGACACCGACAGGCGCCGTTCGCCGCCGGAGTCGCGCATCCAGGCGCCGTCCCCCGTGGCCGCCCACCAACGGCGGCCGAGCAACGGCGCGCTGATCAGGCCCACCACCGGCGTACCGTCTTCGACCAGCGCGATCAGCGTCGCCCAGACCGGGACACCGCGCAGGAAGTTCTTGGTCCCGTCGATCGGATCGAGCACCCAGGCCCGGCCGGTCGCGGCCGAACCGCCGCGTTCTTCACCGAGCACGGCGTCGCCCGGGCGTTCTGTGGCGAGGATCGCGCGGATGGCGTCTTCGACGGCCGTGTCCGCGTCGGTGACCGGTGTGCGGTCGGGTTTGCGTTCCACGGCCAGGTCCAGCGCGCGGAACCGGTCGGTCGTGATGGCGTCGGCGGCGTCGGCCAACCGGGACGCGAGTTCCAGATCATTCTCGTAGCCGGGCACGGTCACGATGCTTTCACGCCCGGCGGCCGTAGAGTTGGCCAGGTGAGCAAGGTGCTACTCGCCGAGGACGACCCGGCCATCGCCGATCCGCTTTCCCGCGCTCTCCAGCGGGAGGGATACGACGTGCGGGTCGTCGGTGACGGGCCCGCCGCTCTCGACGCGACCGAGAGCGACCGGGTCGATCTTCTGGTCCTCGATCTCGGCCTGCCCGGAATGGACGGTCTCGAGGTGTGCCGCCGCCTGCGCGCCAGCGGGACGGAAGTGCCGGTGCTGATGCTCACCGCGCGCACGGACGAGGTCGACTTCGTGGTCGGGCTCGACGCCGGTGCCGACGACTACGTCGCGAAGCCGTTCCGGCTCGCCGAACTGCTGGCCCGCATCCGGGCGCTGCTCCGCCGCCGGGCGCCCGAGGTGCTCGAAGCCGGGGGAGTGCGGATGGACCTCGGTGCCCGGATGGTCACCGTGGACCTGCACGAGGTGCAGCTGGCGAACAAGGAGTTCGAGCTGCTGCGGGTGCTGATGAGCCGGGCCGGTCAGGTCGTCAGCCGCGACGAGATCCTCGCCGAGGTGTGGAACGACCTCGAATCGAAGACTTCGAAGACGCTCGACATGCACATGTCGTGGCTCCGGCGGAAACTCGCGATCGCCGCGGACGAGGCGGCGGGCCGGACGGGCAAGCCCGGCGGGAACGGCGACGGCGAACGGCGGATAGCCACGGTCCGCGGCGTCGGCTTCCGCTTCAACGCGGAATAGCATGCGCCGCCGTATCCTCCTGGCGATCCTGCTCGCCGTCGCGGTGACCGCGGCGGTGCTGGGCATCCCGCTCGGGATCACCGCCTGGCAGCTGGTCGAGAACCTCAACCGGGAGAACCTCGCGTCGTCGGCGCGCGGGATCGCCGCGACGCTCGACAGCGAGATCGCCATCGGCAAGCCGATCGACCTCGACCTGGTCCGGGTGGCCGTGCCGCAGGGCGGGTTGCTCACCATCCGAGCTCAGGGACAGACGGAGAAGCGGTACGGCTCCGACCCCGGCTCCGACGTGGTGTCCGAGCGGGCGCCGATCGCGTTGCACGGCGAGGTCGAGCTGGCCATGCCCGCCGGGCCGATGCGCACCCGCCAGACCCAGGTGACGTTGCTGGTGGTGCTGCTCGTCGTGTTGTCGGTGGGCACCGGCACGGTGGTCGCGACCGTGACGGCGCGGCGGCTCGCGAAACCGCTGAGGCATGTCGCCGATCGCGCGGTCAAACTCGGTGGCGGTGATTTCCGGCCGGACCCGAAACGCTACGGCGTCGGCGAACTCGACATGGTCGCCGAAGCCCTCGACGCGTCCGGTTCGGCGCTGGCGCAGCTCGTCCAGCGAGAACGCCAGCTCGTCGGCGACGTCTCCCACCAGCTGCGGAGCCGGTTGACCGCGTTGCAGCTGCGGCTCGAACCGCTCACCGTCCATCACGATCAAGACGTGGTCGACGAGGCGAAGGCGGCGCAAGAACAGGCCGACAGGCTGGCCGAGGCACTCGACGAACTGCTGGCGGCGGCGCGTGCCGCCAGCGAGGTCGGCGCGGAACCGGTGAATCTGCCGGAGGTGCTGCCCGAGGTTTCCGAGGAATGGCGACAGCTGCTTCGCGCCGAAGGCAGGCATCTGCGGCTCCGCGTCACCGACGGGCTGAGGGCCCGGGCCACCCCTGGCCGGTTGCGTGAGGTCGTCGGCGTATTGCTGGACAACGCCCTGCGCCACGGGGCGGGAACGGTGACGCTCGCCGCCCGCCGCGGTGACACGGACGGCACCGTGGTCATCGAGGTCGCCGACACCGGATCGGGTGTGCCCGACGAGCTGGCTCCGCACATCTTCGAACGCGGGTTCTCCGGCGGTGGCTCGACCGGGGTCGGGCTCGCGCTCGCCCGCGCCCTCGTCGAGGCCGACGGCGGGCGGCTGGAGCTGTCGAGCAAACAGCCCGTGGTGTTCAGCCTCTTCCTGAAGGTCCCTCGCCCTGGCGATGTGGCCGAAGTGCGTTGGCCGGCTGAGCGAGTCCCTCGTTGAGTTGTGGCGACCAACGCCGAATGGTGTGCGCCGGTGCTCAGTCCCGGTACTCCGCCGTGCAGGGCGAAGAGGAACAGGTCGACGCTCGATATCGCCGTCTCCGTCTGCCAGGTGGGTTTCGGCGGATCCAGCCGGACCACCGTTCCCTCCGGCTGATGAGGTGCGATGAGGAGGCACAGGGCCTCGTCGACCTGGCTGAGCACGGCGTCAGATCAATCCTTCACGCAGTGCGTAAGCCACCGCGTGCGAGCGGTTCCGGAGCTGGAACCGGTTGGTCACGTCGTGCAGGATGCTCTTCACCGTGCGCTCCGAATAGCAGAGCTGATCCGCGATCTCCTGGGTCGAAAACCCCGACGCGACCAGCTTGAGCACTTCGGTCTCCCGGTTGCTCATGCCGCCGAACTGCAGGCCGCGCGGCTGCAGGACTTGACGTTGCAGCCGGGAGACCCGGTGCAGGAGCCTGCCGAGCAGATCGGGCGGAATCGCGCCTTCCCCGGCGGCGGCCGCCTTGATCAGCCGGACCAGCAGGTCGGCGCCGGCCTCCGAGCGGCGGGCGACCGCGCAGACACCGTGCTCGATGACGCCGAGGATCTCGTTGTCGTCGACTTCACCCGCGATGAGCACGATGCGGGTGAACCCCTGGTGGTGGAGCGCGGACAGCAGTCGCGTCATCGCCTCGTCGAGGCGGTCGGTGACCAGGAGGGCCACCATGCTCGGGTCGGCGGTCTCCCCGTCCACCAGCCAGACGTCGTCACGGGAGCGCAGCGTCATGCAGATGCCCTTGTGCAGGATCGGATCGGTGGCGCGGACGACCACCGGTGTCCTGTTCGGTTCGAACATGTGAGTCCCATTCCCCTCGAACGGTGCGAGGGCCCCGCCCCTCGCACCACTCACCCTGCCGGGTGAGGTGTCCCGGGCGCATGGGACTCCGGTCCCGACATTGCCCGAAAAGTCGCCCTTATCGGGGTTGCTCGGTGAGGTCGCCGGTGGGCGCGGTCCGTGAAGGCCGCCCGCCCTAGCGGCTCAGCCCTGCTTTGGCCTGTCCATAAGGGGTCGTGAGTAATTTGGGTCGTTCTAACCCTCATCGCCACTCACGACCCCCTCGCGAACCGCACAGAGAGCCATCAAACGGCCACTCAATTGCCAGAACATGTCCCTTGTGGACACTGCGCAGGATCAGGCCTGCCCTACCTCGGCTTTGCCGGACCGTGACCTTGAGAGCAGGGATCCCGGCCGCCGCGCTCCGGGCCGCGGCCGGGCTCCGATCACGCCACCAGCAATAACGCCCGGCTGAGCTGTTCAGCGACCCAGCCCGGCTTCGCGGGCCCGCACGATGGCTTCGGCGCGGTCCGTGACGTGAAGCTTGCTGAATACGTTGGAAATGTGGTTCCGCACGGTTTTCGGGCTGAGACACAGTCTGCCGGCGATGGCGGTGTTGCTGTGGCCCCCGGCGATGAGCGAGAGGACCTCTCGTTCGCGAACGGTCAGTTCCGGGAACACCGTCGGCGTGGAGTGGTTGAAAAAGCTGAGGACTCGCGTCGCGATATCGGGCCCGAAGATCGCTTCGCGCCTTGCGACGGCTTGGACGGCGCGGATGATTTCGTCGGGTTCGGCGTCTTTCAGCAGATATCCGCGGGCTCCGGCTCGCATCGCGGAGAAAACGGATTCGCTTTCGTCCGCCATGGTCAGCATGAGCACGCCGACGTCCGGCTGTTCGGCGACGATGTGCCGGGTCGCTTCGGCGCCGCTGAGGTCGGGCAGGTGCAGGTCCATGACCACGACGTCCGGCACGAGGGCACTCGCCGCGCTGATCGCGTGAGCCCCGCTCGCGGCCTCGCCGACCACGTCGATCTGTGGTTCGTTGGCGAGCAGTGTGCACACCCCGAATCGGAACAACGGATGGTCGTCGACCACGAGCACGCGAAGGCGTTCGTTCATCCGGTTCTCCCCCTGTCTCCCCGACGCGGCACGCTAACGAGAGGGGCCGGTCGCGGACAACGCGTGGTCCGGACAGCGGACCGGCGAGAATTAAACGCCCGATGAGTGTCGCGTATTACCGGGTTCCGCCCAAGTCATTAACCCTTTCGGCCCAGGCGGGGAGCAAGGGACCTCTGCTCGCGTTCGTTAGCACGCTAACTAACGGGAGCAAAGGTCCCTTGCTCTCTTTCCGCAGGTCAGGCGAAGGCAGCGGCGTGCTCGCGAGCCCAGTCGGCGAACGTCAGCGGCGCCCGGCCGAGGAGTTCGCGGACGGTGCCGAACACGATCTCCTCGTTTCCGGCGGACTGCCGTTTGAGTTCGAAGAGCCCGTCGATCGTCGAAGCGGGCCAGCCGTACCCGAGCATCTTGGCGCGGGCGTCGGCTTCGGGCTCTTCGACGTAGGCCAGCTGCCGGCCGAGGACGTCGCCCAGGATCTCGACCTGGTGCCGCGTCGTAAGGGCCTCGCCGCCGGTGATCGGATACGTCTTGCCCGCGTGCCCGTCGGTGGTCAGCACGGTCGCGGCGACTTCGGCGATGTCGCGGACGTGCACCAGCGCGGACGGCGGATCGCCTTCGGGGACCCGGATGACGCCGTCGCCGCGCACGGCGTGCAGCCAGGCGAACCGGTTGTCCATGAACGTGCCGGGACGCAGGATCGTCCAGTCCGGCCCGGCCTCGCGCACGGCTTGCTCGGCGGCGGCGTGCACCGACGAGATCGGATCCGTCTGTCCGAAATGGACACCGGTGGTGGAGAGCTTGACGAGCCGGTCGACGCCGGTGGCCGCCCTGACCACCGCGCGTTCCTGGGTGAGCCCGTCCGAGCCGTGCCCGGAAGTGAGGATGAAGACGCGATCGACGCCGTCGAGCAGCGCGGGGTCGAAGGCGTCGAGATCACCGGCGGTGACTTCGGCACGCGGATCGAGGCGGGCGCGGGCGGGATCACGGGTCAGCGCGCGTACGCGAGCGCCCTTGTCCAACAGCATGGGAACGAGTTCGCGGCCGATTTTGCCGGTGGAACCGAGAACGAGAATCATCGAAGAACTCCTTAGTGGTGGCGCCGCAGCTGGACGCGCGGCAGGAAGAGGGAAGCGGCGAGGCCGATCGCGAGCGCGGGAACCATTACCCAGAACACGCCGTTGAGCGCGGACGCGTAACCGGCGGGGCTGTCGGTGCCGAACGCATTGGTGAACACCGCGCCGAAGACGGTCAGCCCGGCCGTGGTGCCGAGGGAACGAAGGAAACCGACGGTCGCCGAAACGGCGCCCAGGTCGGTCCGGGGAACGCCCTGCTGGGCCGCCATGGAGAGCACCTGCATGTTGAGCCCCGCGGCGAAGCCGAACACGACGAGATAGGTGACGACGAGCGGCAACGGTGTCGTCTCGTCCATGGTGGACATCGCCAGGGCGGCGGCGAGGCCGAGGGTCATGCTGAGGATCGGCGCCCAGCGGTAGGCGCCGGTCTTGGCGATGATCCGGCCCGCGACCGTCGACGACGCGGCGACCGCGAGCGTCATCGGCAGGAGCAGGAGCCCGGCTTCCGAAGGTCCGGCGCCACCCGCGGTCTGCAGGAAGAGCGCCAGGTAGTTGACCGAACCCAGGAAGACGAACCCGGCCGCGGCGCTGGCGAGCACGCTCAGGCCGAACATCCTGACGCGGAACAGCCGGAGCGGGATGATCGGCTCGGCCGCCCGGCGCTCGATGACCAGGAAGACGACGAGCAGCACGGCGCCGATCGACGCGGACAGCGGTGTCGCCAGGGTCAGGCCGACGATCGCGCCGGACAGGGCGACGATCCCGGCGAAGTCGAACGGTGCGGTCGTCCGTCGTCGTTCGAGCCGGAGAAAGCGTGCGACGGCGACGAGGGCGACCAGCCCGATCGGCACGTTGACTCCGAAGATCGAGCGCCAGCCCGCGAGGTCGGTCAGCACGCCGCCGACGACCGGGCCCGCCAATGAGGAACCGGCGAAACAGAGGGAGAACCAGGCGAAATAGCGGGCGCCTTCGCGACCGGGGAACAGTTCGCCGATGATCGCGGCGACCGCGACGAACAGGCCGCCGGAGCCGACGCCCTGCAGGACGCGGGCGGCGATCAGCAGCGGCATCGTCGGCGCGAGCGCGCAGGCGAGGGAGCCGAGGGTGAACAGCGCGATCGCGGCGAGAACGACGCGTTTGCGGCCGAAGAGGTCGCCGAGCTTCCCGTAGACGGGTGCGCTGACGCTGCCGGCCAGCAGGTAGGCGGTGGTGACCCAGGCGAACGACGCGGCGCCGCCCAGTTCGCCGACCATGCGGGGGAGGGCGGTCGCGACGACCTGGGCGTCGAGCATCGCCAGGAACACGGCGGCGAAAAGCCCGACGAGGGCAAGGGTGTGCTGGACGCGCGGAGGCGCGCCGAGAGCGGTGCTCAAGAAAAAGATCCATTCACTGGAGAAAACGAGGGAACGCGAAGGACGCGGAGCGCTGCTTCGAAAGCAGCCCCGGCATCCCCGCCAAGACGGGAAAAGGCTCAACCGTCATCCGAACCGGATGCGGTCCTCTTCGCGCTTGGCGATCACCTCGAATTCGTCCCGCTCGACCGTACGAACCCGGCCGGCGTCACCTGTGAAGGAACGTTGACATGGATGACCCTAGACATTCACATGTCTTTTGACAAGTACCTGTCCGGGAACTACTCAGCGGAGCGGGATGACGTCTTCGTCCGGCTCGTCGCTGTCCCGGCGGCGTTTGCCCAGCTCATCCGGGAAGACCCACTTCTTGAAACCCCAGAAGCGGAAGAACATGGCCAGGAGCATGCCGATGATCGACCCGCTCGTGAAGTCCGCGAACTCCTGGACGAACCGCGTCACGTGCGGCACTTCGAGATCGAAGACGTACCGCGACGTGTACAGCGGGATCAGGTTGACCACCACGGCGATCCCGCTGATCGCGAAGAAGAGCGTCGCCTCGTGTGCCCGCTCGCGGCCGCCGCGGGTCCGGAAGGACCATTCGCGGTTGAGGATGTAGGACACGATCGTGGCGACGATGATCGCGATCGCCTTCGCGGTGGTCGGCTTCGACTCCAGCACGCTGAGCTTCAGCAGGTACCAGACGCCGTTGTCGACCAGGAACGTCGTGCCGCCGACGATTCCGAACTTCAGCAGTTCACGGTGCTTGATCAGCACGGATCGGAACGGCTCCGGCGTCCGGGAAAGGACGGATTCGACCACGGTCACCCGACCAGTCTAATTCGCTCCGGCTCTCGAATGGGCTGGTAGGGCATAGCCGGAGCGTTATATGACACTTTGGGCGATTCTCCCGGCGACGGGGGAGCAAGGGACCTTTGCTGTCACTTCCCAGGTCAGGCGGCCCGGTCGTCCAGGTCGTCCGGAGCGCGGCGCCCGCCGCCCCGCAGCAGCCGCGGCCGCGCGTCGGCTTCGGGGAACACCCACTTCTTGAACGACCACCAGCGGAACACGGTGCCGAGCAGCGTCCCGACGAGCACGCCGCTGACGAAGTCCGCGATCTCCTGGGTCAGCAGCCCGACGTGCGGCTGCTCCAGCCCGAGCACATACCGCGAGACCAGCTGCGGGAGCGCGTTGAGCCCGAGCGCGATCGCGCTGAGCAGGAAGAAGAGCGCGGCCTCGTGTGCCCGCTCACGACCGCCCCGGGTCCGAAAGGACCACTCGCGATTCGCCACGTAGGAGAAAACGGTCGCCACCAGGACGCCGATGACCAGCGCGGTCACCGGTTTGTCGGTCAGCACGGTGAACTTCAGCCCGTAGGTGATCGTCATCGTGATGACGAAACTCGCACCCCCAACCGTGGCGAAACGCAACAGTTCCCGGTGTTTCGCCAGCATGAGGGCACGCTACTAAAGGAGACCTCCGAAGACCCCTTCGGGCTTCACAGTCGGCTTCGACTTACCCGGCCGCGGTGGCGCGCTCGTCGTCGTGGGCTGCGGGGCCGGCTCCTGCTTCGCCGATTCCGAAGGCGTCCCTGACGGCGAAGGCTTCTTCGACGGAGCAGGCCATCCAGGTCGCCCTGGCTTCGTCGTCTCCGAAGTGGCCGGAGGCTTCGAAGTGACTGAAGGCACCGACGGCAGCGAAGGCGGAGTGGTCGGCGGAAGCAGCGCCGAGTCGTCACACCAGTGGTGCCAGCAGCCGAAGTGGACCTCCACCGGCTTCGCCTTCGCGACGCCGAGGGTGGCGTTCACCGTCACCGGAAGGTTGTCCGCCGGACGTCCCTTCAACCGGACCCACAGGCTGACCTGACGTCCCGGAGTCAACGAGCCACGCGAAGTGCACGACGCGCCTTCGCCGGTCGGCCGACAAGGGATGCCGTACACGCTCCAGGAGTTGAGCACCCGGTGGTCGAGGGTGATCGTCACCGGCTTCGTCGTCTTGCCCGTGTTCTTCACGCGGACCAGCACCAGCGGGTTCCGGTTCCACGGGAACGCCGCCAGTCCGTCGCTCTCGGCCCGCAGGACGAGGTCGTCCGGTGGCGCGGGCACCTTGACCTTCACCGCGACCGACACCTTGATCTGCGCGCCCGCCGTCACCGAACCGGTCACCATGCTGCCGTCGACGGCCGTTTCATCGGCGAGCAGCCGGAACGTCAGCACCGCGGACTGTCCCGGTTCGAGTCCGGTACCGGTCCGGCACGACACGGTGCCGGTACCGCCGGGGCAGCTCACCGCGATCGGAGCGGGCGCCTGCTGCCGGAAGCCGGTGACGCCCGGCGCGCCACCGCCGGCGGCGGGGACGGCCGTCACGCCCTTCGGCAGATTCAGCGAGACCGCGACAGGTTCGGACTTCGAGCCACCGTCGTTGCGCACGGTGATCGGCAGGTTGGCTTCTTCACCGGGCTGGAGCTGAACGCCACCGGCCGGGGTCGCCGCCGTCATCACCGGAGGCGATGGGATCACCGGCGACGGCGGCGCGGGCTGCTCGGCGGGCGGAGGTTGCTGAGCCGGCGGCGGTTGCTGCGCGGGCGGCGGCTGCTGAGCAGGAGGTTGCTGAGCCGGCGGTGGCTGCTGCGCGGGCGGCGGTTGCTGGGCGGGAGGTGGTTGCTGAGCAGGAGGTGGTTGCTGGGCGGGCGGAGGTTGCTGCGGAGAAGCGGGTGCCGCGGCGGGCGGCGGGACGGACGCCGCCGCGGGGATCTCCTGGGTGCCGCCACCGGCGGCGAGTGCCACCGCGACCGCGGCGACGATGGCCGCACTCGATCCGGCCACCCCGGCGAACTGGCGCGGTCCGGCCGCGGCGGCGCCCGCCGCCCCGCCCGAAGTCGACCCCGCGGCGGCGGCCGTCGCGGCCGCGGTGACCGCGCTCGCCTTGCCGGCCCCGGCGGTGGCCAGGTAACCGAGCGCCGCGCCACCGAGCACGATCGGCGCGATGATCCCGCGCAGACCGCCGTTGATGTCGGCCAGTTCCGCGGCCAGCGCGCGGCATTTCTCGCATTCGTCCAGGTGGTTCTCCACCTGGGCCCGTTCGCGTTTGGACAAGCCGTCGCGGGTCCACGCGCCGAGCTTGTCGGCACTCGCGCGGCAGCGTTCGCCGGAGTTCTCGGCAAGGTGGACCTGCAGATACGCCTGTCGCAGGCCTTCGCGGGCCCGGTAGGCCAGCGCGGAGACGCCGTTCGCGGTCAGTCCCAGCAGCGGCGCGACCTCGGCGGGGCTCTGTCCCTCGATCTCGGTGTGCCACAGCACCGCCTGCCATCGTTCGGGCAGCCGGGCGAACGCCTTCGCGGCGAGCGTGCGCTCGAGCCCGGCGACGGCGGTGTCGGAGAAGGGGACAGTCAACGCTTCGCCGACGGCGCCGCCGACGTCGGACATGTCCTCGTTCAGGTCGACGCGTTTTTCCTTGCGTGTCTTGTCGTAGGCAGTGTGCCGGAGCGCTGTCAACAGGTACGCGCGAAACGCCGTTTCGGGGCCCTTGCCGCCACGCAGCGTGTCCAGGACCTTCGCGAAGGCTTCCGAAACGAGGTCGTCGGCTTCCGAGCTGGACCGGGCGAGCTGGCGGGCGAGGTTGTGCGCCGCGCCGGCGTGACGCTCGTAAAGCGTTCCGTAAGACGCGATCTTCCCGTCACGCACCTCGGCGATCAGCTCGGCGTCACTCTTACCGGAGAGATCGGCGGGAACGATGGACACGGGACTCCTTCATCTGCTGGTTGGGCGGGTTCTACTCGTCTGACGCCCGAACAGGCTCAGTGTGACGGACCGGGCGACGCACGTCACCTCGCGGTACCGCCGATGACCCGGAGGGCGCAACACCTTCACCCAGGCCGGGTTACCGAAGAGTTCGGAAAGATCCTTGGAAAACGCCGTCACACCGGCCGTGGACCGGCGTCCCCACCGTGAAGCGATCGCAAGATCGAAAAGATCAGGACGGAAGGGGCGGTGGCCAGTGGACGTACCGGCGACCGGTGCGCCGTCCGGGGGACCCGACGGGCAAGCCGCCTGGAACCGGTTCGAACGAGACCGCTCTCTCCGCGCCCTGCGGGCTCGCTGGCGGACGGCCAGCCTGGCCTCGGGCTGGCGTTTCCCCAGTGACTGGGGCCTCCCCGAGGTCGACGCCGTCTGCGCGGCGGTGATCAAGAACGGACGAGCCGTCACCGCCGAGGTCACGGAGACCGCCCTCGCGGGATTGGGCAGGGCGCGCGCCGCGGCGGGGGCCGGACTGGCCGAGACGCTCGCGGATCTCGCGGCGTTGTACGCCGTGCTCGCCGACCTAGACGCGGTGGACGGTTTCCTCGCACCGGATGTCGACGCCACGCCATCCCGGTTACTCCGGGTGACGGCGTTGGCGTGGGCGGACGTGGCGACCGATCAGCTCGCGCACACCGAAGTCACCGAACCACTCACCGGACTGCCCACCGCCGCGTACCTGAGGACTCGGCTGAGTGAGCTGTACCGCCAGGCCCGCCGTGACGAGCGGCCGGTGTCGGAGGCGCACACGCTGCTGGTGGTCTCGATGGACTTCAGCTCCGTCGCGGGCTGGCCACGGCTGACCGCGATGATCCTGGTGGCGGACGCGTTGAAGCAGGTGTTCGACGGCGGGGAGAGCGTCGCCTCGCTCGGGCCGTCGGTCGCGGGCGCGCTGGTGTCGAAGGACGTAAGGCTCGCTTCGTCCGGCGTCGCCCTCCGACGGGCGCTCAACGAGCGGCTTTCGGTGGACGCGCAGCTACGCGATACCGGCCGTCCGCGGATTTCGGCGGTCCGGCTCCCGCCGTCCTACGACGCGGCCTGCGATCTGCTCACCTCGCTCGCCCGTTCCTGAGGGGCTAGCGCAAGACGTTCTCCAGGTCGCGGGCGACCCGGTCGACCAGCGACGACCCGGTTCATGATTTCCTGTTTCCGTGACCCGGACTGTTTCCGCCGATCCGAACGGCGACGTTTCGGCGAGCCGACCGCAGCATCGCCTCTCGTTGCGAAAGTCGCTCGCCCGCTTGTCCGTCCGGCCGAGGTCGATCCTGATCCTCTCGGTGATCCCGCTGGTCGCGATCGGTTTCGGCATCTGGGGCTGGCAGCACGAATGGGTGCTGGGCGTGGACAGCGCGGTGTACCGCGCCGGCGCGGAGACGTTGCTCAACGGCGATCCGCTGTACGACGCCAACACTCTTCCGGTGGAGCCGTGGTGGGCGCTGCTGCCGTTCACCTATCCGCCGACGGCCGCGCTGCTGTTCATCCCGCTCGCGCTGGTGCCGACACAGGTCGCCTGGGGTCTGCTGACCGCGGTCTCGCTGCTCGCGATGGCCCTGTGCGTCCGGATCGCCATCGGCGCGCTGCCGAAGCCGCCTGCCGACGGCCCCCGCTGGTGGGCCTCGCCCGCTCGGTCCACGCTCGCGTTCTTCCTGGTCTTCCTCGGCCTCGAACCGGTCTGGCGCACGATCTTCCTCGGTCAGATCAACCTGATCCTGATGGCGCTCGTGATGCTCGACATCCTGGTCATCGGCGCCCGCGGCAGCCGCTGGGGCGGGGTGCTCGTCGGCGTCGCGGCCGCGGTGAAACTCACCCCGATCGTCTTCCTCGGACATCTGTTCATCACCGGCCGCCGGATGGACGCCGTCCGCGGGCTCGTCACGTTCGTCGTGATGCAGGGCTTGATGTTCCTGATCATCCCGCACGACGCGGCCCGGTACTGGACCTACACCCTGCCCGACACCGGCCGTATCGGCCCGGTGCACTGGGCGGGGAACCAGTCGCTGAACGCGTTGATGAACCGCTTCACCGAGCTCGCGCCCTGGGCGTCGAAGGCGGCGATGGGGATCGGCGCGCTGCTCGCGATCCCCGCGATCTGGCTGGTGCTGCGCTTCCACCGCAAGGGCCAGGCGCTCGCGGCGATGCTGGTGACGGCGTTCTGGATCCTGCTGGTCTCGCCGATCTCCTGGACCCATCACTGGGTCTGGGTCGTGCCGCTGGTCGTCCTGCTGGTCTCGCGCCTGCCGCAGACCACACCCGCCACCGCGTGGAAACGCTGGCTCGGCACCTTCGCGGTGTTCTTCGTCTTCATCAGCTGTGTGCTGCTGATCCTGCCGAACGGCCGCAACGTCGAGCTGCACTGGAAGGTGTGGCAGAACATCCTCGGCAGCGCGTACATCTTCATGCCGCTGGTGCTGGCGCTCGCCCTCGCTGGACGGTGGTGGTACCTGCGCCGGAAACGGCCCACGGTGACCGAGCGGGACGCTGCGGGGGACGACGGCGAGCATGCTGAAGTCGCGCCCCGCGGCTGAGCCCCGCGTCGTCGGGGTCGCGCTGGCGGGTGCGCTCGCCCTGGCGATGCTCGTGGTGGGCATCGCGGCCTGGCTCGGCGAATGGCACCTCGGCGCGGACAGCGCCGTCTACCGCGCCGGCGCGCTCACCCTGCTGAAGGGCGAACCGCTCTACACACGCGAGGCGCTGACGACACTGCCGCCGTGGGTGCTGTTGCCGTTCACCTACACCCCGGCCGCGGCGCCGCTGTTCCTGCCGCTCGCGATCGTCCCGGCGGGGCTGACCTGGGGCGTCGTCGGCGCGCTCTCGCTGGTCTGCCTCAGCGTCGTGATCTCCGTCGTCGCCCGCGCTTGTGGCGCTCCCATCACCCGGTGGTGGGTTCTGCCGCTGGCCACGGCGGGTGCGCTGGCCCTGGAGCCGGTCTGGAAGACGATCTTCCTCGGGCAGATCAATATCGTCCTGATGGCGTTGATCGTCCTCGACGTCCTGGTGCTTTCGGCACGCGGTTCGCGCTGGGCCGGGGTGCTGATCGGGATCTCGGCCGCGATCAAGCTGACGCCGTTGATCTTCGTGCCGCATCTGCTGTTCACCGGACGCTGGAAGGACGCGCTGCGGGCGCTCGGGACGTTCGTCGCGCTCGAAGCGGTGATGTTCGCGGTCATCCCCGGTGACGCCTTCCGGTTCTGGACCGAAGCGGCCACCGACCCCAGCCGGGTCGGCTCCGTGCACTGGATCTTCAACCAGTCACTCAACGGGCTGGTGAACCGCGCCTCGGCACTCGCGCCGTGGTCGCTGACAGTGGCCATCGCGATCGCCGCCGTCCTGGCCGTGCCCGCCGTCTGGCTGGTCGTGCGCTTGCACCGCGGCGGTGATCAGGTCGGCGCGTTGCTGGTGACGGCGTTCTACGGGCTGTTGCTCTCGCCGGTGTCCTGGTCGCACCACTGGGTGTGGGCGGTGCCGCTGCTCGTCCTGCTCGTCGTCCGCCGATCGTGGGTTCCGGCCGCGAGCGTCGCGGTGCTGTTCGTGAGCGGCGTGATCATGTTCGTGCCCAACGGCGGGGACACCGAGTTCGGCTGGGGGCTGGGCTGGTCGCTGCTCGGCAACGTCTACGTCCTCACCGCTGCGATCACCATCACAGGCTTGGCGGTGCGAGAGCTGCGACGCGGGTCCGCCCAGGTCGTGGCGGTGGCGGCCAAGTAATCTCATCCCCGGCGCAAGGGTTTCGAGCACGGCTTTTCTAGCGGGAGTGTGCGGCAGTAGTGGACAAGCGAACCGGTCTTCCGATCGTCGGCATGGTGGGCGGCGGGCAGCTGGCCAGGATGACCCACCAGGCGGCGATCTCCCTCGGCCAGTCCCTGCGTGTGCTGGCGGCCGGGGAGAACGAATCCGCCGGCCTCGTCGCGGGCGAGGTCGTGCACGGGCACCACACGGATCTCGAAGCGCTGCGCTCGTTCGCCGCCGGGGTCGATGTGCTGACCTTCGACCACGAGCACGTTCCCGGCGAGCACCTGCTGACGCTCGCGATGGAAGGCGTCACCATCCGGCCGGATCCGGCCGCGCTGTCGATGGCGCAGAACAAGCTCGTCATGCGCGAGATGATGGCCGGACTCGAGATCCCCGGCCCCGACTTCGCCGAAGTGTCCGCTGTGGACGATGTGATCTCTTTCGGTGACAAGCACTCCTGGCCTGTCGTGCTGAAGGCGGCACAGGGTGGCTACGACGGCCGCGGCGTCTGGATGCTCGACACCGCCCAGCACGCGCGCGAAACCGTCCCCGAACTGCTCGACGCCGGAACCCCGTTGCTGGTCGAGGAAAAGGTCGTCATGCGGCGCGAACTGTCCGCGCTGGTGGCCAGGTCCCCGTTCGGACAGGGCGCGGCGTGGCCGGTGGTGGAGACCGTGCAATCCGGCGGCATCAACACCGAGGTGCTCGCGCCCGCGCCGGGGCTGAGCTACGAGCGCACACAGCAGGCGCAGGACCTCGCGCTGCGGATCGCGGCGACACTGAACGTGACCGGGTTGCTCGCCGTCGAGTTGTTCGAGACCGACGAAGGGCTGCTGGTCAACGAACTCGCGATGCGCCCGCACAACTCGGGACACTGGACGCAGGACGGCTCGCGGACCTCACAGTTCGAGCAGCATCTGCGGGCCGTGCTCGACTACCCGCTCGGGGCCACCGACCTGATCGCTCCCGCCTGCGTGATGGCGAACGTCCTCGGCGCGCCCGAGGCACCCGAGATGGGCCCGGACGAGCGGCTGCATCACCTGTTCGCGCGGTACCCCGACGTCCGCGTTCACCTGTACGGCAAGGGAGAACGCCCCGGCCGCAAACTCGGCCACGTCAATTTCGCCGGCGAACGCATGGAGGAGCTGCGCGACCGCGCCCTGCTCTCCGCGCATTGGCTTTCCCACGCCGTCTGGCTCGACGGCTACGAAATTCACTAGGGAGTAATGGAAATGGCGCCGCAGGTTGGCCTGATCATGGGCAGCGACTCGGACTGGCCGACGATGGAAGCGGCCGGACAGGCGCTGGCCGAGTTCGGCGTCGAATACGAGGTCGGCGTCTACTCGGCGCACCGCACTCCGCAGCGGATGCTCGACTACGCGACGTCGGCCGCTTCGCGCGGCGTACGCGTGATCATCGCGGGTGCCGGCGGTGCCGCGCACCTGCCGGGCATGGTCGCGTCGGCGACGGTGCTGCCGGTGATCGGCGTGCCGGTGCCGCTGAAGTACCTCGACGGCATGGACTCGCTGCTGTCCATCGTCCAGATGCCGGCCGGTGTCCCGGTCGCGACGGTCTCCGTTGGCGGCGCACGGAACGCCGGTCTGCTCGCGGTGCGGATCCTCGCCGCTTCCGACGAGGGACTGCAGGCGAAGATGGCCCGGTTCCAGGCGGATCTGGAGCAGCTGGTGCTCGACAAGGACGCCGCCCTGCGCAAACGCGTCGAAGGCTGACCGCGTTTCGTCCTCTGAATGCGGTAGTTCGGCGTCGAACCACCGCGTTCAGAGGACGAAACGCGTGGCGTCATTCGGCGAGTTGCTTCCGCAGCTCCCGCTTGAGCACCTTCCCGGCGGCCGAGACCGGGATCTGGTCGACGAAGTGGATCGCTCGCAGTCGTTTGTACGGCAGGACACGTTCGCCGACCGCCGCCATGAGCTGCTCGGCGGTGACGTTTTCATCCGAGCGGACCACGAAGGCGACCGGCAGTTCGCCGACCTCGGTGTCCGGTTTGCCGACGACAGCGGCCGCCGAGACGCCGGGCAACGTGATCAGCAGCTCTTCGAGTTCGCGCGGGAAGACGTTGTATCCCTTGTACAGCAGCATGTCCTTCTTGCGGTCCACTATGGACAGATAGCCGTCCTCGTCGAGGATGCCGATGTCGCCGGTGTGCAGCCAGCCGTCGACGAGCGCGGCCGCGGTCTCCTCCGGGCGGTTGCGATATCCGGTCATCACCTGGGGCCCGCGTAGGCACACCTCACCGCGTTCCCCGGCGGGCAAGGAAACTTCGCCGCCTTCGGCAGGGACGATCTTGATTTCGGTGTCCGGCAACGGCAGGCCGACCGAGCCGACCTTGCGCTTGGCGGAACGGTAGGACGGCGCGATGACCGCGCCCATGGTGACCTCGGTGAGGCCGTAGCCCTCGGTGATGATCACGCCGGGGAACCGGTTGTGCAGGGCGCGGATCATCTCGTGGTTCATCGGCGCCGCCCCGGAGCCGATGGTCAGTACTGACGACAGGTCGGCCGTGTGGAAGGCCGGGCAGGCGAGCAGTGCCGCGAACAGCGCGGGCGCGCCGCCGATGGTGGTGACGCGCAGCATCTCGGCGTCGGCCACGTACGCGGCCGGGTCGAAGCGGTCGTGCAGGACGACGGTGCCGCCGTCGAGCAGCGGGACGTTGAGCGCGGCGATGGTGCCCATCGCGTGGAACCACGGCGTCAGGTTGAGCGCGATCCCGGTGCCGATCCGGGACGGCCACTCGTCCGGTTCGCCGAGCTGATCGACGGTCACCTCGCCCGCGTCGTCGAGCGCGGGGACCGCGCCCAGCCGCCAACAGGAACTCTGCAGGCTGTTGACCACGACGTTCCGGTGCGGCAGGCAGACACCTTTCGAACGACCGGTCGTACCGCCCGTGTACGCCAGATGGGCGAGATCGCGATAGATGTCGATCTTCAGGTCCGGTCGCTCGTCGGAGTGATCGGAGCAGAACTTCGTGAACTCGACCTCGCCGTCGCCCACTGCTTCGGGCGGGTGAACGACGATGCTCAGCCGTACCGACGTCCGGTCTCGGATCGAAGCGAGCACTCGCGCGACAGGGCCGACGGTGACGGCGGCGACCGCGCCGGCGTCGGCGAGCTGGAAGGCGAGGTCGTCCGGCGGGAGCAGGGGGTTCGCCGGGCTGAAGGTGGCGCCCGCGAGCAGCGTGCCGTAGTAGGCGACCGGGTACGCCAGGCAGTTCGGCAAGTGGAGCGCGACGACGTCGCCGCGCCCGACGCCCTCGGCGCGCAGCGCGTTCGCGAACCGGCAGGCCGCGCTGTACGTCTCGGCGAAGGTGAGGCTCTGGTCTCCGTGGGCGAAGGCCGTCCGGGAACCCCAGCGAGCAGCGGCGCCGGCCAGAATCGAGCCGACCGGGACCTCGGGATAGTCGAGCGACCTGGGAAGCTGAGTGAGCTGCATCACCCGAACGTACGGACTTTGCGGCCAAAGACACAAGCGCTCGCGATGTCGCACAATGTGAACGAGCGCTAACATCGGTCGAACTCCCCCACGCGTTAGAAGAGGTGACGAAGGTGTCTGACGGCCCGGGTCTGTACCAGCTTGCCGAGGAGCACGAAGAGCTGCGGGCCGCGGTCCGTGCCTTGGCGGAGAAGGAAATCGAGCCGTACGCGGCCGAGGTCGACGAAGACGAGCGGTACCCGATCGAGGCGTACAATGCCCTGGTCAAGTCGGGTTTCAACGCCGTCCACATCGACGAGGCCTACGACGGCCAGGGTGCGGACGCCATCGCCGCCTGCATCGTGATCGAAGAGGTCGCGCGTGTCGACGCGTCGGCGTCGCTGATCCCGGCGGTGAACAAGCTGGGCACGGTGCCGATCATCCTTTCGGCGTCGGAAGACCTCAAGAAGCTGGTGCTGCCTTCCATCGCCTCCGGTGAGGCGTCGGCGTCATACGCGCTTTCGGAGCGCGAAGCCGGCTCGGACACCGCGTCGATGCGCACCCGCGCGAAGCTCGACGGCGACCACTGGGTGCTCAACGGCACCAAGTGCTGGATCACCAACGCGGGTGAATCGTCCTGGTACACCGTGATGGCGGTGACCGACCCCAACGCCGAGAAGAAGGCCAACGGCATCTCCGCGTTCGTCGTGCACAAGGACGACCCCGGCTTCACCGTCGGCTCGAAGGAGCGGAAGCTCGGCATCAAGGGCTCGCCGACCCGCGAGATCCACTTCGAGAACTGCACCATCCCCGCCGACCGCATCATCGGCGAGCCCGGCACCGGTCTGAAGACCGCGCTGCGCACCCTCGACCACACCCGCCCGACCATCGGCGCGCAGGCGCTGGGCATCGCGCAGGGCGCGCTCGACGCGGCGATCGCGTACGTCAAGGAACGCAAGCAGTTCGGCAAGTCGATCTCGGAGTTCCAGGGCGTCCAGTTCATGCTGGCCGACATGGGCATCAAGATCGAGGCCGCCCGTAACCTCGTCTACGCCTCCGCCGCGGCGACCGAACGCGGCGACAAGCGCGGTGGCTACCTGGCCGCGGCCGCGAAGGCGTACGCGTCGGACATCGCGATGTCGGTGACGACGGACGCCGTGCAGCTCTTCGGTGGCGCGGGCTACACGCGCGACTTCCCGGTGGAGCGCATGATGCGCGACGCGAAAATCACCCAGATCTACGAAGGCACCAACCAGATCCAGCGCATGGTCATGGCACGCGCCCTGCTCAAGGGCTGAGCCTCACCAAGTACGTGAAGGCCCCCTTCACTGCGTCTAGCGCAGTGAAGGGGGCCTTCACGTACTTGCGGCGTCGAAGACTTCGCATTTAGAGGACGAAATGCGGGGGCTTCGGTGAGATGCTTCACGGAGGGGCGGCGATCATGGCCGCACGGTGTCACTCTCGAAGAATGTTCTGGTCCGCTCCGGTGTCGTGGACACCGCACGACGAGGCCGAGCTGATCGCCGGCTGGCGGTTGTGGCTCGAGCTCGGCGATCGCATGTGGCCGTCGGCCGCGTGGGACGGGACGGCGGCCGACGTCGTCAAGCCGCTGCGTGAGCTGGTCGCGGCGTGCGACGAGATCGAGACGGGCTACCGCAAGGCGGTGGCCGAGCCGTCCGAGGAGTTCATCCGCATCATCCAGTTCCTCGTGTGGACCGTGAGCACGGTGATCGAGCTGTGGGCCGACGACGAGGTCCCGCTCGACGCCGAGCGGATAGCGTTGCTGCACGCCGATCTGGCCGGGTTCGCCGAGCAGGCCGAGCGGGTGCTGGAGGTGCTGGCCGTCAGTGGGGGCTGGACGGGTCTGGCCGCGGAGCACCGGCGGACGGATCGCTGAGGCGATTCCGGCTTCTCGACCCACGCGAACCGCGAGTCCGCCAGGTACTCGGTCAGTGGGCGAGCCAGCGAGAGCAGAGTCGTCAGGTGCGATCGCGTAGCCGGTTCAAACCACCGTCTCTTCGGGCTCGACATAGTGGCGTGAGACGCCGTCGTTCGACCAAGTGCCGCCTAGGGTGCGACGGGACTTCAGGGCCGGTTCGCCCGGGTGAGCGTCGCCCAGGTGAAGCGGGACACCAGGGCGACGGACTCGACGCTGCCCGCATAACGTGCGCCACCTTCCACGGCGGGCATGCCGCTGTCCGAGTGCGCTTCCTGTCGGATACCTGTCGATCACGCTCTGGAGGTGCCGTCGGAGGCGCCCGGTGCCCTACCGTGATCCGGGTAAGTTGAATTTTCACCGATCAGAAAGCTGATACCCGATGTTCGCTCGTTTCAAGGATGTCGCCCTCCTGCTGGGCCGGATCGGGGTCGGTGTGGTGTTCCTCGCCCACGGCCTGCAGAAGTGGGATAACGGGATCGACGGCACGGCGAAGTTCTTCGAGCAGACAGGAATCCCGCTGCCGACGCTCGCGGCGATCTTCGCGATCGCGGTGGAGATCGTCGGAGCGATCTTGTTCATCGTCGGTTTCCTGACGCCGCTGGTGGGCCTCGGCTTCGTCGTGGTTTCCGTCGGTGCTCTGCTCTCGGTGCACCTCGACAACGGCCTGACCGGTCAGGGCGGTTACGAGCTGGTCCTCGTCCTGGCGGTCGCCGGACTCGCGCTCGGCTTCAACGCCGGAAAGCTCTCGCTCGACCATGTGCTCTTCGGGCGCAAGCGTGAGGCGAAGCAGCTTCAGGACGCCTGACCCATTTGAGATGAAGGGTCCTTTCCTTGCAAAATTTGCAAGGAAAGGACCCTTCATTTCACTTCAGGAGGGGAGATCCGCGGTCGTCCGCTCGGCTTCGCGCCGCGAAGCGAGTTTGGCCGGATCCGCGTTGGAGACCTGGACCAGATGCGCCCCGGCCGCGAGCGGCGTCAGGAATCCCGCGAGGATTCCTTCCGCGTCAATCCATTCCACAGTGGACAGAACACGGTCGTCCGCGGACAAACTCGCCGAAGAAGCACGGGAACGAGCTTCGGCGAGTACTTCGTCCACAGTGGACGAATCGAGGGCGGGAGTGTCGCCGGGCACGGGGAACAGCGGGCTGAACTGGTCGCCCGAAAGTCGGGCCTCGGTCAGGTAGTCCAGTGCCCCGTCCGGCACGGAACCGGCGGGCAGCCCCAGGCCCATCGGGTGCAGTGAGACGACGGCGGTCGCGGCCGCGTCGGAAACGCCGTCCGGGACGATGAACGCCACCCGCGCGCCCGCGGTCTCCGTCACCACCCTCGCGCCGCACCACCAGGCGCCCAGCAGGACGCCGGCGGTCTGCCAATGTGACGGCAGCACCACCGCGACCTCGTCGCCCGGCTCGACGTCGAACTCGTCGACCAGCCAGTTCGCCGTTTTGGCCGCCCAGTTCACCGTGGTCGCCACGGACAGCTCGACCCGGCTGCCCTGCTTGTCGTCGTAGTGGGTGATCAGCGGTTTCGCGAGCGACCCGAGCAGGGGCCGCAGCAAGAGATCGGTGAGGCTCACGCCCCAACGCTAGTTCACGCAGGGAACGCTCGAAGCGGCGAGCAGGGGAACCGCCCCCGGCGCCCCGCCGCCACCGCCCCGGCCCACCAGGCCGGAGACGAAGGTCCGCACGGCGGTGGGGTCGATCTCGACGATGCTCTGGCCGTCCTCGCTGCGGCCGTTGATGTTCACCACCGGAATGGTCGTGAACGTCAGGTCGCCCGACGCGATGCCCTTCGCCTGTTGCGCGAACTCCAGCAGGTCCAGCCCTTCGTCCAGGACGATCGACCGGTGCACGACGTCCATCAGGCCACTCATCGTCGACGGGCTGGTCAGCGTGCCCGCCGAGAGCACCTGGTTGAGCGCCGAGGACAGGAAGGTCTGCTGACGCACGATGCGATCGAGATCGCCGTGCGGCAGATTCTTCCGCTGGCGCACGAAGGACAGCGCCTCGCCGCCGGAGACGACCTGTTCCCCGCGCCGGAAGTTCGCGCCGGAGTCCTTGTCCTCGGTGGCGTGGTTCAGGCAGACCTTGACCCCGCCCAGCGCCTCGGTCAGCAGGTAGAACCCGAGCAGGTTGACCTCGGCGTAGTGGTCGATGCGGATCTGCGTCAGATCCTGGACGGTCTGGACCAGTGCCTTGCGGCCTTCCTGGTCGGAATCGCGTTCGAGTTTCGCCTGGTCGGACTCGCCGCGGTGCGCGTTCGCGTAGTTGGCCTTCGCGGCGCCGTATGCGGAATTGATCTTGTTCTTGCCGCGGCCGGGGATGTCGGTCCAGGTGTCGCGCGGAATCGAGACGCCGGACGGCTTTCCGCCCGTCTTCGGAATGCGCAGGATGATGATGGTGTCGGTGTTGACGCCGGGTTTTTCCTCGGTACGCAGTTGCTTGAGCACCTTCGACGGCAGCGGGTTGCCTTGCGCGTCGGTGCGCGCGTCGCTGCCGACCAGGAGGATGTCGGTCGCGCCGTCGTCGGCGGGCGGCGCGGCGGGATCGTCCGCCCTGCTCAGGGCGTTCGTCGTGGGGACGTTGTTCTGCAACTGGTCTTTGGTGACATACGCGTAGCCCGTCGTGCCGAGGGCGAGCAGCGACACGAGGCCGAGCGCGATCCGGCGGGTGAGCCTCCCGGCGCGGCGCAGCGGGCGCTCGGGCACGGCGAGGACGCCCGAGACGGCTTCGTCCTCGGCCGGGGTGGAGGGCTGGGGGAGCTGGTCCCGGGGGTACGGCGTCGGGACGAACGGAGGCTCTTCGTCACTCTCGGTGTCCGAGGTGGCGGCCTCGTCCGGTTTCGGCTCTTCGGTGTCCGATGTAGCCGAGCGTTCGCCGATGTCCTTGTCTTCGCTGTCCATCCCTGTTCACCACCCCTCGCGCTGCCCGTTGGTCCGATCGTAAGAGAAGGCTAGGTCACCGGGAGGTCGGCCACGCTGAGTACCCGGACATTAATTGACGCAGGGCACATTGCCCGCGACGATCGGCGTCGTGGTCGGCGCCGGAGCGCTGGAGGGCGGCTGGGCCGGCTTCGAGGCGGCAGACGACTTGGGCGGCGCCGTGGTCGCGCCGCCGGGGCCGGCGGACGCGCCCTTGAAGTCCTTGCCGAGCAGCACCCGCACCTTGCCGGGGGCGACATCGCGATCCGCTTCGGCCAGCACCGTGGTGCCGAAGACCTGCTTGATCAGGTCGAGCGCCTTCTCGTCGCCTGGCGCATACCGGATGACGGTGGAGTTGCGCGTGCTGAGCTTGGTGTCGGCCGCGAGCTTGAACCCCTTGCCCTGCAAGAGGTTCCGGGTGTCGGCGGCCAACGAGGGCGAACCCGACCCGTCGAACAGTTCGACGGTCACCGCTTCCGCGCCCGGCAGGGTGGCCGGGGCCTCGGTGGACGGCGGCTGCCCGTCGGAGGTCAGCCGGTTGATCTCGGCCTGCACCTGCGCCGGGTCCACGCGGAGCACGGCGGCGCCGCCGATGGTCGCGTCACCCTGGGTCGGGATCGTGTGGAACTCGACGTTTCCGCTGGTCAGGCCGCGCATCTGCGCGGCGAACTCCGGCAGGTCCCAGCCCGCCGACAGCACGACCGACTTCTTCACCGCTTCGATGAGGTTCGCGATCTTCGCCGGGTTGGCCAGGACGTCCGACGAAAGGACCTTGTTCGCCAGCCCGGACAGGAAGGCCTGCTGGCGCGCGATCCGGTCGAGGTCGCCGTTCTGCAGGTCGTACCGCTGGCGGACGAACGCGAGCGCCTGGACGCCTTCCACGGACTGCCGCCCGGCGGGCAGGTCGACCCCGGACTTCCGTTCCTTGACCGGACCGTTGAGGCAGACCTCGACGCCGCCGATCGCCTTGGTGATCTCGTAGAAGCTCGACAGGTTCACCTCGGCGTACCGGTCGATCATCTTCGGCTTGCCGATGAACTGCTCCAGCGTCGCGATCAGGTTCTTGCGCCCGGCGTCCTTGGCCTTGGCGTCGACGTCCTTGAGGTTCGTGTTGCCCTGTTGCTGCAACGTCCTCGACGTGTCGTTGTAGGCGTACACGTACGCGCTGTTGAGCTTGTGCTTGCCGAAGCCGCCGGTGATCTCTACCCACGAGTCACGGGGGAAGGAGATCGCGGTCGCCTTCTTCCCGTTCTGGGGGATGTGCACCAGGATCATCGTGTCGGTCTGGCGCTCGCCGTCGGAGTTGCCGGCGTGAAGCATGTCAAGGACCTCGCGCGGCAGCGGGTTGCCCTGCGCGTCGGTGCGGCTGTCCTGGCCGACGAGCAGGATGTCGATCGCGCCGTCCAGCGGTTTCGCCGGCGGGTGGCCGTTGTCCTCGAAGAGGTTGGTCGTGGCGAATCCCTGCGACGGGTCGCCGATGAACTGCCAGCCCCACCAGGTCAGCGCCAGGATCGTGATCGAGACCAGGCTGAACACGACCTTCACCCCGCGACGGGCGAACACCACGACGCCGCCACGGCGCGCCGGAATGGGTGGCCCAGGCCACTCGGTCACGTGCGGTCCTCCACGAATCTCCCCAGGGCACACGTGTGCCTCGGTCATAACTCTACTGATCCTCGTGTTAGACGTCCGTAGGCTGGTGAAAGGTTGCTCCGGTCGTGACACACTCGGCCGGTCGGGAAGTCGTGAGAGAGGGTCGCGGGATGCGGGTGCTGGTCACTGGGGGTGCCGGGTTCATCGGTTCGCATTACGTCCGGCAAGTGCTGACGGGGGCGTACCCGAGCTTGGCCGACGCCGAGGTCGTCGTGCTCGACAAGCTGACCTACGCGGGTAACGAAGCGAATCTGGAGTCGGTGAGCAAGAACCCGCGCTACCGGTTCGAAAAGGGCGATATCTGCGACGCCGCCCTGGTCAGCGAACTGATGCGGGGTGTCGACCTGGTCGTGCACTTCGCCGCCGAGTCCCATGTGGACCGTTCGATCGCCGGGGCGGCCGACTTCGTGCTGACCAACGTCCTCGGCACGCAGACCCTGTTGCAGGGCGCGCTCGAAGCCGAGGTCGGGAAATTCGTGCACGTGTCCACCGACGAGGTCTACGGCTCCATCGAGGAGGGTTCGTGGAGCGAAGACCACGCGCTGGAGCCGAATTCGCCGTACTCGGCTTCGAAGGCGTCCTCGGATCTGTTGGCACGTTCCTTCTTCCGTACGCACGGACTGCCTGTCTGTGTCACGAGGTGCTCGAACAACTACGGTCCGTACCAATTCCCGGAGAAGGTCATCCCGCTCTTCGTGACCAACCTGCTCGACGGCAAGAAGGTGCCGCTGTACGGCGACGGGCTCAACGTGCGTGACTGGCTGCACGTGGACGATCACTGTCGCGGTATCCAGTACGTCGCCGATGGCGGCAGGCCGGGCGAGGTCTACAACATCGGCGGTGGCACGGAACTGACCAACCGCGAGTTGACCGAGCGATTGCTGACCGCCGTCAGCGCGGACTGGGAGATGGTCGAGCCGGTCGAGGACCGCAAGGGGCACGACCGCCGGTACTCGGTCGACATCACCAAGATTTCGCGGGAGCTCGGTTACGCGCCTCAAATGTCCTTTGAGGACGGTTTGGCCGAAACCGTCGCTTGGTACGCCGAAAACCGGTCGTGGTGGGAGCCGCTGAAGAACCGTTCGGCACAGGGGAAATGACGGTGCTGAGCATTCTCGTGCCGGGTGGTTCCGGTCAGCTGGGGCAGGACATCGCCGCGTTGGCGCCGGATGCCGTGACGCCGTCGTCGGCGGAGCTGAACGTGCGGGACGCCGGCCAGGTCATCGCCGCGGTGACGGCGCTGGCGGCCAGGGCCCGCGCGGCCGGGACCTCGCCGGTGGTGATCAACGCGGCGGCCTACACCGCGGTGGACGCGGCGGAAACCGATGAGGAGCGCGCGTTCGCGGTGAACGCCGATGGCCCGAGGGTGCTCGCCGCGGCGTGCTCGTCGCGCGGAGTGCCGCTCATCCATGTCTCGACGGACTACGTCTTCGCGGGAGACGCGACTTCGCCGTACGAGACCGATGATCTGCTGGGGCCGCTCAACGCCTACGGCCGGACGAAGGCCGCGGGCGAGGACGCCGTCCTCGGGTCCGGGGCGCGCTCCTGGATCGTCCGTACCTCCTGGGTTTACGGCAAGACCGGGGCGAACTTCGTGAAGACCATGGCGCGCCTGGAAAAGGAGCGCCAAGAGCTGTCCGTTGTGGACGATCAGACCGGTTCGCCGACATGGTCCCGTGATCTCGCGGCCGGCCTGCTGGAGCTGGCGGGCCGGGTGGCGGCCGGGGAAGGGCCGGCGCGGCGGGTGCTGCACTGCACCGGTGGCGGGTCGACGACGTGGTGTGGGTTCGCGCGGGCGATCTTCGCGGAACTCGGTGCCGACCCGGCGCGGGTGAAGCCTTGTACGACGGCGGAATACCCGCGTCCGGCGACTCGGCCGTCGTACGGCGTGCTGTCGAACGCTTCGTGGCGCGAAGCCGGTCTCACGCCGCTTCGGGACTGGTCCGAGGCGCTCAAGGCCTACTTCGCGTCCTGATCTCTCCTGCGTTTCGTCCTCTGAATGCGGTAGTTGCACACGCAAGTACCGCGTTTAGAGGACGAAACGCGAGGCGTCAGTGTTCGGTGCTGGCCTTGCGGTAGGCGGCGACGGTGAGTTCGGCGCACGCGCGCCAGGTGAAGTTCGCGACGTGAGCGCGGCGCGCGGCCGAGGTGGCGACGGCGTGCGGGTCGCTGACGGCGATCCGCAACGCCTCCACGAGCGCGTCGACGTCCTCGTACGGGACCAGGCTCGCGCAGTTCCCGGCGACTTCGCGCAGCGCCGGGATGTCCGTGCACACCACGGGCACGTCCGAGGCCATCGCCTCCAGCACCGGGAGCCCGAAACCCTCGTCGCGCGACGGCAGCACCAGCGCGCTGGCCCCGGCGACGACCGTCCGCAGGTTCACGTCCGACAGATAGCCGAGATGCCGCGAACGCGAGCCCACCGAGAACGACCCCGGCCCGGCGAACACCAGATCCGGCAGATCCGGCGCCGCCTCGTGCGCCCGCTGAAGCCAGTGCAAACCCTTGCGAGGTCCGGGGGCGCCGGCGAAGAGCAGGTACTTGTCCGGCAGCCCGAGTTCCGTGCGGCGTTCCTTGTCCGGCGGCCGCGCGGTGAACCAGGCCGGGTTCACCCCGAGCGGGGTGACCACGATCTTGCGGCGGTCCACGTCGAGCCGTTCGGCGATCCGGTCGGCGACGGCGTTGGTCGGCGTGCAGATCACGTCGGAGAGCCGGGCGCCGCGGCGGACCAGTCGCGGCAGCTCGTGATCGCTCGGCGCGAGTTCCTCGGGAGCGTCCAAAAAGGCCAGATCGTGGATCGTCACCACACCTGCCGCGCGGAACCGGCCGGGTAGGACGAAGTTGGTGCCGTGCACGACATCCGTCGGTCCGGCGAACAGTTCCACCGGCGGGAGTTGCGAACGCAGCCACGCCTTGCGCAGCAACCGCGCCGCCACCGGCATGCCGCGGGCCCGGACGCCGTGCGGGAGCACGTGCCGCAGCCGTCGCCAGCCGCGCAAGGTGAACGCGACCGCGCGAGTGTCCACTTCGGACATCGAAGCGAGCTCTTCGGACAGCGCGACCGTGTACCGGCCGATGCCCGTCCTGGCACCGAGAAGCGGGGTCCCGTCGAGCAGGACGCGCAAGGGGCGGTCAGCCACGGCCGAGCCTTTGCTTGGCGACCTTGACCACCCGGCCGCCGACGCGCCGCACGAGCTCCTTCGGGCCGCCGTCGGCGAGATATTCGCGGATCAGGTCGACGTCGCGACGCAGCATTTCCTTGCCCCGTACCGGTTCGGTGACCACGAGGTCTTCCGAGCCGGGCAGCCGGTCGGCCGCGGGACGCGGGTTCCGGCAGAACTCCACGAGCGGTTTCAGCGCCTCCGGCCAGGCGTAGCGCTGGGCGACGGCGGCCATCCGCTCGACGCAGCCCGCCGCGAACTTCTCGTCGTACAAAGCCCTCTCCAGCGCGTCGGCCAGCGCGTCCACGTTTTCGGCCGGGACGACGACGCCGAGCCGCTCCTCGCGGACCAGGTCGGCGAACGAGTCGCCATCGGTGGTGACGATCGGCAGCCCGGCCCACAGGTAGTCCAGCACCCTCGTGCGGAACGCGAACGTCGTCTCGACGTGCTCGTAGTGCGTGGTGACGCCGCAGTTCGCGTCCAGCAGCCAGTTCTGGCGCTCCTCGAACGGCACCCAGTGCTGGTTGAAGAACACGTGCTTGCCGGTGAGCCCGAGCGTGTCGGACAGCAGCATCGTGCGCGCGCCGATGTCCATTTCGGCGACTTCGGGGTTGGGGTGCTTCATCCCGAGGAACACCAGCCGGACGTCGCCGCGGCGCTGCCGCAGTTTCTCGATCGCGCGGACCAGGGTGAGCGGGTCGAACCAGCTGTAGACCCCGCCCGCCCACAGCACGACGTGGTCGGTCTCGCCGATGCCGTCCAAAGTGGATCGCAGGCCGGGTCCGGTGCGGACCGGTGCCTGCGGTGACAAGCCGAACGGGACGACCGAGAGCAGCGACTGCGTGGTCGGGTCCGCGTCGTAGAGGCGGGGCGAAAGCCTGCCCATCGCGGCGAGGTGCCCGAGCCAGAAATGACGCTGCCGCTCCGACGCGCACAGGAAGAAGTCGCCGCGTTCCAGCTGCGCGTCGAGGACCTTGGTGACCCCGATGAGATCCTTCGCGCGCTTGTCGTCGGCGACGCCCTTGCCCTGTTCCAGCAGTTCCAGGTGCATCGGGTCGTAGAGATCCGCGACGACGATCTTGTGCGCGTACTGCTTCTTGAGCGCGGGCGCGAGTTCCAGCACGTGGCCCTGCAGGACGACGATGTCGGCCCACGCGATCGGGGCCTCCAGCTCACGCCGCGTCGCCGCGCTGACCTGGAACGGGGCGGGCGGCGGGTCGGCGAGCGGGTTGACCGTCACCAGGTGGACGTCGTGTTCGGCGGCCAATGTCGCGGAGATGTTCCACGCGCGGATCGCCGGACCCGCCATCCGCTCGGTGATCGCGTCCCCGGTGATCACCAGGATCTTGCGGCGCTGTCCGAAGAGCGCGTCGATGCCGAAGGTCTCGACCAGGATCTCGTGCGCGGCGAGGTAACGCGGCAGCGGGTACGCGGGCTCCAAAGCCTTGCGCAGCAAAGGAAGCAGATCGGCGTCGGTGCGGACGCGGGCGGCCTGCTCGGCGGCGCGCGACTCGGCGAGCGACGGCAGCAGCTCGACGAACTGATCGATCGCCAGCACGCCGGCCAACGTCGTCCGGGGCACCTCGACCGGACCGGTTTCGGCCGGGCCGACGCCTTGGGCGAGGTCGAACCGGGTGGCGTCGAGGTCTCCGCGTGCGGTCGCCCGGCGGACGGCCAGTGCCAGCGCGGCGGGCAGCGCCCGAGAGAGTGTCTCGTCGGAGAGGTTCTTGTACAGCGCAGCCAACGCGTTGCGCTCCAGCAGGAACGTCTCGCGCCCAGAGTCCGGGGCGTCCACTGTGGACATGGTGGCGTGGTGCTTGTGGTAGGTCAGCGACTCCGGCACGTACCGGACGCGCCAGCCGCGTAGGTTGAGGCGCCAGCCGAGGTCGACGTCCTCGTAGAACATGAAGAACCGCTCGTCGAAACCACCGAGTTCGGCGAACACCCCGGCGCGGACGAACATCGCCGAACCGGTGGCGAACAGGACGTCCTTGGCGATCTCGTGTTCGGCGGCCGGGACGTCGGCCAGCGGGCTTCCGGCGTGGCGTTTGTAGCCCATGCCGAACCAGGTCAGGCCCGCGTCGACGAAGTCGGTGCCGGTGCCGTCCCAGTCGAGGACCTTGCTGGCCACCGCGGCGACCGTCGGCTGCGCGCGCAGTTCGGCGACGGCCGCGCGCACCCAGCCCGGAGCAGGGCGGGCGTCGTTGTTGAGGAAGGCGAGGACGGTGCCGGTGGCGTGCGCCGCGCCGAGGTTGCAGCCACCCGCGAAGCCGGAGTTCACCGGGGACTCGACGAGCTTGACGCCCGGGGCCGCCGCCTTGATCTCGGCCACGTCGGTGCCGCCGGACGCGTTGTCGACGCAGATGACTTCGAGGTTCGGGTAATCGTGTTCGGCGAGCGCGCGCAGGCAGGCGACGGTGTCGGCGGCTCCGCGATAGTTCACCACGATCACCGAGACGACCGGTTGCGTTTCCCCCTGCGCCAAAGCCGTACTCCCTGCACTCGATTGGACGGTGTCCTGAAGAGCCCGCGACCGCATCGCGCCGCCAGGGCGCTCGTTCGCCCGCCCGGCACCACTGGTGCTCGGGGCGCCCTGCCACCGCGAAGCGGGGCCTTCGGCCGGGGGCGGGCCCCTTCTCGGACTCGACCTTCATCTCCGTCTTCCGTCAGAGCTTAAAGCCCGGCCCACGCCTCCCAGACCGCGCCTCGGCCGAGCGCGGCGCGGCGCCCGATGGCCCGTCGCTCGACCAGCGTGCGCGGCAGCCGGAGCACCACGGCGGCCAGCACCCGGCACCGGAGGCTCAGACGGAAGTTCGGCGCCGCCGGCTTCTTAGCATGACGGAGCCCTCTCAAAGGCAAGACGAGCGTGAGCGCGGCGAACTTCACCAGCTGGCGGAGCGCGACCTCGCGCGGAGCACACCGCAGGAGGGTCAGCAGGCGATTGCGTTCATTCCACAGGTGGAACTGGACCGAACCGGGCCGGGTACTGGCGCCATGCTGGTGGGTGACGTCGGCGTCGGCGCTGACGACGTCCCAGCCCGCCAGCCGCAGCCGCCACGCGGTGTCGGTGTCCTCGTAGTAGCAGAAGTAGGAGGCCGGGACGCCGCCGGCGGAGCGGAGCGCCTCGACGTTCAGTACGGCCGCGCCCCCGCAGAAGCCGAAGATCTCGCCGGCGGAGCCGGGCAGGTCGGCGCCGTGGCCGTCGGCGGTCAGCCGGACGCCGGTGGACTGGACGGTCCCGTCGGCCAGCGCCAGCCGGGCGCTCACGGCGGCGGCGAGCGGGGCTTCGGCGAGGGTGTCTTCGCAGGTCGCCAGCCACTCCGGGGCAGGCGCGGCGTCGTCGTTCAGCCAGGCCATCAGCGGAGTGTCCACTTTGGCCAGCGCCGCGGCCATGGCGCCCGCGTAACCGGTGTTGCGCCGCAGGCGGAGCACCTCGGGCTTCGACGGGTGGGCGGCCAGGAGCGCGGCCGTTCCGTCGTCCGAGGCGTTGTCGACGACCAGGGTCCGATGCGGACGGGACTGCGCGGCGAGCGCGTCGAGGCAGGCGGTGACATGCGCGGCGCCGCGCCAGGTGACCACGACGACGGTGGTGCTCGGTTCGGCGTCGGTCATGCCAGAGACAATAGAGACCATGCCCGAACTGGTCGTTCTCGCCGAGCAGCTGCTGGCGCCCGTCCCCGGCGGGACCGGCCGCTACACCGCTGAGCTGCTGCGGGCGCTCGCCGAGACCGCGCCGCCGGGCTGGACGGTGTCGAGCGTGGTCGCGCGGCATGCGCACGTCGAGGCCGCCGTGGTCGAAGGTGTCGAAGGGCCGCGAGTGCTGCCGATCCCGTCGCGGGCGCTGATCGCGGCCTGGCAGCTGGGCCTGCCATGGTGGCCGGGCGGTGACGCCGTCCACGCGCCGACGCCGCTCGCGCCCGCCCGGGTGCCGAGGGGGCGGACGCTGTCGGTCGCGGTGCACGACACCGTGCCGTGGACGCATCCCGAGACGCTCACCCCGCGTGGCGTCGCGTGGCACAAGGCGGTGATCGCGCGGGCCGCGCGGCGGGCGACCGCGCTGACCGTGCCCACGCGAGCCGTCGCGGACGAGCTCGCCAGGCTGGTGCCGGTTTCGGTGCCGGTGAGCGTGATCCCGCACGGCGTGCGGCCGCCTGCCGCGTTCGCCGAGGTCGAACTGCCCGAGAGATACGTGCTCGCGATCGGGACGATCGAGCCGCGTAAAGGCATCGACGTGCTGATCGAGGCCGTCGGCCGGATCGGGACGCCGCTGGTGCTGGCCGGGCAGCCCGGCTGGGGCGGGATCGACCCGGTGGCGCTGGCGCGGCGGCACGGCGCCGACGTCCGGCTGCTGGGGAAGGTGAGCGACGCGGAACTGGCGTTCGCGTTGCGGGGAGCGTCGGTGCTCGCGATGCCGAGCCGGGCGGAGGGCTTCGGGCTGCCGCTGATCGAGGCGATGGCGGCGGGGGTGCCGGTGGTGCACTCGGACGTCTCGGCCTTGGTCGAGGTGGCCGGGGGAGCGGGCGTCGTCGTACCGGTGGGGGACGCGCAAGCGCTTGCCAAGGCCCTTGAGGAGGTACTAGGCCATCCGGAGCAGGCTGCTGCGCTGAGTGATGGTGGCCTCATCCGTTCGAGTGAGTTCACCTGGAGGCGTGCCGCTTCGGCCGTTTGGGGCCTTCACCAGCGCGATCAGTTTTTCGGTTCCTCTCCGCGCGGCTAGTGCGCCGCCGTACCCTGCAAGGGTGACCGATGACCCTCGCGTGCTGATCGACGCGACCGCCGTCCCCGCGGACAGGGGTGGCGTCGGTCGTTACGTCGATTCGCTGGTCGCGGCGCTGGACGCGGACGGCGCGCGGATCACCGTCGTCTGCCAGCCGCGGGACGCGGTGCTCTACGACCGGCTCGCGCCCGGTGCGCGGATCGTGCCCACCTCACCGTCGACTTCGACCAGGACGGCCAGGCTGACCTGGGAGCAGGCGACGCTGCCGAGACTGGTCCGGCGACTCGCCGCCGACGTCGTCCACTCGCCGCACTACACGATGCCTCTGGCCAGCCCGGCCGCTTCGGTGGTGACGCTGCACGACGCAACCTTCTTCACCGACGCGATCCTGCACTCTTCGGTGAAGGCGCGCTTCTTCCGAGCCTGGACCGCGACGGCGCTTCGCCGCGCGACGCTGTGTGTCGTGCCGAGCCTCGCGACGGCGGCCGAACTGGAGCGTGTCGGCCAGGTGCGGACGGCCGAGCTGGAGATCATCCACCACGGCGTCGAACCGGACCGGTTCCATCCGCCTTCGCCCGCCGAGATCGAGGCCGCGCGTAAGGCCGTCGGTCTCGGAAGGACGCCGTACGTGGCCTTCCTCGGCGCGCTGGAACCGCGCAAGAACGTGCCGGCGCTGATCCGCGGCTTCGCGCACGCTGTCACCGGCAGGCCGAATCCGCCCGCGCTGGTGCTGGCCGGGCAGCCGGGCTGGGATTCGCAGGTCGAACGCGCCCTGGACGCCGTGCCGCACCGGCTGCGGGTGATCCGGGCGGGCTACCTGCCGTTCGACACGCTCGCCGGGTTCCTCGGCGGTTCCGAACTGGTCGCGTACCCGAGCCTCGGCGAAGGCTTCGGACTGCCGGTGCTGGAGGCGATGGCGTGCGGTGCGGCCGTGGTCACGACCCGGCGGCTTTCGCTGCCCGAGGTCGGCGGGGACGCGGTCGCCTATTGCGGGGTCGGCGCCGGAGACGTCGCGGCGGCGATCTCGGAACTGCTCGACGATCCCTCGCGGCGGGCGGAGCTGGCCGAAGCCGCGCTCCGGCGGGCGAAGGAGTTCTCGTGGGCGACGACCGCGGAGCGGCACCGGGAGGCTTACGCGAAGGCTTGGCACCGGCATGCGCAGCGGCGGGCAGGCTGAGTCGTCCCTGCAGGTGCTGAAGATCCGCAACGCCGAGTCATCATGCGGTGTGGGGTATGCTTGAAGATGCGAGGCCCCGGTGGGGCTGAGTATGAAAGCCCGTGACGCGTCCGGACGGTCGTCTCGCGGGCTTTTCGCTGTTCACACCTCGATGATCGAATCAATGAGCCGGGTCGCTCTCCGGCGCCAATTCCCGCCCGCGCCGAAGCACCAGCCTGCGGCGTCGGAAATCCACAGCAGAGGTTCAGACGTCGAGTTGAGATGCTCGTAGGTGAGTTCGGTTTTGGACGGGCGATAGCCGAGAGCTCGCTGCAGGGTCTTGCGATCGTGGACATCGCGATGATCCCGTGAGTCGAGGACCAATCGGTGAGCGCTCTTGGCGAGCAAGTCGGTGACAGCGCGTTCGAGGCATTTCTGCCGGGTGTCTTCCTCCGTTTTTCGAGTGCATGAACCCTGGTAAATGGTCGTCGCGACTTCCAACGTGGCGATGCGATCGATCAGCAGTCTTCGACGAGGTTCTTTCTCCTTCTTGAAATGCAGCTCCCGTGCGCCAGGCAGCAATAACGCGTGCAGCTCCCGTCTTGACGGCGCGAGCTGAGCTGGTGCGACCAGCGTCATGCACAGGAGGTAGCGCTGGTCGCGCACCGATTCGTCGATGAAGGCGTGCACGGGCATCGGTCTATTCTGCCCGTCGATGATTGCGAAAAGCATCGGGGTGAGCACGCTCTGTTGCGATAGCGCAAGCCGTCTCGAGAGGGGGCCTAAGTCGCGTTCCGTGACGGGTGGACAATGGCCGCGTGACTGAGCACCCCAGCTACGGCGACGGGCTCGCCGTCGTGACCGTGACGTACTTCCCCGGCGAAACCCTCGAGAAGTTCCTCGACACGCTCGAGAAGGCGACGGACCGGGAAGTCCAGGTCGTCGTCGCCGACAACGCCTCCACGGACGGCGCGCCGGAGAGGGCCGCCCGACGGGACAACGTCAAGCTGCTCAGCATCGGCGAGAACGTCGGCTACGGGACGGCAGCCAACCGCGGTGTCGCGGAACTCGACGACAGCTACGGCTGGGTCGTCGTGGTGAACCCGGACCTCGAATGGGAGCCCGGTTCGCTCGACGCGCTGCTGGAGGTCGCCGAACGCTGGCCGCGCGGTGGCGCGTTCGGGCCGCTCATCCACGATCTCGACGGCACCGTCTACCCGTCGGCCCGGCTGCTGCCGTCGTTCGGTCGCGGGATCGGGCACGCGGTCTTCGGCAAGATCTGGCCGGGTAACCCGTGGACGCGTCAGTACCGCCAGGAGAGCGGTACGCCGGTCGAACGCACGGCGGGCTGGCTTTCCGGGTCCTGCCAGCTGTTCCGTCGCGAAGCCTTCGACTCGGTCGACGGCTTCGACACGCGCTACTTCATGTACTTCGAGGACGTCGACCTCGGCGAACGGCTGTCCCGCGCGGGCTGGCTGAACGTGTACGCGCCTTCGTCCAGCGTCATGCACATCGGCGGGCACTCGACTTCGCAGGCTTCGGAGAAGATGTTGCGCGCGCACCACGACAGTGCCTACCGCTACCTCGCGGACCGTCACCGCGGCCTCCGGTGGAAACCGGTCATGCTCGCGGTGAAGATCGGGCTCGCGCTGCGGCTCAAGCTGGAAACGCGCAAGAAGTAGCCGTTCCGGTCACCGGAACTCACGCGACTCGGCTCCCGGCCGTCGTTACCGTCGGTGCATGAACTTCGCCGAACTGGACAGCCGGCTGACCGAACGCGCCGGTGAAGACCGCTTCTCCGGGGTCGTGCTGATCCGGCGCGGTGACGAGACGTTGTTCGAGCGCGGTTACGGCCTGGCCAGCCGCCGCTGGTCGGTACCGAACGCGCCGGACGTCCGGTACGACACGGCGTCGGTCACCAAGCTCATCACCGCCATCGCCGCGCTGCGACTGGTCGACGAAGGACGGCTGGACCTCGACCGCCCGATCGGCGAGATCATTGACCTCACCGGCACGGCGATCGCGCTCGGGGCGACGACACGGCAACTGCTCACGCACACGTCCGGGATCGCCGACGACGCGGACGAGGAAGCCGGTGAAAGCTACGAGGCCCTGTGGGTCGGCAAGCCGGTGTACTCGGTCGTGGACACGCGTGATCATCTGCCCAATTTCGCTTACCGGGCACCGAATTTCGCGCCGGGCGAGGGCTGCCGGTACTGCAACTCTGGGTACGTCCTCGCCGGGCTGGTGATCGAGGAGATCACCGGGAGGCCGTATCGCGACCACGTCCAGGAGGCCGTGCTCGACCGCGCGGGGATGACCGATTCGGGCTTCTTCGACCGGCGTGATCCGCGGCCGAGGGTCGCCGAGGGCTGGGACCCGGTCCTCGACGGCGAGCGCGTCACCGGCTGGAAGCAGAACATCTTCAGTTACCCGCCGATCGGTTCACCCGATGGGGGTGCGTACTGCACCGTCGGCGACCTCGTCCTGTTCCTGCGCGCCATCCGGGAGGAACGGCTTCTCTCACCGGAGCGCACGAAGGAGTTCCTCACGCCGCAGGTGCGCCACAGCAGCGGCGTTTGGTACGGCTTCGGCCTCGAATTCGTCCTGGAGCAGGACGGCTCCGTGTGGAACTACTACAAGGACGGCGGGAACGTCGGCGTCTGCTCGCTCGCGCGACACTATCCGGGCAAGGGGCTGGACGTCGCGATGCTGTCCAATGCCACGTACGGCGGGGGTGCGGCGATCAAGGAGATCGATCGGGTGATCCGCGCTGCTTGAGGTGGGTCCCCGAACGCTATGAAAGGTCCTTTCCTTGCAAAATTTGCAAGGAAAGGACCTTTCATAGCACGCGCGAGGGGACTAGATGCCGTCCAGCCGCCGCGAAAGGTTGGACCGGCCCGAAGGGTTCTGCTTGACCGTCGGCACCAGGCCGCCGACCTCGTTCTCGGCCGTCTCCTGCTCCTGCTCCGGCCGCTCCATCAGCGGACTTCGCACCGGAGCGGCGGGTGGTCTGCGGGTGAGCGGGGTGGTCGCCTGCGGCAGCGGCCGCGTCGGCTGCGTGCCCTGCCGACGGGGGTGCGGCTGCGGCCGTGTCGGCTCCTCGGACCGCACCGGCGGCATGTCCAGCCGCGTCGTCGGCTCGGGCCCCGCCAGCGGATGGTCGTTCTCCGCGATCAGTGAGGCCGGGAGCTGTGTGGTGGTGTCCGGGTCCGACGAACGGTCGATCTCCGCGACCACCGATCGGGGGATCTGCTGGGTATTCGCGGAGTCCATCGGTGACGTCGCGTTGTCCGGTGTCACGACGAAGGCTCCACGTGCGCTGGCACGTGCGAGCAAGGCGTCCGCCCGAGCACGGGGGTCCATCCCCTAGGCCTCCCGACTGACCTGGGGCCCTCTGGGTTCAGGGCCGACTGTGTGCTGTCTAGGGTAGGCCCTCGGGGCGGCCGCCGTCAGGGTTTCCCGCGGCTTGTCGCCCGGCGGCGCGTGATACAGGAGGAGTTCTCTGTGACGTCTGAGGTCAAGGCCGATGCGGTGGTGCTCGTCGGGGGGAAGGGAACCCGGCTGCGCCCGCTGACCCTCTCGGCGCCCAAACCGATGCTTCCGACGGCGGGCACGCCGTACCTGAGCCACCTCTTCTCGCGGATCCGCGAGGCCGGGATCACCCACGTTGTACTGGGAACTTCGTATCGGGCGGAGGTTTTCGAGGAGTACTTCGGCGACGGGTCGGAGCACGGTCTCGAACTCGAATACGTCGTCGAGGAAGAGCCGCTCGACACCGCCGGCGCCATCCGCAACGTCTACGACCGCTTGCGCGCGGACAACGTGATCGTCTTCAACGGCGACATCCTCTCCGGTGCCGACCTCGCAGAACAGTTGCGGACGCACACGGATTCCGGCGCCGATGTAACCCTCCATCTGCAGCGCGTCGCCGATCCCAGCCGCTTCGGTTCGGTGCCGACGGACGAGAACGGCCGCGTCACTGCCTTCCTGGAGAAGACACCGAATCCGCCGACCGACCAGATCAACGCCGGCTGCTACGTCTTCCGCCGCGAGGTGATCGAGTCGATCCCGGCCGGCCGCCGGGTCTCGGTCGAACGCGAGACCTTCCCCACGCTGCTCGATAACGGTGCGCATCTGCACGGGTTCGTGGACTCCTCCTACTGGCTCGACGTCGGCACGCCGGAGGCGTTCGTCCAGGGTAGTTCGGACCTCGTGCGCGGTGTGGCGCCGACGTCGGCGCTGCCGGGGCCGACCGGTGACGCGCTGGTGCTGGAAGGCGCCGGCGTCTTCGTGGAGGCCGAGCTGCGTGGCGGGACGACGATCGGCGCGGGCGCGCTGATCGGCAAGGGTGCGATCGTGGACGGATCGGTCGTTTTCGACGGCGCCGAGGTCGGCGAAGGGGCCGTTGTGGAGCGCTCGGTGCTCGGCGCCGGGGTGAAGGTCGGCGCGGGAGCCGTGCTCCGCGGCGTCGTCATCGGGGACGGTGCCACGGTGGGCGCGGGCTGTGAGCTGCTCGACGGCGTCCGCGTATGGCCTGGGGTGACCCTGCCCGAGGGCGGCATTCGTTTCTCGAGCGACGCTTAGCCATGCGGTTCACCCCCGGCTACGAACTCGACCTGGACGCGGTGCTGGGTCCGCTGAGCCGTGGGTCACACTCGCCCAACGTCGTCCGCACCGAGGGCGGCGTCACCTGGCTGGCCGCCAACACCGCGGACGGCGCGGGCACGCTCGCGCTGCTGCGGCGCGCGGACGGCGAGATCGAGGCGGAGGCCTGGGGCCCGGGCGCGGACAGGCTGCTCGACGGTGTCCCGGCGATGCTGGGCGCGCACGACGACGACTCCGAATTCGTGGCGCACCATGACGTCATCGCGTCGGCGCGGCGCCGCAATCCGGGGCTGCGGCTCGGTTCGACCGGCCGGGTGTGGGACGCGCTGGTGCTCGCCGTGCTGGAACAGAAGGTGACCAGCACGGAGGCACTGCGGTCTTGGGGCGAACTGTGCCGCTGGTTCGGGGAGCAGGCGCCTGGGCCGGGGCCGTCCCGGTTGCGGGTGCCGCCGACGCCCGTCGCCATCCGGTCCATCGTGGACTGGGAATGGCATCGCGCCGGGGTGGACCTGAAGCGGCGGACGACGCTCATCAACGCCGCCCGCGTCGCGCCCCGGCTCGAAAAGGCCATCGAGCTGAAGGGCGTGGAAGGACGGGCCTGGCTGCGGAAGGTCCCTGGCATCGGAGTGTGGACCGCCGCGGAGATCGCGCAGCGCGCCTGGGGCGACCCGGACGCGGTGAGCTTCGGCGACTACAACATCCCGTCGATGGTCGGGCACGCGCTCGTCGGCACGAAACTCGACGACGCCGGGATGTCCGAGGTGCTGGCGCCGTATTCGCCTCAGCGGCAGCGCGCGGTGCGCTACCTGTCGACGGCCGGATTCCGCCGCCCGAGGTTTGGGCCGAAGATCGAACTTCGTGATTACCGCGCCATGTGACTAGTTGCCCCAGCCCTGCGGCGGGTAGGTCTGCTGCTGGCTCGGGTACTGCTGGGGATTCTGGGGCGGGTATTGGTGGTGCGGCAGGGCGGGCGGCTGCGGCTTGTTGTTCGACTTCACGAGGAAGTAGACGCCGATCCCGACCGCGGCCAGCACCACGAAGAGGACGACCAGTACCAGAAGGAAGACCATGCCGAGAGCCTAACCGGCAGGGGCGGGGTTCAGCCCAGCGCGGCGTCGACGATCGCTTTGGCTTCGTCGCGGTCGAGACCCAGTTTCCTGGTCAGCGCCGCGTAGTCGGCCGCCGCCTGCTGGGCCCGTTCACGGGACTCGTCGCCGACCGCGCTGACGAACGTCCCCGCGCGGCCGCGGGTCTCGATCAGGCCCGCTTCCTCGAGTTCCCGGTAGGCCTTGGCGACGGTGTTCGGGGCGATGCCGAGGTCTTCGGCCAGTTTGCGCACGGTCGGCAGTTTCGCCCCGACGGGTAGGGCGCCGTCGTTGATCTGCGCCGCGTAGCCGGTGCGCACCTGCTCGAAGGGCGGGACCGAGGAGTTCGGGTCGACCCTGATCATGCGATTTCTCCCTGCTGGAATGCCGTGAAGGCCTCCTTCACCACCCTGAGGGTAGGGAAGGAGGCCTTCACGGACATCCGGGGCTACTGACGGGGCGGGACCACCTGGGTGGCGTCACCCGCGCCACCGGGTACGACCTGAGTGCGGTCGCCGCCCGCCGGGGAGACGACCTGGGTGCGGTCCGCGTTCGCGGGTGAGACGACCTGGGTGCGGTCCGCGTTCGCGGGCGAGACGACCTGGGTGCGGTCGGCACCGGCGTCCGCCTGCTGCTGCGGGGACACGACCTGCGTGCGGTCGGCACTGCCGTCGATCGGCGGACCCGACGGCGGGGGCGGCGGCGGGAAACCGGGCTGGGACATGCCGGGCTGGGGCATGCCGGGCTGGAACATGCCGGGCTGGAACATGCCGGGTTGAGGCGCGCCGAAGGCCTGACCGGGCGGCGGCGGGAAACCCGCCGGAACCGGGGCCGGCGGCGGGAAGCCGGGCGCCTGGCCGTAACCGGGCTGAGGCGGCGGAAAACCGGGCGGGGGCTGCTGCTGCCAAGCGCCCTGCGGCGCCGGGCCACCGGTGGGCGGGGGAGGCGGCGGGAAACCCGGAGCCGGGCCGCCACCGCCGAAGTTCGGGTTCTGCGGAAAGGTCATCGGCGGCTTCTTCGCCTGGTTGACCTTCACGATGATCACCACGACCACGATGATGATAATGATGATCGCCAGGATCAGCAGAAACCAGCCGAAGCCGTCACCGTCACCGCTGCTGTGGACCCGGACCCGGTCGAGGTATGGCGTCAGCGCCGTCAGCATTGATTCCCCCTTTAGGACGTCAGCCGACACCTTAACGGCCGGACGTCGCGGGCAAGGCGGCTTCCACCAGTTCGGCCAGATCTTCCGATCCGGTCGGCAGGGATTTCACCGGCCACCACCGAAGATCGTCCGATTCGTCGCTTTGAACCGGTTGTGCGCCTTTCGGTGCGCGCACGGCGAAACGCACGTCGAAATGCCGGGTCGGCACGCCGAGCGAGCAGGTGATCGGGTGGACGTCGAGATGCACCGGCACCGGATCGATGACCAGGTCGTGAATGCCCGACTCCTCGCGTGCCTCGCGCAGTGCCGCGTCCGCGAGCGTCGCGTCACCCGGTTCGCAGTGCCCGCCGAGCTGCAGCCAGCGTCCGACTCGCGGGTGCAGGGTGAGGAGGACGTTCTCCGCGTCGGCGTCCAGAAGTACGGCCGACGCGGTGATGTGTCCCGCCGCGCATTCGCGACGGCAGACGTCGTCACGAGCGGCGAGGAAGCCCAAATAGGCCTGGCGCAAGGATTCCTGAGCGGCGTCCGCCGGTCGCCAACCGGACAAAGTGGATACAGCGTCGTCATGCAGGCTCACAGTTCGAGGAGTCCTTCACCGGGTTCGCTCGCACCGCGGGCGGGCGGCAGGGCGGCGGGATGGCCGATCGCGACCGCGCCGAGCGGCTCCCAGCGCGCGTCCAGGCCGAGGACCTCACGCACGATGCCGGCCGCGAAGATGGTCGACCCGATCCAGCACGAGCCGAGGTCTTCGGCGGCGAGCGCGACCAGCAGACCCTGCACCGCCGCACCGCCGGCGACGGTGAACATCGTGTGCTCACAGGCATTCCGGCGGTCGTCGCGGTAGGTGTGCGCGCCCTCGGCGACGAGGAACGGCACCACGACCTCGGGTGCCCGGTACAGGATGTCGCCTCGGCTGAGCCGTTTCGCGACCTGCTCCGAGGTGAAGCCGTCGCCTTCGAGATCGGCCTGCCACGACGCCTTCATCGCGTCGAGAAGCTTGCGGCGCAAGCCTTCTTCGCGCAGCCACACGAACCGGACCGGTTTGGTGTGGTGCGGCGCGGGAGCCGTCAGTGCCGTTCCGACGGCACGGCGCAGCACGTCGGGATCGACCGGCTCGTCGGTGAAAGACCGGATAGAACGCCGCGCGAGCACGGCTTCCCGACGGCCCTGGGCGATGGCTTCGTTGGTGCCGAGCCGGAACAGGTCCTCTTCGACCGGCCGGATCAGCTTGCGGGCGGTGGATCCGTCGTCGGTCAAGGGCAAACCGCGTACGACGGCGACCGGGGTCCCGCCGAGTTTGCCCTTGACCAGATCCGCCGCGGCGGCGAGTTCGTCGGCGATCGCCACTTCGGTCACCGCGAGTTCGTTGCCCTGGCTGTCGATCTCGCCCGCGTAGGAGTGCAGCACCCGCAGGCCGGACGCGCCGATCGCGGCGTCGGTCTGCCCGACCCGCCACGCGCGGCCCATGGTGTCGGTGATCACGACCGCGACCTCGACGCCGAGTCGCTCGCGCAGCCCGTTCCGCAGCGCGAGCGCGGAGGCATCCGGATCCGACGGCAGCAGCGCGACCTCGCCGGAGGCCACGTTCGACGCGTCCACACCGGACGCGGCCTGCACGATGCCCAGCCGGTTCTCGGTGATCACCGTCCGGTTGATCCGCGCGATCACGCGGACGGACTCCTCCTCGACGAGCTTGCGCCGGGCGGCGTCGCGCTCCTCAGGATCGGCCGGGACCCGGATCAGCATGCCTTCGGTCTTGGAGACGATCTTGCTGGTCACGACCAGGACGTCGCCCGACCGCAGCCAGGGGGCCGCCGTGACGATCGCCCCGGTGAGGTCGTCGCCGGGGCGGAACTCCGGGAGGCCGTCGACCGGCAGGATCTCGATCTTCGCGGAAGCGTGGTCAGTCAACGGAAACTCCGGCCAGCTCGAAGGCCGCGCGCGCCATCGCCGCGGTCGCGTCCACATCGGACATCAGCAGGGGGACGTCGCGGACGGCGACCCCCGGTACGTCGACGGTTTCGCCCTCGGCGACCAGCCAGCCGTCGAGCACGCCTTCCGGGGACTCCTCGCGGGAGCCGTAATGCCGCCCGACGGCTTCCGCGGACGTCTCCACCCCGATCGCGCTCAGGCAGGCGTCGGCCATACCGCGCAACGCCTTCCCGCCGATGATCGGCGAGATACCGACGACCTTGGCGCGCGTCTTCCGCAGCGCGTCGCGCACACCGGGGACGCCGAGGACGGTGCCGACCGAGACGACCGGGTTGGACGGCGCGAACAGCACGAGGTCGGCACCCGCGATCGCGTCCAGCACGCCCGGCGCCGGTTTCGCCTCGTCGGCGCCGACCGCGATGATCGAATGCGCCTTCGGCTCGGCGCGGTAGCGCACCCACCACTCCTGGAAGTGGATCGCCTTCCGCTGCTCCGGGTGGTCGGGATCGTCGATCACGACGTGCGTTTCGACGCGGTCGTCCGACATGGGCAGCAGGCGGACGCCTGGCTGCCAGCGGTCGCACAGCGCCTCGGTGACCTGCGAGAGCGGATATCCCGCGCGCAGCATCCGCGAACGGATCAGGTGCGTCGCGATGTCCTTGTCGCCCAAACCGAACCAGGTCGGTTCGGCGCCGTACGCGGCGAGCTCCTCCTTGACCGTCCAGGTCTCGCCGGAGTGCCCCCAGCCGCGTTCTTCGTCGATCCCCCCGCCGAGGGTGTACATGCAGGTGTCCAGGTCCGGGCAGATGCGCAGACCGTGCATCCACACGTCGTCCCCGGTGTTCACCAGCGCGGTCACCTCATGCGGCGATTCCGGGGCGGAACCGATCGCGGGCAGACCCAGTGCTTGTTTGACCCCCAGCAGGAAGCGGGCCCCGCCCACTCCACCGACCACAATGACGACCTTCACGACAGGCGATCCTCGCACGCGTCCGGACCAGGGGCCCAGTAGCGGTACCTGTGGTGCTCCGTACAGCCCAGGCTCTCGTACAGCTTCAGCGCGCCTGAGTTCCCCATGGCGACCTGCAGCACGATGCCGGTCGCGCCCTGAGCGGCACCCCAGGCGCCGATGGCGTTCATCAGCCCGCGTGCCAGCCCCTGTCGCCGGAACTCGGCACGGACCTCCAGCCGGGCGATGTGCAGCCACTCGCCGACGATCCCGCCGCGCACCGCCCCGGCCGTCACGCCGTCCCGTTCCACGACCCCGAACCCGACCTTGCCGGTGCCGAGGACGTGGCGCGGCGCGTCCGCGGGCTCGGTGCCGCCCGTCGTCAGCTCCCACCATCCGGACGTCGGCTCGTCGAGGACCACCGCTCCCGACGAGGTCCCGCGCGAGAGCGGTCCGGTCATCACCCGCACCTCGTGGGCGGGCCGGTGTTCCACATGGTGGACCCAGCCATGCGCGGCGAGGCCGGCTTCGGTGGACGTGTTCTGGATCACCTGGACGACCGGTGGGATGGCATGATCGTCGGCGAAGTCACAGACCGCCCGCAGGGCCGCTGTCAGCGGTTTTCCCGGGTCGCCGATCGCCAGGGCGCTGTTGGCGCGGGCGGTGAACCCGTCCGCCCAGCGCAGTCGCCAGTCCCCGATCCGGCTCTCCAGCAGGGGAGGCCAGGCCCGGCTACAGGTGAGCTCGAGCATTTCCGCACTGTTCACGGTTAGATTGTGTCAAGGAAGGCAGTGGAGGGACCCGATGAGCATCGCGCGCAAGGACGATCGCCACAACGAAGACCTGGTCCGCGAGATCTCCGACGGCTTCAACCGCGCATGGGACGCGGAAAAGCCCGTCGACGAGAAGAACGCGGAGGCGGCGAAGCCCGCCGCGCCGAAATTCGTCATCACTGGGGACAGCAGGGCCACTCCGCCGCCGCGCCGGAGGGACCGCTGAAGGCACATACCCGGAGTACGGATAAGGGTGGCCTAAGCGGGCCGGTCGCGCCCGTGGGCGCGTAATGTCCGTTGCAGACTGGTGAAGCAGAGATAAAGCAGGAGTGCGCAGTGACCTACGTGATCGCCGAGCCCTGCGTCGACGTGCTCGACAAGGCGTGTATCGACGAGTGCCCCGTGGACTGCATCTACGAGGGTGACCGCATGCTGTACATCCACCCGGACGAATGTGTCGACTGCGGTGCCTGCGAGCCGGTCTGCCCCGTCGAGGCGATCTACTACGAGGACGATGTCCCCGACGAGTGGAACGACTACACCAAGGCCAACGTCGACTTCTTCGACGAACTCGGCTCGCCCGGTGGTGCCTCCAAGGTCGGCAAGACCGGTCACGACCCCGCCTTCATCAAGGCTCTTCCCCCGCAGGGCGAATGAGCCGGGTCGCTCTTCCTGATTTCCCCTGGGATTCCCTCGCCGAAGCGAAGGCGAAGGCCCAGGCACATCCCGGCGGCATCGTCGACCTGTCGATCGGCACGCCGGTCGACCCGGTCCCCGAGAGCGTCCGCGCGGCACTCGCCGCCGTGTCGGACATCCCGGGGTACCCGACCACGCACGGGATCCCTGAGCTGAGGGCCGCCGCGATCGAGGCGCTTTCGCGACGGCACGGCATCGAGGGCGTTCCCGCCGAGGCCGTGCTGCCGACGATCGGTTCGAAGGAACTGGTCGCCTCGCTGCCGCGGCAACTAGGCTTCGGCCCCGGTGATCTCGTCGTCATCCCCGAGGTGGCGTATCCGACCTACGAGGTCGGCGTGCTGCTGGCCGGCGCTTCCCTGCTGCGTGCGGACAGCACGATCGCGCTCGGCCCGCAACGGCCGTCGATGCTGTGGCTGAACTCGCCGTCGAACCCGACCGGGCGCGTGCTCGGTGTCGACCACCTGCGCAAGGTCGTCGACTGGGCGCGGGAACGCGGCGTCGTCGTGGTCTCCGACGAGTGCTATCTGGCGCTGGGCTGGGAAAGCGAGCCCGTGTCGATCCTGCATCCGTCGGTGCACGGCGGCACCCTCGACGGCCTGCTGGCCGTCCACTCGCTGTCGAAGTCCGCGAACCTCGCCAGCTACCGCGCCGGTTTCGTCACCGGCGACCCCAAGCTCGTCGCCGGACTGCTGGAGATCCGCAAGCAATCCGGGCTGATCGTGCCGCGTCCGGTGCAGGAGGCCATGGTCGCCGCGCTGAAGGACGACGAAGCCCTTGCCGTGCAACGGGAACGCTACGCACGCCGACGGCTGGTGCTGCGGAAAGCGTTGCTGGACAGCGGTTTCGAGATCTCGCACTCCGAGGCGGGGCTCTATCTCTGGTCCACGCGCGGGGAATCCGCGCGCGACACGATCGAGTGGCTCGCCGATCGCGGCATCCTCGCCGCGCCGGGCACCTTCTACGGGCCGACGGGCGGACGGCATGTCCGGATCGCCCTGACGGCGACGGACGAGCGGATCGACGCGGCCGCGGAACGCCTCGCCTCCTGAGTTCGACTCGGTTCTCGCACCGGGTAGCGCGCTATGAAAGGTCCTTTCCTTGCAAAATTTGCAAGGAAAGGACCTTTCATAGCACGAGGGTGACTGCGGCGCTCAGGTGACGTCGCGACCGGTGAAGCCCCGGTAGATGAACCGCGTCAGCGCCTCGATGGCCTCCTCTTCGGAGACCGAGGACGGATCCAGCAGCCACGTATGCGCGAAACCGTTGACCAGTTCGCCCATCATCGCGAGCGAGAGCCGTTCCGACGCCGGTAGTTCCATTCCCGCCGCGGTGATGAACCCGAGGTGGCCGAGGATGTCCTCCGCCTGATCGGCGCCGAACCGCGCGTAGGTGCGTGCGAACTCGTCGCTCACCATCGCGGCCTGGCGCAGCGCGAGCATCGTCGCGGCGTTGTCGCGATGGAAGTTCCAGTACTCGCGGACGTGCCAGCGCACGGCGTCCGGGTCGGTGAAGTCGGCTTTGTGCTCCGGCGAGGACGCGTTGACGTCGCTCGCCGCCGCGAGGTCCGCGAGGAGCGCTTCGAGTAGCTCTTCCTTGCTCGCGAAGTGGTTGTAGAACGATCCCGCCGCCCGGCCGGCCTCCGCCGTGATGTCGGTGATCTTGGTGTTCAGGTACCCCTTCGCCGCGAAAACGCGCTTCGCCGCGTCCTTGAGCGCGGTCTCGGTCTCCGCCGCCTTCTCCTTGCGGCTCGTCGCCGTCATCGGCACCTCCTTGACACGGAAGGCTAGCAACGGTCATAGTGAATCAAGATTCACTGAATTATAATTCACTGGAGGAGAGATGACCGAGGTTCTGATCGCGGGAGCCGGGCCGACCGGGCTCACGCTGGCCATCGATCTCGCGCGCCGCGGTGTCGGTGTGCGGATCGTGGAGAAAGCCGAGACGTTCTTCGAGGGTTCACGCGGCGACGGCCTCCAACCGCGCACGCTGGAGGTCTTCGAAGATCTCGGCGTGCTGGACGCCGTGCTAGCCGCCGGGCAGGCGCCGGTGCCGATACGCATCCACCTGGGCGGCGAAGTCGTCGGCGAGCGGATGATGGCCGAACCGGTCGAGCCGACGCCGGACGTGCCGTATCCGAACGGCTGGTTCCTCGGCCAGTCCCGAACCGAGGCGATCTTGCGCGACCGGCTCGCCGAATTCGGTGTCCAGGTCGAGCTTGGTACCCCGCTGCTCGGGTTCGAACAGGACGCCGACGGCGTGACCGCCGAGCTGCCGGGCGAGCGGATCCGGGTCGGCTACCTCGTCGGCGCGGACGGTGGCAAGAGCTTCGTGCGCAAGGCGCTCGGGATCGCGTTCGAGGGCACCACCGACGAATCGATCCGCATGCTGCTCGGCGACGTCCAGGCTGAGGGGCTCGATCGCGCGTACGGGCACTGGTTCGCGAAGCCCGAGGACCCGATGTCGGGGATCGTGCTCACGCCGCTGCCCGGGGTGCCGCACTTCCAGTTCGGCGCGTCACTGGGCGAGGAGGCGGTCGAGGCGTCGCTGAAGACGTTGCAGTCCCGGTTCGACGAGCTGTCCGGCGGTGGGGTCCGGTTGCACGATCTCGCCTGGTCGACGGTGTGGCGGCCGAACATCAGGCTCGCCGGACGATTCCGGGAGGGTCGCGTGTTCCTCGCCGGCGACGCGGCGCACGTCCACCCGCCCACCGGCGGACAGGGGCTCAACACCGGCGTGCAGGACGCGTACAACCTGGGCTGGAAACTCGCCGATGGTTCGGCCGAGCTGCTCGACAGCTACGAGCCCGAGCGGCGCGGCGTCGCGGCGCGAGTGCTGAAGATCAGCACGGAGATCCTGGAGAAGTACAAGGAAGGCTCGGAAGACGCGCACGAACGCGGCGAGAACACGCGTCAGCTCGACATCGGGTATCGCGGCGGCCCGCTCGCGCCCGCGTCGACCGGCCGGATCCGGCCCGGCGACCGCGCGCCGGACGCGCCGCTGGCCGACGCGAACGGCAAACCCGTCCGGCTCTTCGAACTGCTACGCGGCCCGCAGGCGACCGTGCTGGTGTTCGGCGACGGTCCCGCGCCCGAAGGCGCGCGCCGAATCCTGCCCGCGGGCAGCACCCTGTCCGATGTGGACTTCGAAGACGTCGGCGGGCACGCTTTCGCCGCATACGAGGCCGAGAACGGGCGCCAGGTGCTGATCCGGCCGGACGGCTACCTTCGCGCGATCACCGCCTGAGCGGCCTCGTCGACCTCGGCCCAGGCATCGCGCCACACGGCACGGACCTCGGCTCGGCGCAGCAGTTCCTTCTCCGCGACCCGGCCCGCGATGAAGGCGACCTCGGCGTCGACAGAGGCGACGACAGTGCGCATGCGATCGGCGGCGACGCAGGCGTCCTGATGTTCCCCGAGGACGGTCTGGAAGTTCTTCGTGGCCTTGATCAGCCGCTGGATCCGCTCCGCTTGCTTCTTCTTCGCGGCAGGCTTGGCCATCTCGGCGGCGTAGCGGAGCTTCTTGCCGTAGATGCGAAGCGCGTGAAGGTCGTCGTCCGGGGGATTGGTGGAAAGCGCCTTCACGGCCTTCGCGAGCTTTTGATGCGGCTTCGCGAGGCCGGCGACGAGATCCGCTGAGGAGGACCCGGCCCCGGAAGTGGATTCGCCGGTGGCGGGCTGCCGGGCGAGACGGCCGATGTCCTGCAACATCGCGGCGTACCGGGGGCTGGCGAGCGCGCGTGTGAGCCGCCGCTTCGCGACTCCGCGTTCGGTGACGAACTTCGAGACCAGACGGCGCGCGGCGGGCTGGTCGCGCACCTCGAACTCCGCGACGACCTCCCGCAGATGTCCGATCAGGACGTCGTGATCCCGGACTTCACCAAGTGACTGGCCGAGCCAGCCCAGCTCCGCGCGCACCGGTTCGGCGTCCGGTCCGATGAGGCGGCCCGACAGCTTGAGGACACTGCGCATGCGGCGCAGCGCGACCCGCATCTGGTGCAGGTCCTCGGGGTCGGCGCCGGATTTGGTGCCGGGTTCGTGCGCGAGGAGCGCGCGGATCTCGACGTCGAGTTTGACCCGGACGTGGGCGGCCGCCGGATCGTCCGGCCCGGCTTTCGCGGGACGTTCACCGAGCCCGAGTGCGGCAGGGGTGGTCGAAGGGACGTTCTTGCGCGGCGGGGCCTCGGCTGTCACAAGATGAATTCTAGGTGAACCGGCGAGGTGGTACAGGCCGTGAGAGAAGCGAGGGACCTTTGCTATCGCTCTCCGGGGGAGAGTGACAGCAAAGGTCCCTTGCTCTCTTTTCGCAGGTCAGTTGGCGTGCAGGGCCGCGTTCAGCTCGATGCCGACGCCGCTGCGCGCGACGACCTCGACGGCGCCGGTCCCCGAATTCCGCCGGAACATCGCGCCCGAGATGCCGGACAGCTCCCGCGCCTTCACGACCTTGCCCTCGAAGGTCACCTTCGTGCCCGCCGTGACGTAGAGGCCGGCCTCGACGACCGAGTCGTCGCCGAGCGAGATGCCGATGCCACCGTTCGCGCCGATCAGGCAGCGCTCGCCGATCGAGATGGTCTCCTTGCCGCCGCCGGACAGGGTGCCCATGATCGACGCGCCGCCGCCGACGTCGGAACCGTCGCCGACCACGACGCCCGCGGAGATCCGGCCCTCGACCATGGAGGCGCCGAGCGTGCCGGCGTTGAAGTTGATGAAGCCCTCGTGCATGACCGTGGTGCCGTTGGCCAGGTGCGCGCCGAGACGGGCGCGGTCGGCGTCGGCGATGCGGACGCCGGTCGGCACGACGTAGTCGACCATCCGGGGGAACTTGTCGACGCTGTAGACGGTGACGTCGCCACGCGCCCGCAGCCGCAGCCGGGTCGCCTCGAAGCCCTCGACCGGGCACGGCCCGTGGTTGGTCCACACGACGTTGGCCAGCAGGCCGAAGATGCCGTCGAGGTTCGCGCCGTGCGGCCGGACCAGCCGGTGCGACAGCAGGTGCAGGCGCAGATAGACGTCGTGCGTATCGCCGGGGGCGTCGGAGAGGTGGCCGATGGTGGTGCGGACCGCGACGACCTCGACGCCGCGGTCGGTGTCCGGACCGAGCTGGGCGGCGGCCGCCTCGCCGAGGGCCTCGGAGGCCTCTTCCGCGGTCAGCCGCACCGTGCCGGGCTTGTCCTCGGCGTTCTCGGTCAGCTTGGGCAGCGGGAACCAGGTGTCCAGCACCGTGCCGTCGGTCGTGACGGTGGCCAGTCCGACGCCGGTGGCGCCGGTCGTTTCGGGATCAGGGGTCTGCTCGCTCACGCCCTGAACGGTAACCCAGTGACCTGCGTCAACCGCCGACGAGGCTCTTCACGCTGGTCAACGCCGCCGACATGTCGACGAGCGCCTGGCCGCACGCGCCGCCGGGCGCGGCCTGGTCCTGGCAGTTCGCGGTGCGGAAGGCGGCGATCGGGCGATCGAGGGCGTCGGCGCTCGCCGACAGATCCGGCCTGCGCTTGCGGACACTGCCCGCGGCGCTGGAGAGTTCGGTGACGTACTTCTGGCAGCCCTTGGGTGATTCGGCTCCCGGCGTCAGATAGCACCGGTCGGTGGTCAGTGCCTTGAGCTTGATCGGCAGCACGTCCGGACCGGCGCTCTGGGTGGGCTTCACCGTCACCGGGACCTCGCCCGATCCGCAGCCGCTGAGTAGCAGGAGAAGGGCGACCAAGACCACTCGCATGCGCACTCCCTCACGGTAGCCCCGCGGCCCCGCCGGTACGGTGCGGGCATGCCTTCGCTCGATCTGCACGCGGACCCCGTCGACCTCACCGCCGCGCTGGTGGACATCTTCAGCGTCTCGGAAGAGGAGAAGGTCATCGCGGACGCCGTGCAGGCCGCGTTGGAGACGCAGGCGCCCCACCTCGAGGTGATCCGCAACGGTGACGCCGTCCTCGCCCGCACGAACCTCGGCCGTCCTTCGCGGGTGGTGCTGGCCGGGCATCTCGACACCGTTCCGGTCAACGAGAACCTGCCGGTGCGCCGTGAGGGGACAGGTGACGACGAGATCCTGCACGGCCTCGGCACCGTCGACATGAAGAGCGGCGACGCCGTCTTCCTGCACCTCGCCGCCGCTCTCCGGGAACCCCGGCACGACGTCACGTTCGTGTTCTACGACTGCGAAGAGATCGAAGCGACGAAGAACGGTCTCGGCCGTATCGAGCGCGAGCTGCCCGAATGGCTGCGGGGCGACCTCGCGATCCTCGGCGAGCCTTCGAACGGCGGCATCGAGGGTGGTTGCCAGGGCACGATGCGGATCGAGATCCGCGTCGAAGGCGTCCGGGCGCACACCGCGCGCGGTTGGATGGGCGTCAACGCGATCCACGGCCTCGCCGAACCGCTGCGCCGGCTGGCCGAGTACACGCCGCGAGTGGTCGACATCGACGGCCTGACCTACCGCGAGGGCCTGCAGGCCACCAAGATCGGCGGCGGGGTCGCGGGCAACGTCGTACCGGACGAGGCCGTGCTCACGGTGAACCATCGCTTCGCCCCGGACCGGAGCGCCGAGCAGGCCGAAGCCCACCTTCGCGAGGTCTTCGAGGGCTACGACGTGAAGGTTGTCGACTTGTCGCCAGGCGCTTTGCCCGGCTTGAGCGTCCCCGCGGCGGCCGAGCTGGTCGCGGCGGCCGGTGGCAAGGCGGTCGCGAAGCTGGGCTGGACCGATGTCGCACGCTTCGCGGCCCTCGGGATTCCGGCGGTTAACTTCGGTCCCGGCGACCCGACGCTGGCGCACACGCGGCAGGAACACGTGCGGGCCGGTGAGATCCGTCAGGTCGCCGCGGTGCTGCGCGAGTTTCTCGGCTAGGCGCCGTCGCTGAACCGCGGGAACCGTTCCCGTGACGATGAAGGAATCGAGACGTTGAGTGTCCCGATTCCTTCATGGCCGCCTGGCCACTCTGACCTGCGGAAAGGGAGCAAGGGACCTTTGCTATCGCCCCGGCGAGTCCTCTTCGGCGCCCAGCAGGAGCAGTCCACGCCGCAGCAGGTCCGCGGCCTCTTCGATGCGCCCTTGATCGAGAAGCAGCCCTCCCGCTTTGTCGACCGAAGCGGCCAAGACGCCGCGAGCGTCGCGGAGCGCGGCCACGTCGATGGCGTGCGTGAAGCCCGCTTCGGCTGCTTCGAGATCGCCACGGGCCAACGCCAGTGAGCCCTGCTGGAACATGAGCGAAGCGGAGTGCGGCGAGTCCGCCGGGATGGCTTCGGCCGCTTCGGAGAGCAGCGCGGCGGCGTCGTCGAGGCGACCGAGTTCGCGGCAGAGGTCGGCGAGTTCCAGGGTGACGGCGTGATCGGGCGCGGCCGCCCTTGACGCGCGAAGGTCCGCGAGAGCGCCTTCAAGGTCGTCGGCACGACGGACCAGGGCCCGCGCGAACAGACACCGGGCCAGCACCGGCCGCAAGGCACGCTCGTGGAGCAGATCGTGCAGTACCGATACGGCAGCGACGGCGTCCGCCACCCGCCCTTCGCCGAGGTAGGCCTCGGCCAATCGTCGTTGGTTCTCGGTGAGTTCGGTCAGGATCTCCTCGTCCCCGCGAGCCAGCCGCAGTGCCTCGCTCGCGTGCTGCGCGGCCTGAGCGGTCTCGCCGAGGCGGAGGTGCCCTTCGGCGAGGTGTCCCCGCAAGGTCAGCAGGAGCACAGGATGCGGATGGTCCTCAAGGCTCGCGTCGAGTGCGGTCCGGAGCAGGTGCATCCCGTGGTGCGGTTCGCCCCAGCCGATCAGGACGTTCGCCCGCGACGCCATGGCCAGTTCGCGGTACGGCGGGACGTCCTCGCTGAGGGCGGCTTCGGCGGCGGCGATCAGTCGTGGCCGATCGTCGCTCTCGCTGTACCGCGCGAGCCACAGCCAGGCGAGCCCTGCCTGGCGCGCCCGGCCGATCCGCTCCGCTCGCCGGGCCAGCCGCCGCATTTTCAGAGCCGAGCCCTTCCCCGTCAGGAAGTCCGACGCGGCCATCGCGATGTCCAGATCGAGCCGGACGTCGTCGCGGGGCGAGGTCACGCCGAGCAGTTCGCCGGTGTCGACCCCGAGCCGGGCGGCGAAATGGCGCAGCGCGTCACCGGATGGGGTCCGTGCCCCCGTCTCGACGGACGAAACGTACGCGGCGGTGTAGTGCGGCTCGGCGAGTTCACGCTGTGTGAGGCCGCGCTCGGCGCGCAGCCGTCGCAGTCGTCCACCGATCTCCTCGCCCATGACCGAGAACGATACGGCGCGACAACTGACTCGTGAGTGCTAATGACGGTTCTAACCGTCATTAGCACTCACGAGGCGGGTCTCAGCGGCCCTGCAACGCTTTCACGTTTCGCCCGAACGTCCAGTTCCGCGAGCCGTCCCAGTTGATCGACCACGTCATCAGGCCCTTCAGCGACGGAATGCTGCGCCATGCCTGGGAAACCAGGCTGGGCGACATGTATCCGCCACCGGCACCGGCCTGCGCGGGCAGCCCTGGCGCCTGCTTGTCGTAGGGCACGCGGATCGTCTGGCCCTGGATCACCAAACCCTTGTCGAGGCAATTCGTCTGTGCGACGAAGCCCTGAACCGTCCCGGCCTGGTACGAATCGCCCGAGCAGCCGTACATGCTTCCGTTGTAGTACTGCATGTTCAGCCACCACAGCCGGCCGTTGTCCGCGTACTTCTTGACGATCGGCAGGTACGCGCCCCAGATCGAGCCGTAGACGACGCTGCCGCCGGTGACGTACGCGGTCTCCGGTGCCATGGTGAGGCCGAAGTTCGGCGGCATCTGGGCGAGTACGCCGTCGATGATGCGGATGAGGTTGCTCTGCGACGGCGACAGCGAGTTGATGTTCCCGTTGCCGACGAGGCCGGTCTCGATGTCGATGTCGATCCCGTCGAAGTTGTACTTCTTCAGGATCGGCACGATGGTCGAGACGAATTTGTCGGCGACCGCGGTGGAATTCAGGTCGATTCCCGCGGTGGCACCGCCGATCGACATCAGGATCGTCGCGCCCGCGTCCTTCGCGGCGCACATTTCGGCGGGGGTCGCGACCTTCACAGTCGCGTCCATCCCGTCCTCCCATTTGACCGTTCCGTCGGACAGGATGACCGGAAAGGCGGCATTGATCACGTTGTATCCGTTGGCTTTGATCCGCGCGTCGGTGATCGGGATCCAGCCCATCGGCGGATGGACGCCGTTCGAAGCGCCGTCCCAGTTTTCCCAGTAGCCCTGCAGGACCTTGCCCGCGGGCTTCGACTTGACCGGGCAGACGTCGGCGTCCACCGAGGCCTGCGCCGGGGTCAAGACGACGAGTGTGGTGGCGGCGAGTACCGCCGCGCCGGTGATGGCGAGCAGCCGTGAGACGCGACCGAACATACCCAGCTCCCCTCTCGAAAAGGAATGCGGTTGAACAGGAAGCGGCCGTTCGGCTCAACATAGATCGCGGTGTCCGCACGCCGCTACCGACGATCGGGTGGTCTAGACCAGATATCGAAAAGTTGTCCGGACCTCGTTCCGTGAAAAGCACGAAGGCCATCTCACGAGGCCGGGTGTCCTCGTGAGATGGCCTTCGTCATTCGGGTGGTCAGACGGTGATGGTCCAGCTGTCGAGCGTGCCGGTGTCCTGCGCGTAGGCGTCGTAAAGCACGAGCGTCCACGTGCCGGAAGCGGCTTCGTTGGTCACCGGCACCGAGTACGTCCTGGTACCGAGATCGGTGCAGGGGAGCGAACCGGTGGCCTTGACCGAATACGTGCTGCCGTCGGGGGCCTTCAGGCTGATCCGGAGGTCCTCGGAGCAGGTGTGCGTCCCGGTGACCGACACCTTGACCGGCGAGGTCGCCGTACCCGTCGCGCTGGACGTGATCGGGCTGTTGACCGTCGCGTAGTCGTTCAGCGCGTAGTCGGTGCCGTTGGTGAACGTGCGCACGCTGACGTCGCCGACCGTGAGCGTGTACTGCGCCGTGCGGTCCACCGAGGTCCCGTCACCGGTCACCGTGATCGTGCTGGTGCCGTTGGGAGTGCTCGCCGACGTCGCGATGGTGAGCGTCGAGGAACCGCCCGACTGCACCGAAGCGGGGTTGAACGTCGCGGTCGCCCCGGCGGGAAGACCACTGGCGCTCAGCGAAACCGCCTGTGCCGCACCGGAAGTCGTCGTGGTGTTGACCGTGACGGTCGCCGACTGTCCTGCTTGGACGGTGCCGGAGGCTGGCGAAAGGCCGATCGAGAAGTCGGGGCCCGTCGACGCGCCGACAGCCAGCTTCCAGACCGCGTAGGCGATCGCGTCGCTGTTCTTCTCCAGCGGGGTGTCCGGGATGTTGGACAGCGTGTCGCAGGCGCGGTGGTAGCAGCTGTCGAACGCCCTTCCGGCGGTGCCGCCCCACTTCTGTTGCTGCGCGGCGCTCTTCGTGTATCCGGCACCGGTCGCGAGACCGCCGACCGGGATGCCCGCGCTCTTGAACGACGCGTGGTCCGAACGGCCGTCGCCTTCCGTGTCGCCCTCGGTCTGGATGCCGATCGTCCTGAAGTACTCGTCGAACACCGCCTTGACCGAAGCCACGTCGTCATAGACGAAATAGCCCCAGTTGTCGGAGCCGATCATGTCGAAGTTCAGGTAGGTCTTGATCTTCGTGCGCTCGGTCTGCGGCAGGCTGTTGACGTAGTGCTTGGACCCGCGCAGCCCGGACTCCTCGTCGGCCCACCAGCCGAAGCGGACCCGCTTGGCCATGGTCGGGTTCTCGCGCGCCAGGGTCAGCGCGACTTCGAGGATCGAGGCCGAACCCGAACCGTTGTCGTTGATCCCGGGACCGGCGGCGACGCTGTCGAGGTGCGCGCCGAGCATGATCACCTGGCTGGCGTCACCCTGCGGCCATTCCGCGATCACGTTCTGGTTCTGGCCCGCGCAGGTCGTGCAGGTCTGCAACGTGACGTTGTAGCCGGCGTCGCGCAGTTTCTGTGCCACATAGGACACCGACGCCGGATAGCCAGGTCGTCCGGAGGCGCGGTTGCCACCGTTCTGGTTGGCGATCGTCTGCAACGCGCTCAGGTGCGCCTTGACGTTGGCGAGCGAGATGTCCGGCGCGGCGGCGGCCGTGGCCGCCTGCGCGGGCGCCGTGACGACACCCAGTACGGCGGCCATGCCGACGACGGCCGCGCCTAATCGCTTTCCCCACTTCATGCCGGGGTATTCCTTTCTCGGGCGGTCCGTGAAGGCCCCCTTCCCTACCCTCAAGGTAAGCAAGGAGGCCTTCACGGAACGGGGGCTAGACGGTGATCGACCAGCTGCTGAGCGTGCCGGTGTCCTGCGCGTAGGCGTCGTAGACCACGAGGGTCCAGGTGCCGGCCGCGACTTCGTTGGTCACGTTGACCGAGTAGTTCCGGGTGCCCAGATCGGTGCACGGCAGGGAACCGGTCGCCTTGACCGAATACGTGCTGCCGTCGGGGGCCTTCAGGCTGATGCGAAGGTCCTCGGAGCAGGTGTGCGTGCCGGTCACCGTCACCTTGACCGGCGACACCGCGTTGCCGGTCGCGGTCGAGGTGATCGGGCTGTTCACCGTGGCGTAGTCGTTCAGCGCGTAGTCGGTGTCGTTGCTGTAGGTCCGCACGTCACCGCCGGTGCCGACGGTCAGCTTGTACTGCGCGGTGCGCGCGCCGCTGGCCCCGGTACCGGTCACCGTGATGGTGCTGGTGCCCTCAGGGGTGCTCGCCGACGTCGCGATGGTGAGCGTCGAGGAGGTGCCGGACTGCACCGAAGCCGGGTTGAACGTCGCGGTCGCCCCGGCCGGGAGGCCACTGGCGCTCAGTGCCACCGATTGCGCCGTACCGTTGGTGGTCGCGGTGTTCACCGTGACGGAGGCCGATTCGCCCGGCTTCACCGATCCCGACGCCGGGGTGACGCCGACCGAGAAGTCGTTGCCCTGCGGGGTACACGACGTCGGTTCGCCGGTCGCCGCGGTCACGCTGACCGCGTCCCACGCCGCCTTGGTGGTGGTGAACTCGGTGCAGGAACCCGGGTACAGCGCGAGCGCCGCTTCCAGGGTGGCCTTGCGGGCCGCCTTGTGGTTCCAGCTGGAGGTCTTCTTCAGCAGGCCGTTGTAGAAGATCTTCCCGGCCTTCTGGATGCCGATACCGGTGATCGAGGTGTTGTTGCAGGTCGGGCTGGCGGGCTTGCCCACCGGCGCGGTGCCCTCGGCCAGCAGGTAGAACCAGTGGTTCTGCGGACCGGCGGCGGCGTGCACCTCGGTGTTCGGGATGGACGACGAGTAGCAGTCGGGGTTGCCGGAGATCCGGCTCGGCTGGTTCATGTAGCGGATCGGCCCGCGGCCGACCAGGTTCACGCCCTCGCCGACGTCGTAGTCCGGGGTGTCCTTGGCGTTGTTGGCGTAGTGCTCGGTGATGGCGCCGAAGATGTCACCGGTGGACTCGTTGAGGCCGCCGTTCTCGTTGCCGCTGCCCGCGCCGCCCGGCGTGGTCTGGAAGATGGCGTGGCCGTACTCGTGCGCGACGACGTCCATCGGGGTTGCCTGGCGCTGGCTGTCCGAGGAGCGGCCGTAAGTGGTCGAGGAACCGTTCCAGTAGGCGTTGGCCTGGTTCAGGCCGACGTAGGCGGGGAAGCCGCCGCCGTTGCCGTTGATCCCGTTGCGGCCGAGCCATTCGCTCAGCATCTTCCACTCGGTCTGGACGCCGAAGAGCGCGTCGACACAGGCGGTTTCCAGGTCGGTGCCGGAGCCGTTGCCCCAGTTGTCGTCCGGTCCGCTGAAGGGCGAGCCGTTCTGGCGGGCGCAGCTGATGTTGGTGCGCTGCGGGTCGCGCATGGTGTACGTGCCACCGGAGTTCGTCGTGTCGATGGAGACGTTGCCGACGTAGTAGCTGTTCCCGGCGCCCAGCGTGCCGACCTCACCGGTCGTGGTCTGCGCGGCAGCGGGAGCGTTGGACATCTTGACGTCGTCACGCGTCTGAAGGATGGCGCCGGTGGTCCCGTCCACGAAGACGTGCAGATTGCTCGGCGCCGTCGCCTTGGTGCCGGCGACGACCACCTCGTAGGCGAGCTTCGGAGAATTCCCCGCCAGTACGACGAGCTTCGGCGCGGTGACGCCGTCCACTGTGGACAGCTGGCCGCGGGCGACCTCGGTCGCCTTCGCCGCGGTGATCTTGGCCTTGATGTCGACCGAGATCGCCGCGGTCTCCGCGGCGCTGGTGCCCCGGACGCGTCCGGCGCCGTCGGCGACCACGACCGCGTCCCCGCCGACCACCGGCAGGCCACGATAGGTTCGTTCGTAAGCGGCGTAGAAGAGCCCTCCGCCACCCGGAGTCAGTCCGACGCGGCGGAAAGCCTCCTGGGCGCCCTTGCGCAGACTGTCCACACCGGCCGCGGCGGCCTGGTCGGCCGCGTTCGCGGCCACGGAATCGGGGCTCGCGGGCTGGCTGGTGACGGTGGTCGCGTTCGCCGGGGTCGCCGGGAACGTCAAGCTCAGGGCAAGGCCGGCGATGGCCGCCAACCCTGTTCTGAGCCCTCGTTGAACGGTCATGGGGAACCTTCCATGGGCAGGACCGTGTACCCGGGACGGCCAGCGGCGCGGCGGGGAATTCGACCGGGGTGGGAGCACGGCGGGGACGGGGAGTGTGTCCGCCGGGATAACTGGAGTTATCCCGATGGACACGTCCGAGTAAAGGAGCCGGTCACCGGACGAGTCAATGGGCCGGATGGCCTAGCGGAACAGTCGAAGATCTTTTCGCCAGGAGTAAAATCCCTGTGTAGTAAGGATTTTCCCGCCAGCCGCGACATATGGCGACTTTCGTATGGTTTTCAGTCCAACGGCCCGGAATCGGACATCGCGGCCGCGCGAACGCCACGCCGATACGCCGCCGCCGCTTCGCCGAGCAGGCCGCGGGCGCGCAAGGTGTCGCCCAAATGCAGCGACGTCGCCACGAGCGCGCCGCGCAATTCGGACTTTTCCTGTGCGGTGGCCGCTTCTTCGAGTAACGCGGTCGCCTTGGGCAGATCGCCACGGGCGCGGGCGATGAGTCCCAGCAGGCGGAGAACCTCCGCCTGGGCTTCGATGTCGGGGGATCGATCCAGAAGCGGGCGGATTCCCTCGGCGAGTTCGGCGGCCTCGTCGAGCGCGCCTTGACGGCGGCGGACGTCGGCGAGTTCGATGGTCGCGCCGAGGACGCCTTCCTGAGAGCCGGCTTCGGCCAAGAGATCGCGGGCGAGCAGCAGTTCGGCGTGCGCGTCGTCGAGTTTGCCCAGCCGCCGCCACAGGAAGCCGCGGGCCCAGCGGCTCCGGGCGGCGTCGCGGTCGTAGCCGATGGAAGTGAACAACCGCAGCGCTCGCGAAAGATCCTTTTCGGCGCGGTCGGCCAGTCCGATCGCCTGCCACAATTGCGCGGCCTGCCGGTGGTAGCGCGCGGCGATGTCCTTGCGGTGCGCGGAGGCGAGGGCGCGCCGTCCTTCTTCGGCAGCCCGCCGGGCGCGGCGGAGCGCGCCCATTTCGATGAGCGGGTGGATGAGCGCGGTCACCAGTGCGAGTTCGGCGTCGGGATCGACCGGGCCGGCGGCGCGGAGTTCCGCGAGCGCGGTTTCGACGAGCGCGACCGACGCGCCCAGATCACCCGATAGTGCGCGGCAGGCGGCGACCCGGTTGACGATCATCGCGCGCAACCGGGGCGACGCGGCTTCGGCGAGTTCCATCGCGTGGGCGAAGCCCTCGGCCGCCGATGGGATGTCGTACCGCTGCCACCGGACTTCGCCGAGATAGAACCGCGCGTGGCATTGGACGTCCGGCAGCCGGTATGCGGCCGCCCGGTCTTCGATCCGGGTGAACTCCCGCTCGGCGGCATCGAGGCCACCCTGTTGCAGCTCCCGATACGCCGTCTCGAGCGCGGCGGTGAGTTCTTCGGCCGCGCCCGGCGGCCTGCCGAAGCGGAGTTCGTCCTCGGTCAGGCCGAGCCGCACCGCGAGATGGGAGAGGACGTCGTCCGAGGGCACGCGGCTGCCGGACTCGACTTTGGCGAGGAAACCGCGGTCGTAGCGGGGCTCGGCGAGCTCACGCTGGGTCAGCCCGCGGGCCTTGCGCAACCGCCGGATCCGCGCGCCGAGTGGTTCGGCCTCCGTTCGCAGGGACGGCATCGGTACACGGTAGACGATTACCCGGCGGGTATCCGGGGTCAGCCGGACAGGTGGGTGAGAAGCGCGGTGAAACCGGTCGCGGAGACCACGAGGACCGGCCTGACGTGGAGCGGGAGTTCCCGCTGCTTGGTGTCCCGGATGCCGACGAGGGTGCCGTCGGTGCCGACTTCGACACAGGCGTTCTCTTCCCAGTGCGTATAGCTCGACTTGTGCCAGCCGGACATGCGCTCGTGCCAGGTGAGGGTCATCGAAGCTCCATTCGGTCATCTGTGGGATACCCGCTGACCATGCTTCGAATCCTGTGGTTTCCCGACTGGCAACTGAACTCACCGGTCGGGTGAAACGGACATATTGACGAGGGCTGGCCGGGGCGCTAGCGTCGTGCGCAATAAAAAGGAAACTTTCTTAACTAAGCAAGACCAATTGTGAGCGGGGCGCCGATGATGGTGAGTTCCTGGTCCCGGGCGGTGGCCGCGGTTTCGGCACTGGTCCTCGGGGGTTTGACGGTTCCGGCGGTTTCGGCCGCGGCGGCGGTGCGAGGTGAGGTCCGGGTCGATCAGGTCGGCTACGGCATCACCGAGACCAAATACGCCTATCTTCTGTCCAGTGCGCCGGGATCTTTTTCGGTGGTCGACGAACGCGGCCGGACCGTCCATCGTGGACGGACCGGGGCTTCGCTCGGCGCGTGGAACGCGCAATACCCGGCGGTGTACCAGCTCGACCTGTCGAAGGTCTGGCTGCCGGGCAAGTACCGGATCGAGGTCAGCGGCGAGACCAAGGCGACGTCGCCGACGTTCCGGGTGGACACGAAGCAGCGGCTCTTCACGCCGCTCGTCCGTGCCACCAACGAGTTCTTCCAGGCGCAGCGCGACGGCGACGACATCGTTCCGGGCCGTCTCGACCGTAAACCCTCACATCTGGCGGACAAGCAGGCCACGGTCTACGAATGGCCCGCGTTCGGCGGTGAATTCGGTGACGAGATCACCGAACCGCTGAAGCCGGCAGGCGGGCCGATCGACGTCGAGGGCGGCTGGGTCGACGCGGGCGACTTCGTCAAGTTCACGTCGAACACGGCGTACTCGTTGGCGGAGCTGGGTTATGTGCTCCGCGAGGGCTACGACCCGGCGCTGGCCAAGGAGGTCACGCTCGGCCTCGACTGGCTCGACAAGATGTGGGACCAGAACAGCAAGACGCTCTACGCCCAGGTCGGGATCGGGACGGGGAGCGACAAGTTCGGCTTCCTCGGTGACCACGACGTCTGGCGGAACCCACACGACGACGACCCGCTCGACGTGAAACCCGGTGACCCTAAGTATTTCGTGAAGCACCGGCCGGTCTTCCCGGCGAACCCCGGCGGTTCCGCGCTCAGCCCGAACCTCGCCGGCCGCGTGGCCGCCGCGTTCGCGCTCGGCGCGCAGGTGGAGGCGCGGCGGAACCCGGCGCTGGCCGGGAAGTACCTGGCCGAAGCCGCCTCGGTGTTCGCGCAGGCCAAGACCGAGAACGTCGGCGAACTGGTCACCGCGTTCCCGCACGCGTACTACCCGGAATCGTCCTGGCGGGACGACATGGAACTCGGCGCGACGCAGCTCGCCTTGGCGGGGAAGGCCTTGCGGGATCCGCGGTCCACCGACTGGACGCGGCAGGCGGCACACTGGGCGAAGGCATACATCGACCTCGAGGAGAAGAGCACGCTCAACCTGTACGACACCAGCGCGCTGGCGCACGCCGAACTGGCGAAGCTCCTGCGGCACGGTGTCCCGGGTGCGGCGCTCGGTCCGAAGGAGCTGATCAGCGACCTCCGCCGTCAGCTCGACGAAGGTGTCGCGAGCGCGGCTCAGAGTCCTTTCCGGACCGCCGTCTCGGTGAAGGAATTCGACGCGGCGAGCAAAAGCTTCGGGTTCGCCGCGACCGAGCGGCTGTACGCGGACCTGACCGGGGACCGCCGGTACGCGGCGTTCGGCTCGCAGCAGCGGAACTTCACTCTCGGCGCGAACGCCTGGGGCATCTCGCTGGTCGTCGGCGTCGGCACCACGTACCCGCGGTGCCCGCACCATCAGGCGGCGAACCTCGCCGGCGAGGAGAAACTGCTCTACGGCGCCGTCGTGAACGGTCCCAACGGGGCGGAGAACTTCGAGCACATGGAGCTCCCGCCCGGTTCGAAGGACTGCAAGAAACCCTTCGAAGCCTTCGACACCCCCGAGGCCCGCTACGCCGATGACCTCGCCTCGTGGCCCAGCAACGAGCCGGCCATCGACTTCACCTCGACGGCCATGCTCGCGTTCGCGCTGACCGGACGTTCCTAGCCGCTTTCGCGGGACCCGCTCGCCCGAGCGGGTCCCGCGTTCGCGAATCCGACAACTCCTGTTCGCGGCGATGCTGCCGCTCCGGACCGTGACGACGTCGTAGTCTTGGCGGGGTGAGTGAGACAAGCGAGTTCCCCGACGGCCAGTACCCGGAACGTCCGATCGAGCGCCACAAGGGCCCGGTCGTGCTGCGGCGGGATCGCCGTGACCAGGGCAGCACCACCGACCAGCGCCTGCTGGACTCACGGGGGCCGAGCGACTGGGTGCACACCGACCCGTGGCGGGTGCTGAGGATCCAGGCGGAGTTCGTCGAAGGCTTCGGTGCGCTGGCCGAGGTGCCGCGCGCGGTGACGGTGTTCGGTTCGGCGCGGACCAAACGGGACAACCCGGAATACGAACTCGGCCGCAAGATCGGCGGCGCGCTCGCGAACGCGGGCTTCGCGGTGATGACCGGCGGCGGCCCCGGCACGATGGAAGCGGTGAACCGCGGCGCCAACGAGGCGGGTGGGTTCTCCGTCGGCCTCGGCATCGAGCTGCCGTTCGAGCAGGGCCTGAACCCATGGGTCGACCTCGGCGTCAACTTCCGGTACTTCTTCGCCCGCAAGACCATGTTCATCAAGTACTCGCAGGCGTTCATCTGCCTCCCCGGCGGCTTCGGCACGCTCGACGAGCTGTTCGAGGCGCTCACGCTGGTGCAGACGAAGAAGGTCACGAAGTTCCCGGTCGTGCTGTTCGGCAGCGCCTATTGGGGTGGCCTGTACGACTGGATCGCCAGTTCGCTGCTCGCCGAAGGCAAGATCGGCCAGAAGGACCTCGAACTTCTGCACGTCACCGACGACATCGACGACGCCGTGCGCGTCGTGCAAGAGTCGTACAAGGCGTGGGAGGACACCCACTGATGGCGGCGCCGCGCAGGGTATGCGTCTTCTGCGGCTCGTCGATGGGCTTCGACGCGCGCTACGCGGCCGAGGCCCGTGCGCTGGGAACGCTGCTGGCCGCGCGGGGGATCGGGCTCGTCTACGGCGGGGCTTCGGTCGGCACCATGGGCGTCATCGCGGACGCCGCGCTGGCCGCGGGCGGCGAGGTGATCGGCGTGATCCCGGAGGCGCTGGGCAGCGTCGAGATCGCGCACGCCGGCCTGACCGAACTCCACGTCGTCGCCGACATGCACCAGCGGAAGGCGAAGATGGCCGCGCTGTCCGACGGCTTCCTCGCGCTGCCCGGCGGGGCCGGGACGCTGGAGGAACTGTTCGAGGTGTGGACCTGGGCCCAGCTCGGGCTGCACGAGAAGCCGATCGGGATGGTCGACGTCGGCGGGTACTACGCGCCGCTGCTGAAGTTCGCCGACCACATGGTCTCGGAAGGCTTCTTGTCGGCGGGGTACCGGGACATGCTTCTGATCGACTCGGACGCTTCGGTCCTTCTGGACGCCTTCGCGGACTACGTGCCTCCTCCGCGGCCTAAGTGGGCTAAGTAGCGCTTTTTGTCCGGTGGGTCGTGAGTGGCGATTCGGGTTCTAGCCCGAATCGCCACTCACGGCCAACCCATCCCGCCCCGCGCCGCCGACTCCTTGTCGGCCGATTCGGCT
>NZ_JBVISU010000010.1:0-191792 GCF_055575355.1 Amycolatopsis sp. NPDC034160 | reverse complement strand
TACGGGTGATTTCTTCCCGAATCGCGGGGGGGGGGTGGTGGGTTGTTGTTGGCGTTGGGGTGAGGGGTGGGGGTTTCGGTTCCACAAAAAACCCCCCCCCCACGACCGGGTGGGCGGGCTCCTGGTGGCGTTGCTTCGGTACATGAAGGCCCCCTTCATTGCGCCTGGCGCTGTGAAGGGGGCCTTCATGTACTTGGGCTGGCGCGAAGGCCGCCTTCACGCGTGCTGCTGGTGCATCTGGGATGCGTTGAGGTGACCGGCACTTCACCCAAACCGGCCACGCCCGAAATGCGCCAAAAGTCCCCTGAGTCCCACTCGCGCGTGCAATGAAAGGTCCCTTCCTTGCAAAATTTGCAAGGAAGGGACCTTTCATTGCAGCGGCGAGGGAGCGGCGCAAGCGGCGAGGCAGGGAGCCCGAGCAGCGGGGGAGCAAGGGACCTTTGCTACCGCCCACCGCTCAGGCAGCGCTCTGACCAGGGCGTTTATGGTACGAGTCGACGTACTCCTGCCCCGAAAGCTCCAGGATCGAGTACATGATCTCGTCGGTCACCGAGCGACGGATCGCCGGCGACGAGTCCTGCCCCTCGTACCGGGAGAAGTCCAAAGGCGAGCCGTAGGTGACGGTGATCTTCGCCCGGCGCGGGATGCGCTTCCCGGCGGGCTGCAGGTGTTCGGTGCCGGAGAGCGCGACGGGGACGACCTTCGCGCCGGTCGCCAGCGCCAGCGCCGCGACGCCGGTGTGGCCGCGGTGCAGCCGGCCGTCCAGCGAGCGGGTGCCCTCGGGGTAGATCGCGAACGCGCCGCCCGCGTCGAGCACCTTCCGCGCCGCCTCCAGCGCGGCGAGACCGGCTTGGGCGTTGCCGCGTTCGACCGGGACATAGCCGAGGCCGCCCAGGAAACCCGCCATCAGTTTGCCCTTGAGCCCGCGGCCGGCGAAGTACTCCGCCTTGCCGAGGAACTTGACCTGCCGCCTCGCCGTGAAAGTGATCACGCCGGTGTCCAGCGCCGCCCGGTGATTGGGTGCCAGCAGCACCGGGCCCTTGGCGGGAATGTTCTCCACGCCGCGGATGTCGGGGCGGTACAGCGCCCTGACCAGCGGGCCCAGCACGAATCGGACGAGTAGCGGTAGCAAGGTTCCTCCATCGACAGGGTGTCGGACTCCAGCATGGCACGATCACTACTCATGAGTTGGTTCGAGCGGCGTACGTGGCAGAACCCCGATTGGACGCTCGACGACATCGTCGCCGCGAAGGGTGACCGGACGGTTTCGGTCGTGCTACCGGCACTCGACGAAGAGGACACCGTCTCCGAGGTCGTCGGCACGGTCCGGCCTCTGCTGGGCACGGTCGTCGACGAGCTGATCGTCATGGACTCCGGCTCCACGGACGCCACCGCCGAGCTCGCCGCACGCGCCGGCGCGCGGGTGGTGCGCCGCGAGGACGTGCTGCCCGAGCTGCCGCCGGTGCCGGGCAAGGGTGAGGTGCTGTGGCGGTCGCTGGCCGCGACGACCGGTGACGTCGTCGTGTTCCTCGACTCCGACCTCGTGGACCCGGATCCGGCGTTCGTGCCGACGTTGCTCGGCCCGTTGCTCTGCGAGGACGGCGTCCATCTGGTCAAGGGTTTCTACCGCCGACCGTTGCGTCTGGAGAGCAGCGGTGGCGGCCGGGTGACCGAGTTGCTGGCGCGACCGGTCCTGTCGGCGCTGCGCCCGTCGCTGGCCGGGCTCATCCAGCCTCTCGGCGGCGAGTACGCCGCGACGCGCGAGTTCCTCGAGTCGGTGCCTTTCGCGGCCGGGTACGGCGTCGAGATCGGGCTCATCCTCGACGCCGAAGCGCGCTACGGCCTCGAAGGGCTCGCGCAGGTCAACCTCGGTGTACGCAAGCATCGCAACCGTTCGCTGCTTCAGTTGGGTGTGATGGCGCGGCAGATCCTCGGGACGGCGCTGGCGCGTTGCGGCATCAAGTCCGACGATCCGGCTCAGCTCACCCAGTTCGTGCAAGTATCCGGCGATTGGCTGCCGGAGGTCGCCGAGGTGTCGATCAGCGACCGGCCACCGATGCGGGACGTGCGCGGCTTAGCCGAGTCGTAGCACCTCATCGAAGCCCGCGACGTGCGCTTCCCGGTGGGTCACGAGGACGACGGTGCCGCGCGCGGCCGCGAGAACGTCGGCCAGGACGGCGTCGCCGTGTTCCGGGCCCAGCCCCTCGACGGGCTCGTCCAGCACCAGGATCGGTGGCGCGGCGAGTACCACCCTGGCGAGCACGAGCCGCTGGCGCTGCCCGCCCGACAGAGCGTCACCGTCCGAGCCGACCTCGCGGTCCAGCGGCAGGTCGAAACCCGCCGTCGCGCAGGCTTCGAGCAGCTCGGCGTCCGCGGCGCCCGGCTTCGCGAGCAGCAGGTTCTCCCGGACCGTCGTGGCGAAGACGTGCGCGTCCGCGAGCGCGCCCGAAACCACCGACGGCAGCAGCGCGGGGTCGTACTCGTCGAGCGGTTTCCCGTTCAGGACGACCGTTCCGGAGGTCGGCGCCACGAAGCCGAGCAGCACGTTCAACACCGTCGTCTTCCCCGCGCCGCTCGGCCCCAGGATCCCGACGCGCTTGCCCGGCGGAAGGTCGAGGTCGACCTCTTCCAGCGCCGGAACCCGGCCCGGGAACCGCACACCGACGCCTTCGAGCCGCAGGTGTCCCGGTTCGGGCGCCGAGGTTCCGCGCGCGGGAGCGGGTTCGGCCAACAAGGCGCGCACTCGCTTTGCCGAAGCCTGGACCTCGACCCAGCGTTGGGCGGCCGCGGTCAGGGGCAGGACCAGCTCGAACACGGTCAGCGCGCCCAGCGCCAGTGCCGCCGTCAGCGGGGTCGAAACCCCGGCGGTCAGGGCGATCGTGACGCAGGTCAGCAGCTGGACCAGCATCCCGGCGGCGGAGAGCAGGCTGGTCCGGTTCACCGTGGCCCGCTCACGCGCGGCGAGCGCGTCGACGGCGATGTGTGCCGCGTCCACAGTGGACTCGTGGACGCCGTACGCGACCAGCTCGCGTCGGCCGGTGATCAGCTCGACCGCCCGTTCGGCGAGGTCGGCCCGTGCTGGCGCGCTCTTCTCCGCCGCTGCGCCGGTAATCCGCACGCACAGCCACGGCAGCGCGACGCCCGCGACGGCGAGGCCGAGCGCCAAGGCCAGTCCGGCCGCCGGACTGGCGATCAGCGCGACCGTGGTCGAGGCCAAGCCGACGAACGCGGCAACCCCGGCGGGCAGGAGGCAGCGGAGGATGGCGTCCTGCACCGCGTCCACATCGGACACGAGCCGGGTCACCAGGTCGCCGCCGGAGTGCCGGGAAACGCGGTGCGGCAGCAAGGAGGTGTACACCCGGGTCCGCAACGCGCCGAGGTAGCGCAGGACGACTTCGTGTCCGGCGAGCCGTTCGGCGTATCGCAGGCCGCCGCGCAGCAACGCCAGTGTCCGGACGGTGACGATCGCCACGGTCAGCGACGCCAGCGGCGGCTGCTCGGCCGCCTTCAGCAGCAGCCACGCGGCGGTGGCCATCAACGCGAGCCCGGCCAGTTCGGCGCCGGACGCGATCAGCCCGGCGCGGACCAGCCGGACGACATCCTTTGGGGTCACTGCCCAGACGTTCACGCCAGTTCCCGTTCTCTCACGGTGCCGTCACGGACTTCGAGCACCCGGCCGGCGAGCCCGGCCATCGCGGGCCGGTGGGCCACGAGTACCGCCGTCCGGCCGGCGAGCAGTTCACGGGTCGCGCCGAGCACGGCGGCTTCGGTCTCCGCGTCGAGCCGCGCGGTCGGCTCGTCGAGCAGCACCAGCCCCGCTGCGGTACGGGCGAGCGCCCGCGCGAGGCCGAGCCGTTGCCGCTGTCCCGCCGAAAGCGGCGCGCCCAGTTCCCCGATCCGCGTCCGGTAGCCGTCCGGCAGGCCGCGCACGACCTCGTCGAACGCCGCCGCACGGGCCGCCGCCTGGACGTCCGGCACCTGGCCCATGGCGATGTTCTCCTCGACGGTGCCCGCGAACAACGTCGGCCGCTGCGGTACCCACGCCGTCCCCGCCCGCCACGGCCCCGGATCCAGTTCCCGCAGATCGACGCCGTCGATCAGAACCCGGCCGGACGTCGGCGTGACGAACCCCAGCAGCACCGCCAGCAGTGTGCTCTTCCCGGAACCGCTGGGGCCGACGAGCGCGACCCGCTCACCCGCCTCGATCGTCATGTCCACTTCGGACAGTGCGACGTGGTCGCCGTACGTCACGCTGACCTTCTCCAGCACGATCTTCGGCGCGCCGCGTCGGGAAACCTGCGCACCTCGGACGACCTCCGCCGATCGGACGGCGAGTGCCGCCCGCAGGGTCGCGAGTCCCTCCGCGCTGGCGTGGAACTTCGCCCCGGCCGCCCGCAACGGCAGGTAGGCCTCGGGAGCGAGTAACAGCACCAGTACCGCGGTGTGCACGACCATTCCGCCTTCCAGCAACCGGAAACCGATCGGCACCGCGACCAGCGCCACCGACAGGGTCGCCACCAGCTCCAGTACCAGCGCGGACAGGAACGCGACCCGCAGCGTACGCATCGTCGCGTCCGTATGCGCGTCGGCCATCGCCCGCACCGTCTTCGCCTGCGCCTCGGCCCGTCCGAACACCTTGAGCGTGCCGAGCCCGCGTACGACGTCGAGGAAATGCCCGCCCAGCTTGGAAAGCAGCCGCCACTGCTTGGCTGTCTTGGCCTTTGTGTGCTGGCCGACCAGAATCGCGAACACCGGGATCAACGGCAGGGTCGCGGTGATGATCAGCGCCGACGCCAGATCCGCCGTGAACAGCCGGACGAGCACCGCGACCGGCACGATCGCCGAGAGCACCAGCGTCGGCAGATACCCCGTCAGGTACGCGTCACCGGCGTCGATCCCCTTTGTCACCAGGGTCGCGACCTCGCCGGGATTCTCCGCTTCCGCACCGAGAAGCCGCTTGCGGAGGCCGGCTTTGACCGTCGCCGCGAACCGGCCGCCGACGGAACCTTGGACGCCCGCGAGCAGCACGCGGACCGCGATGGCGGCCGCGAGCGTCCAGGTCACCCCGCCGCCGGTGAGCAGGGTCGCGAGGCCGTCCGCCTGGACGAGGATCACCACGGCGGTCAGCGTGCCGAGGACGGCCAGCACGCCGAAATGGCGTCGCAGTCCGGGAAGGGGAAGCATCGCAAGCTCCTAGAAGTGCAGCAGCGAGCGCTGGTCGACCCGGTCGCCGTTCCGTCGCCAGGTCACCCATTGGACGGCGGCGATCACCACCAAGGCGGGCGGCAGGACGAAGCTGAGCAGACCGAGCATCTCCGGGCTGCTGGCCGCTTCGGTCAGGCTCAGCGAATACCCTCCGTCCACTGAGGACATCAGGACGTCCGGCAAGCGCAGTGTCCCGACGGCCAGCACCGGCGACGCCGACAGGGTCATCGTGGCGACCAGCGCCGTCTTGTGCCTTCCAGCGCGCAGTGCGGCGAACGCGACCCCCAACGCGCCGAGCGCCAGCACGATCGCGGGCAGCACGGTCCACGACGCGGTGGTCTCGAAGGCGCCCCAGCCGACCGCCACGACCAGGAACGCGAACACGGGCGCGAGCAACGCCTTGGCCGTCCGGTTCGTACGTGCGGTGAACTCGGACGGGGCCCGGACAGCGAGGAAAGCCGCCCCCTGCAGGGCGAACAGCGCGACGAAACCGGCTCCCCACAGCAGCGCGTACGGTTCGAACGCGGCGAGAACACCGCCGATCGGCAGCCCGGCCGCGTCGAGCGGGAGCCCAAGGACGAGATTGCCGAGGAACACGCCCCAGGACACCGCCGTCACCCAGGCGCCGACGGTGATCGCCAGTGTCCAGGTGCCGCGTCCGGCGTCCGGCCGCCTGCTGCGCAACTGCACCGCCGCGGTGAACGTGACGAGCCCGAGCAGCAGGGTGACGACCGGCACGTACGCCCCGGAGAACACTTTTCCTTCCAGCTGCGGGAAAGCGCCGAACAGGACGCCGACCGCGGCCACCAGCCAGACCTCGTTGGCCAGGAAGAACGGGCCGAACGCGCCGAGCACCCGCCGCCGTTCGCCCTCGCCACGGCTGAGCCTGCCGAGCAGCATCCCGACGCCGTAGTCGTAGCCGGCCAGCGCGAAATAGCCCGCGGTCAGGAAACCGAGCACACACCACCACAGGATCACCATGGGTCAGACTCCACTCAGGACGGGAAGTTCGGCGCGAGGCGCTGTCGTCTCGTCTTCGGGTTCCGGGCCGCGTTTGGCCACCCGTGACATCAGCACCCAGTCGGCGATCGTGAGTACCGCGAACAGCACCGTGAAAGCGATGAAGGAGAACAGGAGCTGACCCGGGGGAATCGCCGCGACGGCGTCGGCGGTGGTCAGGTGCCCGCGAATCAGCCAAGGCTGACGGCCGAACTCCCGCACCAGCCAACCGAAGATGGCCGCGATGAACGGAAGCGGGATGGCCAGCACCATGAGGTACAGCAGGGGCCGCACCTTGGTGATCCAGTTCCGGTACAGCAGCAGCGTGCCGAGAATCGAGGCCAGGAAGGCGAGGAACCCGATCTGGATCATGAACCCCAGTGGGGCGGCGACGAGCGGATCCGCTCCTTCGAGCTTGCCGGGATGGTAGTCGGCGAGCGGCCCGAACTGCGCGAAGCCGAAGCCGATCACCGTCGTGCTGCCGACCAGCGAGGTCAGCACGCCGATCCGCATCGAACGCCGGAAGAATTCGATCTCCTTGGTGCGCTTGATGAAGTGGTACGCGCTGACGCCGACCACGAAGAAGCCACCGGTCATCAGCGCCGCGCTCAGGACGTGCGGCAACGACGTCACCAGCGCCGGGTTGGTGAACAGCGCGCCGAAATCGTCGAGTTTCAGCACCCCGTTCTCGGCGTGCGTCCCGACCGGATTCTGCAGGAACGAGTTGGCCATCATGATGAACAGCGCCGAGGCGTACGCGGTCAGCGTGATCAGCCAGATCAGCGCGAGGTGGACGCCTTTGTTCAGCCGCCCCCAGCCGAAGATCCACAGGCCGAGGAAGGTCGATTCGGCGAAGAACGCCACCAATGTCTCGATGGCCAGCGGTGCGCCGAAGACGTCGCCCGCGACCGTGGACAACCCGGTCCAGGTCAACCCGAACTGGAATTCCATCACGATTCCGGTGACGATTCCCAGCGCGTAATTGATCACGTAAAGCTTGCCCCAGAACCGTGTCATCCGCATCAACTCGGGTTTGCCGCCGAGTACGGAGCGTGTCTGCATCACCGCGACAAGTGTCACGAGCCCCAGCGTGAGCAGCACGAACAGGAAGTGGAACGAGGTCGTCGTCGCGAACTGGAGTCTCGCGATCGGGAGTGCGTCCATGCCGAGGCACTGTATACGTAGGCTGCCTACATGTAGTCACTAAATCTATGAAATCGGGGTGATCTAGGGGACATTCCCTGAGGTGCTTCCGGGCAGAACCCCGGTACCGGCGATGATCGACAATGTGTAGACTGTCTATCTATGAAGGCCGACAGTCTGCGCGGGCACCTCGACGCGTTGCTCCTCGCCGTCCTCGACGGCCGGAAGCTGCACGGATACGCCATCATCGAGGCGCTCCAGCTGCGCAGCGACGGTGCGCTCGACCTGCCTACGGGGACGGTTTATCCGGCGCTGCGCCGGTTGGAGCGCGCCGGATTCCTCGCCAGCGAGTGGGACGTGGTGTCCGGTCGCAAACGTCGTACGTACAAGCTGACCCGTTCCGGGCAGAAGGCGCTCGCCGCGGAACGGGTGGAGTGGCAGGAGTTCACCTCTGTCATAGGTGGTGTCCTCGGGGGGAGCACGGCATGAGCGCGATCGAGCCTTACCTCTCGGAGCTGGACAGACGGTTGAACGGGCCGGCGAGGGCCAAGGCCGATCTGCTCACGGAGGCGAGGGACGGTCTGCACGACGCGGCCGAGGCGTACCGCGAAGGTGGAGCGGAGGAGGCGGAAGCCGAAAGACGGGCCGTCGCCGATTTCGGCCCGGTCGACCTGATCGCCCGCGCCTACCAGGCCGAGCTGGGGCTTCGCCGCGACATTCGGGTGCTGTGGGAGCTGATCGTCGGTGTCCCGGTGTTCATCTTCGCCTGGGACCTCGCGCGGACGCTGAGTTCCGACGAGTGGTCGCGGTACGCGGGGTCGACACCTGCCTGGTACCTTCGCGCGATCGGCGCGGCCGACACGCTGGCGGCGCTGTCCCCGGCGGTCGCGATCGCCGGCGTGCTCGTCGCGCGGCTGCTCTCCCGGCGCGCGGACGGTCCGGCGACGGCGCGGCCGGTCTCGTTGTCCGTGGCCGGGGCCTTGGGGCTGAACCTGCTCGCACTCGCGATGTACAGCGGCGCGACCGGGCTGCTGGAGCCCACCCGGCTGATCATCAGCGTGCCGTGCGCGGTCCTGTCGGGGGCGTGGATCTTGTTCAGCATGCGGCTCACGGTCGCCGCGCGCCGCCACCGGCGGCTGGAAATGGCGATCGCGGCCTGACCGCGCGGAGTTTCGGGAGCACTACGGCATGACTGTGATCGAGGCCTATCTCGGTGACCTGCGCACGCGGCTCGACGGCCCGGCGTCGGCGAAGCGGGATCTGCTGCGCGAAGCGCGGGACGGGCTCAACGACGCCGCCGACGCCTACCGTGAGGGCGGGTGGAGCGACCACGAAGCGCAGCGGCGGGCCGTCGACGATTTCGGGCCGGTGCACCTGATCGCGCAGGGCTACCAGGCCGAACTCGGGATGCACAGCGGCACCCGCACGCTCTGGAAACTGATCCTCGGCGTGCCGTTGATGCAGCTCGCCTGGGACTTCGCCCGCAAGTGGACCTTCGGTGACTGGTCGCAGTTCGCGACGCCGACACCGGCTTGGTACAAGTACATCGTCCAGTTCACCCACGGTTCGGTGTTCCTCGTCCCGGTGCTGGGCCTTTTCGCGCTCGTCTGCATGCGCTGGCTCTCGCGGCGGATGGACGGCGTCCGGCTGGTCCGGACCGCCGGCGTGCTGATCGGCGAGGCCGTCGGGCTGAACCTGCTTTCGGTGGCACTGCTGGTATTCGCCACCGGGTTCATCGACGCGTCGCGGCTGTTCCTGTCCGTGCCGTGCGCGATCCTGATGGTCGTCTGGGTGGTGCTCAGCGTGCGACTCGCCTTGCTGGCGAGACGATCGTGGCGTTCGTGTGCCACGATCGTCGCGTGACGACCGCCCTGATCTACCTCGTAGTCATGCTGCTGGTGGCCGCAGTGGTGTTTCTGCTGGCCGCCGTGGTGTTCGGCCGGGGTGAGGAACTGGCCCCGCTGCCGCCCGGCAGCTCGCCGACCAGGCTGCCCGCCGAGGACATCACCGCCGAGGACGTCAACGCCGTCCGCTACCAGCTGGTGCTGCGCGGGTACAAGATGTCCGAAGTGGACTGGGTGATGCGGCGGCTCGGCGTCGAGATCGACGAATTGCGCGCCAGGGTGGCGGAGCTGGAGGCCGAGCGCGAGGGCGCCAGGTGACCGACGTCGTCGTCTCCGTCGATGTCGCGGTACCGGCCGGGACGGCTTGGCTCGCGCTGACCGATTGGGAGCGCCAAGGCGAGTGGATGCTCGGCACCGAGGTCAAGGTCGTCGAGGGCAACGGGCGCAGTGTCGGCTCGAAGCTGTCGGCCTTCACCGGCGTCGCGGGGATCGGGTTCACCGACACCATGGAGATCACCAGCTGGGAACCGCCGCTGCGCTGCGTCGTGCGGCATCTCGGCAAGATCGTGCAGGGCACCGGGGTCTTCCAGGTGATCGAGAAGGGGCCGCATTCGTCGACCTTCGTCTGGGCGGAGCATCTGCGGCCGCCGTTCGGCGTCGTCGGGCGGCTCGGCTGGCCGGTCGCGAAACCGGGCTTCGAGCTGGGATTGCGGCTGAGCCTGCGAAGGTTCGCGAAATACGCGGAGGGGTACCGGGTTGGCTGAGGCGGGTCTGCTGGGTTCGGACGGGGTCAAGCGGTGTTCGTGGGGTAACTCCGCCCCGGACTACGTCGAGTACCACGACACCGAATGGGGCATCGAACTCCACGGTGACGAGGAGTTGTACGAGCGCCTGTGCCTGGAGTCGTTCCAGTCCGGGCTCTCGTGGATCACGATCCTGCGGAAGCGGGAGTCGTTCCGGAAGGCGTTCAAGCAGTTCAAGCCGGAGAAGGTCGCGGCCTTCACCGACGACGACGTTGCACGGCTCATGGAAGACGCGTCGATCGTCCGGAACCGGGCGAAGATCCTGGCGGCGATCAACAACGCCCGGGCGATCGAGCAGCTGGACGGTTCGCTGGACGACCTGCTGTGGTCATTCGCGCCTGAGTCGCATGTCCGGCCGCGCACGATGGCGGACGTTCCGGCGATCACGGACGAGTCGAAGGCGCTGGCGAAGGAACTCAAGAAGCGCGGCTTCGTCTTCCTGGGGCCGACGACGTGTTACGCGCTGATGCAGGCGACCGGGATGGTCGACGACCACGTGAAGGACTGCTTCCGGGCGAAGGGCTAGCTCAGCTCAGCTCGGGCGTGGAGGTCTTCGGCCAGCCGTTGGAGCGGTCGGTAGGTGCCGTCGAGCTCGATCACGCCACCGTCGCGCAGTTCGATGGTGCATCGCGCGGCGTACGCGATGGGGACGACGTAGCTGAACCAGTACTCGGTGCTCTTGTAACGCACGGAGCGGACTTCGGCCCATGTGATCGCGTGCGGGACCTTGCGTCCGTAGACCTCCGCGAAACCGCCGGTGAAGACGTAGAGGCCGCCGTCGAGACGTTTCCGCGTCGAGGCGCACCACCACAGGAAGAGCGGCGGCCACACGAACAGCACTATGGCCAGTGCTCCCGTCAGGTCACCTTCGCGGATCCCGAGCGCGAGAGCGCCCGCGAGTGGCGCGAAGGCGAAGAAGGTACCGACCACCCCTGGTCGACGGCGGTAGCGACGAAGGCAGTCGCCGAGGTCGTGTTCCGCGGCTTTCGCCTTGAGGTGGGGCGGCGTCGGGAGCACGTCAGGATGTTAGCCGTGGCGGCTCGGTACTCGATCCCAAAAGCACCTTTTCCTCCTGAGGTTCAGAGCGCGTGTCACGGGTCCCTCAGTGGCGTGACCAAGGTCCCGATCCGGAGCAACCTCGCGACGATGTGGGAATTGGGCCACTCACTGTCCCGATTCCCACATCGTCACCGAGTCGACCTGCTCAAGCCTCACCCCGGGCCACCACGCTCCGGCACCCTCACGCGGGTGAAGTACATGATGGCCCCCTTCCTTGCGCCAGGCGCAAGGAAGGGGGCCATCATGTACTGGGGAAGAGAGCCTACGCGGCACAGGGCTCGGTCAAGGTACTCGCCACCCAACGACCCCGCTCCCTCGGAACCGCCCGATGAAAAAGATTCATTGCACGTCGCGAACGGCTACTTGCCCTGGAAGTCCGGCTTGCGCTTGCCCACGAACGCCTCGACGGCCTCGGTGTGATCGGCCGTCGCGCCGAGCGCGGTCTGGGCCTCGTCCTCGGCGGCCAGCGCGGCTTCGAGGGACGACTCGGCGGCCACCGACAGGACGCTCTTGATCTTCGCGTACGCGACCGTCGGGCCCGCCGCGAGCTTCGCGGCGACCTTCTGCGCGCGAGCCGCCAGTTCCTCGTCCGGGACGACCTCGCCGACCAGGCCCAGCGTCAGCGCCTCGGCCGAGTCGACCGTGCGCGCCAGCAGCATCAGCTCGGCCGCGCGGCCGAGGCCGATCAGCCGCTGCAGCGTCCAGGACGCGCCCGAGTCCGGGCCGAGGCCGACATTCGCGAACGCCATCAGGAAGTTCGCCGACGTGGCCGCGATCCGGAGGTCACTCGCGTAGGCGAAGGCCGCGCCCGCGCCCGCCGCGGGCCCGTTCACCGCCGCGATCACCGGCTTCGGCATCCCCACGATCGTCTTGACGATCGGGTTGTAGTGCTCCTTGACCGTGTGTAGCGGCGCCGGATCACCCGCTTGCAGCAGTCCGACGTGCTCCTTCAGATCCTGCCCGGCGCAGAACGCCTTGCCGGAACCGGTCAGCACGACCGCGCGGACGCTGTCGTCGGCCGCGGCCTCGGTCAGCCCCGCCAGCAGCAGTTCCTTGAGTTCGACGGTCAGCGAGTTGTACGCCTGCGGCCGGTTCAGCGTGAAGGTGCGCACGCCATCGGCGTCGGCGGTCAGCAGAACGTCGGATGTGGTCACGGGATCTCCTAGTCGGCGAAACTGCGGTCTGGGGGAAGTCTTTCAGCCTCGCGAGCCGCATACCAGCACCGATACGGCGGCAAAAGATCGGTCCGCGTTCGCGCTCGGCCGCTGATGAGGGACAATGGACAGTAGACCCGGCTGGCTTTGACGAGCGCGACCCGGGCGCGCCGGTTGAGACGGAGGGAGCACGCTATGGCGGCCATGAAGCCCCGGACCGGAGATGGTCCCCTCGAAGTGACTAAGGAGGGGCGGGGCCTCGTGATGCGCGTACCACTCGAGGGTGGTGGGCGCCTCGTCGTCGAACTCTCCGCGGAAGAAGCGAAGGATCTCGGCGCTGCCTTGCAGGAGGTCACCGGCTGAGCCGGACCGCACCTACGTTCAACCACTCGCACCCCGGTCTCCCTTCGGAGGCCGGGGTCGCGGTTCATCTGCGCCCGGAGGTCGCTCACTGTGCGTAACCCGCTACCCCCCGTTCCGGGGAAGCTGCTCGAACTCGAGGTCTCGGCCGACCCGCGGCGCGGTACGCCGCTGGCCACGCTGATCGCGGCGCCGTCCGAAGAGGACGGTGACGGCGGCCTCGACGAGATCGAGGGCGTGCGGCCCACCGGCAAGGCCGGTGACGTGCAGACCGTGCCGACCGGCGGCACCCGCTGGCTGGCAGGCGTCGGCGACGGCGAACCGCGCCACTACCGCAAGGCCGGTGCCGCGCTGGTCCGCGCCGTCTCGGCGACGCTGGACGAGGACGTCAAGGCGGGGCAGAAGGCGTTCCGCGCCTTCGCCGTCGAATTGCCCGAAGACGCCGGTGCCGAGCACGTCGAGGAACTGGCGTTCGGTCTGCTGCTTGGCGGCTACCGGTTCACGGTGACGGCCGAGGAGCCGAAGCCGAGCCTGCGGACGGTGCGGTTGCTGACCCGCCACGAGCGCGCCGTGCCCGCGTACGAGAAGGCGTTGGAGCGGGTCCGGGAACTCGCCGCGGCCGCCTCGTTCGTGCGCGATCTGGCGAACGCGCCTTCGAACGTCAAGACGCCGGCCTGGCTCGCCGACACCACCGCCCGCGTGGCGGGTGGAATCCCGAACCTGACCGTCTCCGTACGGGACGAGAAGTGGCTGGCGGAGCAGGGCTTCGGCGGCGTCCTGGCCGTCGGCGGCGGCTCGGCCGCGCCACCCCGGCTGATCGAGCTGGAGTACCGGCCGCGAGGGGCGACGACGCATCTGCTGCTGGTCGGCAAGGGCATCACCTTCGACACCGGCGGTCTCTCGATCAAACCGGCCGACGGCATGCACCTCATGCGCACCGACATGGCGGGTGGCGCGGCGATCATCGCCGCCGTCCGCGCGATCGCCGCGCTGCGCCTGCCGGTCAAGGTGACCGGGCTGGTGCCCGCCGCGGAGAATCACGTGTCCGGCTCGTCGTACCGGCCCGGCGACATCGTCCGGCACTACGGCGGCAAGACGACCGAAGTGGGCAACACCGATGCCGAGGGCCGCATGGTGCTGGCCGACGCGCTCGTCTACGGCATCAAGAAGCACAAGCCGGACGCCGTGATCGACGCGGCGACGCTGACCGGTGCGATGAAGGTTTCGCTCGGCGTCCGCACCGGCGGCGTGTTCGCCACCGACGACGCGCTCGCGGAGCGGGTCACGAAGGCGGGCGAGCGGGTCGGCGAGGCGTGGTGGCGGATGCCGCTGCTGGAGGACCTCGCCGAGACCGTGCAGGGCTCGCTCGGCGACGTCCGGCAGGCGCCGGGTGGCCCCGGCGGCATCGTCGCGGCGCTGTTCCTGCGGGAGTTCGTCGGTGACGTGCCGTGGGCGCATCTCGACATCGCCGGGCCCGCGCGGGCCGACAAGACCTACGCCGACGTCGTGCCCGGAGCCACCGGTTTCGCCGCGCGAACGCTGGTCGAACTGGTCGCTTCCTACGCCTGACCTGCTGTTACGTGCGGGGCGGGAGCAAGGGACCTTTGCTATCGCCCCGCATCGGCAGCCGCGGCATGGGCTGGGTCGGGGCGTCACCCGCGTGCGCGGTCAGGCGCCGGGCGAGCCGGGTCGCGGGGCCGGTCAGGAAACGGATCACGAGCCACGCCGTCACCGCGCCGAGCGCGAACCCGGCGAGGACGTCGTGCGGATAGTGCGCGCCCACGAACACCCGGCTGAAGCCCATCAGCAGAGCGCCCGAGAGTACCCACGGCGCGAGGCGCCGCCAGGTCAGTGCCAGTCCGACGGCGGCGGCCGCGGCGATCGTGGAGTGGTTGCTGGGGAACGACCAGTCGGTGGCCGGTGGGCAGTCGACGAGGGTCACGAGGCCCCGGCACGGCCGGTCCTCGCGGATCACGCTCTTCGACATTTCGCTGAGCAGATAGGCGAGCACCGTCGCGGCGGGAACCAGCAGCGACACCGCGAGCCGGGTGGGCGAGGTACGCGCCCGCCAGAAGGCCCAGACCATCAAGGCGGCCAAGATCAGCAGGCCCGCGTCGGTGAACAGGACACCTGATGCCTGCAGCCAGCTGGGGCTCTCACCCGCCAACTCCACGATGTCGTCGTACATTCACCCGAAGTTAGCGAAGTGACTTCCTCGCCGGAGTGGACGAACGGCAGCGACCGACCCTGACGATCGTCATCGGGGTTGGGCGCGGACCCGCTCCCGGAACCGCGCGACCGCCGGTGGCAGGACGACGTCCTTGCGCCACGCCAGCCCGATGGTCCGCCCGACCGGTGGCACCAGCGGGACTTCGGCGACGCCCGCCGGGCTGCCGGGTTCGAAGCGGGGGAGCAGTGCCACCCCGAGCCCGGCCGCGACCAGTCCGCGCACGGTGTCGGACTCCTGCCCTTCGAAGGCGATCTTCGGTTCGAAGCCGGCCGCGGCGCACAGGTCGTCGGTGATCGTGCGAAGGCCGTAGCCGGTCTCGAGGAGGACGAATTCCTCGTCCTTGAGGTCTTCGATGGCGGCGCTCGGCTGGCCGGCGAGGCGGTGCGAGGTCGGCACGGAAAGGAAGATCTCCTGCTCGGCGAGTACGGCGGTGTCGAGGAGCGGGTCGTCGACGGGGGCGGGCGCGAGCAGCGCGAGGTCGAGTTCGCCGCTGGTCAGCCTGTCGACCATGTCCTGCCGAGAGCCTTGGACCAGCGTGAAGCGCACGTGGGGGTGGTCCGCGCGGTAGCCGCGGAGCAGCGTGGGGACCAGCGACCGGCCGAGCAGGTGCAGGAAGCCGAGGACGATGTGACCGGATTCGGGGTCGACCTCTTCCCGGGCTTGGCGGACTCCGGTGTCGACGGCGGCGAGGGCGCGTTCGGCGGCGTCGGCCAGCAGTTCCGCGGCCCGGGTGAGCCGGATGCCGCGGCCGTCGGGGACGGTCAGCGGGGCGCCGAGCGCGTCGCCGAGCGCCGAGATCCGGCGGCTCACCGTGGGCTGCGGGACGCCGAGGAGTTCGGCCGCGCGTGTGACGTTCGTCGTACGGCGGAGCGCGGTGAGGAGCGCGAGCTGGGGAGCTAGCTGGGCGGTCATCCTTTCATTCAGCATGGTATGGATTGTGGCAGGTGAACGTATTAGACGTATTGGTTAGCCGGGCTTAGCTTCGAGGACGTGCCTGCCACCGGAACCACACGTCGCGTGACGATCGCCGTCGCCGCGGCGGGGATCTCCTCGTTCGCCCTGCTCTACGCGCCGCAGCCGGTGCTGCCGCAACTGGCCGAGCAGTACCACCTCGATCCCGGCGGCGCTTCGCTCGCGGTGAGTGTCGCGACCGGCGCGCTCGCGATCGCCGTATTGCCCATCGCGGCGCTTTCCGAGGTGGTGGGACGGCGTCCGGTGATCATCGCTTCGGTGGTCGCTTCCGTCGTGTTCGGTTTTCTGCTGCCGCTGGCGCCCAGCTATCCGGCACTACTCGTGCTGCGGGCGCTCCAAGGAGTCGCCATCGCGGGCTTCCCCGGAGTCGCCGCGGCCTACCTCGCGGAGCGGCTCGGCAAGGCCGGGCTCGCGGCGGCGGTGGGCGCGATGATCGCCGGGAACACCGTCGGCGGGATGGTCGGCAGGCTCGCGGCGGGGTTCACCGCCGGTCCCTTCGGCTACCACGGCGCGCTGATCGTCGTCGCGGCGATCGGGCTGGTCTGCACGGTGGTCACGGTGCTCGCCCTGCCGCGGGGGGAGCAAGGGACCTTTGCTCTCACTCTCGCGGATCGTCGCAGGTCAGAAGTACTACGCGAGCAGGGCCGAGCGGTCCTCGCGGGGCTCGGAGCAGCCGTCCGAAAGCCGGTCCTCCTGGTCCAGTACGCCGTCGCGCTCTTGGCGATGGGCTCGTTCGTCGCGCTCTACAACGCCGCCGGATTCCGGCTGACCGGCGAGCCGCTGGACCTCTCGCCCGCAATCGCGTCGCTGGTCTTCCTCGCCTACGCGATGGGCTCGGTCTCGTCGGCGACCGCGGGCAAGCTCGTCGACCGCTTCGGACGTCGCCGGTCGCTCGTTGGCGCTTTGCTGCTCACGATCGCCGGAGCGGCGTTGACGCTGCCCGATTCGCTGCCGCTCGTCATCGCCGGGTTCGTCGTGCTGACCGGTGCCTTCTTCGCCGCGCACGCCGTCGCCAACGGCTGGGCCGCCGCGGAGGCGCCCGAGAACGCTCGCGGCCAGGTGGGCGGGCTCTACACCCTTTCGTACTACCTCGGCAGCAGCGTCGGCGGAGCCGCCGGGGCGAGCGTCTACGGGCACGCGGGCTGGACCTGGCTGATCGCGCTCACCGCCTGCTGGTTGGCCCTCGCGGTGGCCGCCGTGGTCGCGGTGGTCCCCAAGTCCGTGAAGGCCTCCTTCCCTGCCCTCAAGGTCAGGGTGGCTGCGAAGCCGAGGTAGAACGGTTCTGGGGGAAGTCGTGAGTGGTAATGAAGGTTATTGAGAAGAAAGACAAACATGGCGTGTCGCAAGCGACGTCGGCTCGTGCTGCGGCCTGATGTCCCCAATGTGGCATTGGGGACGCTGATCGTCTCCACTGCCGCAATGGGGACATGCCCGCCTCCCGATTGCCTGTTCACACCACCCGGGGGTGACCAGGCTCCCCAGCCCCAAGGAGGTGTGGCGAAAGCCGCTTTCGCAACGCCAAGCCTGACCCCAGGGCATGCCACCTTGGCCATACCTCTCCCGATGAGGGTTAGTGAGGGACGAGGCGCAGGTGTCGTGGTCGGCCACCTATACGGTGCGCGTTCTCGCGAAGGCGGCGCCCGACACCTTCGGGACGCCACTGCCCAGTGCCGAAGCCTGATGCCCAGCGTCTCACAAGCCCTCCCAACCACGGCACCTTTGCCTTACCCCTGGTTGGAACGACCCAAATCACTCACGACCCCCTCGCGAAACCTTGCTACGCGATCGCGGCGACCAGCAGCCCGCCGCCGACCGGCAGCAGCGCCGGAACCAGCCGCTCGTCCTCCCGGAAGGCGCGCGCGACCTCGCGCAGCGCCAGCGTGTCCGGATCGCGCCGTGAGGGATCCGTCACCCTGGTGCCCGAGACGTTGTGGAACGCCAGTATCCCGCCGGGCCGAAGCAGCGCGACGGCCTTCTCGTAGCAACTCGGGTACTCGATGGGCGCCGAGTCGACGAACACCAGGTCGTAGCCGCCGGGGGTGAGCCGGGGGAGGACGTCGAGCGCGCGGCCCATGATCAGCCGGGTCCGCCCCGGCGGGTAGCCCGCCTCACGAAACGCCGCCCTCGCCGCCCGGTGGTACTCCGGTTCGATGTCGATCGAGGTCAGGATCCCGTCCTCGACCATGCCCCTGAGCAGGCATAACCCGCTCACCCCTGCCCCGGTCCCGACCTCGACGACGGCTTTCGCGCGCAGCGTCGTGGCGAGGAAACGCAAGGTCGCGCCGGCGCCCGCGCTCAGCGGACCGCACCCCAGATCGGCCGACCGCGCCCGCGCGGTGGCCAATACCTCGTCGTCGGGGTGGTACCCGTCGACGATGAGGCCGGCGTCGGCGGTCTCGGCAGGCGAGCCCGCATGCGTCCCGGAATTCACACGCGGAGGTTAGCGCTGCTTATCGACAAAAGAGCGAAGACTCCCTGGTACCGAGTTCTCAGCCTCCTCTCAGTCCAGTCTCACTAGAAACATAAGCAGGCCGGACAGACTGGTCCTCGACAACGGGAACACCGTGCACATCGCCCGCGTTGGGTGGAGTAGTTGGGAGAGACGCTGATGGAGGTGCCTACTTCCCCGATGCAGGAAACGATGCAGGACCAGCACGCGGACCAGGTCACACCGGTGACCGTGGACGAGGCCGCATGGACGCCGCCGTCATGGGACGAGGTCGTGCGTGAGCACGCCGACCGCGTGTACCGGCTGGCGTACCGCCTGACCGGTAACGCCCACGACGCCGAGGACCTGACGCAGGAGACCTTCATCCGGGTCTTCCGCTCCCTCGCCTCCTACAAGCCCGGCACGTTCGAAGGCTGGCTGCACCGCATCACCACTAACCTCTTTCTCGACATGGCCCGCCGCCGCTCGCGCGTGCGGATGGAAGGCCTCCCCGAGGACACCGACCGCATCGTCGGTGACGACCCGAGCCCCGAGCAGGTCTACTCGGACACGCACCTCGACCCGGACCTGCAGGCCGCGCTCGACGAGTTGCCGCCCGAGTTCCGTGCCGCGGTCGTGCTGTGCGACGTCGAAGGCCTCTCGTACGAGGAGATCGGCGCCACCCTCGGTGTCAAGCTCGGCACCGTGCGCAGCCGGATTCACCGTGGCCGCCAGGCGCTGCGCGCTTCTTTGGAGCGTCGTCGCGCCGCGGCGCCGGAGTCTGCGAAGGTGGGGGTATGACCGCACCGCGAGGTTGGGGGCTCCCCGAGTCGCATCTGCTTCCGGACGCCATCGTCGCCTTCGTCGACGGCGAGCTGTCCCTCGGCGCCCAAGACAGGGCGTCGGCGCACATCGCTCGCTGTCAGTCCTGCGCGGCCGAGGTGGCGGCACAGCGGCAGGCCGTCGCCGCCGTGCGGCAGGCGGGCGCACCGTCGATGTCGGCGGGTTTCCTGGCGAGCTTGTGCTCCATCCCGCAGAACACCGAACTTCCCAGCGCGCCGGACAATCTGGCGATGACCGCGGACGGTCAGCTGGTGGCCATTCAGCGGCCCGACAGGGTCGCCGGCCTGCGCGACACCGGCGTATTGGGTGGTGCGGCGCCGTTGGGATCATCGGCACCGCTGGGTCAGTCGCCGAACGTCCTCGGCGGCGGGCGGTTCGGCCTCGCCCGGCGCAAGTACGCGCAGGGCGCCGGAGTCGTCGTCTCGGGTCTGGTGCTGAGCGCCCTGGCCCTGGTCGCGACGTCGGGTGACGGCACCGAAGACCAGCCGGGTCCCTCCTTCACGCCCCCGCAGGGCGTCAACGCCGGTCTGCTGCCCGCGCAGCTGGGCGGCGGCCACTCCGAACCGCCGCGCAGCCCCGCGCCGAGCCCGAGCACGTCGACGGCGCCCGTGCCGGTGTCGGCCCGCTGATCTGCTTCGTCAGGGCTTGACGAAGCAGATCGTCGCGTTCTTGAACTTCTGTGTCGCGCCGTACGACGTGTACGAGATCACGTCTACTGTGCCCTCTTTGCACGGGCTGTCCACGAAGCTTGCCTTGTCGAACACCTCGCTGATCTTCAGCCGCGCTCCCGAGCAGTTCACCAGCGGCGGCGGGGTCTTGGTCTCGATGTCGTCGAAACACAGTCCGACCTGGGCGTTGATTCCCAGGCAGAGGCCGACGCCTTCACCGCGCAGCGGGGTCGGTACCGAGTAGCTATAGAAGCCCTTCGGGCAATCGCCCTTGACCGTGCCCTTCACGCTCACGACGTACGGCGTCTGCGGGTTGTCGCAGGCGGCCTTCGCCGCATCGGCCTCTTTCCCGGCGCCGGTCAGCTGGACACAGTCGCCGACCTCCAGTTTGGTGGCCTGCTTCTCCGGCCCGGCGGCCGCCTTCATCACGAAGATCAAGCCGATCCCGCCGCCGACCACGACCAGCGCGGCGACGAGCAGCAGCACCTTCACCTTGGTGGACAAGCCCTTCTTCTTGGGCGGCTGCTGCGGCCGGCCCTGCTGCTGTGGCCACTGCTGCTGCGGCGGCCATTGCTGTTGCGGGTGAGCGACGTTGTGGGGCGGAAAAGGAGCCCCCGGGTTCTCCGACATGACCGTTAGACTGCCAGAGGTGAGACATGGTTGCCGCAAGTGTCACATTTTTTGGCCGATGCGGGGAATCAACGCGCACTTCACCGTGGTCACGGCAGAATCAAGGGCGAGGCTTGGCGTACTCTCGCGTCCGGCCAACCTGATCTCAGCCCCGGGGAATGATGACCGAGCAGCCGAACGCGAATCCGCAGCAGCCTGGTGACCCGGCGGGGGATCGGCTGGCGCCGCGCCCGCTGGCCCGGCCCGCCGTCGATCCGGTGCAGGCGGCCACGTTCGGCAGGCCGCACGGCGTCGATGGCGCCTTCGACAAGCTGTACCAGCCCGGTACGAACGGGCAGGCCACGCCAGGCCTGAACCTGGCGCCGCCCACCCCGGAATCGCTCGCCGAGGCCTTCCGGCGCCCACCGGGTGCCGAAGGTGTCGTGCTGGAGCGGCCGCACGGGAGCAACGGCTCCGAACCGTCCGGAAGCGGCGCTGAAGACCCGCTTTGGGCCACTACGTCGGATCCGTGGCGTGACCCCACCTCGGGGGCGGTACTCGCCGGTCCCGCCGTGCAGGCGGACTCGGAGGAGAAGGACGCGAAGCGCCCGCAAGGCGCACTGTTGAGCCTGCCGGAGGTCCTCTTCGGGCGGCGTGTGCAGACGAAGGCGCTGGCGATGCTCGCGGCCGTCGCGCTGGTCATCGGCGCCGCCGGCGGGCTGATCGGCTGGTGGTTCGCCGACACCGGTACCGAATTGACCGGTGAGGCCAGTATTTCCGAGGCCGACGCCGCCAAGGAGCGTCCCGCGGGCTCGATCGCGGACATCGCCCACCGGGTGGCGCCCGCGGTGGTCTCGCTCGAGGTCTTCAAACCCGGCGCCGACGCCGGTCAGCAGGGCTCCGGCGTCGTCATCGACACCCAGGGCTACGTGCTCACGAACGAACACGTCATCTCCGCGGCGACAGCCGACTCGGCCACCAAGATCACCGCCGTCTTCGTCGACGGCAAACGCGTCGAGGCGAAGGTCGTCGGCTCCGACCCGAAGACCGACCTGGCCGTGGTCAAGGTCAACGTCGATAATCTGACGGCACTGCAGGTCGGGAAGTCGTCCGAGCTGGCCGTCGGCGATTCGGTGATCGCCGTCGGTTCGCCCCTGGCGCTGCAGAACTCGGTCACCGCCGGCATCGTGAGCGCGCTCAACCGCCCGGTGACCGCGGGCGGCGACGGCGGCAGCGCGCCGGTGATCTACGAGGCGATCCAGACCGACGCCGCGATCAACCACGGCAACTCGGGCGGCGCCCTCGTCGACGCGACCGGTGCGCTGGTCGGGATCAACTCGGCGATCCGTTCGTCCAGCGCCGAGGGCGGCAGCATCGGCATCGGCTTCGCGATCCCGAGCGACTACGCGGTGAAGATCGCGAAAACATTGATCAGGGACGGAAAGGTCGTCCACCCCGACATCGGCATCAACGCTTCGTCGACCGTCGCGGGGTCTAACACCATGGGCGCCCAGGTCCGCAACGTCGCCCCCGGCGGCCCCGCCGCGGCGGCCGGGATCAAGGAAGGCGACGTCATCACCGAGGTCGGCGGGCGGCTCGTCCGCGACTCGGCGGAACTGCTCGTCGCGGTCCGCGCGCGCGATGTCGGCGAAGTGGTCCCTGTCCGGCTTGTCCGGGATGGGTCGTCACTCGTGGTGGACGTGAAACTGGCCTCGGACTAGCCGGTCCAGCCGGGTACCCTGAACGGGGAAGACGCCGAGGCGGAGGTTCACACAGGTGTTCGAGAGTGTCGGCTGGGGCGAAATCCTCATCATCATCGTCGCGGGTCTTTTCATCCTCGGCCCGGAGCGGCTGCCCGAAGCGGCGGCGTGGCTGGCGAAGAGCGTCCGCAAGGTCCGTGATTTCGCGACCGGGGCCAAGACGCAACTGCGCGAGGAGATGGGCCCGGAGTTCGACCAGTTGCGCAAGCCGCTGGAGGATCTGCGCGGCCTGCGGAACTTCGACCCGAAGCGGGTCGTCACCCAGCACCTGTTCGACGGTGACCCGGATCCGTTGGGGCTCAAGGACGTCAACGGCACCAATGGCGCGAACGGGGTCGCCAAGCCCAACGGCTACCCGGCGACCACCACGGCACCCGAGCCGCTGAAGCCGGGCGAACGTCCGCCGGTCGACCCCGACGCGACCTGACCCTGTTGAAAGCCTCGTGAGTGGTAATGACGGTTAGAACCGTCATTACCACTCACGAGGCAGTAAACCGCAGGTCAGCGGCCCGCGGGCGTGACGTTCAGCATCATCCCGGCCAGCCCGCGTGCCCGGACGGTGAGCTTCTTAGCCGTCTCCTTGAGCACGAGCGACGCCGGCGCGTCCGGCTCCGCCAGCACGATCGGCGTCCCCGCGTCGCCGTGGGTCACCACGCGCGGGTCCATCGGCACCTGGCCGAGCAGCGGCACGGGCGAGCCGACCGACTTCGACAGCGAGTCGGCGACGGACTGCCCGCCACCGGACCCGAAGAGCTCCATCCGCCCGCCGTCGGGCGTTTCGAGCCACGACATGTTCTCGATGACGCCCGCGATCCGCTGCCGCGTCTGCAACGCGATCGCGCCCGCGCGTTCGGCCACCTCGGCGGCCGCCTGCTGCGGGGTGGTGACGACCAGGATCTCCGCGTTCGGGATCAGCTGCGCCACCGAGATCGCGATGTCGCCGGTGCCCGGCGGCAGGTCCAGCAGCAGGATGTCCAGGTCACCCCAGAACACGTCGGCGAGGAACTGCTGCAGCGCGCGGTGCAACATCGGCCCGCGCCACACGACGGGGGTGTTGCCCGGGGTGAACATGCCGATCGAGATGACCTTCACGCCGTGCGCCTGCGGCGGCATGATCATGGTGTCGACCTTGGTCGGCTTCTCCCGCGCACCGAGCATCCGCGGCACCGAGTGGCCGTAGATGTCCGCGTCGACCACGCCGACGGAAAGCCCGCGTTCGGCCATCGCCGCCGCGAGGTTCACCGTCACCGAAGACTTGCCGACGCCGCCCTTGCCGGACGCGACGCAGTAGACCCGCGTCATCGAACCCGGTTGCGCGAACGGGATCACCGGTTCCGTGGCGTCGCCACGCAGCGATTTTCGCAGTTCCGTACGTTGCTCGTCGTTCATCACGTCGAGCTCGACCTTGACGTCGTTGACGCCAGGGAGCTTCGCGACGGCGTCGGTCGTGTCCTTGGTTAGCGTCGCCTTCAACGGGCAGCCGGCGACCGTCAGGTAGATCCCGACGGTGACCACACCGTCCGCGCCCACCTCCACGCCCTTGACCATGCCGAGGTCGGTGATCGGTTTCTTGATCTCCGGGTCGTACACGGCCTTCAGCGCGGTGCGGACATCGTCGACGCTGGGGAGTTGCTGCGTACTGGTCACACGTCCATGTTACGTACCGGTAGCGGCACGGTCGGGTTTGGCCTTGCGCGGCTTGGCGTCGAGATCCTCCCGGAGGCGGTCGAGTTCGCCGCGCAGGAAGTCGCGGGTGGCGACCTCGCCGAGCGCGATCCGCAGCGACGCCAGCTCCCGCGCGAGGTATTCGGTGTCCGCCTTGGTCTGCTCGGCCCGGTTCCGGTCTTCTTCCAGCGAGACGCGGTCGCGGTCGTCCTGCCGGTTCTGCGCCAGCAGGATGAGCGGCGCGGCGTAGGCGGCCTGTGTCGAGAACGCCAGGTTCAGCAGGATGAACGGGTACGGGTCCCAGCGCAGCGACACCGCCGCCATGTTCAGCACGATCCAGACGATGACGGTCAGTGTCTGCCAGAACAGGTATTTGCCGGTGCCGAGGAACCGCGCGACGCGTTCGGTGAGCCTGCCGAAAGTGTCCGGGTCCATGTTCAGCCTGAACCGGCCTTGGCCGCGGGGCTGGTCCAGCCGTCGCCCGGACGTCAGTTCAGGCACGTTCGGCCTCCTCGCTCTCTTCGATGGTCTCGCCGGTGATGTCGTGCAACCCGGTCTCGCGCCAGTCCTCCGGGAGCAGGTGATCGAGCACGTCGTCGACGGTCACCGCGCCGAGCAGATGCCCCTCGGCGTCCACCACCGGGCCGCAGGTGAGGTTGTAGGCGGCGAAGTAGCGGGTGACCTCGGACAATGTGGCCTTCGGTCGCAACGCGGGCAACTGGATGTCGACGGCGCTCGCCACCATCTCCGCCGGCGGTTCGCGCAGCAGTCGCTGGAAGTGGACGACGCCGACGAAGCGCCCGGTCGGCGTCTCCGTCGGAGGCCTGCACACGAAGACCATGCTCGCCAGCGCCGCGGGCAGGTCCGCGTTGCGGATGTGCGCGAGCGCCTCCGCGACCGTGGCGTCCGGCGTCAGCACCACCGGCTCGGGCGTCATCAACCCGCCCGCGGTGTCGGAGGAGTACTCCAGCAGCCGTTTCACCGGCGCGGACTCCTCGGGTTCCATCAGCTCCAGGAACCGGCTCTGTTCGGCGGGCGCCAGTTCGGCCAGCAGGTCGGCGGCGTCGTCGGGGTCCATCGCTTCGAGGATGTCGGCGGCCCGTTCCTCGGCGAGGTAGGCCAGCAGTTCCTTCTGGTCGTCCTCGGGTAGTTCCTCGATGACGTCGGCGAGGTGCTCGTCGTCCATCGCGTCGGCGACCTCGTGCCGCCGTTTCAACGGCAGATCGCGGACAGTGGCGGCGACGTCCGCCGCGCGCATGGTGTCGAACAGCATCAGCAGCTGCGCCGCGCCCTGGGTCTGGCCGGTCAGGTCGGTGAGCCCCAGCCCGGACACCTCCGCCCACGGCAGTACCTGCATCGGTGCGCGCCGCCTGCCGAGGCCGAGCCTGCTCGACCGTTCGCGGATCGCGAGTTTCGCGAGCACCCAGTCTCGGGTCCGCGTCGGCTCCATGGCGGCGTCGACGACGGTGACCCGGGTTTGGGAGCCGGAGAGCGTGGCGTACGCGTCGAGCAGCTGCCCGACCACGAGGACCTCGTTGGGCCGCTGATGGAACCGCCGCATGTTGACCGAACCGGTGGCGAGCGTGATGGCGCTGGGCTCGATCGAGGTCACCCGCAACATCGGCACGAACACGCGGCGCCGCGTCGTCAACTCGACCACGATGCCCAGGATCCGCGGGGGTTGCTGATCGAGGCGCAGGCCCGCCACCAGGTCCCGCACCTTGCCGATCGATTCGCCGTCGGGTCCGAAAACCGGCAAACCGGCCAACTGAGCTGCGAATACCCTGTTCACGGCTGCCATGCCCGAAGGTTATCCGCTCCCGGCGCGGGAGACGATTCGTGTGATCACCGCAATGCCCAAGCGGCGATTTCGGGGACGGTGGCGTAGGCCGGATCTTCAGTGATGGTCTCGGGCGAAGCGCCCTCGGCGAGATCTTCGTGCAGCCAGATCCAGTTCTGCACCGCGCGCACGAGGGTCCACGCCCGCGTGCGTTCGGCGTCCAGGCCCGCCGCCGCGGCGAACCACCGGATCTTTTCGTCCATTGTGGACTCTTTCGCCCGGTTCCAGAGAATCGAGATCGCGCCGAATTCGAGGTCGCCCGACAGCGGCTTCGGGTCGATCACCAGCCACGGTTCGCGTTCGCCCGCCAGGACGTTCTCGAAGTGCAGGTCCTCGTTCACCATCAGCTCACCGGCGCCCGGCCCGAGGCTCGCACAGATCTCCACCGCCGCGTCGACGTACTTCCGCTCGAACGGTTCGCCGAGTTCACTCCAGGTCTCCGGGAGTTCGGTGGCCAGTTCCCCGGCTTCTTCGCGAAGGGATCGCCGCAGTGCTTCGGGGGCCGGGACGGCCAGCCGTCGTGCGAGCGCGCCGATGGTCTCGACGGCCTCCTGGATCGGCTCCGTTTCGAGTGAGCGGGTGGCGTCGAGCCGTTCCAGGAGCAGGACGCCGTCTTCAGGAACGTTGTCGTACATCAGCACGGCGCCCTGACCGGCCCATGTGGACAGTGCGAGCGGTTCGTCGTCGGATTCCTCGTGCGGCCAGCCGAGTTTGAGGATCGCGGGGCTGCCGTCGGCCCGGCGGACGGGCTGGGCGACACCGACGAAACCGTGCATGGCCTCGCCGTCGTAGCCGAGCTTCCATTTGCGGGTGTACTTCTCGGCGAGGAAGGGCAGGGAGTCGAGCCATTCGGCGGCTCCTGGGCCGAGTTCGGCGGCGCGGTCGAGGAACTTGGGCGGGATCTTGAAACCGGTCACGGACTCACCTTGGCAGGCCTGTCCAACCTGTTTCCTCCGTGACCTGCCGGGCGTACCGTGAAGAGCGAGAACAACCCCGGGAGCAGCCATGGTGGTGGAGATTCTCAGTGCGGTCGCCGTCGCGGGCGGTGCGTGGCTCGCGGCCGGCCTTCGTGTGGTGAAACAGTACGAACGCGGTCTCGTCTACCGGTTCGGGCGGGTGCGCCCGAACATCCGGCAGCCGGGGCTCGCGATGCTGGTGCCGTTCGCGGACAGACTGCAGAAGGTCAACATGCAGATCGTCACGATGCCGATCCCCGCGCAGGACGGCATCACCCGCGACAACGTCACCGTGCGGGTGGACGCGGTCGTGTACTTCAAGGTGATCGATCCGGTGCTGGCCGCGGTGAACGTGCAGGACTACCGGTCGGCCGTCGGGCAGGTCGCGCAGACGTCGCTGCGGTCCATCATCGGCAAGAGCGACCTCGATGATCTGCTGTCCAACCGCGAGCGGCTCAACGAGGGCCTGGAGCTGATGATCGACAGCCCCGCACTGGACTGGGGCATCCACATCGACCGGGTCGAGATCAAGGACGTCGCGCTGCCGGAGTCGATGAAACGCTCGATGTCACGCCAGGCCGAAGCCGAACGCGAGCGGCGGGCGCGGGTCATCTCGGCCGACGGGGAACTGCAGGCGTCGTACAAGCTCTCGCAGGCGGCCGCGACCATGGCCGACACCCCGGCGGCGCTGCAACTGCGCCTGCTGGAGACGGTCGTGCAGGTCTCGGCGGAAAAGAACTCGACACTGGTCCTGCCGTTCCCGGTGGAGCTGCTGCGCTTCCTCGACGCGAACACGCCGAAGCGGGAGACGCCGCCTTCTGCGGCTTCGGGTGCTTCGGAGGCCAATGGTCAGGTGGCGCCCGCACCTCGCGAACCGGACGACGCGGCCCCCCGCCCCTGAGGCGATAGCAAAGGTCCCTTGCTCCTTTTCGCAGGTGGACGCGGGCAGTCGAGTCGGTCGGGGACTGGCCGACGGGACTGTTCGTGCCTGAGCGGCCGCAAGGGACACCTTCTGCCGACTTGGTGCCCGGTTGATGCCTGTATGTGTGGTTCTGGGCAGGGTCGTGAGTGCTAAGTAGGGTTAGAACCCTATTCAACACTCACGACCCCCGCCCGAAATCGTTCAAAGTACCCAAAACGGGCACTTCTGCCGGATAGAGTGTCCTTTGTGGATGGTCTCGGGGCGTTGGGTCTCTGCGGAGGCCCGCATCAGTGAGAGCAAAGGTCCCTTGCGCCATTTCCGCAGGTCAGAGCGTTGGTCGATAGCAAAGGTCCCTTGCTCTCTCCGCCAGGCCCGCTGAGGTCAGTCCAGCTGGCCGCTGGTGCCCAAGATGATCAAAGTGCCGAAGAAGCCCGCGTACAGCGCGATGACGACGTAGGCGATGATCACCGCCGCGAGCGCCATGCCACGCCCGCCCGCTTCGCCGCGGTTCGCCTTGGCCAGCCCGATGTGTCCCAGGATCAGCCCGACGATCGCGGTCACGAGCGAGCAGATCCCGATGAGCGAGCACACCAGCCCGGCGATCGCCATCCCGTTGTCCTGCGAGCGGCGGGGCATCGACGCCGCGTACGGGTTGTACGGCGGGTAAGAGACCATCGGCTGAGGCATGGGCGCGTACTGAGGCGCAGGCGCGTACACCGGAGCCGACATGTCCGGAGCCGCGAAGGCTGGCTGGACCGGTTCGGCGGTCAGCGGGTCGATGGTCTGCGGGTACGGCTCCGAAGCAGCGGGCGGCGCTTCTTCGGCGGGCTTGGCCTCGAACGGTGCGGGCGGCTCGAACGGCGGGGGCGGTTCGAAGGGCGCGGGCGGCTGGAACTGCTGTGGTTCCGCGGCCGACGGGCTCGACACCGGTTCGGGCGCGGAAGTCGAGTCCGAGAACGTGGTCGAGTCGGTGTAGGACGACGTCGAGTCGTTCGTCGACGGAGTGTCCTGCGAGTCGGAACTGCTCATCCGGTTGGCCCCCTGGTTCGTGCGGGACACCACCGTATCCGGGAACGGGTCAGGAGACGCCCGCGGCACCGATCGCCAGCGCCACGAAAACGAACCACAGGATGACCGGGATCAGCCACAGCGCGGCGACAACGTAGCCGACGGTCTGTCACGGTAGTGCCAGGGTCACGGATGGCGTACGCGTGACTGCGCTCATAGCGAGGTCCCCGGCCAGGCGTCATACTCACCGGTAACCCAGCGCCGGGAGCCCGGTGCGCGCGAATTTTAGGGAGCAGCGATGGCTCGCCTCGCCCAGACCGCCGGCTTGACCGACGTGCAGTCCGAAATCCTGGCCACGGTCCGCCAGTTCGTGGACAAGGAGGTCATCCCGCGCGCGCAGGAACTCGAGCATTCCGACACCTATCCCACCGACATCGTCGAGGGGATGAAGGAGATGGGCCTGTTCGGGCTCACCATCCCGGAGGAGTACGGCGGCCTCGGCGAATCGCTGCTGACCTACGCGCTCGTGGTCGAGGAGATCGCGCGCGGCTGGATGAGCGTGTCCGGGGTGATCAACACGCACTTCATCGTGGCGCACATGATCTCCCGCCACGGGACGCCGGAGCAGAAGCAGCACTTCCTGCCGCGGATGGCGACCGGTGAGGTCCGCGGGTCGTTCTCGATGTCCGAGCCGGACCTCGGTTCCGACGTCGCCGCGATCAAGACCCGCGCCCGCAAGACCGACGACGGCTACGTCATCGACGGCTCGAAGATGTGGCTGACCAACGGCGGCAGCTCCAACCTGATCGCGCTGCTCGTCAAGACCGACGAAGGCGCCGAGAAGGCCCACCAGAACCTGACCACGTTCCTGGTCGAGAAGCCCGAGGGCTTCGGGGAGGTCGCCCCCGGCCTCACCATCCCCGGCAAGATCGACAAGATGGGGTACAAGGGCGTCGACACCACCGAGGCCGTGTTCGACGGCTTCAAGATCGGCGCGGACAAGGTCCTCGGCGAGGCTCCGGGCAAGGGCTTCGCGTACATGATGGACGGTGTCGAGGTCGGCCGGGTGAACGTCGCCGCGCGGGCCTGCGGGATCGCGATCCGCGCGTTCGAACTGGCGGTGGAGTACGCCCAGCAGCGCAAGACCTTCGGCAAGGCGATCGCCGAACACCAGGCGGTGGCGTTCAAACTCGCGGAGATGGCCACCAAGGTCGAAGCCGCGCATTTGATGATGGTCAACGCCGCCCGGCTCAAGGACTCCGGCGAGCGCAACGACGTCGAAGCGGGGATGGCGAAGTTGATCGCGAGCGAATACTGCGCCGAGGTCACCCAGGACTCGTTCCGCATCCACGGTGGTTACGGCTATTCGAAGGAATACGAGATCGAGCGCCTGATGCGCGAGGCGCCGTTCCTGCTCATCGGCGAGGGCACCAGCGAGATTCAGAAGACCATCATCAGCCGGGGACTGCTGCGGGAGTACAAGAGCCGGAGCTAGTGCGGTTCCATAGGCGAAGGGGGCGTAGCCGAGTCGCTGTCGCGGAAGCCCCTTCCCCAGTACATGATGGCCCCCTTCCTTGCGTCAGGCGCAAGGAAGGGGGCCATCATGTACTTCAGTCGAGCGCAGGTGGCGTTCCCGTACGCCTCCTCGGGCCACGCTTGGGGTAACCCAGACCGGCGAAGAATCATTCAAGATTCCCGGGGTCCGTTCAGCGTGCTTGAGCGCATTTGTTCACCCAAGGTGTCATTCGCGCCATGGTGACGAACTGATCGTGGGGTTTGAACCGGGATGACACTCAGCCGGGACACCCCGGGTGACATTTTCCGGTCTTTGCCGTCTTGTTCTTCGCCTTTACTGATTTTCGGTGTCCTCGCGTCCGGCGTACGTTCCGGCTGAACGTGCTTACGGAGGAGGGAAAGTGAACCGACGGACAAGGATCAGTGGAATCGCCCTCGCGGCTTTCGCGATTCTGACCGTCGCCGGATGCGGCGACGACAACAAGGACAATGACGCCGCGGCGGCATCGTCCGTGGCGAGTTCCGCGGCGTCCGGCCAGAACGGCCAGCCGGGGGACGGGGCCCAGAACGGCGATGGCCAGAACGGCCAGAACGGTGACGGCCAGAACGGGCAGGACGGCCAGCCGGCCGCCGCGGCCGTGCAGGGACTGCAGGCCAAACTCGACGAGGTCGTCAAGGCTTCGCCGGTGCGGTTCTCGCCGCAAAGCGCCGAGCTGACCGACGAGGCGAAGGCGACGCTCAAGAAGGTCGCCGAAGCCGCCGCCGCGGTGCCCGCGGTCAAGGTCGAGGTCGACACGCACGCGGGCTATCCCGACGCCGCCAAGGCGACCGAGCTGTCGCAGAAGCGGGCCGACGCGGTCCGCAAGGAACTCACCGACGGCGGGCTCGCGGCCGACCGGATCAAGGCCGAAGCCAAAGGCAGCGAGGGCGTCGACGGTGACGACGCCAAGGCCATGACCGTGGAGGTCAAGGCCGCTCAGTAGCTCCGGCAGCAAGGCCCGGCCCCCTTCGGACGTCACACCCGTCCGGAGGGGGCCTTCTCTCGTCCGAGCAGCTGGTTCGCGCCTCGCGCCCGTCCTTGAGAAGATGGACCGGGACGGGCGAGAGGTGATTACGTGAGTGCTCCCTTTGGCGGAGGTGGCCGGGCCGCGGGTGGCTTGCCCAGGCTGCCGACACCGCCTTCCGGCTGGCCGATCGGCTCCTACGCGACATACGGCGAAGCGCAGCACGCCGTCGACTTCCTCGCGGAGAAGGAGTTCGGCGTCACCGACGTGACCATCGTCGGGGTCGACCTGATGCTCGTCGAGCGCGTGCTCGGCAGGCTGAGCTGGGGCCGGGTGCTCGGCACCGGCGCGGTGTCCGGCGCGTGGTTCGGCCTGATCATCGGTCTGTTGCTGGGCATGTTCAACAACCAGGGCTTCGCCTGGCAGCCCATGATCGGCGGGGTCGTGCTCGGCGTTCTGGCGTGGACGGTCTTCGCGGCCATCAGTTACAGCATGTCCCGCCGCGACTTCTCCTCGGCGAGCCAGCTGGTCGCCGGCCGCTACGACGTGCTTTGCCAGCCGCGTTCGGCCGAACAGGGCCGTGAGCTCCTCGCTCAGCTCGCACTGCGTTCGCCAGGGGCCAACCGATGACGCGAGGACCGGACCACTGACATTCGGCGGTACGGGTTCCGCTGTTCGCCGTGCGATCCGCTGAATCGTTACCGATACTGCTTGCGGGCGATGATCGCCCGGAATAGGTTGCACAACACCAGTCGGGCGGTCGCGTACTCCAGCGTGTCCGCCCGAGCACTAGCACGTCGGGGTGCTGGCGCGCGGCTTCTTCAACGCGTCCTAGTGCCGCCGCATCCCGGGCGTGCGCGCGGGTGAGGGAGGCCCTCATGGGGAAGAGGATGAGCGCGAGCCGGAGGGGCCGCTCACCGGGCCGCACCGGCGCGCTGCTCGGCGCGACAGCGCTGACGGCGGGCCTGTTGGCGGGCTGCGGGGCGCAAGCCGGGCTCAAGATCAACGTCTATTACGCGCCCGAAGACAACTTTCAGTCCGTTGTGGACGATTGCACCAAGGCCTCGGGCGGGCGCTATGAGGTCGTCTACAACAAGCTGCCGCGGCCGGCCGACGGTCAGCGGGAGCAGATGGTCCGCCGGCTGGCGGCTGGGGATGATTCACTCGACGTACTGGGGTTGGACGTCACCTGGGTCGCCGAGTTCGCCGAGGCGGGCTGGGTCGACGAATGGACGGGCCAAGCGAAGGCCGAAGCGACCGCCGGTGTCCTGCCGGGGCCGCTCGAAACCGCCACGTGGAACGGAAAGCTCTACGCGGCGACCAAGAACACCAACGTCCAGCTGCTCTGGTACGACGACAGGCTGACGCCGACGCCGCCGAAGACCTGGGACGAGATGATCCAGCAGGCCCAGGCGCTCAAGGCACAGGGCAAACCGGCGAACGTGGTGTTCACCGGCGCGCAGTACGAAGGCCTCGTCGTCATCTACAACACCCTCGTCGAGTCGGCGGGCGGCAAGATCCTTTCCGACGACGGCAAATCGGTCGTGATGGACGCGGGCGCGGTCAAGGCGCTGGAGATGCTCAAGAAGGTCACCACGGCCGGGATCACCGACGCGTCTCTGACCAACGCGAAGGAGGATGAGGTCCGCCAATCGTTCCAGCGCGGGAATGCCGCCTTCGAACTGAACTGGCCGTTCGTCTACGCCTCCTACGCCAAGGAGAAGAAGAACGAACTGCAGCACTTCAAGTGGACCACCTATCCGGAGTTCGAAGCGGGCAAACCCGCCAAGACCACGATCGGTGGCTACAACCTGGCGGTCAGCTCGGCCTCGAAGCACAAGGCCGAGGCCTACGAAGTCGCGCTGTGCCTGCGCAACGAGAAGAACCAGAAGTTCTCCGCGCTCAAGGACGGTGTGCCGCCGACGCTCGAATCGCTCTACACCGACACGGCCCCGCTCGACCCGACCGCGGCCGCCGGCGACGACAACCCGAGCATGGACACGAAGTACCCGATGCGGGAGACGATCCTGGACGCGCTCAAGGACGCCGCGGTGCGCCCGTTGACCCCGGCGTACCAGAACGCTTCGACCGTGTTGTCGAAGGTGCTTTCCCCGCCTTCTGAAATCGATCCGCAGAAGACGGCAGAGAAGCTGCGGGAGCAGCTCGCCGAAGCGCTCCAGTCGAAGGGAGTGATCCCGTGACCGTGCAGGAAACCGCCGGTTCGGCGACCAAGGCCGAGCCGGGCAAGAAGACCAAACCCGTGCTCAGCGAAGGAAAGAAGGCCGAGCGCAGACTCGGGCTTTGGCTGTGCGCTCCGGCGGCGTTCGTGATGATCGCCGTCACCGGGTACCCGATCGTCTACTCGATCTGGCTTTCCCTGCAGCGCTACGACCTCCGGTTCCCGGCCCAGCAGGAGTTCGTCGGCCTCGAGAACTACATCTCGGTGCTGTCCAACGAATACTGGTGGACCGCGTTCGGGACGACGATGGGCTTGACCATCGTTTCGGTCGCGATCGAGCTCGTCCTCGGGATGGGCCTCGCGCTGATCATGCACCGGACGCTGGTCGGCCGGGGTCTCGTGCGGACGGTCGCCCTGATTCCGTACGGCATCGTCACGGTGGCCGCGGCGTTCTCCTGGTACTACGCCTGGACACCGGACACCGGCTATCTCGCCAATCTGTTCGCGCCGGATTCCGCGCCCTTGACCCAGTACTGGCCGTCGCTGGCGATCATCGTGCTGGCCGAGGTGTGGAAGACGACGCCGTTCATGGCGTTGCTGCTGATGGCGGGGCTGGCGCTGGTGCCGGACGATCTGCTGAAGGCGGCCGCGATGGACGGCGCGACGGCGTGGCAGCGGTTCACCAAGGTGATGCTGCCGGTGATGAAGCCGGCGATCCTGGTGGCGTTGCTGTTCCGCACCCTGGACGCGTTCCGCATCTTCGACAACATCTTCGTGCTCACCAACGGCGCGCAGGATACGTCGTCGGTGTCGATGCAGACCTACAACAACCTGGTCAAGGGGTTGAACCTCGGTATCGGGTCGACGATGGCGGTGCTGATCTTCCTCACGGTGGCGATCATCGCGTTCATCTTCATCAAGGTGTTCGGCACGGCCGCGCCTGGTAGCGACAATGGGGGTAAACGCTGATGGCCATCGGTGGAGCGGTCACTCCCGGCCGCAAACTCAAGTGGGGCCTCGTCGACATCCTGGTCCTGGTCTTCGCGCTGTTCCCGGTGCTGTGGGTGATTTCGCTGTCGTTCAAGACCAAGGAGACCTTGGACGACGGATATTTCCTCCCGCAGGAATGGACGTTGCAGAACTACGCGGACATCTTCGCGACCACGGAGTTCATCCGGGCACTGGTGAACTCGATCGGGATCGCGATCATCGCGACGGTGATCGCGGTCGTCCTCGGCACGATGGCGGCGTACGCGATCGCACGGCTGGACTTCCCCGGAAAGCAGCTGCTGGTGGGGATGTCGCTGCTGATCGCGATGTTCCCGCAGGTGTCGCTGGTGACGCCGTTGTTCAACATCGAACGTGAGCTGGGGCTGTTCGACACCTGGCCAGGGTTGATCCTGCCGTACATCACCTTCGCGCTGCCGCTGTCCATCTACACGCTTTCCGCCTTCTTCCGCGAAATCCCGTGGGAGCTGGAAAAGGCGGCGAAGATGGACGGCGCGACCCCGGGGCAGGCGTTCCGGAAGGTGATCGCGCCCTTGGCGGCGCCAGGGGTGTTCACCACCGCGATTCTGGTGTTCATCTTCTGCTGGAACGACTTCCTGTTCGCGATCTCGCTGACCTCGACCGAGTCCTCGCGTACGGTCCCGGCGGCGTTGTCGTTCTTCACGGGGTCCTCGCAGTTCGAAGACCCCACCGGGACGATCTCCGCGGCCGCCGTGGTGATCACCGTCCCGATCATCTTGTTCGTGTTGTTCTTCCAGCGTCGCATCGTGGCGGGGCTGACGTCCGGTGCGGTGAAGGGCTGACCCATGGCTGAAATTGTTCTCGAGAAGGTGTCGAAGAAGTATCCGGACGGCGCCGTCGCGGTGTCCGAAGTGGACATCACGATCGCCGACGGTGAGTTCATCATCCTGGTCGGGCCGTCCGGCTGCGGGAAGTCGACCACGCTGAACATGGTCGCCGGGCTGGAGGACATCTCCTCCGGCGAGCTGCGGATCGACGGCCAGCGCGTCAACGAACGGGCACCGAAGGACCGTGACATCGCGATGGTGTTCCAGTCCTACGCCCTCTATCCGCATATGAGCGTGCGGGAGAACATGGCGTTCCCGCTGCGGCTGGCCAAGGTCGACGACAAGATCGTGCGCGCGAAGGTCGAAGAAGCCGCGCAGATCCTCGACCTGACCGGGCATCTGGACCGCAAACCGGCGAACCTCTCCGGTGGGCAGCGGCAGCGGGTCGCGATGGGACGCGCGATCGTCCGTAACCCCAAGGCGTTCCTGATGGACGAGCCACTGTCCAATCTGGACGCGAAGCTGCGCGGTCAGATGCGGACCTCGGTGTCGAAGATCCAGAAGCAGCTGGGCACGACGACGCTCTACGTCACGCACGACCAGACCGAGGCAATGACCCTCGGCGACCGGGTCGTCGTGCTGCGGGCGGGGCACGTCCAGCAGATCGGTTCGCCGCAGTTCCTTTACGACAACCCGGCGAACCTGTTCGTGGCCGGGTTCATCGGCAGCCCGTCGATGAACTTCGTGGCGGCGACGCTGGAGAACGGCACCGCGCGCAGCGCGCTGGGAGACATCCCGCTCACCGACCGGGTGCGGCGGCTGGTCGAGGCCGCCGACGCGCCGCGCGAGGTCATCGTCGGCATCCGGCCGGAGCATTTCGAGGACGTCGCGCTGATCGACGACTCCGCTCGTGCGGGCGGGGCCACGTTCACCGCCCACGTCGACGTCCTCGAGTCGATGGGTTCGGAGAAGTTCGCGCACTTCTCGGTCGAGGGGGAGGTCGCGTCGTCGTCCGACCTCGCGGATCTCGCCGCCGACAGCGGCTCCGCGGACGTGCCGGGTGCCGAGTCGCAGATCGTGGCCCGGCTCTCCGCGTCGTCCTCGGCCGCGGAGAACCAGAATGTCGAGCTCTGGTTCGACGCGGACAAGATCAAGCTCTTCGACGGTGCCAGCGGCAAGAACTTGACCTACACCGAGTAACCCTTCTGTCCCGGAAGCGCGTGAAGGCCTCCTTTCCTCGGCTGAAGGGGGCCTTCACGGATTTTCCGACCTTCGGCGGTTTACGATCATCGGCCGATCCGAGACCCTCAGCCCGACGCGCGGAATACCGAAACCGAGCGAAGGGGCGCCTGCCTTGACGAAGAAGCTGCCACGCCGTCTCCTGCAGGGGCTCATCGGAGCGGTTCTCCTCACCACGCTCGCCCCGGCCGTCGCCTGGGCAGAACCCCCACAGGCGCTGCCGTCGAACGCGACCGAGGCCGATCGGACCTGGCAGCCCGCGTTCGATTACGACACCGACGGCTGCTATCCGACGCCCGCCATCTCACCGACCGGCGCGCTCGCTCCCGGACTCAAGAACTCCGGAGCCCTCAACGGTCAGTGCCGCGACCGGTCAGACCTCGACAACACCAACTCCTACGCGCGGTCGAAGTGCAACAACGGCTGGTGCGCGTACCTGTACGACCTCTACTTCGAAAAAGACCAGGCCGTGCCGGGCATCGACTGCTGTGGGCACCGGCACGACATCGAGCACGTCGTCGTCTGGGTGAGTGAAGGCCAAGCCCAGTACGTCTCGACGTCCGCGCACGGCAACTACTCCACTTACGACCGCTCGAAGGTCTCCTGGGAGGGCACCCACCCGAAGATCGTCTACCACAAGGACGGCGTGAGCACCCACTGCTTCCGCATCGCGAGCGCGACCGAACCGCCGGAGAACCACTACGGCGCTTGGCAGTACCCGGACCTCGTCTCCTGGGACGGTTTCCCGCCAGGAATCCGCGACACCCTCGTCCGCGCCGATTTCGGCAGCGCGAGCCTGGCGATCAAGGACGGTGCCTTCGCGAACAATCTGGCCAAGGCCAAACCGGCCGGCATCCCGTTCGACCCCAACGGCTGAAGCCGGGATCAGTACTCGGACTCGGGCAGAGCGAGCCAGAGGACGAGATAGACGATGAACTGCGGACCGGGCAGCAGACAGGACAGCACGGCGAGCAGGCGGACCTTGCCCGGCGTGGTGCCGAAGCGTTTGGCGAGACCGGCACAGACGCCGCCGATCATGCGGCCCTGGCGCGGTCGGGTCAGGCGGGCGGCTACGGGGTTCGTCACGGTTCTTCCCTCTCGGTCGTCACGTTGTGTGAAACCCATTCTCGTCTCATGACGGGCCGGCCGCATCCCACCGCGGGACGAAACGCACCCCTAAGGGCGTGAAATCGCGGTAAGGCGGTTACCTGGGAAAACCTGGCGGACCCTGTGTTCTTCGCCCGTAAGGGGTGGTGTTCCGCGATCTTTTGACGATACTGCTCCGGTGCCCTCGAAGAGACTCAGCGCAGTACTCTGCGGCCTGTTCCTCGCCGCGGCCTGTTCCGGTCCGGAACCGGCGGTGGCGCCGCCGACCACGGCGGGTGAAGAGGCCCTGACCGCTTCCGAGGCGCTCGGGGAATACTCGTCGCTCGATTACTGCAGCCTCGTCGACCAGCGGAAAGTGATCGGCGGCGGAAACGCGGTCAAACCGCCTTTGAGCTCTTTCGAGTTCTGCCGCCTCGAATTCGTCGAGGGCGCCAATCGCTACACCGTGACCACGGGCCCGATCACTTCCGGGCAGGATCCGAACAATCAGCCCTACGAATACGGCGGGTCGTTGCCGGAAGGCGTCAGCGTCCAGCAGTCGACGTTCAACGAGGACACCGCCTGCACCCGGCTGCTGACCTTCGCCGACGGGATCCGGCTGTCCATCGTCGTCACCTCCGACAACACGGCGCCGGCCGACCAGGCCACTCGCTGCCGGATCGCCGACGCCACGGTCGGCAGCGCGGCGGAGGTGATCAGCGCCCGCCGGGTCGGGCGGCTGAACCTCGACCGGCGCTCGTGGGGCCGGGTCGCCCCGTGTGCGCCGCTCGACCAGCACGAACTCGACGCGGCCGCCGGCGCGGAGACCAAACCCGCCCCGGCGCTGTCCGGGCACAGCTGCATCCGCGGCAAGGTCAGCTTCTCGCTGTCGGTCGGGGCGGACACCACCCCGGGCGCGACGGAGGCTTTGGGCGGGCGGCAGGTCGAGGTCACCACGTCGGGCGCGTTCTGCCAGGTGACCACGCACCGGCCGATCCCGGGCACCCCGGAGCGGGTCGAACAGGCGACGCTCTCGGTGGTCGGTGTCGACGGGGCGCCGGAGGACGCCACCTGCGCGGCGGCGCGGGAGGTCGCCGTCGCGGTGTTCCCGAAGCTCCCGTAGCCCTCCAACCCCGCATTTAGAGGACGAAACGCGGTAGTTGCGCGCGCAAGGACCGCGTTCAGAGGACTAAACGCGGGGGGGCTAGCGGAGCTTGGGCAGCCGGAAGGAGCACATCGCCTCGTCCAGAGCTTCGGCGTCCAGCGGGGGGTGCGGCAGCGGGGTGGCACGGCCGGGCTCGGCGCGCAGGCCGTCCAGCAGCATCGCGAGACACCGGCGCCACAGGTCCGGTTGGATACTGTGCGTGAACTCGATGACCGAGCCGAGCATCTGGTGCAGTAGCGGGATGTCCGTCGGCATGAAGTCCGCGCGGAGGGCGCCCGTCGACTGAGCACGCTCGACGAGCTGTGTGATCAACGGCACCATGCGTGCTTTCGCTTCGGCGACGCGCTCGTGGCCGAAGACGTTCGACAGCATGACTTCCCGTAACCCGCGGTCACCGGCGTGCAGCTCGGCCGCGCGCCAGGTGAAGCCGACGAAGCCGTCCCAGGGGTCTTCGGCGCGAAGCGCTTCTTCGGCGAACTGGCGGATCGTCTCGAATTGGTCGACGAACATGGCCTCGACCAGGTGTTCCTTGCTCGGGAAGCGGCGATAGACGGTGCCGACACCGACGCCCGCGTGATGCGCGACGTCGTCGAGCGTCGCTTCGAGTCCGCGCTCGCCGAAGACGTCGCGTGCCGCCGCGATGATGCGCTGCCGATTGAGTTCAGCGTCGCGCCGCAACGGCCGCGCCGGTGCGGCGGGAGCGAGGTCCCGAGCCATTGGTCCAGCTTAACAAATAAAGTAGAGGAAGCTTCTCCGCTTTTCGGGTACGGTGACGGCAAAAGAGGAGATACCTACTCCACATAGCTTCTCCGTCACTATCGGTGAGGAAACCGCCCGTATGCCTGAGTCATCCACCGCTGTCGTCACGCCGCCGGGGGACGCGGCCACGCAGCACACCGACCCGCACCACGCCAGGAGATGGCTGATCCTGGTGGTGATCGGTCTCGCCCAGCTGATGGTGGTGCTCGACGCCACCGTCGTGAACATCGCGCTCCCGTCCGCGCAGCAAGCCCTCGACTTCTCGAACGACGCCCGCCAATGGGTCGTCACCGCCTACGCGCTCGCGTTCGGCAGCCTGCTCCTGCTGGGCGGGCGGCTCGCGGACCTCTTCGGCCGCAAACGCGCCTTCATGGTCGGCCTCGCCGGCTTCGCCATCGTGTCGGCGATCGGCGGCGCCGCCACCAGCATCGAGATGCTGCTCGTCGCGCGCGCCGCGCAGGGTGTCTTCGGCGCTCTTCTCGCCCCGGCGGCCCTTTCGCTGCTGACCACGACCTTCACCGACCCGAAGGAACGCGGCAAGGCCTTCGGCGTCTTCGGCGCGATCGGTGGTGGCGGTGCGGCGATCGGCCTGCTGCTCGGCGGCGTGCTGACCGAATACCTCGACTGGCGCTGGTCGATGTACGTCAACATCATCTTCGCGGTGGTCGCGTTCGCCGGTGCGGCCGTGCTGCTCAAGAACGCCGAGAGCGAAGGCCCGCGTCCGAAGCTCGACATCCCGGGCACGATCACCGCGTCGGCCGGTCTGTTCGCGCTGGTCTACGGCTTCGCGAACGCCGAACGTGACTCGTGGTCCTCGATCTCGGTCTGGGGTTTCCTCGCCGCCGGTGTCGTGCTGCTCGCCGCGTTCGTGGTGATCCAGCAACGGGCCGCGCATCCGCTCCTGCCGTTGCGCGTCCTGCTCGACCGCGACCGCGGCGGCTCGTACCTCGCGATGTTCCTGCTCGCCATCGGGATGTTCTCGATCTTCCTGTTCCTCACCTTCTACATCCAGCTGAACCTCGGGTTCACGCCGGTACAGAGCGGGGTCGCGTTCCTGCCGATGGTCGCCACCCTGATGGCCAGCGCGACGTCGGCGACGGCCGTGCTCCTGCCGAAGTTCGGCGCGAAACCGTTGGTGTCACTGGGGATGCTGATCGCCGGACTGGGACTGTTCTGGCTCTCGGCCATCGACACCACCAGCACGTACTCCAGCGGCGTGCTCTTCCCGCTGATGATCATGGGCGTCGGCATCGGCCTCGCCATGGCGCCCGCCATGAGCGTCGCGACCTTCGGTGTCGACACCCGCGACGCCGGTGTCGCGTCGGCCGCGGTCAACACCGCCCAGCAGGTCGGCGGCTCGATCGGGACCGCGCTGCTGAGCACGCTCGCCGGAAACGCGGCGACGTCGTTCCTGGTCGGCAAGACGCCTTCGCCGCAGCTCGCGGCCGAAGCGGCGGTGCACAGCTACACGACCGCATTCGTGTGGGGCGGGTGGATCTTCGTCATCGGTGCGGTGATCTGTGGGCTGCTGCTGCGGTCCGGTGCCCCGGCTAAGGCTCCGGAGGGCGCTTCGGACGCTCCGGTCGCTGTGCACATGTAGGGGGACGACATGAAAGGCCCCTTCATTGCAAAATTTGCAATGAAGGGGCCTTTCATCTCACGTCGCGAGTCAAAGCGCGCTATCACCCAGGGTCGTCAGCGGGACTGTGACCGCACCGCTTCGATGACCTCGTCGTCCCACCGGTGCGTCCGGATCAGCCGGTACCGTTCACACGCCACCCACAGGTACGCCTCGGCGTCGGTGCGGTCGCCGATCATGTCGGCCTGCCGCAGCATCGCCACCACCGGCACGTACTCCTCGTCGAACCACCGCTGCGCCAACGTCGCGCGATCCGAGTAGCGGCCTTCGTCCTGCATCAGCCGGAAACCCCACGCCTCCACGTGTTCACCGAGCCGCGCGTAGTCCCACGGATCCGTGAACACCACCGAAGCCCGCGAGTGCCCGGAAAGCGGGACGCGCTCCAGGAACAGCCGCCGGTAGTCCTTCACGATGAGATCGCCGCGGTACCGGATCCCGCTCGGGTCCAGTTTGGTCCGCACCTCGGTGACCATCGCCTCTATTGTGGACAGTCCCATCGCGTGTCCTACCGAAACGCGGTGGTGCCCGTCGATGATGAAATGCAGTTCACCGACGCGGTAGACCTCGATCGGCGGGATCGACTCGCCGCGTCTGGTCGCGAGCGCCAGCCGTTCCCAGCGTTCGCGGACGCGGCCGGACGTCGGGCGGAAGCGGCGGTCGAAATCGCGGCCGCGGTCGACGCTGCCGACGATCGAATCGAGCCGGATCACCCGCGGTCCGATCCTCCGCTCGCCGAGGTAGCCGAGCGCGTCGACCACCTCGTGGAAGGGCAGCATGATGTTGACGTCGTCGGGCTCGCGGCGCAGCCAGGTCGCCAGCCGTGACAGGACCTGTCGCCGTCGTGCGCGGAGGAAGTCGTGCTCCGCGTCCGCCCGGGGAAAACCGGTGTCCTTCATAGGAACTCCATGATCCGGTGCCCGACCACGTTGCGTACCGTGGTTTCGCCGACCACCCGGTCCGGCACGGGTTCGCCGTGCGGGTGGATGTGCCCGTGCAGCAACCATTTCGGCCGCAGCGACTCGATCGTGCGATGGAGACAGTCGAAGCCGCGGTGCGGTGGATCCTCGCGGTCACCGCAGTGCCGAGGCGGCGCGTGGGTGAGCAGGATGTCGACGTCCCGCCCGTCCCGCCGACGACGCAGCCGCGCCCGGCGCACGAGTCGCCGCGCACGCCGCGCCTGCTGGCGTTGCGTCCATTGGTTCGGGCCGTCGTTGTAGCGGACCGAACCGCCGAGCCCGGCGACCCGCAGCCCGCCGATGTCGACGATCCGGCCGTCCGCGTTCACCCCGCCCGCCGGACCCGGCCACTCCGCGGGAAAACCGTCCTTCATGGACAGTCCGCCGTAGCGGGTGTAGCCCGACAGGTCGGGATCGTGGTTACCAGGGACGAACACGCACGGCACGTCGAGCGCGCTCGCCAGGAACTCCAGGTAGTCGTACGGCAGGTCGCCGGCACCGACGACGAGGTCGAGGTCGGCCGGCAGATGGTGGACAGCGGAGGTCCACAACCGCTCCTCGACTTCGTCCGCGACGACCAGCGCCTTCATGCTCCCCAGCGTAATGCCGGGCGCGCTATTTGGTGCCGTGCGCGAACGCGGGGTCCTTGGCGATGATCGCGATCACGATGCCCAGCCACACGAGGCAGAAGGCGAGAGCCCAGAACTTGAGGTTGGTCAGGATCCTTGGCATGGGGGAACTCCAGTACTACCGAAGGGAAGGTGCTCAGAGCCAGCGGTTCTTCCTGAATATTCGGTAGAGCAGGATGCAGACACCGAAGATGACCGTCATCGCCACCGGGTAGCCGAAGCGCCAATGCAGCTCCGGCATGTAGTCGAAGTTCATCCCGTAGATGCCGGCCAGCGCCGTCGGGACCGCGATGATCGCCGCCCACGCGGTGATCTTGCGCATGTCGGTGTTCTGCTGGAGGGTGATCTTCGCCAGCGTCGCGTCCACCAGCGTGGTCAGCAGTTCGTCGAAGTTCGCGACCCGCTCCGCCACGGTCGTCAAGTGGTCGGAGACGTCGCGGAAGTACGAGCGGACCTCGTCCGGGATCAGCCGCGTGTAGCCCTCGGCGAGCCGCTGCAGCGGAGTGCCCAGCGGCATGACCGCGCGCCGCAGCTCCAGCACCTCGCGTTTCATGAAGTAGATCTGCTCGGCGCTCACCTTGGAGCGCGGCGCGAAGACGTGCGTCTCCATTTCGTCGATGTCCGACTCGATCGCGGTGGTGACGTCGAGGTAGTGGTCGACGACGTGGTCCGCGATCGCGTGCAGCACCGCGGACGGCCCGAGGTCGAGCCGCTCGGGTTCCTGGTCGAGTTCGCGGCGCAGCCGGGCGAGCCCCGAGTGGTTCCCGTGCCGCACGGTGATCACGAAGTCGCGGCCGAGGAACGCCATCAGTTCGCCGGTCTCGACGATCTCGTTCGCCGTCGCGGGCGACTCGTGTTCGACGTAGCGGACCGTCTTCAGCACCATGAACAGCGTGTCGTCGTAGCGTTCGAGCTTGGGCCGCTGGTGCGCTTCGAGCGCGTCCTCGACGGCCAGCTCGTGCAGGCCGAAGGTGTCCGCGATGCCCTGTATCTGGACCGCGTCCGGCTCGTGCAGACCGATCCAGACGAAGCCGGCGTGCCGCTTGCGCACCTCTTTGATCGCCTCGGAGTGCGACCACCGGCCGGGCAGACGCTTGCCCTCCACGTACACCGCGCAATCGACGACGTACGCCGAAAGGGGGACGGGCAACGGGCGATCGGGGACGCTCTTGGCGCGGCCGTTGCTCCGGCCGCGAAGGCCGCCGAGCGAGGGAATGGCAGGCATGGGATCTCCTGGGCAGACGTCGTGCGTTGTGCGCGAAGACGACGGGCCAAGCGGTCGGGGGGCCGCTCGGCTAGGCCAGCGTTCCCGGTTTCGTCAGCCCTGCCAGGTGGGGAACCGGCGAGACGTGAAGGCGGGAACGCTGCGACTACTAGGAAGCGGACTATCGCCACTGGACATCGGGTTCCTCACCTCCTCGGCTCGGTGGACGGCTACGCAGTGGTGTGGGTCGCGTTGACGACCGGACACCAATGGCCGAGGGTACTCCTCAACACGAAGGCCTGTCGTTCCAGGCTCACGCCGCGTTACTCGTGCAGGAGGAATGGGTGCAGTTCGGTCGCTATTACGAAGAGTTCGAGGTCGGCGCGGTCTACAAGCACTGGCCGGGCAAAACGGTCACCGAGTACGACGACCACCTGTTCTGCCTGATCACCATGAATCACCACCCGCTGCACCTCGACGCCCACTACGCGCAGGAGTCCACTGACTTCGGCAAGAACGTCGTGGTCGGCAACTACATCTACTCGCTGCTGCTCGGGATGTCGGTGCCGGACGTGTCCGGCAAGGCGATCGCGAATCTCGAGGTCGAGTCGCTGAAGCACGTGAAGCCGACCTTCCACGGCGACACCATCTACGGCGAGACAGAGGTGCTGGACAAGACGCCGTCGAAGTCGAAGGACGATCGCGGCGTCGTCTACGTCGAGACACGCGGGTACAAGCAGGACGGCACGATCGTGTGTGTGTTCCGTCGCAAGGTGATGGTGCCGAAGCGGTCCTACGGTGACAGCAGGGGCGGTGAACAGCCCGGCCGCCCCGTTCCGCACGAATAATGGGGGTCACGAACGGGAAGAGGGAGCGCGTCGATGCCCATCGGGCTGGATGAGATCAAGAGCCGTCTGCGGAAGTTCGCGACGGTCGAAGCGGCCGGTGTTTCGCCGCTGTACGAACACCTGGCGGGCAAGGCGGCCGAGGACGACGACGTCGCCGGGCTCCTGACCGACGCCCGCGGCGGCGAGGCGCGCGGGACGCTGCTGCTGGCGACCGCGCACCGGCTCATCCAGGCCGACCCGATCCACCCGCTTTCGCGGTACTACCCGTCCGTCGGCGGCTTCGACGGCGTGGACTCGGAGACGTGGCCGCTGTTCCGCTCGTTCCTGCTGGAGCGGGCGGACAAGGCGCGGGCGATCATCTCTTCGCGGTACACGCAGACCAACGAGGTCCGCCGCGCCGCGCTGCTCTACCCCGCCGTCACGACGGCGGCGAAGGAGGCGGGCGGCAAGATCGCGCTGCTCGAGGTCGGGTGTAGTGCCGGGCTGCTGCTCAGCCTGGACAAGTACGCCTACCGCTACCAGTGCGCCGGCGGCGAGCAGCTCACCGCCGGCCCCGCGAAGGCCGCTGTCGGCCTGCACTGCGCGCTGGACCTCGCACCCGGCGCGGTCACGCCGAAGATGCCGAAGAAACTGGCGATCACCGCCCGCGCCGGTCTCGACCGGGCCCCGGTGGACCTGAGCGACGAAGACGAACTGGCCTGGCTCGAAGCCTGCGTCTGGGCCGACCAGCCGGACCGGATCCGGCTCCTGCGCACCGCCGCGGCCGCGCAGGGCAAGCAGCGGCCGGAGCTCATCACCGGTGACGCTGTCGACGACCTCGCCTCGGCCGCCGCCACCCTGCCCGCCGACGTCCCCCTGGTCGTGCTGACCAGCCACGTGCTGGCGTACCTGGGGGAGCGGCGAGCGGACTTCGTCGACGCGCTGCGGAAGCTGGCGGGGGACCGGCCGCTGTGGTGGGTCAGCGAGGAGTTCTACGGGGCCGCCTTGGCGCCGTTGCTGCCCGGGCGGGCCGAACTGGCCGACACCAACGGCGGGTCGGCCGTCCTCGGGCTCGTCCGCTGGGAAGGCGACACGCCGGAGGTACGGGCGCTGGCCAGGACGGCACCGCACGGACAGCGGATGACCTGGCTCCCGGTTTAGCCTTTCACCTGTCGCGAAGATGTCGGTAAAGCATCGCGGAGGATAATTTTCACCTCTTGCGGTGCTTTATCCTCACGTCATTTGCCAAATCCACCACGGCATTTGTCACGTCAACGAGATATTCCCGGTCGGCAGCACGTTCCAGTCGCGGAGAGTGACGAACAAGAGTTCGGCCAGTCGGCCGCCTTTGTCGAGTTCGATCAAGGTGCGGGCGTCGATCCAGCGGGCGTCGACGGCGTCGTCGCCGGCACGGAGAGTGCCGCCGGTGACCGAGCAGGCGTAGTCGCGAATGTCGTAACGGCCGCGACGGACGTTGCCGACGAATGTGCCCGGCATCACGTCCAGTCCGGTCTCTTCCCGCATCTCACGGATCACGGCCGCTTCGTCTGATTCGCCTGGTTCGACCCGTCCGCCGGGGACCGACCAGAGCCCACGTCCGGGCTCATTCGCCCGCCGGATCAGGAGAATTCGCCCGTGTTCGTCGTGGACGATGCCGCCGACACAGCGGACGGTGCTGTCCGAAACGGTGTTCATTCCCGAATGGTAGACGCGGACGTCCGGACAGCGACTTTCCTGTACACGGAGAGTAGCCGTACGGTACACTTCTCCTCGCCGGCTGACCCAAGCGCGGGACTTCCCTCCCGCGCGGGTGGAAGGTGCGGTACAAAATGAATGGTCAGTATCCGCAGTCAGTCACCGTAAGAGACAGGATTGATCGCCGTGAACGCGAAAAAGCTCCTCACTTTCGCAGGAATCGCGTTGGTGCTGTTCTTCGTGATCGCGCAGCCAGGTCAGGCCGCGGGCCTCGTGGGAAACATCATCGGCTTCCTGCGTGACTCGGCCGAATCAGTGATCACCTTCGTCAGCAGCGTCTTCAGCTAGCGGACGGCGGATACTCTCCCAGTATGTTCGCCCCACGCGATCCAGACGAGTATCTCCTCGACACCGAACGGCGGGTCATCAGGATCCGCCGTCACTGGGCTGTGCTGTTGTGGGACACCTTCGAGGCGGTCGCCCTCCTGGCGATCTGCGTCCTGGTGTCCTATCTTCTGCCGGCCGCCGCGTGGGTGATCCAGAACATCCTGTGGTACGCCGCGTTGCTGGTCGTCCTGCGGTTCGCGTACATCGTGATGGAGTGGTGGGTCGAACGGCTGGTCGTCACCGACAAGCGATTCGTGATGACCACCGGCGTCTTCACCACAAAGGTGCTGATGATGCCGATCACCAAGGTCACCGACCTCACCTACGAACGTTCGGCGTGGGGCCGGATGATGGGGTACGGGACGATGGTGGTCGAGTCGGCCGGTCAGATCCAGGCGCTGAACCGCATCGACTACCTGCCGAGGCCGGAAGAGTTCTACGACACGATCTCCGAGCTCGTCTTCGGCGACAAGCAGAAGCAGGCCGAGCGCTTCTCGATGATCAAGGCCCAGCGCGCCGCTCGCGGCAAGAAGAAGGTCGGCTAGCCGCTGACACCGACTCAGCCCTGACTCAGGTCTGACCCGGCTGAGCGCAGGTACCGACTCAGCGGTGACCCAGGTCTTTTGATCTTTTGGAGTCGCGCGCCTTTTGGCCGCCAGGCCTCAGGGGTGCGATGGCAGGGCGCCGTCGTCGTCGGCTGCAACGCAGGTCACCAAGTCGCGCCCTGGCAGCGCGGCCCTGATCAGCGCGATAGATACTGAGCCGCGATGCGCATCGACCTGCACGCCCACTCCACCGCCTCCGACGGCACCGACAGCCCGGCCGGGCTGGTCGCCGCCGCCGCGAAGGCGGGCCTCGACGTAGTCGCGATCACCGATCACGACACCACGGCCGGCTGGGCCCCGGCCGCCGAGGCACTCCCGCCGGGCCTTTCCCTCGTGCCCGGTGCCGAGCTGTCCACGATCTCCGTCGATCCGGCGACCGGGCGGCACGTCAGCGTGCATCTGCTCGCGTATCTCTTCGATCCCGAGTCGGCCGCGCTCGTCGCCGAGCAGACCCGGCTGCGGTCGGAGCGGCGGTGGCGGTTGCGCGTGATGGCGGAACGGATGGCGGCCGACGGCCTGCCGGTCGACCCCGACGAGGTCATGTCGTTGCTGCCCGAGGACGGTTCGGCCGGCCGCCCGCACCTCGCGCAAGCCTTGGTGCGCGCCGGTGTCGTCTCGTCGGTGAACGAAGCCTTCGGAAGCTATCTCGGCAACGGCAGCGGGTATTTCGTGGCACGGCAGGACACCCTCGTGGAGGACGCGATCGACATGATCGCGGAAGCTGGCGGGGTCACCGTGATCGCGCATCCCTTCGCCTACACGCGCGGCGCGACCATCACCGTCGACGTCCTCGCCGATCTCGCCCGGCGCGGCCTGACCGGCGTCGAGGTCGACCACCCGAACCACGACGAGGAGACCCGCGTCCGACTGCACGGGCTGGCGGGGGAGCTGGGACTCGTGCGCACCGGGTCGAGTGACTACCACGGCACGAACAAGACCATCGACCTCGGCGACGAGACCACCGACCCGGTCGCGCTGGAGGAACTCGTCTCGCGGTCGACCGGATACCAGGTCGTGACCCGGTGACGATCACGGATTTCTTCGACGCGCGCCTGTTCATGAGCGCGACGATCACGCTGATCGTCATCATGGACCCGCCCGGCACGGTGCCGGTGTTCCTGAGCCTGACCGGCCGCAAGTCCGTGGCGTTGCGCGCCAAGGCCGCGCGGCAGGCGGTGCTGGTGTCGCTGCTGGTGATCTCGCTGTTCGCCGTGGCGGGACAGGCGATCCTGTCGTATCTCGGCATCGGCATCCCCGCGCTGCAGGGCGCGGGCGGGCTGTTGCTGCTGTTGATCGCGCTGCAGTTGCTGACCGGCAAGACCGGCGGCGAGGCCGAAGCGGCGGGTGACGACGTCAACGTCGCGCTGGTGCCGCTCGGGACGCCGCTGCTCGCCGGTCCCGGTGCGATCGCCGCGACCATCGTCTTCGTGCGGCAGGCCGATGGGCACGTCGGCGCGTACGTGGCTCTCGCGCTTTCGATCGTGACGGTGCACTTCGTGCTGTACCTGTGCATGAGGTACTCGGGCGTGGTCATCCGGCTGATCAAGGAAAGCGGGATCACGCTGCTGGCGAAGATCGCCGGTCTGCTGCTGGCCGCGATCGCCGTCGAACTGGTGGCGAACTCGGTGAAGGGCTTCATCGCGGGTACCTGACCCGCAGGGCGACCCCGGCGATAGCAAAGGTCCCTTGCTCTCTTTCGGGCCGGGGCGGATCGCGTTCAGCGGGCTGAACGCGATCCGCGCGGGGCAGGGTCCCGGCGAAGGCAAGAGAGTGCAGGCCTGATTCCGGGGCGCCGACCGGGCTTCAGTGTCCACAAGGGACGGTCGAGTGTCCGGTTGGTGCTTTCTTGTCCGCTTCCGCGTGGGGTCGTGAGTGCTGATGAGGGTTAGAACGACCTAAATCACTCACGACCCCCTCGTCAAGAACGGGCCGATCCTGACCGGGGTGTGGTGAGGTCGTCGACCTCAGCACAGGTCAGGCGCAAGAAGAGCCCGGCCGGCGGTCAGAATCGCCCTACCTCGACTTTGCCCGGGACCCTGACTTCGAGGGAAGTGAAGGAGGCCTTCACGGACCGGCGCACGCTCGGCCGCGGATCGGCGCCCGGGCGATAGCAAAGGTCCCTTGCTCTCCTCCTGGGGATCCCCTCCCAAAAGTGTCGGTGGGGGTGCGTAGCGTTGCGGGCGGGGTGATCCGATGGAGCAGATTGGTTTCGACTTCGGCGTCGAGGCGCCGCGCAAGCTGACGAAGGTCTCGCCCGCGCGCCTCGCGACGTTCGAAGATTGCCCGCGCCGCTACCGCATGTCGTATCTCGACCGCCCGTCCCCGACCCGCACCGGGGCGTGGGCGCACAGCACGCTCGGCGCGGTGGTGCACAACGCGTTGCGGGCGTTGTTCGACCTGCCGGTGGCCAAACGTGTGCCGCAGCGGGCGATGGCGCTCGTCGCCGAGCACTGGAAGGACGCCGGGTTCGAAGACACCGACCAGGCCGCGCGGTATCGCGCTCGCGCGAAGGCCTGGGTCGCGGATTACGTCGAGCACAACGACGTCAGCGTCGATCCGGTCGGGCTGGAGCGCTGGGTTTCGGCGCCCGTCACGCTCGAACCGGGCAGCGGGCCCAGCCTCATCATCGAGGGCCGCGCCGACCGGATCGACCAGCGCGGCCGGGAACTGGTGATCATCGACTACAAGACCGGCCGTCGTGAGCCGGACGAGTACGAGGCTCGTTCTTCGCAGGCCTTGGCGCTGTACGCCGTCGCGGCCGCCCGGACGTTGCGCACGCCGTGCTACCAGGTCGAGTTGCATCACGTGCCCACCGGCACCATCGCGGCCGCCGAACACACCGAGCAGAGCCTCAAGCGGCATCTCCAGCGTGCCGACGAGACCGCCGGGGATCTGCGGCTGGCGACGGATACCCTGAACGCGGGCGGCGACGAGGACGTGTTGTTCCCGGCACGCCCTGGCCGTCGTTGCGCATGGTGCGACTTCCGGCCCAGTTGCGCGGCCGGCCAGGAGGCCGGCCCCGCGGCTCAGCCGTGGGAGTTGCTGGCGCCCCTGAAATCCTGAGACCTCGACGATTGGACAGCGAGGACGTGTCGTCATCGGACACCGGAGAGCTCGCGACCACGCCGCTGCCGGTGAGCCCGGAGAAGCCCACGGCGACCCGGCGCGGAAATTTCTGGCGCGGCCTGACCGGTTCGCTCACGGCCGGCATGGTCGTGCTCGCGACGTGCGTCCTGGTGATCGCCGGAATCTGTCTCTTCACCGGCGCGCCAGGGCCGGGTCTTCCGATGCTGATCGGCCACCCGGTCGCGGCGGTAGTCGCCGTGCTGGCACAGCGGACCGCTGACGCGCGGAATGGCCGCGTCGCGGGCTTCGCGGGTCTCGGCGTCGTAGTGAGCGTGGCGGCCGCGCTGAGCCTCTTCTGGTGGAGCTGACCGCCGGATACGGCAGGAACTTGCCACAGAGCGGAAAAGCAGGCTTGGCACGGTGAAACTGGGGTCACTGGGCACGTCGTGGGCGAACACGGCGCCGCGCAGCGAGGACGAAGGGCACCGTTGATGACCTACCCACCCCAGCCAGGACAGCCCCACTACGACCATGGCGGGCAGCAGCCCCCACCGCTGCAGTACCAGCAGGGCACTTACGAGCAGAGCGGCGCGTACCCGCAGCAGCAGTACCCCGCCTACGGCCAGAACCAGCAGTACGGACCGGGTTTCGGCGGGCCGCCCGCGCCACCGAAGAACGGCAAGACCGGCCTGCTGGTCGGCATCGCCGCCGCTGTCGTCGTGGTACTGGTCACGCTGGGTATCACCGGATTCGTCGCTCCCGGTTTCTTCCTCGGGGACGACAAAGCGGACAAGGCGGCCGGCCCGGAAGAGACCGCGCGGGCGGTCGTCGCCGGTATCAACGCCCACGACAAGACCGCGTTGAGGGCGCTCAAGTGCGGGAACGCCGACAAGGACATCGACCAGGCCATCGATCAGGTCGACGAAACGGCGAACGCGACGCTCGGCGAACTCGCCAAGGTCTCCGAAACCGAGTACTCGGTGGTCGTCGAGGTGAGCGTCAAAGGGCGATCCCGCACCGCCGCGGGCACGCTCGCTGACGAGGGCGGTCGATGGTGCTGGAAGGAACTCGGCCGACCCCGTGCCAAGACCTCGGTGCCGGGATGACGGCGCGGAGAGCAAGGGACCTTTGCTATCGCCCGCCGGTCACTTGAGGGCGGCCAGGGTGGCGCCGCGCTGCTCCAGCAGCACCGGACCGACCGAAGCGAGCCGCACGGGACCGCTGTAGCCGCGCCTGTCGACGCCTACGGTGCGGATCGTGGTGCCGGTCATCTCGTCGAGGACGGCGAGCCCGCCCTGGATCGGCACGACCAGCTGATCTCCGAAGGTCACACCGGGGCCGACGGCGTTGTTCAGCGTCCAGCGCGGCGTGAGATCGTCTCGCGAGAACGCCATGGTCTTCGAGCCGGTGAACCAGTAGACGCCTTGCGCGGTCCACGCGGTCGCCATGATCCCGCCCACCGGGTCCTGCGCGATGTCCGCTGCGGGCACATCGAGCGGGTACGCCGACTTCTGGACCCCGTCGGCGCCGTAGATGACCAGCAATTTCTGTTCCGGCAGCATGATCAGGGCGAGATCGCCGGACATCGCGACGACTTTCGCGTTCTTCCCCGCCAGAACGGTGCTGTAGTCGACCTTCGGTTCGTCGGCCTCGTCGTTGGTCGCGCGGTAGACGGTGAAGCGGTCGGCCGGGTCGCCGGGGCAGCGTTCGATCACGCCGATCTTGCCCGACGCGGCGGCCACCGTGCCGTAGGTGCAGCCTGACCGGGGTTGCTTGTTCGGCTGCACGACGGCCGGGACCTCGCCGTACTCCATGCTTTTGACCAGGTCGTCGCGCCACGTGTTGAGCAGCTTCTTGCCGGTCGTGGTGACGTGCGAGCCGTCGACGACCAGCTGGGTGCCGAGTTCGGCGTCGCCGTTGCGCTGCGCGGTGCGGCGTCCGGTGCCGGTGTCGAGCTGGGTGACCTCGCTGCAGCCGGTTTCCTTGCGGTACACCGCGTCCACCTTGATCCCGGCGAGCGCGACGGTGCACAGCTCCAGATCGCGGGAGTAGCGCCATCGGACGGCGCCGGTCGACGGATCCCGGCCGAGTACCTCGCCTTTGTCGGCGGTGACGACGGTGTTGGCCTCGCCGATGGGGACGGGCGTCGCCGAACTCGGCGCCTGCCACAGCTCGGTCAGCGAACCCGGCACTTCCGCCGGAGCGAGTGGGAGGGCCGGCGGCTCGGTGGCGGCGACCTGCGCGACCGTGGCCGCGTTGTCGCTGTTCACCCCGATGACGACGCCGGTGACGGCGACGACCACCACGATCGCGGCGGCGAACACGCGATCCCGCGTGCGGTTCCACGGCGAGCGCCTGGCGCGTTTCCCGCCCAGCGGCGGCTCGGTGGCCACCGGCGGGGCGGGTTCGGCGTCCAGCACGTCTTCGGTGCCGATCGCGGCCGTCGTCTCCGGCTCCTCGCCGTTCGACGTTTGTACGGGTTCAGCGGGCACGTGCCGCGCCGGATCTTCGTCCGCCGCGGCGTCCCGACGTTCGCTCACGTGCCCTTAGCTCCCCACGTCCGCGCTGAAGGTGCTCAGTCTGCCGACGCAGGTGTATCAGAAGTCGCCGACGGACGGCGACGGCGGCGTCGGCGAGCCGGACGCTCGGCGCTGTCGCCTGCTTCCTTCTCGACGGCGGGGCCGCTGACCTCCGGGCTCGGCTTCGCGGCGCCACGGCTGCGGCGACGGGTGCGAGTGCGGGCCTCCGAAGAGCCCTCGCCTTCGGTGGTCTCCGCTGAAGGCGACGCGGCGGCGTCCGCGGCCTCGATCTCGGCGGCCGCGTCGGACCCACCACGGGTCCGCTTACGCGGCGCGCGGGCGCGCTTGCGGGGCGCCTCTTCCTCGGCGGGGGCACCGCTCTTGGCGCCGCGGGGACCACGGCGCTTGCCGCCCAGATCCTCTTCCACCTCGGCCGAAAGACCCGCGCGGGTCCGCTTCCCCAGCGGGAGACGCCCGGTGGTGCCCTCGGGGATGCCGAGGTCTTCGAACAGGTGCTTCGACGACGAGTACGTCTCGACCGGATCGGGCATGTCGAGGCCGAGGGTGTCGGAAATCAGCTTCCAGCGCGGCATCTCGTCCCAGTCGACGAGAGTGATCGCGACCCCGGTGCGCCCCGCGCGGCCGGTGCGGCCGATGCGGTGGACGTAGTTCTTCTCGTCCTCCGGCGTCTGGTAGTTGATCACGTGCGTGACGTCGTCGATGTCGATACCGCGGGCGGCGACGTCGGTGGCGACCAGCACGTCGACCTTGCCGGCCCGGAACGCGCGCAGCGCCTGCTCGCGAGCGCCCTGGCCGAGGTCACCGTGCACGGCGGCGGCCGCGAAACCGCGTTCCACCAGCTCGTCGGCGACCTTCTGCGCGGTGCGCTTGGTGCGGGTGAAGATCATCGTCAGGCCGCGGTCCGCGGCCTGCAACGCGCGGGCGACCAGTTCGGGCTTGTCCATCGAGTGCGCCCGGTAGACGAACTGGGTGGTGCGCTCGTGGATCGCGCCCGCGTCGTTCTCCTCGGCGCGGATATGCGTCGGCTGGGTGAGGAACGTGCGGGCCAGCGTGATGATCGGACCCGGCATGGTCGCCGAGAACAGCATCGTCTGCCGCTTGTCCGGGACCATCCGCAGAATGCGCTCGATGTCGGGCAGGAAGCCCAGGTCGAGCATCTCGTCGGCCTCGTCCAGCACCAGACCGCGGACCTTGCCCAGCACCAGGTGCTTCTGCTCGGCCAGGTCCAGGAGACGGCCGGGGGTACCGATGACGACGTCGACGCCCTTGCGGAGCGCCTCGATCTGCGGCTCGTACGGACGGCCACCGTAGATGGCCAGCGTGCGGATGCCGAGGTGCTTGCCCGCGCCCTTGAGGTCGCTCGCGACCTGGACGCACAGCTCACGGGTCGGCACGACGACCAGCACCTGCGGGGTGCCGTCACCGGGGACCTCGACGCGGTGCAGCAGCGGGACACCGAAGCCCAGCGTCTTGCCCATCCCGGTGCGGGCCTGGCCGATGAGGTCGTCGCCGGCCATCGCCAGCGGCAGGGTCAGTGCCTGGATGGCGAAGGTACGCTCGATCCCGGCCTCGCTCAGCGCCTTGACGATCTCCGGCTTGACGCCGAAGGACGCGAAGGAGGGGGACTCGGGTTCCACCGGGGCGCCCGCCTGCAGCGGGTGCGACACGTCCAGCGCCGCCGGGCCGGTCTCGCTGTGCTCCAGCGCGACTGCCTCCGGGACTTCGGTCGTGGTGTTTTCGACGGTGGTGGATTTGTTCGTGGTCAGGGTGCTCGCCTCTCTCGTGACCAGCGCGCACTGCCCTGGTCACCGGATCGACACTCGACCACGAGGTTTCGCTCGGCTCCGCGCTACTGGCGCTGAAGCGGCCCTTCGTGGGAATGCCGCAGGATGGCGTGCACGCACATCATTCTTGTGCTGACCGGGGCCGCACCGGCTGTCCTTCAGCCGCAGCAGCGTCCCGGTCCGGACGGAAGATCCGTCGTTTCTCCTCGGCCAGTCTACCTGGTCTGCGGTTTTAGGATAGTCCCCGCCGCGCCGAGGAGGGTGGGATCGGTCTCTTCCCCACCTCACGGGTGTGTTCGGCGATACCCTCTTCGCCGTGACGGAGGCAAAGCAGATCAGCGAGGGCGTAGTCGATTTGCTCGGCGTACTCGCCTACGGGGAATTGTCCGCGTTCGACCGCATGGCCGAGGACGCGCGCACCGCGCCGACGCTTTCCGGCCGGGCCGCGCTGGCGTCCATGGCCGCCGCCGAGATCGGGCACTACGACCTGCTCACCAAGCACCTCGCCGGGCACGGCGTCGCGATCGAAGACGCGATGCGGCCGTTCGTCGGGCACATCGACGCCTGGCACGCCTCCACCAAGCCGCGTTCGTGGCTGGAGTCGCTGGTGAAGGCTTACGTCGGTGACGGGCTCGCGGCGGACCTCTACCGCGAGATCGCCAGCTGGCTCGACCCCGAGACCAAGGACCTGGTGCTCACCGTGCTCGCCGACACCGGGCACTCGGCCTTCGCCGAGCGCGAAGTCGCGGCCGGGATCGAGGCCGATCGCAAGGCGAAGGACAAGCTCGCGCTGTGGGGCCGCCGTCTGCTGGGCGAAGCGCTGACCCAGGCCCAGTACGTCGTCGCCGAGCGGGACGGGCTCGCCGAACTGATCGTCGAAGGCTCCGGTGATCTTTCGGGAATCGCGGCGCTCTTCCGCCGGTTGCAGCAGGGGCACACCAAGCGCATGCAGGTGCTGGGGCTCGGCTGAGGTCTCTTCGGCTAGCCTTGGCCCATCATTGATTTCGAACTTTCAAGCGGAGGTCCCACGTGGAGGTCAAGATCGGCATCAAGGACACGCCGCGGGAGCTCGTGGTGTCCAGCAGCCAGTCGCCCGACGAGGTCGAGGAACTGGTCGCGAACGCCTTGAGGGCCGGCGACGGGATCTTCCGCCTCGACGACGAAAAGGGCCGCAAGTACATCGTGCCCACCGACCGGATCGCCTACGTGGAGATCGCGCCGTCGGACGTCCGCAAGGTCGGTTTCGCCGTCGGTGGCTGACCCGATCGGGTAGTAGTCGCATGTCACAGCGGCGTCACCACCGCGTCTCAGCTCGCTCTCAGATTTGATCGTCACGCTGATGCGGGGGCGGCAGGGGACTAGCCGAGAGATGAGGTGGACGGCGTCACTGTGATCGACCGCGCGCTGGTGGACGGCGCGCGCACGGTTCCCGAACATGGCAAGCGGGTCGCGGGGCGGCTGACCGGTATCGACGTCGCCCGCGGCCTGGCCGTACTCGGCATGTACGCGGTGCATGTCGGCCCCGATCCCGCCAAAGGCGGCGTCGGGGTGCTGTTCAAACCTTTCGAAGGCCATTCGGCGGCGCTGTTCGCGGTGCTGGCGGGTGTCTCGATCGCCCTCATGTCCGGCGGACGACGGCCGAAGCAGGGCCGGGCCCGGACGCGCGTCGCGCTCAAACTGGCGACGCGGGCGCCACTGCTGGTGGTGCTGGGATTGTGGCTGACCAGCCTCGAAACCGGCTACATGGTGATCCTGGCCTACTACGGCGCCTGTTTCCTCTTCGCGATCCCGTGGCTGCGGGCCGGTGCGAAGACGCTGGCGGTCGCGGCCATCGCCGTCGCCGTCGCCGCCCCGCTGCTCTCGCATCTGATCAGGGCACAGCTGCTGCCTCGTGACCTGCTGTTCTTCGCGCCGGACCTGACCGCGGACGACATCACCTCGACTGGGCTGCTGAAGGCCGCGACCGTGCTCGTCTTGACCGGCACGTTCCCCGCGCTGACGCTGATGGCGTACGTGTTCGCCGGGATGTCGATCGGGCGGATGGACCTGACCTCGCGCAGCGTGTGCCGCCGCCTGTTCTTCGGTGGATCGGCGGTCGCGGTGGGCGGGTACTTCGTCTCCTGGCTCGCGACCGGACCGCTCGGCGGCATGCAGGCGGTCTACCGCTCGCTGGAACCGGCCGCGGCGCAGATGGGGATGACGCCGTCCGAGTTCTTCCGGCTCCACCAGACCTGGATCCACGGCACACCGCCGACCACGAGCTGGGCCTGGGAACTGTTGCCGACCGGGACCTCGTACACGCCGTTCGACCTGGTGATCTCCATCGGGATCGCCGCGGCCGTGATCGGCGGATGTCAGCTGCTCATGCCGAAGTTCGAGCGTGTGCTGCGGCCGCTTTCGGACCTGGGTGGGCGGGTGCTGAGCGCGTACGTGCTGCACTTCGTGGCGATCGCGCTGCTGTGGGACGCGAGCGACGGCGATTCGATCTTCAGCGTGCTGCACTTCGTCGAGTTCTCGGTGGTCGCGCTGGCCGCCGCCGTGCTGTGGCGGAAATTCGTCGGGCGCGGGCCGCTGGAATGGGCGATGAACAAGCTGTCGAGCTGGCCAAAGTATGTGGGCGCCGTCGTGCGGATACCCGCGCAACGACGCGGCTGAGCTTGCCCGCGTGCCCCGCCTTCGCGGCACTTTTTCGCGCCGAGGCCCCAAGTACGTGAAGGCCCCCTTCATTGCGCTAGGCGCAATGAAGGGGGCCTTCACGTACTTCCAAAGGCTTCAGGCGTTCAGTTCGTTGAGTTCTTCCAGGCTGGTGGGCACGTGGAAGGGCGGCGTGCTGGTGCCCATGATGCGGTAGCGGTCCCACGTGTCCGGGTCGGAGAGTTCGCCCTTCGCGCTGTACTCGCCCGCGCGGATCTCGACGGCGGTCTTCTTGCCGCCGGCGGCCGCGGACACCTGCTGGTTGTTGGCCACACGGCCGTACCAGCGGTAGTACCCGTCGATGGGCTGGAAGTAGCCCCGAAGCTCGACCGTGGCCGGGATCTCGGTCCCGTCGATCACGAGGACCGCTTCGCCGGAGTAGCCGTCTTCGTCGTGCTCGCTCATTGACCCTCCACCTGTTTCTCCTGGCTCTTGCGCATTTGGACGACCTTGTTCTCTTCGAGCGGCAGGTTCGGGTCGATGACGATGCCCTGCTGCCGGGAGAGGCCGTCGATCGCGGCCCAGATGATCTGTGTCAGGTACTCGACGACGCTGTCGCGGCCCATCGAGCGCCGGTCCAGCCACCATTCACCGGTGCTCTGCACCATGCCGACGATCCCGTGCGCCCACGGTTCGGCGGCGCCGGAGTCCATGTTGAACATCCGCATGTAGTCGCCGAGCAGCGCGGTCAGCGCGGTGGCGATGAGTTCCTTGTCTTCGGCGACCACGTCGGATTTGACGACCACCTTCTCCTGCAGGCCGCCGCGCGCGAGCAGGCGGTACAGGTTGGGGTGCTCCTCGATGACGCTGAAGAACGCGTCGAGTGCCATCCGGATCCGGGGGACCGGGGCGAGTTCGGCGTTGATGGCCGGGATCAACCGCTGGAAGAGGATCTCCGTACCGCGTTGCCCTAGCGCGACGTACAGGTCGGCCTTGTCGTCGAAGTGCCTGTACAGCACGGGCTTCGTGACGCCCGCTTCGGCGGCGACGTCCTCCATGCCGAGGTCCGGGCCGTGGGTGTCGAGTGCCCGGAGGGCGGCCTCGACGAACTCCGCGCGGCGCGCGATCCGGTGCTTGCGCCAGCGGTCGCGGCGGGCGTCACCCGTGTCGGCTTCGTTCGCCGTGGGGTGCTTGCTCGACTGCTTGCTGTTGCGCTTGACACGTTCGATCACCCGAGTCATGCTACCAGAGGTAACTGTTACCACGAGTTACAGATAGGGGTGTGTGTCGGCAATGACGCGGGCGCTGAAGGAAACTGACCGGGAGAAGACCGCCGAGCGGCTGCTCAAGTCCTCCGCAAACAAGTTCTACGACCCCGACGTCGACATCGACTGGAACGCTCCGCTCGTGGACGGGAAGCGCTACATCCCGGCACACCGTTCCTCGCTCTACGGCACGAAGCTGTGGGACTCCCTCTCCGAGGACCAGCGCATCGAGCTCGGCAAGCACGAGGTCGCGAGCGTGGCCACGACCGGGCTGTGGTTCGAAATCCTCCTGATGCAGATGCTGCTCAAAGAGGTCTACGACGAAGACCCGACCAGTTCGCACGCGCAGTACGCGCTGACCGAGATCGCGGACGAATGCCGTCACTCGACGATGTTCGCGCGGATGGCGGCGCGGATCGGCTGCCCGTCCTACGGGCCGGTGCCGTGGCTGCGGCGACTGGCGAAACTGATGCCGTCGATCAGCTACGGGCCAGCGCGCTACGGCGCGATCTTGGTCGCCGAAGAGGTCCTCGACCGGCTTCAGCGCGAGCAGATGAACGACCCGGAGATCCAGCCGCTGGTGCGCATGGTCAACCGGATCCACGTCCTCGAGGAAGCCCGGCACGTCACCTTCGCCCGCGAAGAGGTCACTCGCGGGATGGCGAAGCTGTCGAAGAAGGAAATCGTCTACCAGCAGTTCATCATCGCGCTCATCTCGTACTTCGTGACGCGGGCCTTCATCAACCCGCGCGTCTACAAGGCCGTCGGTATCCGGCCGCGCGACGGCGTCGAGGCCGCGCTGAACAACCCGTACTGGCGCGAAAGCATCCAATGGGCGGGCGAGAAGATCATGCCGTTCCTGCAGGAATCCGGTCTGGTCGGCAAGCCCGGCATGTACTTCTGGCGCAAGTCGTTCCTGCTGCCGGGGAAACGATGAGGAGCGTCAAGCAGCGCGGCGTCGTTTCGTGGGACCCGTCGCGTGAACACCGGTTCGTGACCGGTGACGGCACCGCTCTCCACGTCGAGACGAGCGGTCCGGAGGATTCCGAACTCACCCTGGTGCTGGTGCACGGCTGGACCCAAGACCAGCGCACCTGGGACGGCGTGGTCTCGCGGCTCGGTGATTCGGTCCGGATCCTGCGCTACGACCTGCGCGGACACGGTGGTTCCGCGCCGGCGAAACCGGGGACGGCCACGATCCCGACGCTCGCCGACGATCTCGCCGAGCTGATCGAAGACCGGGTACCGAACGGCCCGATCGTGTTCGCGGGACATTCCATGGGCGGGATGACGATCATGGAGCTGTCCCGGCGGCACCCCGAACTCGTGTCGCGGCGCGTCGCCGGTGTCGCGTTCGTCGCCACATCGTCCGGTGAGATGGACCGGATCACCCTCGGCTTGCCGGGGATCGCGGGCAACGGCGCGGCGAGGTTCGAACGGCGACTCGCGAAGCTGCTCGCGAAAAACCGCCGGGACGCCTTGCCGTTGCCGCTGTCCGTGGTGCGCCCCGGCGCGCGGCTGCTCGTCTTCGGGCGACGGCCGCGTCGGGAGGACGTGGACTCGGTCGCGGAGCAGTTGCTCTGCGCGCATCCCGCGAGCGTCGCCGGGTTCCAGGACGCGATCTCCCAGCACGACTGCCGCGTCACGCTCGCCGCGCTGGCGGGGACGCCGGTGACCGTGCTGGTGGGGGAGCAGGACCGGCTCTGCCCGCCGCGGCACGCCAAGGTCATCGCCGACGCGCTGCCGGAGGCCGAATTCGTGCGTTACCCGGGTGCCGGGCACATGCTTCCGCAGGAACGGGCACAGGAGGTCTCGGACCGCATCGCGGCACTCGTCCGCCGCGTCGCGAGGGCCTGAAAAGGAAGCAAGGGACCTTTGCTATCGCTTTCGGTGGGGCGAGCGATAGCAAAGGTCCCTTGCTCTCGTGAGTGGTAATGACGGTTAGAACCGCCATTACCACTCACGAGTCTCGTGCGCGGTCCGCTAGCGTGATCTCGCAACGCTGCTTTCGACTGGGGAGTTGGAACGATGAAACAGCGCGGATCCATCCTGTCCGTCTTCACCCTCACCCTCGCCGTGGTCCTCGGCGCCGCCCTGCTCAACGGCCTCGGCGGCAACTCCGTCGAAGCCGGGAGCGACGCGGAATTCACCGGCGCCGGTCGCGTCGTCATCCGTGACGTCTCGATGGTGCTCACGATGGACCCGAGCCTCGGCGAAGGTCCGCTCGGCGCGCTCGCCGACGCCGACGTCGTGCTGGAAGGCACCAGGATCAAGCAGGTCGGCAAGGATCTTCAGACCGGCGACGCCCGGGTCGTCGACGGTCGCGGCAAGATCGTGCTGCCCGGGTTCGTCGATCTGCACAACCACCTGTGGCAGTCGCTCATCCGCGGCTGCGCGGCCGACAAGGAACTCATCGGCTGGCTCGGCAAATGCGTCATCCCGTTGTACCGCGCGCCGGTGACCGACGCGGACGCGTACGCGGGCACCAAGCTCGCGGCCGCCGACGTCGTCTCGACCGGGATCACCACGGTCACCGACTGGTCGCACGCGTTCAACACCGACTTCGCCAAGGGCGGTCTCCGCGCGCTCGGCGAGTCGAAGCTGCGGTTCCTCTACTCCTACAACGGCACCACCGATCCCGCGCTGCAGAACGAGATCCGTCGGGTGAAGCGCGAGGTCATCGACCCGAATCCGTTGGCCCGGCTGCAGATCGGCACGCATCCGTCCACCGGGAACTTCCCGAGTGTCGAGGCGTCGGAGAAACTCGCGCGCGAACTCGGTGTCTCGCTGAACGTCCACCTGCTCGAATCGAAGGCCGACCTGACTGCGGGCCAGATGGACGCACTCAAGCGGGCCAACGCCCTGCACCTGGGGCTGGTGGTGAACCACGTCATCCAGACCACCGACGCCGACCTCGACGAACTCGCGGCGGCGGGGGTCAGCGTGGCGCACAACCCGCTGTCGAACATGCGGCTCGCGTCGGGCGTGATCCGGCTGCCGGAGATGAAGAAGCGGAACATGAAGGTCGGACTCGGCCTCGACGGCGGAACCAACGACACGAGCGACATGTTCAACGTGATGCGCGCGGCCGTCGGTCTCCAGCGGGCGACCACGACGGATCCGGCGGTCTACCCGACGACGGCGGACGTTCTGCGCATGGCGACCCTCGGCGGCGCGGAGGCGCTCGGGATGGACAAGGAGATCGGATCGCTGACGCCGGGCAAGCGGGCGGACCTGCAACTGGTCGACGCCCAGTCGGTCAACTTCGCGCCGAAGGTGGACTGGGTGAATCAGCTGGTCTTCAACACCCAGCCCGCGAACGTCTCCTGGGTGTTCGTCGACGGCCGCGCGCTCAAGCGCGAAGGCCGCGTTGTCGGTCTCGACACCGCGAAGGTCGTCGCTGACGCTCAGGCCGCCGCGGACCGCATCAAGAAGCTTCTGCCCCAGTAATCACACGCGTTTCGTCCTCTACCTGCGGTAGTTGCACGCGCAAGGATCGCAAGTAGAGGACGAAACGCGGGGGTCAGTGCTGCAGCGGGAAGCCGCCGCCGATGCCTCGCCAGGCGAGGTTGGCGGTGAGGGCGACGGCCTCTTCGCGGCTCATCGACTTGTGGTGCGCCAGCCAGAACCGCGCGCTGACCTGCGAGAGACCCACGAGGCCGACCGCGAGCAGCCGCGCCTTGTCCTCGTCGAGGCCGGCGTCGGCGGTGATGGTCTCGGTGATCGCGTCGACGCTGGCCGACGTCGCCCGGTCCACCGCCTCCTGCACGGCGGGCTCGCCGCGCAAGTCGGACTCGAAGACCATCCGGAAGGCGCCGGCGTCACCGTTGACGAAGTCGAAGAACGCGCCGACGGTCGCCGGGACACGCTGCTTGTTGTCCGTCGTGGAGTCGAGCGCTTCCTTGACCCGCCGCACCAGTTCGTCGACGTGACTCTCCAGCAGCGCGATGTAGAGGTCGAGCTTGCCGGGGAAGTGCTGGTAGAGGACCGGCTTGCTGACCCCGGCCTCTTCGGCGATCTCGTCCATCGCGGCGGCGTGGTATCCGTTCGCGGCGAACACCCGCTGCGCGGCGGCCAGTAGCTGGGCGCGGCGTTCCGTCCTCGGCAGGCGGACGCCTCGCGCCTGCAGTCGCGCCATTTCTGTCATCGTTCCTCCAGTTCGAGGCACTCGTCTCCGCCGAGAACGCCTCAGCGCAGTCGAGCTGGGCTCCGCCGGGCGGGGTCACCGCCGCGTGAAGTGAACTCGAGATTACTCGCCGGTACAGCCAGACCGCCAAGGGTCGGGCATCCTTGATGCTGTGTCTTCTTCAGTTTCCCGCGCCGCCGGGGATCGCCCGCCACTGACCCACGTACCGCTGTCGCGCAGGTCATTGCCGTCGCTGGACCCCGCGCCGTCGCCTTGGCCCGGGGAAACAATAGGTGTCGGCGGGGTGAAATTGCACATCCGCCGGACCCCCGGCGGCCCCGAGACGGCGGTCTACGTCCACGGGCTCGGCGGTTCGTCCACGAACTGGACCGACCTCGCCGCGCTCTTGGCGCCTCAGGCGGGCGGCACTTCGCTCGATCTGCCGGGGTTCGGCTATTCGGAGCCGCCCGACGGATTCGACTTCAGCCTCGACGCGCACGCGGAAATCGTCGCGCGCCACATCGAAGGCCTCGGAACGGGGCCGGTGCATCTGTTCGGCAACTCGATGGGCGGCGCGGTCGCGCTGCTCGTCGCGGCGCGCCGTCCGGAACTGGTGAAGACACTGACGCTGATCTCGCCCGCGATGCCGGATCTCCGTCCCAGCATGAAACGGCTGTCCGACCCGAGGATGGCGTTCGCGTACCTGCCGCTGATCGGCCCGCGGGTGCGTCGTCAGCTGGCCGCACTGGGCCCGCGTGAACGTGCCATGCAGGTCATCAAGCTGTGCTTCGCCGACCCTTCCCGCTTCGCCGAGAGCAGGCTGAACGAACTGGAGGAGGAGCACAGCGCCCGTGCCGAATTCGTGTGGGCGGCGCCCGCGCTGGCCCGCAGTACGTTCGGCATCTTCCGGACGTGGTCCGCGCGCGGTCCCGCCTCGCTGTGGGCCGTCGCGCCGACGGTCACCACGCCGACGCTCGTCGTGTGGGGACAGCACGACCGGGTGATATCCGTCCGGCGCGCCGAGCGCACCGCTCGGCTACTTCCGCACGCCCGGTTGCTCGTTCTCCCCCGAACCGGCCATGTGGCGCAGATGGAACGCCCGAATGTCGTAGCGAAAGCCGTTTTGGGGATGTGGGAATCGGTCGAATCGGGCACCTGGTAGCCCATTCGGGCGGCCGGAGCACGCCGCGCGATGCGCCGGTCGCTCACAACATCACAGTTCGGTTATGGCACCCTGGTGCCGTGGACCGGGTGAAGCAAGACGCGCAAGGCGAAGGTCGGCGGTCTCAGTACTCCGCCTCCGCCCGTCGTTCGTCGCGCCCCCAGCCCAGGACCTCCGACGTCCCGCGCACGGGCCAGTACCGGCCGACGCCGCCGCCGTCGCAGCGCCTGGACGAAGATCGCTACCGCCCCGGCACCCGCCGCACCAGCGCCCAGCCGCTCAGCGCGTCCTGGAAGCCGCACGAGCCCGCCGCGAAGGCCGCCGACCGCAAGGCCAAGAGCAAGAGCGGCATCGGCCGGTTCGCCAAGACCTACGGCTGGCGGGTGTACGCGCTGCCGATCCTGGTGGTGATCACCGCGCTGGTCGTGTTCAACACCGCCACCGGCCCACCCGAGCCCATCGCCTCCGACGGGACGAGCCTGGCCGCGGCCGACGGTTCCGCCGGCAACGGCGGGGAGCCGGGCGCGGGGGTGGACGGAGGCGGCGACGTCCTCCCCGAGAACCCGGCTAAACCGGTCGATCTGAAGATCCCGACGGCGGATCTGCCCAAGGGCGCAAACTTCACCGAGTCCGGGAAGGGCACCTATCACGTGGTGCCGGGATCCGGGCCGAAGGTGGGAACCGGGCAGCTCTTCACCTACACCGTCGAGGTCGAGGACGGCATCGATCCGGCGAGTTACGCGGGTGACGACAGTTTCGCCAGCGCGGTCGTCGACACCCTGTCCAGCCCCCAGAGCTGGACATGGGACGGGAAGAAGGCGCTCCAGCGTGTCGACGCGAGTTACCCGAATCCCAGCTTCCGCGTGAGCCTCACCACACCGAACACGACGCATCGCGCGGACGTCTGCATGTTCCAGATCACCTATGAGACGTCCTGCTACCGGGCGAGCTTCGACAAACGCGTGGTGATCAACCTCGCCCGCTGGGTGCGCGGCGCGATGGCGTTCCAGGGCGACATGACCGGGTATCGCCAGTACGCGATCAACCACGAGGTCGGCCACGCGCTGGGTGGCAAGCACGTCGGTTGCCCGGTGGACGGCGGAATCGCGCCGGTGATGATGCAGCAGACCTTCGGTGTCTCGAACAACTTCGTGGCGCAGCTGAACAACCTTCCCGGCGGGGACAGGGGCAAGGTGCCCGCCGACGGCAAGGTCTGCAAACCGGGGTCCTGGCCGAACCCGACGCCCTAGGCCACGCCATCCCATCTGCTGGAATTTCCCAGGATGTGAACCACGGGAAGTCGTTTTCGCTTCTCGGTGTTGTAGATACTGGGATGCGACCCGCGATCCACGCGAGATGGAGGACCCGATGTCAGGCACGCTGCCGCCGCTCGTTGAGCCGGCCGCCGAGCTCACCAAGGAAGAGGTGGCCCGGTACAGCCGTCACCTGATCATCCCGGACGTCGGGATGACCGGGCAAAAGCGGCTGAAGAACGCCAAGGTGCTGGTCATCGGTGCCGGTGGCCTCGGCAGCCCCGCGCTGCTGTATCTGGCCGCGGCCGGTGTCGGCACGCTCGGCATCGTCGACTTCGACGAGGTCGACGAATCGAATCTGCACCGCCAGGTCATCCACGGCCAGTCCGACATCGGCAAGCTCAAGGCCGCGTCGGCACAGGAGACGATCGCCGAGATCAACCCGTTCGTGAAGGTGCACCTGCACACCGACCGCCTCGAGTCGTCGAACGCGCTCGAACTGTTCGAGCAGTACGACCTGATCCTCGACGGCACCGACAACTTCGCGACGCGATACCTGGTCAACGACGCCGCCGTGCTCACCGGCAAGCCCTACGTGTGGGGCTCGATCTACCGGTTCGAGGGCCAGGCGAGCGTGTTCTGGGAGGACGCGCCGAACGGCAAGGGCCTCAACTACCGCGACCTCTACCCCGAGCCGCCGCCGCCCGGCATGGTCCCGTCGTGCGCCGAGGGCGGCGTGCTGGGTGTGCTGTGCGCGTCGATCGGTTCGATCATGGTCAACGAGGCGATCAAGCTGATCACCGGCATCGGTGAGCCGCTGTTGGGCAGGCTCGTCAGCTACGACGCGCTCGAGATGAAGTACCGCGAGGTCAAGATCCGCAAGGATCCGGAGACCCCGAAGATCACCGAGCTCATCGACTACGAAGCGTTCTGTGGCGTTGTGTCCGACGAAGCCGCTTCGGCCGCTTCGGGCCACACGATCACTCCGGCGGAACTCAAGGCCAAGTTCGACAACGGGGACAACTTCGCCCTCATCGACGTCCGTGAGCCGCACGAGTACGAGATCGTGAACATCAAGGGCGCGACGCTGATCCCGAAGGACAAGATCCTCTCGGGCGAGGCGCTGTCGGAACTGCCGCAGGACAAGCCGATCGTGCTGCACTGCAAGTCCGGTGCACGTTCGGCGGAGGCGCTGGCGGCACTGCACAAGGCCGGGTTCAAGGACGCGACCCACCTCGGTGGCGGCGTGCTGGCCTGGGCGCGGCAGATCGACCAGAGCCTGCCGACCTACTGAGGCTCCGGCCCCGGCTGACCTGCGAAAAGGGAGCAAGGGACCTTTGCTGTCGCTCGCTTAGCCTGGCTAAGTAAGCGGGAGCAAAGGTCCCTTGCTGCTGTTTTGGGGTTCCTGCGGTGGCCGGGCGAGGTCCCGGCAAAGTCGAGAGAGTGCGGGCCCGATTCTGGACGCTCGCCGGGCTTCAGTGTCTACAAGGGCATCCCTGGCGATTGAGTGACTGATTTGTGTCTCTAAGTACATTTTCGCGGGGGGTCGTGAGTAAGCCGAATGGGGCGTGTCCTGGCGCGGGTCCGGACTGGCTACTGGACGTCGGGACGAGAGCAGAGTGTCCACAAAGGACACTTTTGGCGGGCAAGTGTCCGGCTTGAGCAGTATGCGTGGTTTCCCGAGGGGGTCGTGAGTGGCAAGTGGTGTTCTAACCCTAATCGGCACTCACGACCCGCCCCGAAACCGCACATGCAGGCCCAAATCAGGCACGGAGTTGTCTGACAGTGTCCCTTGTGGACAATCAGGGCGCGCCGATTCTCAGCGAGGAGTGCTGGGACCTTCGCGGCAACGAGCCGATCACGCCATATTTGCCTTACCCCTCAAGAGAACGCTCACCGGCACTCACGACCCCCTCGTCAAACCGTGCAAAGCACAGTGCGGGGCGAGTCTCTTGAGCGAGCTCGCTCCCCTCTGCGTCAGTGGACACCGACCAGCAGCTAGGCGACTTTGCTCCCCGCTCAGCCGCCGAAGCCGATCGAGCCGCCGGTGAAGATCGCCCGCACGAACCGCGCGTATCCCGCGGGTACGTCGGTCCGGTGCCCGCCGCTCGCCTTGGGCAGTGCCGCCATGATCTCGGCGTCGGTCAGCGAATGCGTCTTCGCGGCCAGCTCCTGGAGTTCCGACGGCTTCCAGTTGTGGTTGCCCGCGAGGTGCAGCGACACCGCGCCCCGTCGCTGGATGAACTCGATCCGGTCGGTGTTCTGGCGCAGGAAGGTGCCTTCGCCGACCTGAGTGCACGTCGCGTTCTCAAGTCGCCAGTTCGTCTTCACCGACGTCTCGCAGCTCTCGACGGCGTCGGTCACGAAGGTCCACACGGGGGAGATCCACAACTCGGGGCCATACTCGAGGATCAGCGAGCCGGAGTCTTCGGTCGCCTTGTCGGGAAGGCGTTGTGCGCCGAGATCGGCCGCGAGGGTGCGTTCGTGCGGGATGCCGGTCGAGGCCAGCCGGCGGGCGGCGGTGTCTTCGGGGAGCGCGGCGGGGACGGCGATGCCGCCCGCCACCAGTGCCACGCCGAGGATCGCGGCACCGGTCCGCACGCGCCAGTCGGCCACGAACAGGCCCGCGACGATCGCCACCGGCAGGCCGAGAAGCGGCAGCGTCACCCACTCGGCGGGTTCGAAGGCTTCCGCCACTTCCGCCACGAAGATCGCGCCGAGAACACCGGAAATCCCGACGGCGAACGCCCACGCCAGCCTCGGCCACGGCCGCATCGTCAGGGACGAGACGTTCGGCGCGACGGAACCGGCCAGGTACGCCGTCCCGATCGACACGAGCGGGACGGGCAACGCCAGCCAGGGAAGGTGCAGGAAAGCGGCGAGCACGACCAGCCAGCCGACGGTGATCGCGCCGAGGGTGCCCAGCAGCCACAGCGACCCGAGTTGGACGGCGGCGAGCTGTCCATCGGTGAGCCGACTCTGGGCCGTTCGGGGGACCATGGCCGAAGAATGGCAGGTCAGAGTGATGTTGTCTTGAGTATCGCTACTCAAGTGACCAGCGCGTCTTCTCGTTGGTGGCGCGGAAGACGAGGTAACGTCCGTGCCGTGCGTGCCACCCTGGAAAGTCCTCCGGATCACGTCTGTTCGGCGTTCGGCGGACGTGACGGTGACGCGGAGCCGCTGCCCGGCACCACCGCCTGGCGTTACGGCGATCTCGTCCTGAAGCCGGTCGTGGACAAGTCGCGGACCCTGTGGACGGCCAGGGCGCTGGAAGCGGTCGACGAGCCCGGTCTGCGGGTCGCGAAGCCGGTCCGCTCCAGCGACGGCCGGTGGGTGGTCGGCGGCTGGTCGGCGAACCGGTTCGTGTCCGGGACGGCCGAGCACCGGTACGACGAGGTCGTGCACGCGGCGGTCAAACTGCAGCGCGCGACGGCGGGGTTGCCGCGGCCGGATTTCCTGGGGCGCCGCACCGACATCGAGGCACTGGCCGACAAACTCGCCTGGGGCGAAGCGGACATGCCGCTCGACGAGAACAAGGGCGGCCGCTGGTTCGAGGTCTTGGCAGGCTCCCGAAGACCGATCAAGCTGCCGGACCAGGTCGTCCACGGGGAGCTGCTCGCCGGAGTGCTGTTCGACGGCGACGCGGCGCCCGGGATCGTCGATTTCGTTCCGTATTACCGGCCCGGTGAATGGGGTGCCGCGATCGTCGCGGTCGACGCGCTCGCCTGGGGTGGCGCCACCATCGCCCTTCTCGAACGCTGGGCGTATCTCCCGCAATGGCCCCAACTTCTCCTGCGGGCCGTCCTCTTCCGCTTGGCCGCCAACGCCCTCGACCCGCGGTCGACGCGGGCGGCGCACGACGGGCTCCGCGCCGCGGCCCGCGATGTGAGTGCTGTGCTGTGAATACAGCGCCTGGTCAGAGCCGAACATCCGGTGCTGGCCAGGCCTTGTAACAACGATGTTTCCACCGCGAGTCCCCCGGATGGTGTGCGACTCAGCGCTCGAGCTGACGCGCGAGCTCATCGAGACGGGCGCCCGTGAGTTCCAGCCACCGCAGATCCGCTTCGAGATGGAACAGCGCGTGATCGCAGATGAGCTGATCGGCGAGGTCTCCGGCGGTCTTGCGCGCGGTGAGCTCCCGCATGACGCGGAGATGGGAGCCGCGTTGGACGTCGAGCAGGTCCTGGGCACCGCGGCCGGACATCAGCGCGAGCACCACCTTGGTGTAGAGCGTGTTCTGCAGGTAGACGGAGGGGTTCTCCGGGCTTTTCAGCCAGTCCTCGACATTGCTGACGCCGGCGTCGGTGATCGCGTACCGCTTCCGGTCCGGTCCGCCGCCCGCTTCGACACCGTTCACTTCCACCAGCCCGTTTTTCAGCAGCCGGTTCAGCGTCGAATAGACCTGCCCGTAGTGCAGTTGGCGGTCTTGCCGGAACTGTTTGTCGTAGAGCTGTTTGAGGTCGTAACCGTGCTTGGGGCCGGCTTCCAGCAGGCCGAGCAGGGTGTTCCCGATGGACATGCGGTGACTATACGCAGTGTGTATACGCCGGGTCTATACATCAAGTGTATAGCCGTCCACCTGCTGCCGTGACCTCACGGTGTGACCTTCGCCGTCGGCAGGCAATGTCAAACGCCTGAAACATTCAGGAGTTTTCAGGTAACACGGCCTACCTACCTTCAAGCGCAATCGACGCCTGAGGAGGTGCCCGTGCCGCTCGCCGCTCCCACCGAAGTCACCGCGACCGCGGTGGACACGCACTGCCCGTACTGCGCCCTGCAGTGCGGGATGAGCCTCGACGGCGCCCGCGTCGCCCCGCGTGACTTCCCGGTCAACGCCGGTGGCCTGTGCCAGAAGGGCTGGACGTCGGGAGAACTGCTCACCTCGCCTTCCCGGCTGACCACTCCGCTGATCAGGGTCGACGGTGAACTCCGGCCCGGGAGCTGGGAGCAGGCGCTCGACCTCGTCGCGCGACGGCTCATCGAGATCCGCGTGGCCAAGGGGGCCGATTCGGTCGCCGTCTTCGGCGGCGGCGGACTGACCAACGAGAAGGCCTATCTGCTGGGAAAGTTCGCCCGCATCGCGCTGGGCACCTCGCAGATCGACTACAACGGCCGGTTCTGCATGTCGTCGGCGGCCGCCGCGGGAATCAAGGCGTTCGGCGCCGACCGTGGGATGCCTTTCCCGGTAACGGATCTCGCCGACGCCGACGCCGTCCTGCTGATCGGCGCGAACCCGGCGGAAACGATGCCGCCGTTCACCCAGCACCTGCGCGGCGCCGACCTGATCGTCGTCGACCCGCGCCGGACCGCGACCGCCGAACTGGCCGGGCTGCACCTCGCGCCCGCGCCGGGAACCGATCTCGCTCTCGCGCAAGGGATCCTGCACGCCGTCGTCGCCGACGGCCTGCTGAACCAGTCCTACGTGGACGAGCGCACGAACGGTTTCGAAGAACTGTGGCGTTCGGTCGCCGCCTGGTGGCCGGAGCGGGTCGAGCAGATCACCGGCGTCTCGGCCGCCGACCAGCGTCGCGTCGCCGCTAAACTCGCCGCCGCCCGCAACGCCTACATCCTCACCGCGCGCGGCACCGAGCAGCACGCCAACGGCACGGCGATGGTCAACGCGTGGATCAACCTCGCGCTCGCGCTCGGCCTCCCCGGCCGCGAGGGGTCCGGATTCGGCTGTCTGACCGGGCAAGGCAACGGCCAAGGCGGCCGCGAACACGGCCAGAAGGCCGACCAGCTGCCCGGGTACCGCAAGATCGACGATCCCGCCGCCCGCGAGTACGTCGCCGGAGTCTGGGGGGTGCCCGCGGAATCCCTGCCGGGGCCCGGCCGTTCGGCGGTCGAACTCCTCGAAGCACTGGGTACGGAAGACGGTCCGAGCGCGCTGATGGTGTTCGGCAGCAACGTCGTCGTCTCGGCGCCCGGTGCCGGCCGCGTCCAGGACAAGGTGTCCTCTTTGGACTTCCTGGTCGTCTCGGATCTCGTGCTCTCGGAGACCGCGGCGATGGCCGACGTCGTCCTCCCGGTCACCCAGTGGGCCGAAGAGGACGGCACCATGACCAACCTCGAAGGCCGGATTCTCTTGCGCCGCAAGGCGCTCGACCCGCCGTCCGGGGTGAGGACCGATCTCTTCGTGCTTTCGGAACTGGCCAGACGGCTCGGCCAGCCCGACGGGCGGTTCCCGTCCGACGCCGAGACCGTCTTCACCGAACTCCGCCAGGCATCCAAGGGCGGTGTCGCCGACTACTCCGGCATCACCTACGACCGGCTCCGTGGCGGCGAAGCGCTGTACTGGCCCGTTCCCGCGGAAACGCATCCCGGCACACCGCGGATGTTCCTCGGCTCCTTCGCCCACCCGGACGGCCGCGCGCGGTTCGTGCCGGTGGACCACGTCGGCCCGGCCGAGCTGCCAGACGCCGAATTCCCCTTGCAGGCCACCACGGGCCGGGTCCTGCAGCACTACCAGTCCGGGGCGCAGACCCGACTGGTCAAGGAGCTGAACGACGTCGTCGCGGAGGCCTTCGTGGAAGTTCACCCGGACACCGCCGCGCAGGCGGGACTGGCCGACGGCGACCTCGCGGTCGTGCGGTCGCGGCGCGGAGAGACCCGTGCCCGGATCCGCTGCGTCGCCTCACTGCGCCCGGATCTGGTGTTCCTGCCGTTCCACTTCCCCGGTGAGGGGCGGGCGAATCTGCTGACCAATCCGGCGCTCGACCCGACCAGCCGGATGCCCGAGTTCAAGGTGTGCGCGGTCGCGCTCGCCCCGGCCGAGGCGGCCGCGTGAGCGCCCGGTCGGTGGTCATCGCCGGATACGGGATGGCGGGCGCGCGGCTGGCCGACGACATCCGCCGCCGCGATCCCGACGGCGAACGCGTCCGGCTCACCGTGATCGGCGCGGAAACCCACACCGCCTACAACCGGGTGCTGCTCTCGTCGGTGGTCGCCGGGACCATGCGGCCGGAAGTCGTCCGGCTCCACGACGACGAGTGGCCCGCACGCACCGGGGCCGACCTGCGCCGCGGGGTCGCCGCGACGTCGATCGACCGGGCGGCGCGGCGGGTGCACCTCGACAACGGGTCCACTGTGGACTACGACGCGCTCGTGCTCGCCACCGGCGCCAACCCGTGGATGCCGCCGGTCGAAGGACTCGAACCGGGTCCGGACGTCGTCGCGTTCCGCACCCTCGACGACTGCGCCCGCATCCTCGACGCCGCCAAACTGGGTGCCCCGGTCGCCGTCCTCGGCGGTGGCCTGCTCGGCCTGGAAGCGGCGCGCGGCCTCGCGGGGCGCGGAAACCTCGTCACCGTCGTGCATCCGATGCCGCACATCATGGAACGGCAGCTGGACGCGGAAGCCGCGCGGGTGCTGACCAGGAAGCTCGAAGAGCTCGGCGTCGGTTTCCGGCTCGGTGTCGGTGCCGCGCGGTATGTCAGTGGCGACGGGCTCAAACTCGACGACGGAACGCACGTGCCCGCCGACCTCATCGTCGTCTCGACCGGGGTCCGGCCCGAGACGAAACTGGCCGTGGACGCCGGATTGACCGTCGAGGGCGGCATCGTCGTCGACGATCTGCTGCGGACCAGCGACGGCCGGATCCACGCGATCGGTGACTGCGCGAAACATCCCGGCGCGTTCGGCGGTCTCGTGCAGCCCGCGTGGGAACAGGCCGCCGTCGTCGCGGACCTGGTCACCGGGACGAAATCCGCGTCGCGCTACCGCGGCACCCAGCCGGTGACCCGGCTCAAGGCGCGCGGCATCGACCTCACCGCCCTCGGCGAGACGATGACCGGCGCGGACGATCCGACCGCCGAAGTCCTCACCTTCAGCGACCCGGCGGGCTGCCGTTACGGCAAGCTCGTCCTCCGGGAAAACCGCGTGGCGGGCGCGATCCTGCTCGGCCTTCCCGACGCGGCCGCGACGATCACGCAGTTCTACGACCGGGGCACCCCGGTGCCGGAAGACCGGCTCGCCGTCCTTTTGGGGCGCGCGTTGCCCGCCGGGGCGCCGTCGGCGTCGAGCCCGGCCGATCTGCCCGCGTCGGCGGTCATCTGCCGCTGCAACGCGGTGACCAAGGGACGGCTCGTCGAGGCTTGGCGCGCCGGCGCCACCGACGTGCCCGCCCTCGCCGGAGCGACCCGCGCGACGACCGGCTGCGGCGGCTGCAAGGACGCCGTCAGCGGGGTCGCGAGATGGCTGGCCGCGCAGTGATCCGGCTACAGGAGATCCGAACGATGCCCACCAAGGAGGCTTTCATGACCGCTCGTGGCAAGCGCTGGATCGAGCACTGGGATCCGGAGAACGAGCAGTTCTGGGAGAAGACCGGGAAGAAGATCGCCCGGCGGAACCTCTGGTTCTCCGTGCTGGCCGAACACATCGGTTTCTCCGTCTGGACACTGTGGTCGGTCATGGTCCTGTTCATGGGCCCGCAGTACGGGTTCTCGGCCGCCGACAAGTTCCTGCTCGTTTCGACCCCGACGCTGATCGGCGCGCTCATGCGGCCGCTCTACACCTTCGCGGTGGCGAAGTTCGGTGGCCGGAACTGGACGATCGTCAGCGCGCTGCTGTTGCTGGCGCCCACCATCCTGGCCGCGATCGCGATGGAGCCGGGCACCTCGCTCGGCACCTTCCTGCTGATCGCCGCGCTCGGCGGGGTCGGCGGCGGGAACTTCGCGTCGTCGATGACGAACATCAACGCGTTCTATCCCGAGAAGCACAAGGGCTGGGCACTCGGGCTCAACGCGGGCGGCGGCAACCTCGGGGTGGCGGCGATCCAGCTGATCGGCCTGCTGGTCATCGGCACCGTCGGCGCCACCGCGCCCCGGCTGGTGCTGGCGATCTACATCCCGCTGATCGTGGTCGCGGCGGTCTGCGCGTACTTCTTCATGGACAACCTCTCCTCGATGAAGGGAGACACCAAGGCGATGCGCGAGGTCGTCAAGGACCCGCACACGTGGGTGATGTCGTTTCTCTACGTCGGCACGTTCGGTTCGTTCATCGGCTACAGCTTCGCCTTCGGCCTGGTGTTGCAGAACCAGTTCGGGCGGACTCCGCTGCAGGCCGCGGCGGTGACGTTCCTCGGACCGCTGCTCGGGTCCTTCTCCCGGCCGACGGGCGGCTGGCTGGCCGACCGGATCGGCGGCGGCAAGATCACCTTCACGACGTTCGTCGGGATGGCCGTGGCGACCGTGGTGCTGATCCTGGCGTCGACGTCGAACTCGCTGGCGCTGTTCACCGTCGCGTTCATCGTGTTGTTCGTGCTGACCGGGATCGGCAACGGCTCGACGTACAAGATGATCCCGGCGATCTTCCGTGCCAAGGCGAAGGTCGCGATCAGTGAGGGCGCCGACGAGACCCTCGAACTGCTGAAGGCGCGCAAGCTCTCCGGTGCGTTGATCGGGTTGGCCGGGGCGATCGGGGCGCTGGGCGGGTTGTTCATCAACCTGGCGTTCCGGCAGTCGTTCGCGGACACCAAGAGCGGGGTGCCGGCGTTCATCGCCTTCCTCGTCTTCTACGGACTGTGCTTCGCCGTCACATGGGCGGTGTACCTGCGGAAACAGCAGGCGGAGATGGCGGGCACCCGAGGTCTGGCGCTCGCCGGGGCGGAGGTCTGATGCGGAAACTCGTCGTCGCGGGACATGGCATGGTCGCGCACCGGCTCGTCGAAGCCGTGCGCGCGGAGGACAAGACCGGCGAATGGCAGGTGGTGGTTCTCGCCGAGGAGGCGAGGCCCGCGTACGACCGCGTCGCCCTGACGTCCTATGTGGACACTTGGGATCCGGCTTCGCTGGCACTGGAAGGAGCCGACTACGCGGACGACCCGCAGGTCGAACTGCGGCTCGGCGACGCGGTGACGTCGGTGGACCGGGACCGCAAGGTCGTCGTCACCGAGTCCGGGTACGAGCAGCCGTATGACGCGCTCGTCCTCGCGACCGGCTCACGGCCGTTCGTCCCGCCGGTACCCGGCCACGATCTCCCGGGTTGCTTCGTCTACCGGACGATCGAAGACCTCGACGCCATCCGGGAAGCGGCTCAGCGGCCAGGCCGCGGCCGTCGCTCGGCGGTCGTCATCGGTGGTGGCCTGCTCGGGCTCGAAGCCGCGAAGGCGTTGCGGGACATGGGGCTCTCGCCACACGTGGTCGAGATGGCGCCGCGGCTGATGCCGCTGCAGGTCGACGAGGGCGGCGGTGGCCTGCTCCGGCGGCTGATCACCGACCTCGACGTGACCGTCCACACGGGAACGTCGACCGACGCCATCGAACCGGACGGCGAGCGGTACATCGCCAGGCTCGGCAACGGCACCGAACTCGACGTCGACCTGGTCGTGTTCTCCGCCGGGATCCGGCCGCGCGACGACCTCGCCCGGTCTTCCGGCCTGGAGGTCGGTGCACGCGGCGGGATCCTGGTGGACGAATCCTGCCGCACCTCCGACCCATCGGTGTACGCGATCGGTGAATGCGCCGCCGTGGCGGGGAAGGTGTACGGCATCGTGGCGCCCGGCTACGCGATGGCGGAGATCGTCGCCGCACGGCTGACCGGTGGCGAGGGCACGTTCCCCGAGCCGGACATGTCCACGAAGCTCAAGCTCATGGGGGTCGACGTCGCCAGTTTCGGTGACGCGCACGCGGCCACCGAGGGTGCGCTGGAGGTCGCGTTCAACGACGCGGTCGCCGGGACCTACAAGAAGCTCGTGATCTCGGACGACTCGAAGACCCTGCTCGGCGGGGTGCTGGTCGGTGACGCGAGCGAGTTCAACACGCTGCGCGCGATGGTCGGCAGGCCGCTGCCCGCCGAACCCGGCGCGATCCTCGCCCCGGCCGGCGGCGGGGCGGCGGTCGGGGTCGACGCGCTGCCCGACGCCGCGCAGATCTGTTCCTGCAACGCGGTTTCCAAGGGCGCCATCACGCACGCGATCACCGAAGAGGGTTGCGATTCGGTCGCCAAGATCAAGGGCTGCACGCGGGCCGGAACCGCGTGCGGATCCTGCGTCCCGCTGCTGGGCAAGCTGCTGACGGCTTGCGGCGTCGAGCAGTCCAAGGCGCTGTGCGAGCACTTCCCGCAGTCGCGGGCGGAGCTGTTCCAGATCCTGCGGGCCACGCGGATCAGCACGTTCAGCGAGATGATCGACCGGTACGGCACCGGAACCGGCTGCGCCATCTGCAAACCGGTGATCGCCTCGATTCTGGCCACGCTGGGCAACGGGCACATCCTCGCCGGTGAGCAGGCGACCCTGCAGGACACCAACGACAAGTTCCTGGCGAACCTGCAACGCAACGGCACCTACTCGGTCGTCCCGCGCATCCCCGGTGGCGAGATCACGCCGGAGAAGCTCATGGTCATCGCGCAGGTGGCGATGGACTTCGGGCTGTACACCAAGATCACCGGCGGACAGCGGATCGACCTGTTCGGCGCAGGAGTCGACCAACTCCCGCTGATCTGGCGGCGGCTCGTCGACGCCGGGTTCGAGTCGGGGCACGCGTACGGGAAATCCTTGCGCACGGTCAAGTCCTGTGTCGGTTCGACGTGGTGCCGCTACGGTGTTCAGGACAGCGTCGGCCTCGCGATCGAACTCGAACTGCGTTACCGGGGCCTGCGCTCGCCGCACAAGCTCAAGTCCGCCGTTTCGGGCTGTGCGCGGGAATGCGCCGAGGCGCGGAGCAAGGACTTCGGCATCATCGCCACCGACAAGGGCTGGAACCTCTACGTCGGCGGGAACGGCGGCGCGACCCCGCGGCACGCGGATCTGCTGGTGTCCGAAGTGGACACCGAGACGCTGATCCGCACGATCGACCGGTTCCTGATGTTCTACGTCCGCACGGCCGACCGGCTGCAGCGCACCGCGCCCTGGGTCGAGGAGATGGAAGGCGGCCTCGACCACCTGCGCGCGGTGATCATCGACGACAAGCTCGGCATCTGCGAGGACCTCGACGCCGCGATGGCCAAGCATGTCGGCGACTACGCCGACGAATGGCGTGGGGTGCTGGAGGATCCGGAGAAGCTGTCGAAGTTCACCTCGTTCGTCAACGCTCCGGGCACGCCGGACCCGACGATCTCCTTCCGCACCGAACGCGACCAGAAGGTGCCCGTGCTGCTGGGCATCCCGGAGGTGAAGCAGTGACGACCTCGATCGAGCGCACCTGGACCGCCATCTGCGCGGCGGGCGCGGTACCCGAATGGTCCGGCGTCGCCGCCCTGCTCGACGACGGCGTCCAGGTGGCGATCTTCCGGCTGCCGGGTGACCGGTGGTACGCACTGTCCAATGTGGATCCGATCAGCGGTGCCGCGGTGCTTTCGCGGGGGATCGTCGGCGACGCCGGCGGTGTCCCCGTCGTGGCTTCGCCGGTGTACAAGGAACGTTTCGACCTGCGGACCGGCGCATGTCTCGACGCCGAGGGCGTCTCGGTCGAGGCGTACCGGGTCCGGGTCGCCGGGGGTGTCGTGGAGGTGGAAGCTTCGCCGTGACAGAAGTCCTTCCCCTGGCGGGATTCGTCATCGGTATCACGGCGGCGCGACGAGCTGACGAGCTCGGCGCGCTGTTCGTGCGTAAAGGTGCGACCGTGCGGTACGGCCCGGCGATCCGGATCGTGCCGCTTTCCGACGACACCGAACTGCGGTCGGCGACCATGCGGCTGCTGGAGGACCGGGTCGACGCCGTCGTCGCGACGACCGGGATCGGCTTCCGCGGCTGGATCGAGGCCGCCGAGGGCTGGGGACTGGGGGAGGAGCTGCTCGACCGGCTCGGGAAGTCCGCGCTGCTCGCCCGCGGCCCGAAGGCCAAGGGCGCGATCCGCGCGGCCGGACTTTCGGAGAACTACTCGCCGGGCTCGGAGAGCAACGCCGAGGTGCTGCAGCATCTGCTCGAATCCGGGGTGGAGGGCCAGCGGATCGCGGTGCAGTTGCACGGCGAGCCGCTTCCGTACTTCGTGGACAGTCTGCGGGACGCGGGCGCCGAAGTGATCGAGGTCCCGGTGTACCGCTGGGTCGGGCCAACCGACCCCGGGCCGCTCGACCGGCTGCTGGACGCGGTGCTCGACGGCTCGGTGGACGCGTTGCCGTTCACCAGCGCGCCGGCCGCCGCGTCCATGCTGGGCGTCGCGAAGCGGACCGGGCGGCTCTCGGGAATCGTTCAGGCGCTGGAAAAGCGGGTCGTGGTGGCCTGTGTCGGGCCGATCACCGCCGGGCCGCTGGCCGCGCTCGGGATCCCGACGGTGCAGCCGACGCGGTCGCGGATCGGGGCGTTGGCGCGGACGGTGTCCGACGCGCTCGAAGCCCGCTCGCCGCGGCTGATCGCGGGCGGGCGGAGCATCGAACTGCGCGGACAGGCGGCGCTGGTGGACGGGCAGTGGTGTGACATCGCGCCCGCGCCGATGGCCCTGCTGCGGGCCTTGGCGGAGGCGCCGGGCCGGGTGTTCTCCCGGCGGGAACTGATCTCCGCGTTGCCCGACGGCGGCGAGGAGCACGCCGTCGAGACCGCCATCGGACGCCTGCGGAACTCACTGGGGTCACCGAAGCTCGTCCAGACGGTGGTGAAGCGGGGGTATCGCCTGGCCGTCGACCCGTGACCCCCGCGTTTCGTCCTCTCAATGCGGTACTTGCGTACGCAACTACCGCGTTGAGAGGACGAAACGCGGGAGGTGGGTCAGGAGAAGGTGACGCGGAGGTCGGGGAATTCGCGGGCCGCGGCGACCCGGGCCGCCTCCTCCTCGGCCGCTTTCCGCACGGCCGGGCGGACGGCGTCGAATGGGGTCACCGTGACGTCGAGCCGCTTCTTCCCGCTCGCCTTGGCCCGCCAGACGCCGCTGATCTCACCGTCGGCCAGCAGTGCGCCGGGGTTGCCGAGGATCTTCCAGACCTCCTTCTGCCGGGCCTTGTCCGGCACCAGCACGGCGCGATCCCGCGCCTGGACGAACGGGTCCAGCGGCGGCAACAGGCGGACCACGTCCGGCTCCGGCGGGTTCTCCAGCAACGGCACGCGGTCTTCCGGCAGGAACGCCTTCTTGCCGTCGACCCGCACCTCGACCAGGTCGTCCGGCCACATCGCGTCGACACCGGTTCGTGTCGTCCCGACGTAGGCGGCGGCGTCGCCGGGAGCGGCGGGGCCGTTGATCCGCAGGTAGCCCTCGACGACGCGGGTGGCCGCCTCGACGTCCGGCGAAGTCCTCAGCCTGCCCCGTTTTTCCAGCGGGGCCAGCGTCGCCGGGGTCGCGCCCGGTTCCAGCCGGACCCCGGCGTGGAGCGACGCGACCCGCATCAGCTGCTCGTGGATGTGCACGACACCGCAGCCGCGACAGGCGTACGACAGGCCGTCGGGGAGCAGTTTCGTGACCGCGCCGCTGATCGTGCCCTTGGTCTGTCGGCCGGTGACGACTTCCCGGATCGCCTTCGCGGCGGTGAACAATGCGTCCGTCGCGGACATGCCCGCCTCCTCGACCTGCTTGCGCTGCCACAGGATCCGGGCCATCGCGTCCTTCTCGTCGAGCGGCACGAGGGCGGCCCTGATGGCGTCCAGTTCGGCGCGGCGATGGAAATGCGGCGCGCCGCGGTGCGTCCAGGCGAGCACGAACCGTCCGTCGTCCCAGATCGCGGGGGTGATGTCGCCGTCGATCCGGGCGGCGAGGCCCAGCAGCGCGGTGTCCCGCCCGGAATCCTGCAGGCCGAGGTCGAACACGGCCGCCGCGGCCGCGTCCGTCTCCTCGCGGTGCAGTCCGTGCGCCGCGATCCGGTACGCCAGCACCTGCTCGCGATCGACCTCGAGCACCTGTCCTCCCTAAAGCGAGTAGTCGAAGGTGTAGGACATCGTCGGCTCGCCGAGGACGCCCGTGGTGGTACCGGTGCCGGTGATCCCGGCGAGTTCACCCGTTCCGGAGCCTTCGACCACCGAGAACGTCGACGAGATGCCCTTCGCGTCGAAGCCGGTGTCGTGCTTGATCACGAAGCTGCCCTTGTGACCGTCCACGCTGCCCTCGACGCGTTCGAAGCCCGGCGCGGTCGTCCCGTCGCCGTCGTAGCCCTCACCCGCGTAGTACAGCAGGTAGTCGACGATCGACTCGCCTTCGATCAGTCCGCTGTAGGCGAGCGTGGCGTGCGCGTAGGCGACGCGCGGTCCGCCGTCGGCGCCGCTGACGATGTTCTCTTCCCAGTTCTTCATGGCGAACGTGTTCATGGGACTCACCCTGACAGCCAAACCTGTCAGAACATGTCAGGTTTTCGGCGATACTGGATTCATGCGCGCGAGCAGACTCCTGTCGGTCCTCCTTCTGCTGCAGAACCGCGGCCGGATGACGGCCGAGGAGCTGGCCGCCGAGCTGGAGGTGTCGGTCCGAACGGTCTATCGCGACGTCGAGGCGCTGTCCGCGGCCGGCGTGCCGGTGTACGCCGATCGCGGGCGCACGGGCGGATATCAGCTGGTCGACGGCTATCGCACCCGGCTGACCGGGCTCACCGAGGAGGAGGCGCAATCGCTTTCGCTCGCCGGTCTGCCCGGCGCGGCCGCCGAACTCGGGCTGGGCACCGTCCTCGCCGCGGCGCAGCTCAAACTGCACGCGGCCATGCCGTCGGAACTGCGCGCCGGGGCGAGCAAGGTCTCCGAACGGTTCTTTCTGGACGTCCCGGGCTGGCACCGCGGCATCGAGAGCCTGCCGCGACTGTCCGAACTGGCCGACGCGGTGTGGCATACGCGGCGGATCAAGGTCCGCTACGAACGATGGGGGCAGCGGAAGGTGGAGCGCGTTCTCGATCCGCTGGGCCTGATCCTCAAGGCGGGGAACTGGTATCTCGCGGCGCGGTGCGATGGCAACGACCGGACGTACCGGGTTTCTCGCATCGAAGAGCTCGAAGATCTCGGCGAAACCTTCGAACGGCCGTCCGGATTCGACCTCGCGCGCTACTGGCACGAGTGGTCGGAGCAGTTCGAGAAGCGGATGTACTCGCGAGTGGCGGTGGTCCGGCTGAACGAGTTCGCCCGCATACTGGTGCCGTTCTATCTGGGCGCGGTCGGCGTGCGGGCCTTGCGGGAAGCGGACGCCGAGCCGGATGAAAACGGTTGGCTGACGATGGAACTCCCCGTGGAACCGGGAGAACCGGCCGTTGGCGAGCTGCTGCGGTTCGGCGGCAACCTCGAAGTGCTCGAACCGCCGGAACTGCGCGAGCGGCTGGCGGAGGAAATCAGGAAGATGGGCGCGCGTTATGGCTGACCTGGACGGCATCACGATCGGGATCACCGCGGAACGGCGGGCCGACGACTTCGTCGCGGCCTTGGCACGGCACGGCGCGACCGTGCTGCACGCGCCCACCATTCGCATCGTCCCGCTGCCGGACGACACCGAACTGCGCGCGGCGACGGACGCCGTGCTGGCCGCGCCGGTCGGGTTCACCGCGGTCACCACCGGCGCGGGATTCCGCGGCTGGCTCTCGGCCGCCGAAGGCTGGGGCCTGCGTGAACCGCTGCTGGAACGGCTGGGCGCGTCGCGGATCTTCGTGCGCGGGCCGAAAGCGGCCGGTGCGGTGCGCGGTGAGGGGCTTCGTGAGGACTTCTCCGCGCCGGAAGAGAGCAACGCCGAGCTGTTCGAGGCCTTGCGCGACGCCGGGGTTGGTGGGGCGCGGGTCGCCGTTCAACTGCACGGCACTCTGCTGCCCGAACTCACCGGGCTGCTGCGGGAGTCCGGCGCGGACGTCGTCCAGGCGCAGCCGTACCGCTGGCTTTCGCCGGAGAACGTCGAACCTGTGCACGATCTCGTCGAAAGTGTGCTCGCCGGGCGGGTGCACGCACTGGCGTTCACCAGCGCGCCCGCGGCGACGAATCTCCTCGCGCTGGCCGGACCGCGTCGCGAGGAATTCCTGGCCGCGTTGCGGGGCCCGGTGTTGTGCGCGTGCGTCGGACCGGTGACCGCCGCGCCGCTGGAAGCCGCCGGCGTACCGACCGTCCAGCCGGAACGGCAACGACTCGGCGCGCTGGTGAAACTTCTCGTCGCGGAGCTGCGCATTCGGCCGTCTTGACGGGAATGATCCCCTTTGCCAGGCTCGACCTACCGGACGCACGGGAGGGCGGCGGATGTCCGAGTCTGAATCGGTCACCTTCGTGCGCGCCATGTTGCGAAAGGGTTCTTCGGTGCTGGGCGCCAGCCCGGCCGATGAAGCACCCGACCCCGATTCCGTGCCCGATTGGCGCTATCGCGAGGATTCCGCCGATTCACTGCTGATGCGTGCGATCCGCTATTCCGCGCTCGGCCCGATCTTCTATCGCGTGGCCGCCTTTCCCAAGGTGTACCTCGGTTTCCTGGTCGCGAACGGTTCGGCCGCGATCGTCCCGGTGCTGAGCACGACGATCCTGGCGGTACTGCTGAACGTCTTCGCCGTCTGGTGGGTGGTCCGAGGCCGCGGCATCCGGGCGAAGACGTCCGGGCGGCTGATGTACGCCGATCTCGCGGTGGGCGTGGTGCTCGCGACGATCGTGGCCGCGACCGCGCCCGCCGAGATCCAGCCGTTCGCCGTCGACGTCGCGTGGACGTGGCTGGTCGGGACGGTGGCGTTGTGGACACTGTCGTTCGGGCTGCCCGCCGCTTTCGGGTTGCTGATCGCGGCTCTCCCGTTCCGGGTGTTCCTGACCTGGATCGGCGGGCTCCCGATCGACGACCCGCTCGCGGTGAGCCGTTCGGTGGGCTGCATGATCGCGCTCGTCGTGGCGATGGTGACCACGGCGGGGATCCTGATCCTGCTCGGCGTCGGGACGCGGTTCGCGCTGGGGATCGGGATGCGTCGCGGGCAGCGCGCCGAGCGGCTGCGGACTCAGCGGGTCATGCACGACTCCGTACTGCAGACGTTGGAAGCGATGGGCATGGAGGCGCCCGACGACGATTCCGCGGCCGTGCGGCGGCTCGCGGAGATGCGCGCGACGGCGCGGGCGCAGGCCGCCGAACTGCGGCGCGAACTCACCGGCCCCGATGCGCCGTCGGCCCGCGGCCTCGCGGCGGACCTCGCCGAGGTCGCCACCGAAATGGCGCGCGACGGCCTTCGCACCCAGCTCGTCGCGGCCGAGACCGAGGAGGACTACCGCCTCTCGCACGCACGCCGGACCGCCATCCGCGACGCCGTTCGCGAAGCGCTCCGAAACACCGTGAAGCACGCCGGGACGAAACAGGTCGTGCTTCGCGTCGAAGAGCGCGAAGGCGGCATCGCGGTCATCGCGCGGGATCAAGGGGCTGGCTTCAGCATGCTGGACCGGCCGCCCGGCTTCGGAATCAACCAGTCGATCATGGCGCGGCTGGCGGAGGTCGGCGGGCGGGGGACGATCGACTCGCATCCGGGGCGGGGGACCCGGGTGACGCTCTGGGTGCCGCACTGAAGTGGGCTGCTGTGGCTTGTGTGGTGACCCGCTGGTCCGTGAAGGATTCCTTGAGCGACCCAGAGTCCGTGAAGCGGGCCTTCACTACCTTCAGGGCCAGGGTCCCGGCAAAGTCGAGGTAGAGCAGGCCCTGATTCTGCACGCAGCCGGGCTTCAGCGTCCACAAAGGACATTTACTGGCAATTGAGTGTCCGATTGTGTGCCTATGTACGTTTCTGTGTGGGGTCGTGAGTGTTGATGAGGGTTGTGGAGGGTTAAGGCAAACGTGGCGTGTTCGGGGGCTTGGGTGACGTGGCGCCGTACTCGCGTGCTTGGAGCCGGATCTCGCGTGCTTGGAGGCGTAACACCCGTGCTTGGAGGCGTAACACACCCGAGTGGGGGGTCCAGGCACGCGAGTTCCGTCTCTGAGCACGCGCGTTACGCCTTCGTCCTGCCCCTCACCTTGGCGAAAGGCCCGCCCGCAACCACGACACGGTTGTCTTTCTTCTCAAGAGAACGACCACATCACTCACGACCCCCTCGCGAAATCGTGCAGAGAAGGCGGACGGAGTGTTTCGTGCGAGCCCGCTCACGTCAGCTTCACCACGACACGTTTGCCTCGCCGCGCTATGACGGGGGTGCCGAACAGCGGTTATGCGACTTTGGCGGGACCCTGGCCTTCAGGGTAGGTGAGGAGGCCTTTATGGATCGCTGTGGGCCGGACGCGAGCAAGGGACCTTTGCTATCGCTTGGTTAGCATGCCTACGTAAGTGGGAGCAAAGGTCCCTTGCTTTCTTCCCGCAGGTCAGCGGAGGTCGTCAGTCCTCCTCGGCCGGAACTTCGCCGCTCTCGATCTGCCGCATCGCTTCCCGCCCGGCGGCCTCTTCGCTCAGTCCCTGTCGCCAGTACCCGGTGAAGCAGATCGCCTGCTTGTCGATTCCGCGCTCCCGCACGAGATGCCGCCGCACGAGTTTCACCATGTTCGCCTCGCCCGAGATCCACGCGTACGGCGTCCCGCCCGGCAGGTCCGCCTTGCGCACGGCTTCGAGCACCGCGTCGCCGACAGGGCCGGAACCCCGCACCACCCAGTGCAGCTCCACCGTCCCTTGCGTTTCGAAGACCTGCCGATCCTCGCGATCACCGATCTCGACGTAGACCACCGCTCGCGTTCCGGAGGGCAGTGCTTCGACGATCGCGCCGATCGCCGGGATCGCGGTCTCGTCACCGACCAGTAGCTGCCAGGTCGTGTCCGAAGGCACGTCGTAGAGCCCGTGCGGACCCAGGAACGCGACCTTGTCGCCCTCCGAAGCGCGTGAAGCCCACGCCGAGGCGGGACCTTCGTCGCCGTGCAGCACGAAGTCGATGTCGATCTCCCGCACTGACGGCCGCAGCGCGCGCACGGTGTAGGTACGCATCGACGGGCGGACGTCGTCGGGCATCGCAAGGTACGTCCGGTACCAGGACAGCACTTCGTCGCCGCGCAGCGGAGCGGGCAGCACGGGCTCCGCCTGGCCGGGCTGCGGGAAGAACACCTTCAGATACTGGTCAGGCGCCTGGTCCACCAGCGACGCGCCCGAGAAGGTCACCCTGCTCATATGCGGGGTGAGCCGCCGGACACCGGTCACCTCCGCCTCGATAAAACTCATTAGGCGAGGCTAACCTAAAAGAGACCCGCTGAGCCAGCGTCGTCAGCGGGATCACGCTGCCACCGGTATTTTCGCAGGTCGACGCGCTGGCCATCAGTCACTACGCCCTCCTCGCGCAACCGTTCCAGCTGCTCGTGGACCAGATGCGGCGCCGGCGTCCCATCGGCGCGCAAAATGCGGTGCCAAGGCAGATCGTGGCCGTCCTCGCCGAGGATCCGCCCGACCAGCCGCGGCGACGGGGCACCCGAAACCGACGCTATATCCCCATAAGTCGCGACCGAGCCGGCGGGCACGCTCGCGATGACCTCGCGCACCCGCTCATGCAGTTCGTCATCCATGGGACCACTTTGCCGTGCCGCTGCGAGGTTGTGTCGGCGGGGCGTGGTTCCATCGTGGGCGTGAACGGGCGGCGAACAGCGGCAGGAACCGACGCGCGGCTGGTCCGCACGCCGGTCACCGGCACGCCGTCCTTCCAGTGGGATTCCGGCGCCCGCCGCCTGCTGGCCGCCCCCGACGGCTTCCGCCGGGTCCTCGGTGGCCCCGGCACGGGCAAGACGGCGTTGCTGGCGTCGGCGGCCTCCCGCCGTATCGCCGAGGGCGCGGATCCGGAGAGCGTGCTCATCCTGACCACCTCCCGCAAGGCGGCCGACGTCCTGCGTGCCGACATCACCCACCGGCTTACCACCGACCCGGAAGAGGATCCGCTGCCCCGCACGATCCGCGAGCCACTCGTGCGCACCGTGCACTCGTACGCGTACGCGCTGTTGCGGATGGAGGCCCAGACCGACGACCTCCCGCCGCCCCGGCTGCTGGCCGGAGCCGAACAGGACGTCGTCGTCCGCGAACTGCTCGCCGGAGACCTCGAAGCGGGTGCGCTCGACTGGCCGGAGCAGCTGCGGCCGGCGCTGAACGTGCCCGGTTTCGCCGAAGAACTGCGAGACCTCCTGCTCCGCGCCGCCGAACGCGGGCTGGGCCCGGAGGACCTGGTCGAACTCGGCAGGCGGCGTGGCCGCGACGAGTGGATCGCGGCCGGGCGCTTCTGGAGCCAGTACGAAGAGGTGACGCTGCTGCAAGGCGCGGGCGGCAACGCGCTCGGCGTCGCGAGCGCGCCCGCGCTGGACGCGGCGGAACTCGTCACTTCCGCGCTGCTGGCGCTGGAGGACGACGAAGAACTGCGTGAACGCGAACAACGCCGGATCCGGCACCTGTTCGTCGACGACGCGCAGCATCTCGACCCGCTGCAGACCCAGCTCATCCGGCTCATCGGGCACGCGGCCGACGAGTTCGTCGTCGCGGGCGATCCGGATCAGTCCGTGTTCTCCTTCCGCGGCGCGGATCCCCGGCTGTTCGCCGACGCCGACGAGGACGGCGAGCGCACGGTTCTGCTGACCACCGCGCATCGGCACGCCCCGGTGATCCGCACGGCGGTCACGAAACTCGGCTCCGTGCTGCCCGGTTCGGCGCCGCAGCGCAAGCTCGTGGACGCGCCGGACGCCGAAGGTGGCGCCGTCCGTGTCCGCCTGATGCCGACCCCGGCCGCCGAGGCGAGCTGGATCGCCGATCAGCTTCGCCGCGCGCATCTCGTCGACGGCGTGCCGTGGTCGGAGATGGCGGTGCTGGTCCGGTCGCCTGCTCGTACTTTCCTTGTCCTGCAACGCGCTCTGCGCGCGGCCGGGGTGCCGATCGGTTCGGCGACCGAGGAACTGCCGCTCGCGAAACAGCCCGCCGTCCGGCCGTTGCTGGCGATGTTGCGGCTCGCCGCCGATCCAGAGCTGCTCGACGTCGACCTCGCCGAGATGCTGCTGTCGTCCCCCTTGGGCGGCGCGGACCCGCTCGCGCTGCGACGGCTGCGACGCGGTCTGCGCAGGCTGGAACTCGCCGGTAGCGGACAGCGGTCCAGCGACGAGTTGCTGGTGGAAGCCTTGCGCGCCAACGACGTCCTCACCGGTTTGGCGGAGGCGGAAGCCCAGCCGATGCGCCGCGTCGGCAACCTGCTGCACGCGGCACACCAAGCCGTGGTGCGGGGCGACGGCGTCGAGCAGGTGCTGTGGGAGCTGTGGCAGGCCAGTGGTCTGGAGCAGCGTTTCCTGCGGCTGGTCGATCGCGGCGGTTCACTGGGCTCGCAGGCGGATCGGGATCTCGACGCGATCGTCGCGCTCTTCGACGCGGCCGGTCGCTATGTCGACAGATTGCCGAGGGCGAGTGTCGCCTCGTTCGCGGATTACCTGTCCGCGCAGAACATCGCCGGTGACACGCTGGCGCCTGCGGCCATGAAGAACGAAGGCGTTTCGCTGCTCACCGCGCACGCGGCCGCCGGTCGCGAGTGGACGGTCGTGTCGGTCGCCGGGGTCCAGGAGGGCAGCTGGCCGGATCTGCGGCTGCGCGGTTCCGTGCTCGGCGTCGAACGGTTGGTGGACCTCATGTCCGGCGTCGACGACGAAAAGGTGTCCGCCACCGCGCCGATCCTCGCCGAAGAGCGGCGCCTGTTCTACCTCGCCGCGAGCCGGGCGCGGAAGACGTTGCTGGTCAGCGCGGTCGCGGGGGAGGACGAGCAGCCCTCGCGGTTCATCGACGACCTGGAGGAGAACGGCGCGGACGACGGCGGACTCGACTCGCGGATGAAACCCGCCGAGCGGTCGCTGGTGCTCGCCGAACTCGTCGGCGAACTGCGCGAAGTCGTCTGCGATGAGGCATGCGAGCCAGAAAGGCGGCAGCGCGCGGCCCGGCAGCTCGCGAAACTGGCGGCCGCCGGAGTGCCCGGAGCGCATCCGAGCACCTGGTACGGCCTTCTGGAGCCGTCCACCGGCGAGCCGGTGCACAAACCGGGCGACCTCATCCGCATCTCACCGTCCACTGTGGAGGTTCTGGTCAAATGCCCGCTGCGGTGGCTGATCGAGCGCCACGGCGGCAGCGACCCGGCGCAACTGGCCGCCGTCACCGGAACCCTGGTGCACGGCCTCGCGCAGGCGGTCGCGGGCGGGAGCAGTGACGAGCAGATCCGCGCCGCCCTCGACGAGGCGTGGGTGCGCGTCGACGCGGGAGCGCCGTGGTTCTCGCGCCGCGAGCGTTCGCGTGTCGAACAGATGCTGCGGAACTTCATCTCCTGGCTGGAAACCAGCCGCAAGGAGCTGATCGAGGCAGGGGTCGAGCAGGACATCGAGGTCGAACTTCCGGTCGGCGACGGGGAAAACAGCGACGTCCGCGTGTTGCTGCGCGGCCGCGTCGACCGGGTGGAGATGGACAAGGACGGCCGCCCGGTCGTCATCGACATCAAGACCGGCAAGGTGCCGATCTCGGCCTCGGACGCCGAACAGCATCCGCAGCTGGCCGCGTACCAGCTGGCCGTGCTGCTCGGCGCGGTCGAGGGTGGCTCGAAACCCGGCGGCGCGCGGCTGGTCTACGTCGCGAAGTCCAACAACAAGACGGGCTCCACCCAGCGTGAGCAGGCGCCGCTGGATGAGGAAGGCGGCAAGCAGTGGCTCGAACTGGTGCGCTCGGCGGCCGGATCGGCCGTCGGCCCGGAGTACGGCGTCACCGAGAATCCGGACTGTGATCGTTGCCCGGCGAGGAGTTGCTGTCCGCTGCGGCCCGAGGGCAGGCAGGTGACCGGCCCTTGATCTCCGCTCTTCAGCGCCGTCAGGTCGAACCGGGCGAGATCGCCCGCGCGCTTGGCCTGCACAGCCCGACCGACGAACAGGCCGAGGTCATCGCCGCGCCCATCGAGCCGTCCTTGGTGGTCGCGGGTGCCGGTGCGGGCAAGACCGAGACGATGGCCGCGCGCGTGGTGTGGCTGGTGGCCAACAGCGTCGTACCGCCGGAACGCGTCCTCGGCCTGACCTTCACCCGCAAGGCCGCCCGCCAGCTCGGCGAACGCGTCCGCACCCGATTGCGCCGCCTCGTCGGCTCGGGGCTGCTCGACCGGATCGACCCCACCGGTGACCTGCGCATGACGGTGACCGCCGGGGAGCCGACGGTGCTCACCTATCACGCGTACGCCGGGCGACTGCTGTCCGAACACGGTCTGCGGTTGCCGGTCCAGCCCGGCGTCCGGCTGCTTTCGGAGACGTCCTCATGGCAGTTCTCACATCGCGTCGTGTCCACTTGGGACAATGACCTCGACACCGATCGCGTGCCCTCCACGGTGACGGCGCAGTTGCTGGCGCTGGCCGGGGAACTGGGTGAGCATCTGGTCGAACCCGAACGGCTCGCGCAGTACACGTCGTGGCTGTGCGAGGTCATCGAGAACGCGCCGCGGGCCAAGGGGCAGCGCGCCGCGCTGCCGCAGAAACTGGCCGAAGTCATGACGGCGCAACGGTTCCGGCTCGCGCTCCTGCCGCTGGTCGAGGCCTACCACGCGCGGAAGCGGGCCGAGGGCGCGCTCGACTTCGCCGACCAGATGTCACTGGCCGCGCAGCTCGCCAGCAGCTATCCGGCGGTGGTCGCGGGCGAGCGCGAGCGGTACGGCGCGGTGCTGCTCGACGAGTACCAGGACACCGGGCACGCCCAGCGCATCCTGCTGCGGTCCCTGTTCGGCGGCGTCGAACATCCGCCGATGCCGGTGACGGCGGTGGGCGATCCGGCGCAGGCCATCTACGGCTGGCGCGGGGCGAGCGCGGCCAACCTGCCGAGGTTCACCACGGACTTCCCGCGCGACAACGGCGAACGGCTCGTCCCGGCACTCGATTTCGGGCTGCTGACCAGTTTCCGTAACCCGCCCGAGGTACTGGAACTCGCCAACGCGATCTCGGAACCGTTGCGGGAGCGAGGACTCGGCGTCGCACGGCTGCGTGCGCTGGAGGGTGCGGGGACCGCCGACATCGCCTCCGCGTTGCTGCCGGACGTCCGTGCCGAACGCGAATGGGTCGCCGACGCGGTGGCGAAGCGCTGGTTCGAAACCATGGAGGAGACCGGAAAACCGCCCACGGCGGCGGTCCTCGTCCGCCGCCGCGCCGACATGGCGCCGATCGCGGCCGAAATGCGGGCCCGCGGGCTGCCGGTGGAGGTCGTCGGACTCGGCGGCCTGCTCGACGAACCCGAGGTCGCGGACCTGGTCAGCACGCTGCGTGTCCTCGCCGACCCGCTCGCGGGCAGCGCGGCCGCGCGGTTGCTGACCGGGGCGCGCTGGCGGATCGCGGCCGCCGACCTCGCGGCCTTGTGGCGGCGCGCGGGCGAACTCTCCTCGCCGGAGCCGTCGGCCACGAAGTCCGATGTGGACGAGCCAGTGCTGGTGACCGAGCGGGTCGAGCAGGCGGGCCTCGTCGACGCCATCGACGATCCCGGTACGCCGGAACGGTATTCACCGGAAGGGTACCGGCGAATCCGGCGCGTGGGCGCCGAGCTTTCGGCCTTGCGCCGCCGTCTCGACCAGTCGCTGCCCGAATTGGTCGCCGACGTGGAACGTACGATGCTGCTCGACGTCGAGTCGCTGGCCCGCCCCGGGCCGGTCGGCCGCGCGCACCTCGACGCGTTCGCCGACGTCGTCTCCGATTTCGCCGAAACCTCGCCGACGGCCACCCTTTTGTCCTTTGTGGACTATCTGAATACCGCCGCGCACGCGGAAGACGGGCTCACCCCCGGCGAAGTGGAGGTCGTCCCGGACCGGGTGCAGGTGCTGACCGTGCACTCGGCCAAGGGACTGGAGTGGCGCATCGTCGCGGTTCCGCATCTGGTCAAGGAAGTCTTTCCCGGCAGGCGGCGTTCGTCTTCGTGGCTGCGGACGTCGACTTCGCTTCCGGCCGCGCTGCGCGGTGACTCCGAGGACCTGCCGGAGCTGCGGCTCTCCGAGGGCTATGACCGCAAGGAAGTCCAGGAAGCCTTGGAACTGCACGAAGAAGGCTTCGTGGCGCGGGAGGCGGACGAGGAGCGGCGGCTCTGCTACGTCGCCTTGACCCGCTCCGAGCACACACTGCTCGTTTCCGGGCACTGGTGGAACGAGAGCAGCGCGCGGCCGAAGGGGCCTTCGGAGTTCCTGCTCGAAATCGGCGAGGTGATGCGGGGCAACTCGGTCGGCCGGATCGAGCACTGGGCTGACGAGCCCGACGGCGACGAGGAGAACCCGCTGGTCACCGACTCCCGCCGGTCGCGATGGCCCGTCGATCCGCTGTGGCCGCGGCGCGAGGGCGTGACCAACGGCGTCGACATGGTGCTCGAGGTCATGGAGAACGCCGAAGAAGAGGACGTCGAGGAAGAGGAGGATCCGGACGGCTGGATCTCCGACACCAAGGTGCTGCTGGAGGAGCGTGCGCGGGCACAGAACCGCGTCCAGCAGGTCGTGCTGCCGCCGCATCTTTCGGTGAGCCAGCTGGTGGAACTGTCGGCGGACCCGGCCGCGCTGGCCAGGCGGCTGCGGCGGCCGCTTCCGGTGCGCCCCAACACCTACGCGCGCCGGGGGACGGCGTTCCACGGCTGGCTGGAGAAGCGGTTCGGCGGCGAACAGCTACTGGAGATCGACGATCTGCCGGGCGCGGCGGACGTCGACGAGGCGCCGGATTCCGAGCTGGAGGCACTGCAGACGGCGTTCGAGAAGAGCGAGTGGGCGAACCGGGTGCCGCACGCGGTCGAGGTCCCGTTCTCGGCCGACGTCGTCGGCGTGACCGTGCGCGGGCGGATGGACGCCGTGTTCGCGGACGCCGACGGCGGCTGGACCGTCGTCGACTGGAAGACCGGCGCGGTGCCGGAGAAAGACCGGCTCGCGCCGCTGGCCGTGCAGCTCGCGGCGTACCGGCTGGCGTGGGCGGCACTCAAGAAGGTGCCGGTCGAGAAGGTGCGGGCGGCGTTCCACTTCGTGAAACACGACAAGACCGTCCGCCCGGCGGATCTCCTGGACGCCGAGGGCTTGCGGAACCTCTTGCGACGCGTCCCGACGATCTAGCGTTTCGTCCTCTCAATGCGGTACTTGCGCGTGCAACTACCGCAAACGTGTCGTGGTTGCGGGCGGGCCTGTTGCCTGGACCCCGCACTCGGGTGTTACGCCTCCAAGCACGCGAGATCCGGCTCCAAGCACGCGAGTACGGCGCCGCGTCACCCAAGCCACCACCCCGCCCGAATACGCCACGTTTGCCTTGACCCTCTATAGAACCCGAAACGCCACTCACGACCAACCCACGTCGGAAGCCTCAAACCTAGAAGTCCGTGAAGGCCTCCTTCCCTACCCCCACAGTAGGGAAGGGGGCCTTCACGGACACCCCACATTTGCCTGACCGGCCTTTAGAGGACGAAATGCGGGTCAGGCGCGGTCGCGGACCTTCAAAGCCCAGGTCACGAGCGGGATTTGAAGCGGGACGCGGGCCCAGAAAGCCGCTCGCCAGTGCTTCGGCGCCTTTCGGCGATCGGCGTCCACGGCCATCTTGACGTTCCCCGGCAGGACCACGACGAACAGCAGCGCGGCCGCGAGCCCGCCGAGCCGGCGCGTTTTCGGCGCGGCGATCGCGGCGGCGACTCCCAGCTCGGCGACACCCGAACCGTAGGTCCACACGCGAGGCGAACCGGGAAGCTGCTTCGGGATGATGGCGTCGAAGGGTTTCGGCTGGAGGAAGTGCAGGACACCCGCCGCGCCGAGGAGGCCGGCGAGGAAATACGCGGGCCGCTGCGACGGCTTGGATTCCGAAGACATGCCCCGAGCTTCGCATACCGCGATGAAGACGAGGGTCTTCGGCTATCCTCGGCGACCGTGAGTGACGCGGACCAGGCCGGAGCCTGTGCATGAAGGTGCTCAAGCGATTCCCGGTCCGGCTGAGCGACCGCCCGGACCACGAGCTCGTCGGCGTGATCCGGATGCCGGAACTGACGGTCAGCCCGCTGCGGTCGATCCTCAAACGGATCATCGGCGCGATGCTCGCCCTGCTCGCGACCGTCCTGATCGTCTACCTCGACAGGGACGGCTACCGCGACGCCAACGGCGACGGGCTCAGCCTCCTCGACAGCCTCTATTACGCGACGGTGTCGCTCTCGACCACGGGGTACGGTGACATCGCGCCCGCGACGTCGTCCGCGCGGCTGGTGAACGTCCTGGTGATCACCCCGCTGCGGGTGCTGTTCCTCATCGTCCTGGTCGGTACCACCCTGGAAGTGCTCACCGAGCGCTCTCGCCAGGCTTTCAAGATCCAAAAGTGGAGGACGAAGGTGCGTGACCACACGGTCGTCGTCGGATTCGGCACGAAGGGCCGGTCGGCGGTCAACGCGCTGCTCGGGGACGAAACCATCGAGCCCGACCACATCGTCGTCGTCGATACCGACCAGCAAGCCCTCGAAGCGGCCACCTCGCTCGGCCTGGTGACCGTGCACGGTTCGGCCACCCGCGCCGACGTGCTGCGGGTCGCCGGTGTCCAGCGGGCGAAGGCCGTCGTCGTCGCCCCGAACCGGGACGACACCGCGGTGCTGGTCACGCTGACCGCACGCGAGCTGGCGCCGAAGGCCCACATCGTGGCGTCGGTGCGGGAAGCGGAGAACGTCCACCTGCTGAAGCAGTCGGGCGCGAACCAGGTCGTGGTGTCGAGCGAGACCGCCGGGCGCCTGCTCGGGATGGCGACGTCGTCGCCGCTGGTGGTCGACATGGTCGAGGACCTGCTGACCCCGGAGTCCGGCCTCGCGATCGCCGAACGCCCGGTGGAACCGTCCGAGGAGGGCGGCTCGCCGCGGCATCTGTCGGACATCGTGCTCGGCCTCGTCCGCGACGGCGTCCTGTACCGCGTGGACGCTCCGCAGGCCGACGCGATCGAGCCGGGCGACAAGCTGCTGTACGTCCGCAAGGTGACGTCCGCGGAGACCATCGAGCGCTGACCCGGCGGCGGTAGCGGGGGACCTTTGCTCTCACTTTCGCCGCCGGGCGGGTTCGCTGTGTTTTGCCGCCCGGTTCTGGGAACATGGCGAACGTGCGCAAGCGATCGGACCCCGCCAGAGGGCTCACCCCGGGGTGGAACTCCCTGGCCGTGGCGGCCGGTGTCGGCCTGCTGGTGATCTTTCTGGCCTGGCTCGCCGGGCCGGGTCTGTTCGGCATCACGAACGACAGGCCGGGGACGACCGTGCAGGCCGAGGTCGTCCAGCCCGTGCCCTGTACGGGCGGCGGCGCCACCGAGACCGTCAAGTTCGAATTCGGCGGCCAGCCGATGGAAGGTTCGCTCAACGCCTGCGGGCACGGCAAGGGCGAGCGGCTCGAGGTCGTCGTCCCCGACGGCCCCGCGGGTACCGCCGTCTCGGTGCACGCGGCCGACGCGGCGGCGGGGGCCAGCGACGCACGGCGTCCGCTCGGGCTGGCCCTCCTGGTGTTCAGCTGCTTCGCCGGTGGGATGTACGTCTTCCTCGTCCTGCGTGGGCCGCGGCGACTCGCGCCCGCGTGATCGGACTGGGCCTCGTCACGGCGCGCTCTGGTTCCTGGAGTTCTCGCGACACCTGGGGGTGGCGCGAGATGGCCGAGCAAGACCAGATCGTCGAAGAAGCCGGATCTGTCGGTGAAGGGCGAAGTCGTCTGCCGTGGCTTCTCGGCGTGATCCCGGCGGAGTCGCCGATCTGACCCGGGGTCGCTGGAGCAGCGGCCTCGCCGGGATGAGGTCAGGCGGCCGCCGGGTGCTCCTGCTGCCCGCCGTCACCGGGGGACCGCCCGCAAGATCCGGTGGAGATGTTCCGTTCGGTCGAGCGATCGCCACCAGGACGTGCCAACCCGCTCGCGTTTAGTCCTCTAAACGCGGTACTTGCACGCGCAAAGACCGCATCCAGAGGACTGAACGCGGGGCGTCAGGAGACGGCGCTGGCCGACGCCGAGAAGGTGTTGCAGTCGGCGATCCGGTTGTTGCTCGCACCGGCCCGCCACCAGGAGGCGTAATGCGCGTTCGTCCCGTGGTCCTGGCTGCGTGAGGTGTTGTCGCCGCGGGTCTCCTGGTCGTTCCAGGCCTTGTTGTACATGTCCCGGCTGACCGTGCCGCCCTGGTCGACATGCGCGCCGAGGAACATCCCGGAAAAGCACTGTGCCTGTAGTTCCTTGCGCCGCGACATCTCCAGCCCGGCCGGGCTGTTCTGGCCGGCGTCGTAGATCTTCTGCCAGGCCGCGTCCATCAGCCCGGCGACCTCCTGCACGTGATGCCCGTACTCGTGAGCGAAAAGCGCGAGGTAGACGCCGGGGTTGTTGCCGTACTGGTCGGTCTGCAGACCCCGGAACGGCACGTAGAGGTTGTTCTCGCAGTAGTACGCCGCCGTCGCGATGCCCACCTGGATCGTGCCGCATTCGGTGTCGAAGCTGGCGCCGGTCGGGAAGTGCAGGGCGGGCGGGGTGAACGGCAGGCGGTAGGCCTCGAGGAACGGGCCCCACGCGTTGTCGAGGCACTTGCCCGCCGCGGTGAAGAACGCCTCGGCCGCTTGCTGGCTGCTCTGCCACTGCGGCAGCGCGCAGACGCGGTTCTGCAGGCCGGCGTTCGGATCCTGGAGCATCGGGTGATCGGCGAGCTTGAGGACCTTCTGCGGCCCGTTCGAGGTGGACGGCGTCCTGGTCGGCGACGTCGGGAACGGATCCGGCGAGGACGAGGGCGACGACGACCCGCTCGGCGGCAGGGCCGCCGGGGAAGTCGGGCCGGGGGAGTTCTGGTAGCCCGCGTTCGCTACGTGATCGTTGTCGTCACGATTGAGTGAAACGATCGCCACCAGACCGAGGACCAGTACGGCGACCGCACCGAGGCAGATCCCGACGATCGCGCCGACCGACCGGCGCGGCGGCCTCGGGAAGTGGTGTGGCGCGCCCTGCCACGGAGCAGGGGGCTGGCCGTGCACCGGCGGTGGCTGGACGGCGCCGCGTGGCGGCCACTGGCCGTGGGGCGGTTGCGTCATCAAGTCGGTCCCGGGTGGTCCTAGGGGCGAACCGGGGGTACCCGGCCCGATGTTCAGCATAACGAGCTAACGGCGCACCCTCCCGTTGCTCGCTGCAGAGGGTATCCATGGTGAGGCGAGCGGTCACCCATCAGTGTCGTCACCCCAGCTCTGGCTGGGTGTCGAGCCCTCTGGAAGAGTGTGCGTAAGCCACGCGAACGGGTAAGGGGATGTCGCATGACGGAGACCGGGGGACCGTCCGGGCCGGAAGGTTCCGAGACACCGAAGCCACAGGCGGACGCACCGACACCCCCACGCGGTGACGTACCGCCGCCACCGGCACCAGAGCAGCAGTGGCAGTCCCCGTCCGGGGCGGCCCCGCCGCCTCCTCTGCCGTCCTATCAGGCCCCCCAGCAGCAGTATCCGGACTGGAAGGTCGGTCTCGGCAAGCCGGGGGTCATCCCGCTGCGGCCGCTGAACCTGACCGACATCCTCGACGGCGCGGTCACGACCATGCGCCGGTACTGGCGGATGGTCTTCGGTGCCGCCGCGGTGACCGCCGTGCTCACCGCCGCCATCGACCTGATCGGGTTGCTGCTGCTCGACACGACCGAGGACCTCGAGCGGCTCCGCGATCTCGGCCCGGCGGCCACCGATCAGGAACTGCTGAACCAGATGCTGGACCTGCTCGGCGGGTCGCTGGCGGTGAGCTTCATCAGCCTCATCGCCACCATGATCGGGACGACGCTGCTCACCGGTTTCCTGACCGTCCTGATGGGCAAAGCCGCGCTCGGCAAGCCGATCGTCTTCAAGGAGGCGGTGAAGGAGGCGGCGGCCCGGCTCCTGCCGCTGCTCGGCCTGACCGTGCTCTACACGCTCGCGATCCTGGTCGCGGCGATCTTCTGTTTCGTCCCCGCGATCATCCCGTTCACCTTCTGGGCGCTCGCCAGTCCGGCACTGCTGCTGGAACGCGGCACCGTGCGCGAGGCGTTCGGCCGTTCGGTGAAGCTGGTTTCGGGGATGTTCTGGCGGATCTTCGGGATCCTGCTGCTGGCCACCGTGATCTCGTCGTTCCTGGCGATGATCATCACGACGCCGTTCAGCTTCGGCGCGTTCATGTCCGTCTTCACCGATCCCCAGCAGGTGTACATCCCCTCGACCGGTGACCTGGTCCTGCAGTCGGTCGGCACCGTGATCGCGCAGACGATCGTCGGGCCGTTCACCGCGCTGGTCACCGTGATCCTCTACATCGACCAGCGGATGCGCCGCGAGGGCATGGACATCGAACTGGCCCGCGCCGCCGGCATCACGCCGCCGCCTCCGCCGCAGGCATGGTGACGCGTTTCCGCACCGAAGTCCCGGTCGACATCGACCGGGACACCGCCCGGCTGCGCGCGGCCGAGGAGCTCTCGGATCCGGCTTACCAGGCCGCGAAGCCGAGTTGGCTGTCCGAAGCGTTCAGCTGGGTCGTCGAAAAGCTGCTGACCTTCCTCACCACCGTCGACAGCGCCGTGCCCGGCGGGATCTTCGCCGTCGTGGTGTTGATCGTCGTCCTGATCGTGCTGTTCGTGGTGATCCGGTTGCGGTCCGGTCCACTGGCGACCTCGGCCAAGGGGGAACGCGCGGTCTTTTCCGGGCGGCGCAAGCCTTCCGGTGAACACCGCAAGGCGGCCGCGGAGGCCGCGGCACGGGGCGACTTCGACGACGCCGTCCGGGAGATCTTCCGTGCCCTGGTGCGGTCACTGGAGGAACGGGCGCTGCTGGACGAGAAGTCCGGCCGGACGGCCGACGAGGCCGCCATCGAAGCCGGACGGCTGCTCCCGGACGTCGCCGATTCGCTGCGCGCCGGAGCCCGGCTGTTCGACGATGTCCACTATGGAGGGATACCGGCCACCGAGGCCGGTTACCGGTCCTTGTCCGAATTGGACGATCGCTGCCGCCGTTCCCGGCCCGTCGCGCTGGCGGCCGGATGACCTCGGTTTCGCCCGACGCCCGCCGGATCTGGCGCGAGGTGCGGCTCCCGCTCGCGGTGATCTTCCTCGTCGTGCTGACCGGCACGCTGGTGGTCCTCGCCAGAGGCGAGCAGACCCCCGGCGCCCTCGAACCGGGTTCGTACGACCCCGGCGGCAGCCGTGCGCTGGCGACCTTGCTGGAACGGGAAGGCATCAAGATCCCGATCGTGCGCACCGCCGCCGCGGCCAAAGGTGTGGCGAGGGACGCGACCGTCTTGATCACCCAGCCCGCCTACCTGCCCGAGAACACCTTCGCCGAAATCCGGCGCAACGCCAAGCACATCGTGCTGGTACAGCCGAGTCCTGACACGCTCGAGGAAATCCTTCCCGGGGTGCGCTCGACCGGCCAGCTGGAGATCGAGACCCGCGCCCCGGACTGCCAGGCGGCGGATCCCGTCGCCGCGGGCAGCGCGAGGATGGGTGGCTTGAGGTATGCGGCCACGCAGCCGCGAGCACAGGATTGTTACGGCGGTTCGTATCTCGAAGTCCCCGGTCCACAAGCGACGGTGACCGTGCTCGGCTCTCCCGATTTGCTGACCAACGAAGGGTTGTCCGCCGAGGGCAACGCGGCGCTCGCCATGCGGCTGCTCGGAAAACACGAGCGGCTGGTGTGGTACCTGCCGACGCCGGCGGATCCGTCGCTCGAAGCGGGGAAGAAGCCACTGTCCGAACTGATCCCGGCGGGCTGGTCGTACGCGGCCTTGCAGGCCGGGATCGCGGTGGTCCTGTTGGCGCTGTGGCGTTCCCGGCGGCTCGGGCCGGTGGTGACCGAACCGATCCCGGTCGTGGTGCGTGCGGCCGAGGCCACCGAGGGCAGGGCCCGGTTGTATCGCAAGGCGAAGGCCGCCGCGCACGCCGGGGAGACCCTGCGTGAGGCGGCCCGCGCGCGGCTTCGGCCGTTGCTGGGGCTGACCCGCGACGCCGAACCCGCGGCACTGGTGGCATCCGTCGCCGCGCGGACCGGCCGGGCCCCGGCCGAGATCGGCGCGCTGCTGTACGGGGATCCGCCCGCCGACGATGCCGCGCTGGTGCGGCTGGCGGACGGACTCGACGTCGTGGAACGAGAGGTGGAGCGGTCTTGAGTACCGAACAGGCCGGACAACCCGGACAGTCCAGTGTGGACGGTGCGGCCGAAGCGCGGGCGGCGTTGATCGCGTTGCGCGCCGAGGTCGGGAAGGCCGTGGTCGGCAACGACGCGGCCGTCACCGGGCTCATCATCGCGTTGCTGTGCCGGGGACACGTGCTGCTCGAAGGCGTTCCCGGCGTGGCGAAGACCCTGCTGGTGCGGGCCTTGGCCGCGGCGCTGGACCTGAAGACGACGCGGGTGCAGTTCACGCCGGACCTCATGCCGGGTGACATCACCGGCTCGATCGTCTACGACGCGCACAGTGGTGAGTTCTCCTTCCGCGAGGGCCCGGTGTTCACCAATCTGCTGCTGGCCGACGAAATCAACCGCACTCCGCCGAAAACGCAGTCGGCACTGCTGGAGGCGATGGAGGAGCGGCAGGTCTCCAACGACGGCAAGACCCGGCCGCTGCCCGATCCGTTCATCGTCATCGCGACGCAGAACCCGGTCGAATACGAAGGCACGTATCCGCTTCCCGAGGCGCAGCTGGACCGATTCCTGCTCAAACTGACCATGCCGACGCCGTCGCGCGACGACGAATTCGGCATCCTTTCCCGGCACGCGCAAGGATTCGACCCGAGGAACCTGGTCGCGGCCGGGATCAAGCCGGTCGCCGGGGCAGGTGAACTCGACGCGGCACGGCGCGCGGTCGCCGGGGTCACCGTGCGCCCCGAGGTGCTCGCCTACATCGTCGACGTCTGCCGGGCGACGCGGGCGCTGCCGTCCGTGCGCATCGGCGTCTCGCCGCGTGGCGCGACCGCGCTGCTGGCCGCGACGCGGGCGTGGGCGTGGCTCGCCGGCCGCGACTACGCCACCCCGGACGACGTCAAAGCCTTGGCGCGGCCGTCTTTGCGGCACCGGCTCGATCTGCGGCCCGAGGCCGAACTCGAAGGCGCGACCCCCGACGGCGTGCTGGACCGCGTCCTCGCGTCCGTGCCCGTTCCACGCTGATGGCCGTCACCGGGCGGCTCGGGCTGCTGGCGCTCCTCGCGGCGCCGGTGGTCGGCCTCCTGCTGCCGTCGTGGACCGGGATCGGGCTGGCCGCCGCGGTCCTGTTCCTGGTGGTGGTGCTGGATCTCCTGCTTGCCGGGAGTGTGCGGCGACTGCGGTTCGAGCGGTCCGGTGCGACGTCCGTACGGCTCGGGGAGCCCTGCGAGATCACGCTGACCGTCGCCAATCCCGGTGGCCGCGCGGTGCGCGCGTGGCTGCGGGACGCCTGGCCGCCCAGCGCCGGCGCGGACGACCGGCATCGCTTGACCTTGCCCGCGGGCGAACGCCGCGTCGTGACCACCCGGCTTCTGCCGACCCGGCGCGGCGACCGGCGGGCGGTCCGGGTCACCGTCCGGTCGACCGGGCCGCTCGGCCTCGCGGCCCGGCAAGGTTCGCACGAGGTGCCGTGGACCGTGCGGGTGCTGCCGCCGTTCCACAGCCGCAAGCACCTGCCGTCGCGGCTGGCGCGGCTGCAGCAGCTCGACGGCCGCAACGCGGTGCTGATCCGGGGGCAGGGCACGGAATTCGACTCGTTGCGCGAGTACGTGATCGGCGACGACGTCCGGTCGATCGACTGGCGGGCTTCGGCACGCGCCTCCGACGTCATGGTGCGCACCTGGCGCCCCGAACGCGACCGGCACGTGGTGCTGGTCCTCGACACCGGCCGCGTTTCGGCGGGCCGGGTCGGGGACGCGCCGCGGCTCGACGCGGCGATGGACGCCGCTCTGCTGCTGGCCGTGCTCGCCGCGAGGGCGGGTGACCGCGTCGACCTCTTCGCCTACGACCGTCAGGTGCAGGCCGCGGTGCAGGGTTCGACGGAACTGTTGCCCGCCTTGGTGAACGCGATGGCGCCGCTCGAACCGTCGCTCATCGAAACCGACGCGCGCGGGATGGTCGCGGAGGTGCTGCGGCGGACCCGGCGGCGTGCGCTGGTCGTCCTGCTGACCGGACTGGACGCGGCGCCGCTCGAAGAAGGCCTGTTCCCGGTGCTGTCCAAACTGACTTCGCGGCATCAGCTGGTGGTCGCCTCCGTGGCCGACCCGCGGGTGGCCGGCATGGCGGCGGGCCGTGGTGACGCGGAGGCGGTTTACGACGCCGCCGCGGCCGAGCGGGTGCTGGCCGAACGGCGCCAGGTCACCGCGCGGCTGGCGCGGCACGGGGTCGAAGTCGTCGACGCCGTGCCCGAGGACCTCCCGCCGCGGCTGGCCGACCGGTATCTCGCGCTGAAGGCGGCCGGGCGACTCTGACGTCGACCGCGCGCCGGCTGGTTGGTCGTGAGTGATTTGGGTCGTTGGAGTCAAGGGTGCTTGGGTATCTTCACGGACTCGGCCATCGCCACGTTCGTCCCACAGGCACCAGCAGTCACAACAGCGGCGCGAGAAGTCCCCTTCCCTCGGCTCAGTCGAGGAAACCCGGCCTTCACACCTTCCCCAAGTACATGAAGGCCCCCTTCCTTGCGCTAGGCGCAAGGAAGGGGGCCATCACGTACTTCACGCAAACAAGACCGCAGGCCACGAGTAGGTACCCAAGATTTGGTCGTTAGAACGACCCAAATCACTCACGACCAACCACTTCAACCAGCTTCCGGTCGAGAGTCACCGGCGTATCGCCAGTCGACGTCACCCGTTTCCCCCGCTTTCGCGGCCTTTCGCCCGACGACGAATACGTAGAGCAAAAAGGCGACTTCGGCGATTACACCGATTCCCACCCGCGCCCAGGTCGGCAGGCCCGACGGGGTCACGAAACCCTCGATCACGCCGGAGATCAGCAGCACCACGGTCAGGCCCAGTGCCATCACCACGACCGACCGCCCCTGCTCGCCGAGTGCCGCCGTCCGGGAACGACGTCCGGGGTCGATGACCGTCCAGCCCAGCTTCAGTCCCGTCCCGGCCGCGACGAACACCGCGGTGAGTTCCAGCAGGCCGTGCGGCAGGATCAGGCCGAAGAACACGTGGAGCCGTCCGGCCGAGGACATCAGCGCCGCGCCGATCGCGAGGTTCAGCGAGTTCGCCCAGAGCGCGTAGATCACCGGGAGACCCAGCACCACGCCGAGGAACAGGCAGGTCGCGGCCACCCACGCGTTGTTGGTCCACACGCGCGCGGCGAAGGAGCCCGCGGGGTCGGAGGAGTAGTACGTCTCGTACTTCCCGCCCGGTGCGGTGAGGTCCTTGAACTCCTCCGGCGAGGCCAGCGACGCGAGCACCTGTGGGTCACCGGCGATCCACACCGCCGCGATCGCCATCACCGCGATCGACGCCGCCGCCGACGCGAGCCACCAGCGCCTGCTCAGGTACAGCGCGGCGGGAAAGCGCTGGGTGAAGAACAGGCCGACCTCGCGCCACGCGGGGCTGTGCGAGCCGGTGACGGCCGAGCGCGCCTTCGCGACCAGGCTGGACAGATGCGCGACGAGCGCGGGATCGGGCGCGACCGAGCGGATGATCGAAAGATGCGTGGCGACGCGCTGGTACAGCGTCACCAGCTCGTCGGCGTCCTGGCCGCTGAGTTTCCCGGCGCGGCCGACGAGGTCACGCAGCCGGTCCCATTCGGCCTGATGCGCGGCGACGAACACGTCCACGTCCAACTCGGAGCCCTCCCGCCGATCGTCCTTGGTCGCCCAGCCTATTCGTCACTACGCTTGCCAGGTGGAACAAGAGTCCGAACTCGTCACCGGCGAGGCCGTCGTCCTGGACGTGCGCGCGGCGAAACTGGCGAGCCGAGGGCTCGCCATGATGCTCGACGTCGCACTCCAGCTGATCGCGCTGTTCGTCGCGATGCTGGTACTGAGTCAGATCGCCGCGTTCGGCGACGAAGCGCTGGCATTGACCCTGTTCCTGGTGACCCTCGTGCTGATCATGGTCGGCTATCCGGTGATCTTCGAGACGCTCAGCCGGGGCCGCACGCTCGGGAAGATGGCGCTCGGCCTGCGCGTGGTCCGCACGGACGGCGGTCCGGTGCGGTTCCGGCACGCGCTCGTCCGCGGGCTCGCCGGTTTCTTCGTCGACTTCTGGGCGCTGGGTCTGCTCGGCGTCGTGGCGGTGGTCACGTCGCTGCTGTCACCCAACGGTCGCCGGGTCGGCGATTACCTCGCCGGCACCATGGTGATCCGGGAACGCATGCCCGTCTCCAGGACGCCGTACGTCGGGATGCCGCCGGAGCTGGCGTACTGGGCCTCGCAGCTGGACTTGACCCGGTTGCCGAACGACCTCGCCCTGGCCGTCCGCCAGTACTTGAGCCGGACGAGCGAGCTTCGCCCCGAGGCTGTCGAGGCTCTCGGATACGGGCTCGCGCAGCAGGTCGCGGCGGCGATCGGGGCGCCGGTGCCGCCGGGGGTGCCGTCGTGGGCGTACCTGTCGGCGGTGCTGGCGGAGCGACGGCGCAGGGAGCAGGCGAAGCTGCAGCACGCGCCGCTTCAGCCCGTCATGCAGTACGTGCCGCCTGTGCAGGCCCAGCCGGTGCAGCCGTACCCGCAGGCGTATCCCCAGCCGTATCCGCAGGCGGCGGCTCCCGCGCCGGTCACGCGGCCGGTCGCCCAACCGGAGCCGGAACCCGAGAACCCGTTCGCGCCACCTGGCTGACCCCGGCACCCCGTCCTCGCATTTAGAGGACTAAATGCGAAGACGGAGTGACGTCGGGATCAGGACACCTCGGACGAGTTCGCCGCCCAGGTGTTGCACTGGAACATCCGGTTCTTCTGCGCGCCGTGCTGCCACCACGAGACGGCGTGCGCGTCGGAGCCGTGGTCACGCGGGCCGCCGTTGTGGTCGCCGCGGTCCTGCGATCCCCACGCGTCCCGGTACATCGCCTGGTCGACCGAGCCACCGCGGCCCACCGTCGAGCCGAGGAACGATCCGGAAAGACATTGCGCCGAAAGTTCGTTCCGCCGCGACATCTCCAGCCCCGCCGCGGAGTCGGTACCGGCTTCGTACCGTGCGTCCCAATAGGCGCGCGAGATACCGGAAAGCGCCTGGACGTGGTGCGCGTACTCGTGGGCGAAGACGGCCAGGTACACCCCTGGCCGGTTGCCGTACTGGTTGACCTGGAGGCCTTCGTACGGCATGTACAGCGTCTCGTTCTGCGAACAGTAGAACGCCGCCACCGCGCCATTGCTGGCGTCACCGCACGGGCTCGACCAGTTCTTGCCGGAGGGGTACTTCACGGTCGGGACCCGGAACGGCAGTTTCGTGTAGTTCATGACCTGTTGCCACACACTGTCCAGACAAGGCCGCGCGCTCTCGAAGAAAGCCGACGCCGCGTTCGGGTTGTTCCCCCAGCGCGAGAGGTTGCACGCCTGGTTCGGCAGGCCGACGTTCGTGTTCAGCCACAGTGGGTTGTCCGCCAGTTTGTAGTGCGGTTGCGGACCGGACGGGGCCCGGCTGGCCGAGGTCTCGCGGGTCGAGCCGGTCGACGTCTCGCGCGTGGCGGTCGAATCACGCGAGCCGGTCGTCGTCGACGTTTCACTGGACGTGGTCGTCGTCGAGTAGTCCGAAGTGGACGTGGTCGGGTAGGCGCCGGTCGTGTACCCGGCGTCCGCGGTGTGGCGCGTACCGCTGTCCGCGATGGCGATCACCATGATCAGCCCGCCCATCACCGCCATCACGGCCACGATCGCGACGGCCGCGATGACCCCGCCGTTCGACTTCTTGGCGCGGTATCCGCCGTAGGGCGTGAACGCCGGCTGCGTGAAACGCGGGCCGTAGGGAAGCTGCGGCGGGCCGACGGCGCCGGGCTGGAACGGGACGGGCGCGCCGATCCGCGGCGGCGGAAGCGGAACCGCGCCCGGTGGGGGGAGCGGAATCCCGCCGCTCGGCGGGCCCGGCCGGTACGGCGGCGGGATCGGCGTCGGCTGCGAGATCGGCGGCCCGCCAGGACTCGGCCGGCCCTGCTGACCCGGCCCCGGCTGCCCTGGGCGGCCGGGTGGAACCGGCCCACCACCGGGGCCCGGCCGGTTCGGCGGTGGCACCGGCGGCCTGCCCTGCGGACCACCGCGAGGCGGCAGCGGGCGCGCGCCCGGTGGCGGGAGCGGTCGGCCACCCTGCGGCGGCCGTGGCGGCGTCGGTGGTGGAGTCGGCCGGCGTCGCGGATCAGGCGGGCCGGGCGGCTGGTGGTTCATCGAGTGGATCCCCCATGCGGTCTGCAACGCCCTCCGCCCCAGGTGGCGGGTTTCGGCGTTTCGGCGGTCAGCATAGATCGGCTGGCCTAGAGTGTGTGGCTGTGTTGACGAAATGGGGGACGGCGGTCGTGGCCGTCGCGGCGAGCACGGCCTTGATGGCCCCGCCGACGGATTCGAACGTGCCGGAAGCGCCCGACGCGGGCCCTTCGCTGACGAACGCGCCGCAATTGCCGAAGCCGCCGCCGCTCGGCGCGCGCGGCCAGCTCGGCCTGTTGCAGCCACCGAGCGGCGCGGCCGCGAACGTCGCGGTGAAGGTGGAACGCGACGGTTCGGTGTCGATCACCGAGCAGGTGACCGTCCCGGGTGGACAGCACCTGGTACGCCGCGTTCCGTTGAAGGTTCCCGCCACCGACGAGCAGGACCGGGTCTACGGCATCCGTGACGTCTCGGTCGAAGGCGCGGGCAAGACCGAGCTGACCGGCGATCAGCTGGTCGCCACCTTCGACGGCGGCGCGGCCACCCTCAAGTACAAAGTGGACGGAGCGGTCGCCGACGTCGGCGGCGCGCAGCAGGTGCGCTGGCAGGTCGCGAGCGGCTGGGACGGTGAACTGGCCCGCGTGTCCGCGTCGTTCAGCGCGCCGACCCGCGAAACGCCCACAGTGGACTGTTTCGCCGGGCCGCTCGGTTCGGACAGGCAGTGCTCGCTCGCCGAGACCGACCACAGCGGGGTCGTCCGCATCGAACAGGACAAGCTCGCGGCCGGGGAGCGGGTCGACCTCGCCGTCCAGCTCCCGGCGGGCACCGTGCCCGCCAACGCGCGGTTCGAGCGCGTCGACTCGGTCGGCGGCGCGTTCGCGCTCACCACGCTCGCCGGCATCGGGTTCGGGGTACTGGCGCTGTTCCTCGTGCTCGGCGCGGTCGCCGTGTGGCTGTCGCGCCGACGCGACAAGGGCGCGCTGACCGCGGGCACCGGCCCGGTCGACGTCCTCATGCGTGACGGCGACCGTGTCTCCTTCGCCTCTCCGGACGGCGTCCTGCCCGGCCAGGTCGGCACGGTCGTCGACGAGACGGTCGACGTCGTGGACGTCAGCGGCACGGTGGTCGACCTCGCGGTCCGCAACTACCTGTGGATCACCGAGGTCCGCGGCGCCGGAACCGTCGACTGGCAGCTCGCCCGCCGCAACGCGCCGGACGAGCATCTCGTCGCCTTCGAGCGCGAGATCTACACCGCCCTCCTGCCCGAGGGCACCGATTCCGTGCTGCTGTCGGAACTGCGCGGCCGCGGCACCGTCGACCTCCGCGTCGCGGGCGAGGCGATGTACGACGACGTCGTGCGCAAGGGCTGGTTCTCGCGCCGCCCGGACAAGAGCCGGAGCAAACTCACCTGGGCGGGCGTCGGCCTGGTCGCGCTCGGTCTCGTGGGCACCGTGGTGCTGACGTTCACCGCCGGGCACGCGCTGCTCGGGGTCGCGGTGGCGCTCGCCGGGCTCGCCGTGCTGCTGGGCGCGTCGTGGGTGCCGCCGAGGACCTCGCGAGGCAGGCGTCTGGTCGGCCAGGTGCGTGGCCTCCTCGAATACCTGCACACGGTCAAGGTCGCCGACATTCCGTTGGGAGACCGGGAAATGGTGTTCTCCCGGTCGCTGCCGTACGCCATCGTGCTCGGCGACACCGAACACTGGCTCCGGACCTTCGAGGCGCTCGACCCGTCGGCGGACGGTTCGGCCGGGCTGTACTGGTTCGGCGGCCTCGAAGGCGATCGGGATCTGCGCCGGTTCGCCGCGCATCTGCCGTCGTTCCTGTCCGCTTTGGACGGTCTGCTCGCCGAAGCCGGGCACCTGCGCTCCCTGCGCCCGGAACCGGTCCCCGCCTGACGTGAAGATCTGTTTGCTGGTCGGCCTCCTGCTGGTGCTGGGTGCGGCACCGGCGGGAGCGCAGGGCGAACCGCAGCTGCCCTCGCTGCCCAACAGCGCGGAGATCTCGCTCAAGGTGGAACGCGACGGCGCCCTCTCGGTCGTCGAGGCCGTGTCCGTGCCGAGCGAAGCGACGATGACGCGCCGCGTTCCGTTGCGGACCGCCGCCCCGCGCGACCGGGACCGGCTCATCGGCATCCGCGACGTCGTCATCGAGGGCGCGGGCAATTCCGAGCTGACCGACGACGAGTTCACCGTCAAGCTCCGGGGCGGCACCTCGATCGTCCGGTACAAAGTGGACGGTGCGGTCGCCGAAGCCGACGGCCTGCTGCGGGTCGGCTGGCAGGTCGCGGGCGGCTGGGACACCCGGCTCGAACTCGTGCGCGCCAGCTTCGCCGCGCCCGCCATTCCGAACGCGGTCACCTGCTACGCCGGTCCCGAAGGGTCGCGCGCGCACTGCGGGGCCGCCCAGATCGGGCATTCCGGACTGACCCGGTTCAGCCAGCAGAACCTCGCCGCCGGAGGGCGGATGGAGATCTCGGTCGAGTTGCCCGGCGGAACCGTCCCGGCGAACGCGCGGCTGGAGCCGTCGAAGACCTTCGCCGGAGCGTTCGTGCTCACCGCGCCGGTCGGCTGGGCTTGGGTCGGCTTCGCGCTCGCGCTGATCGCGGGTGCCGTGACAGTGGGCTCGCTGCGACGGCGGGACAAGCGCCCGGGCGACGCGCTCCCGGTCCGGCTGCTCACCGGGAAGGACGAACAGGCCGCGTTCGCGTCACCCGAGGGCGTGCTGCCGGGGCAGGCCGGGTTCGTCCTTTCGGGGCGGGCCGACGCCGTCGATCTGGCGGCGACGGTCGTCGACCTCGCGGTCCGGAACTACCTGTGGGTGAGCGAGGAGCCCGGCGAACTCGCCGACTGGCGACTCGTCCGCCGCAATCCGCCGGACGAGCAGCTCACCGCCTTCGAACGGGCGGTGTTCGACCTCCTGCTCCCGGACGAGCGGGAGTCGATCCTGTTGTCGGAGATCCAGGCCGCCGGCATCGGGGTCGACGCGGTACGGGGCGCGTTGCGCGACAGCGTGGTCGAGCGCCGCTGGTACTCGCGAGGGCCCGGCAAGCTCATCCGAGCCGGTTTGAGGGTCTGCTGCTACGGCCTGTTCCTCACCGTCCTGCTGGCGCTGACCGTCGGCTACGCCCAACTCGGGCTGATCGTCATCGCCGCGGGCGCGGTACTCGCCGTCACCGCCCGCCGGCTGCCGGTGCGCACGGGGGCGGGCGTCGCGTTGCACCGGCGGCTGCTCGGCGTCCGTGACGCGTTGCTGGCGACCAAGGCGACGGCCGTCCCGAAGCTCGAACGCGAGGTTCTTCTGTCGCGGGCGCTGCCCTACGCGCTCGCTCTCGGCGAACAGGAAACCTGGATCGCCGGATTCGCCGGGATCAAGGGGCCGCCCAAGATCTACTGGTACGGCAGGGAAGCCGCCGACGAGCCGGAGATCGCGCGGGTGAGCGACTTCACGGCCGCGCTAGTGGGAACCTTCGCCGCGACCCGACAGGGTCGTCGCCTGAAGCCCTGACCAAGCCGTAGGGTGGTGCGCATGGCCGATCCCGAGCTTGTCCGATTCACCCTCGACAACGGTCTGCGCGTGGTGCTCGCGCCCGACGAGACCGCTCCGGTGGTGGGTGTCAGCGTCCACTACGACGTGGGCTTCCGTTCCGAGCCCGAAGGGCGCACCGGTTTCGCGCACCTTTTCGAGCATTTGATGTTCCAGGGGAGCGAGAGCCTGGAGAAGCTCGCGCACTTCCGATACGTCCAGTCGAGTGGTGGCAGCTTCAACGGCTCCACCCATCCGGACTACACGGACTACTTCGAGGTGCTCCCCGCCGCGGCACTCGAGCGCGCCCTGTTCCTCGAAGCGGACAGGATGCGGGCGCCGAAGCTGACGCAGGAGAACCTGGCCAACCAGATCGACGTGGTCAAGGAGGAGATCCGCCTCAACGTGCTGAACCGGCCGTACGGCGGGTTCCCGTGGATCCTGCTCCCGCCGGTGCTGTACTCCACGTTCCCCAACGCGCACAACGGTTACGGCGGTTTCGAGGATCTCGAACAGGCCACCCTGGACGACTGCGCGGCCTTCTTCGACACCTACTACTCGCCCGCGAACGCGGTGCTGACCGTCGCCGGTGACTTCACCGTCGAGCAGGCCCGCGAGCTGATCGAGAAGCATTTCGGCGACGTGCCGCACCGGCCCGCGCCCCAGCGCCCGTCGTTCGCCGAGCCCGCCCCCGATGGCGAGTTGCGCGGCGAGCACGTCGACCCGCACGCCCCGCTGCCCGCGGTCGCCCTCGGTTACCGCATGCCGGATCCGATCAACGACCTCGACGGCTACCTGGCGAACCTCGTGCTCGCCGGTGTGCTGACCGACGGTGACGGCTCCCGGCTGCAGCAGCGTCTGGTGCACCGCGAGCCGCTGGTCGTCGACATCGGCGCCGGTGCCGGGCTGTTCGGCCCGTTCGAGGCCCGCGACCCGGACACGTTCACCATCACCGCGATCCACCCGCACGAGGTGAGCACCGAGCAGGTCCTCGCCGCGCTGGACGAGGAGCTGGAGAAGCTGGCGGCCACGCCGCCGGAGGACCAGGAACTGAAGAAGGTCACCGCGCGCTGGGCCTCGAGCCTGCACTCCGAGCACGACAAGCTGGTGTCCCGCACGCTGGCGCTGGGCTCGTTCGAGCTGCTGTACGGCGACGCGTCGCTGGTGCACCGGCTCGCCGAGAAGATGTCGGCGGTCACCGCGGAAGCCGTTTCGGCGGCGGCGAAGGCGCTGCGGCCGGATTCGCGCGCGGTCCTCGTCATCCGTCCGGGTAGTGGATCTTCAGATCAGGAAGGTACCGAGCAGTGAGCGCACCGCACCGCACCGCCGAGGAGATCGGCCGCACGGCCGCCGGGCCGCGTCCGGTCCCGTCGCTGGGGACGCAACGCGCCGCCGCCGATCTGTCCCATGTGGACACCACACTGAACAACGGGCTGCGGGTGCTCGCCGTCCGCAAGGCCACCGTGCCGCTGGTCGAGCTGCGCCTGTGGATCCCGTTCGCCGGTGACGACGCGCTCCACCCGGCGACCGCCGAGGTGCTGGCCGAGACACTGCTGACCGGCACCGCCCGCCGCGACCGCATCGAGGTCGACGCCGACCTGGCGCTGATCGGTGGCGACCTGGCCGCCGGTGTCGACCCGGAGCGGCTGGCCGTCACCGGTACGTCGCTGGCCGACGGCCTGCCGACGATGCTCGACGTCCTCGCCGACGCGCTCACCGGCGCGTCGTACGCGGACGCCGAGGTGGAACGGGAACGCGAGCGGCTCATCGAGCGGATCGCCGTCTCGCGCACGCAGCCGAGGACGATCGCCCGCGAGGCGCTGCAGAAGCACCGCTACGGCGACCACCCGGCGACGCGCGAGGTGCCGAAGGCCGAAGACGTGGCGGTCGTGACGCCGGAGCAGGTGCGCGCGCTGCACCGGGCTTCGGTGCTGCCGCGCGGTTCCGTGCTCGTGCTCGTCGGCGACATCGACCCGCAGACCATCATCGGCGACCTGGAGAAGGCGCTCGGCGGCTGGGCTTCGGACCGCTCCGCCGTCCGGCTGCCCGAGCTGCCCGCGCTCACCGGCGGCGACGTCCTGCTCGTGCCGCGCGCCGGTGCCGTGCAGTCGCAGATCCGGCTGTCCGCGCAGACCGTTCCGCGTACGGACCCGGGTTACGCCGCGCTGCAGCTGGCGAACCTCACCTACGGTGGGTATTTCTCGTCGCGGCTGGTCGAGAACATCCGTGAGGACAAGGGTTATACCTACAGCGCGCACTCCGGATTCGAGTTCACCGACCAGACCGCGGTGGTGAACGTCGACGCGGACACCGCGACCGACGCGACCGCGGCCGCCCTGCTGGAGACGCGGTACGAACTGGCGAGGCTGGGTCTCGTCCCGCCGACCGCCGACGAGGTCGAGTCGGTGCGGCAATACGCCATCGGTTCGCTGGTCACGTCGGCGTCGTCGCAGGGTGGGTTGGCCGCCCAGCTGTCCGCGCTCGCCGCGACCGGGCTGGGCGCCGAATGGCTCGCCGGGCACCCGGAGCGGCTCGCCGCGGTCACCGCCGAAGACGTGGCCAACGCCGCGCTGGAGTACTTCGCGCCGAAGCGGTTCACCGGGGTCGTCGTCGGCGACGCCGACGTCCTCGCGCCGAAGCTGAAGGCACTGGGTGACGTGACCGTCGGGGAGCCGGCTGAATGAGCACACCGTTCGGGCTGGGGGCGCTCCCGACGCTTTCGCGCTCCACGGCGGACCGTCAGGAATCCTTGCGCACCAACCCGGACAGGCTCGCCGCGCGCTGGCCGGACGCCCGGGTCGTGCTGCTCGACGAGCACTCCCGCACCCCGGTGGTGGAGGGTTCCGGCACGCTCGCGACCCGCAAGACGCAGGACTTCGGCGCCGAGCCGCCCGCCGACGCGATCTTCCTGGGGGAGTGGCAGGGCACCGACTTCTGGTCGCTGCCCGGCCGCCCCAGCGGGGAGACCGAGACCGTCGAGATGGCGGGCAGCTGGGGCGTCGTCGAGGAGGTCCCGCGGCACGAAGGCGAGGTCTGGGTCGACCTGCGCGGCTATGGCGACCTGCTCGACGACACGTCGGCCGGGTTGTTCACCACCGCGCAGGCGCTGCGGAACTGGCACCGCCAGGCGAAGTTCTGCACGCGCTGCGGGAACCCGGTCGAGGTGATCCAGCTGGGCTGGGCGAGCAGGTGCACCGGCTGTGGCCGGGAGGAGTACCCGCGCACCGACCCCGCGGTGATCTGCCTCGTGCACGACGACACCGGTGTCGACGGCGAGCGCGTCCTCTTGGCACGCCAGCCGATCTGGCCCGAGAACCGGTACTCGATTCTCGCCGGTTTCGTCGAGGCGGGGGAATCGCTCGAAGGCTGTGTCGAGCGGGAGATCCGCGAAGAGGTCGGCGTCGACGTGCGCGACGTGCGTTATCTCGGCAGCCAGCCATGGCCGTTCCCGCGGTCGATCATGCTCGGTTTCACCGCGCGGGCCGACATCACTTCGACGATCGTGCCCGCGGAGGGCGAGATCGAAGAGGCGTTCTGGGTTTCGCGCGAGGAAGTGCGGGCGGCGTTCGCGAACAGCCAGTTGCGGAACGCGGGCGCCGTGCCGACGCCGATCGCCGGCGGTACGCGGCAGCTGGTGCTGCCCGGGAACTCGTCCATCGCGCGCGTGATGCTGGCGGCCTGGGCGGGCGTCTAGGGGTTTGAGGTACATGAAGGCCCCCTTCCTTGCGTCTAGCGCAAGGAAGGGGGCCTTCATGTACTGGGGAAGGTGTGAAGGCTCACCGTGGTGGCTGGTTCGAGTCGGAGTTGGTGATTTGCCCTCGAAGCGGAGAAGCGTCCGATATTCTCCTGCCGTCCGGTTCAGGACCAGAGAATCAAGACACTGGGGAAAACATGAAGAACACTTTGCGGCGGCTTGCCGTCGCCGGAGCCGCTGTCGCGGCCTTCGCTTCGATCAGCGCCGTGACCGCGGGAGCGGCGCAGGCCTCGGGTTACGAGTACTTCGGTTCGTACACCGAAGAGGATTGCGGAATCACGGGCCACCACGGCCAGATCGCCGGAGACTGGAACGGGTGGATGTGCTACCCCACCTCGCTTCCTTGGGTGTGGGATCTGTACGTGGATCCCAACTTCTGATCCATCACAGCACGAAGGGCCGCTCAGGACGCTCCTGAGCGGCCCTTCGTCGTCTGATGCACCCTCCGCGTCGGCGCGTGTACCCGCTGTGCGGAACACCGCAAGCGTTATCTCTCCGTTTCCCCACCCCGTTGACGGCTGTGTTTCGGCTCACTACAGTCCCCGGAAACCGTCTGTAAAGTTTCCTAACGAAGTCGGGAGCGAGCCACAGTGCGAGCCGGCAGTCCGCGGATGCTGCGCGAGATCAACGATCGTGCGGCCATCGAGGTCCTCCTCCGGGAGGGCCCGTTGACGCGCTCCGAGCTCGAAGTCGCGATCGGTCTGTCGAAGCCCGCGACGGCGCAGTTGCTCACCCGGCTCGAACAGGACGACATCGTCGGCAAGGCGGGCGTACGCGGTGGGGGCCGCGGCCCGAGGGCGCAGCTTTGGCAGGTCAACGGCGGTCTCGCCTATGTCGCGGCCGTCGACCTCACCCCTCGGAAAGCAGACTTCGTCGTCTCCGACGTCACCGGCGCGGTGCTGGCGGAGTACCAGGTGCCGCTCCCGGTCCACGAGGGCGCGGACGTCGTCGGCACCTTCGGCACGGCGCTCACGAAGGTCGCGAACGACGCCGGGCTCGCCGCCACCGATCTCCGCCACGTCGTCATCGGCGCGCAGGGCGCCTTCGACCCGCGCACCGGCCTGCTCTCGTCGGCGCCGCACATCCCCGGCTGGCTCGGGTTCGACGTGCCGAGCAGGCTCAGCGCGGAACTCGGCGTCGAGGTCACCATCGAGAACGACGTCAACCTCGTCGCCATCGTCGAAATGACCGTCGGCCAGGCGGTCGGCCTGGACGACTTCGTGATGATCTGGCTCAGCGACGGTGTCGGCGGCGCGGTGGTGGTCGGGCGGCGGCTGCTGCGCGGCGCGACCGGCGGTGGCGGCGAGATCGACTGGATGCGCGTTCCCGATCCGGTTTCGGTGGCCGGGCAAGGCGAAAAGCCGCGCGCCGGTGACCGCTTCGGCGACCTGGTCGCCTCACCCGCGGTCGTCGAACTCGCCGCCGCGCACGGGATCGAGGCAGTGGACGGCGCGGACGCGGTCACCAAAGCCCGCCGAAGCGCCAACGAACCCTTCCTCGACGACCTCGCCCGCCGCGTCGCGGGCGGCGCGGCCAGCCTGATCGCGGTCGTCGATCCCGAACTCGTGCTGCTCTCAGGTGACACCAGCCGCGCAGGTGGCGAGGAATTCGCCGCACTGGTGGCGAAAAGGCTGCACGAACTCGTCCTGCCCCGCACCCCCGTCGGGGTCGCCTCGGTGCAGGGCAACGCGGTCCGCGCGGGCGCGCTCCAGTCCACGCTCGCCACCGTGCGCAGGGACGTCTTCGGCGTCAACACCCCATCGCTGTCCGGGCCCAGGCGGTCCGGGGCGGGAGAGCCGAACCCGATCGTGGCGATCCCGGATTCACGAACAGAACCACCGTCTCCCGCCCCAACCAACTAGGAGGAGGGTCATGAGTTCCAAGACCCAGGTTTCCAGAAGTGGCCGCCGTTGGCGCGGCTCGATAGTGCTCGGCGCGGTCACCGTCGCCGCACTGGTGTCCGCCTGTTCGGGCGCCGCGAGCGGCCCGAACGGTGGTTCGGGCGACGCGGCGGCCGCCCCGGCCGCGGACGCGAAGCTCACGCTGACCGTCTACAGCAAGTTCACCGACCGCGAGTACAACGTGGTCACCGCCGGGCTCAACAAGCTCAAGGCGAAGTTCCCGAACATCGAGATCAAGCACGAAGGCCAGCAGGACGACGACAAGATCACCCAGTCCATCCGCGGTGGCAACCCGCCGGACGTGGCGATCTCGTTCTTCACCGACAACCTCGGCGCGTGGTGCTCCACGGGCAGCTTCCAGGATCTCAAGCCCTACATCGACCGCGACAAGATCGACCTGACGCAGATCCCGGACGCGGTCCGCAGCTACACCGAGTACCAGGGCAAGCGGTGCGCCATGCCGCTGCTCGCCGACGTCTACGGCTTCTACTACAACAAGGACATGTTCGCGGCGAAGGGCATCACGTCGCCGCCGAAGACGACCTCGGAACTGTTCGAGGCCACCAAGAAACTGACCGAGTTCAACCCCGACGGCTCGATCAAGGTCGCCGGGTTCATGCCGTCGATGCCGTTCTACGCCAACTTCGCGCAGTACTGGGCTCCGAACTTCGGCGCCACCTACCTTGGCCCGGACGGCCAGTCGCATCTCGCCGACAGCTCCGAGTGGAAGGCGATGTTCGACTTCCAGAAGCAGCTCGTCGACTTCTACGGCGGCCACGCCAAGGTCGAGCAGTTCAAGGCCGGTCTCGGCGAGGAGTACTCGGCGGACCACGGTTTCCAGCGCGGCAAGCTCGCGATGATGATCGACGGCGAATACCGCACCGCGTTCATCAAGGACCAGACGCCGGACCTGAAGTTCGGCACCGCGGCCCCGCCGGTGCTCGACAGCAAGCCGGACCGCTACGGCGGCGCGTTCACCACGGGCACGATCATCGCGATCCCCAAGGGTGCCAAGAACCCCGGCGCTGCTTGGGAACTGATCAAGCAGGTCACCCTCGACACGGCGACGCTGGTCGATCTGTCGAACGGACTGAAGAACGTGCCGAGCACCAAGGCCGCGCTGACCGACCCGAAGCTCGAGGTCACGCCGGAGTTCAAGACGTTCCTCGACCTGTACAACGGCGGGAAGCTGCTGCCGAACCCGTCGACCCCGATCGGCGACGCGCACCTCAAGGCCGTCAACGACTTCGCCGAGAAGTGGCAGGCGGGCAACATCCCCGACATGACCGCGGGTCTCAAACAGGTCGACGCTCAGATCAACGACGAGCTGGCCCAGAAACGCGCCGGCGGCTGATCGCATGACCTCGACCCTGGATTCCAGGGCGGTCGCTTCCCCTTCCGCGTCCACCCGGACGCGGAAGGGGAACGCAGCGCGCCGCCGTCGCACCGTCTTCTATTTCATCGCACCGGCGATGCTCGGGTTCCTGATCTTCTTCGGCTACCCGCTGATCGCCACGGTGTACTACTCGCTCACGCGCTACGACCTGATCAACCCGCCGGAATTCGTCGGCTTCGACAACTACATCCGGATGTTCACCAGCGAGCCGCTGGTCGGCACCGCCGCGTACAACACGCTGTGGCTGGTGATCGTCCTGACGTTCTGTCGCGTGGTGTTCGCCCTCGGCACGGCGTCGATCATCTCCCGGCTCAAGTCGGGCGTCGGTCTGGTGCGGACGCTCTGCTACCTGCCGTCGCTGGCCCCGCCCGCCGCGGCGACCCTGGCGTTCGTGTTCCTGTTCAACCCGGAATACGGCCCGGTCAACGCGTTCCTGCGGGCGGTCGGCGTCGACGGCGGCCTGTGGTTCAACGACCCGGCGATGTCGAAGCCCGCGCTGACCCTGCTGGTGATGTGGGGATCGGGCGAGCTGATGATCATCATCCTGGCCGCGTTGCTCGACGTGCCGCAGGAACAGTACGAAGCCGCCCAGCTCGACGGCGCCGGTCCGGTCCGCCGGTTCTGGCACGTCACACTGCCGTCGATCTCGCCGGTGCTGTTGTTCGGTGTCGTCAACTCGATGATCTTCGCGTTGCAGTTCTTCACCCAGGCGATCGTCGCGGGTTCGGCGGCCGCGGGCGCGGCGGACGTCGCGGGCAACACGAGATTCATCGGCGCACCACAGAACTCGACGCTGACCTATCCGGTCTGGCTGTATGTCCAGGGTTTCCGGTATTTCAACATGGGCTACGCGGCGGCGATGGCGGTCCTGCTGTTCGTCGTGTCGGCCGGGTTCACCTGGATTCTGGTCCGGCAGCTTCGTAAGTCCCAGCATCAGGAGGAGGGCGGATGACCACCCTGGCCGAACCCCGGCACGCCGCCCCGGCGTCCGAACCGCCGAAAGTACGGATGCGGCGCCGATGGGACAAGAAGCTGTACTGGATCGCGACCCACAGCGTGGGTATCGCGATGGGCGTGATCTTCATGCTGCCCATCCTGTTCGTGTTCCTCACCGCGGTGATGTCGAGCGAACAGGCGCTTTCGTCGAACTTCTGGCCGAAGGAATGGCACTTCGAGAACTTCGTCGAGGTGTTCGAGAAGGCGCCGCTGTTGCAGTACTTCGGCAACAGCATGCTCTACTCGACGCTGGCCACCTTCGGGGCACTTGTTTCGGCCATCCCGGCGGCGTACGCGCTTTCGAAGCTGAAGTTCCGCGGGCAGAACCTGTTCTTCATGCTCACCGTGGCCGCGATGATGCTTCCCCCACAGGTCACCGTCGTGCCGTTGTACGACCTGTGGGTGCGGCTCGGGTTCACCGGGACGCTGGTTCCGTTGATCGTGCCGTACTTCTTCTTCGACGCGTTCTCGATCTTCCTGCTGCGGCAGTTCTTCCTCACCATTCCGAAGGACTACCTGGAAGCGGCTAAGATCGACGGCTGCAACGAGTTCCAGACCATGGTCAAGGTGCTGATCCCGATGGCGAAGCCGGGGATCGCGGCCACCGCGATGTTCTGCTTCCTGTTCACCTGGAACGACTATTTCGGTCCGCTGCTCTACACCGGTGAGACCCGCGACAGCTGGCCGCTTTCGCTGGCGATCGCGTCATTCCGCGGGATGCACCACGTGGAATGGAACCTCACCATGGCCGCCACCGCGCTGATCATGCTGCCGGTGATCGTGCTGTTCGTATTCGCGCAGAAGTCCTTCGTCAAGGGCGTCACATTCACGGGGGTCAAGGGATGAAACTGGCAGTCGTCGGTGGCGGATCCACCTACACGCCCGAGTTGATCGACGGGATCGCCGGGCGGCGGTCCACTTTGGACGTCGACGAGATCGTGCTGATCGATCCGGACGCCTATCGAGTCGAGGCGGTCGGTGATTTCAGCAACCGGTTGCTGAGCCACGCCGGACATCCGGCGCGGGTCCGGACCACCGCCAACCTCGAAGAAGGCGTCGAAGGCGCGTCCGCGGTGCTGATCCAGTTGCGGGTCGGCGGGCAGCGCGCGCGGCGCGGGGACGAGACCTTCCCGCACGCCTGCGGCTGTGTCGGGCAGGAGACCACGGGAGCGGGCGGCCTCGCGAAGGCGTTGCGCACCGTGCCGGTGGTGCTCGACATCGCCGACAGGGTGCGGAAGGTCGCCGGTGACGACACCTGGATCGTCAACTTCACCAACCCGGTCGGCATCGTCACGCGCGCGCTGCTGAACGAGGGGCACCGCGCCGTCGGGTTGTGCAACGTCGCGATCCACCTTCAGCGGACGTTCGCGCATCTGCTCGGCGCCGGGGTCGACGACGTCAAGCTCGTGCACACCGGCCTCAACCACCTGAGCTGGGAACGCCAAGTGCTCGTCGACGGCGAAGACCGGCTCCCGGAGTTGCTCGCGGAGCACGCGGAATTCCTCGGTGAGCACGTCACCGCGCCGGTGGAATGGATGCGGCGGATGAACGTCGTGCCCTCGTACTACCTGAAGTACTACTACGGGCACGACGAGCAGGTCATGAAGCAGCGCACCGAGCGGCCGCGCGCGGACGTCGTCAGCGACGTCGAGGAGGAACTGCTCAAGGTGTACCTCGACACCGACGTGGTGACCAAACCGGAGCAGCTGGAAAAGCGGGGTGGTGCCTACTATTCCGAGGCCGCGGTGCAGCTCGTGCACGCGCTCACCTCCGGCGGGCCCGCGGAGGAGCACGTCGTCAACGTCCGCAACGAAGGCACTTTCGACTTCCTTCCGGACGACGCCGTCATCGAGGTTCCGGCCCTTGTGGACGCCAAGGGGCCGCGTCCGATCCCGCAGCCGCCGGTGGAACAGCGGTTCGCCGGGCTCATCGCCGGGGTGACCGCGTACGAGCACCTCGCGCTGGAAGCGGCGATCAAGGGCGGGCGGGACCGGGTGGCCGACGCGCTGCTCGCGCATCCGCTGGTCGGCCAGTACACCAAGGCGGACCAGCTCGCGGACACGCTGGTGCAGATCAATCGCCAGTACCTGCCGTGGGCGGGGGCATGACGGCCGGCTCACAGGACGTCGTCGTCGCGATCGACGGGGGCAACAGCAAGACCGACGTCCTGATCGTCTCGCGGGACGGACGGGTGCTCGGACAGTCCCGAGGGCCGGGCGCGTCCCCGCAGAACATCGGGGTCGACGCCAGCGTCCGCGCGTTGGAGAAGCTGGTGCTGGAGGCCCTTCGCGGGGCAGGGCTTCCCGAGGAGCGCCCGTTCGCGACGCATACGTCGGCCTACCTCGCGGGGCTGGATTTCCCGCAGGAGGAAGCGATCCTGCACGCGGCGCTGGCCGCGCGCGGCTGGAGCGACACCCTGATCGTCGGCAACGACACGCTCGCGCTGCTGCGCGCGGGCAGTTCCGACGGGACCGGTGTGGCGGTCGTGTGCGGCGCCGGGATCAACGGCGCCGGCGTCAGCGCCGACGGCCGCGAGCACCGGTTTCCCGCGCTGGGAAAGATCTCCGGCGACTGGGGCGGCGGCTACCGGTTGGGCGAGGAGGCGCTGTGGTGGGCCGTCCGCGCCGAGGACGGCAGGGGCCCGGCTACGGCTCTGCGGACCGCCGTCGCCGCGCATTTCGAGGCCTCGTCGGTGCTGGAAGTGGTGCAGCGACTGCACTTCGAGGAGCTGCACTCCGACGCGATCCACGGCCTGTGCCCGCTGCTGTTCACCGTCGCGGCGGACGGCGACGAGGTGGCGCAGGACGTGGTCGACCGGTTCGTCGAGGAGGTGTCCCTGCTGGTCACGGTCATCCTGCGGCGGCTAGAGCTGACCGAGGAGGCACCGGAGGTCATCCTCGGCGGGGGAGTGCTGACCGGGGTCGGCGCACAGGTGATCACGGAGATCGAGCGGCGGTGCCTGAAGGTGGCGCCGCACGCTTCGATCCGCGTCGTCGACGTCGCCCCCGTGGTCGGCGCGGCGCTGTTCGGCCTGGACACCCTCGGGGCCTCGGACGCCGCCAAGGCTGCCCTGAAGGCCGACACCAAACGGGTCTGAAAGTCCGTGAAGGCCTCCTTCCCTACCTTGAGCGTAGGGAAGGAGGCCTTCACGGACATCGGCTCAGGAAGCGGCGGGGACGAGCGGCTCGTCCGTCTCCAGCAGCGACTTGAGGTCCGACAGGACCCAGGGCCAACCGCCACCGGCGTTCTCGCCCGGTCCGGCGTCGATGTCCTCCTGTGAACCGTTGAGCAGCGCGGCCGTCATCGGCGCGCCGGTGACGTCGTGGGTGACGGTCAGCCGGGTGCCCGCGGTCTTCGTCTCTTCGATCTCGTAGGTGAGTTTGGTATAGGGCTCGTGGTCGAAGGCCGAGTCCATGCGAAGCTTCCAGGTGATGACCAGCTTGCGCGGTGGGTCGACCTCGAGGACTTCGCCGTCGACGAGGTCATTGGTGAACCCGGCGTCGATGAAGTCCTTGGTCGGGTGGGTGGCGTGCTTGCCACCCGGCCGCAGGTCGTAGTCGACGAGGCCGGTGTAGCCGTACTTCTGTGACCACTCGGGCTTCGTGATGGCTTCCCAGATCTTCTCCGGGGTCGCCTTGATGTAGACGCGGTAGACCTGGGTGGCGGCAGCGGTGGTTTCGGTCATGACGGCTCCTCGGCTTCGGGGTTTTCGAGTTCGGCTTTGAGATCGAGCAACGCGGTCACAGTGCGCTCGGTGAACTTGTCGATCCACCGGTCGTGGATTTGCCGGATCGGCACCGGGTTGAGGAAATGCTTCTTCTCCCGGCCCTCCTTGCGCGTGACGACAAGTCCGGCTTCTTCCAGCAGTTTCAAATGCTTCATCACGCCGAACCGGCTCATGTCCACTTCGGACTCGAGTTCGGTCAGTGTGCGGCCGTCACGCACGAACAGTCGGTCGAGCAGGAACCGGCGGGTCGGATCCGCCAGGGCCTTGAAAACCAGGTCGTCGTCGGGCACGTCGAAAGAATAGGTGACCGAAAGGTCACATGTCAACCGGTACTCCTCGGAAGTACATGAAGGCCCCCATCCTTGCGCTAGACGCAAGGATGGGGGCCTTCATGTACTTCCGAGCTACAGGAGGGCGCCCAGCGGAAGGATGAGCGCGATCGCGACCACGGAGATGACCGTCTCCATGATCGACCAGCTCTTCAGCGTCTGGCCGACCGTGAGTCCAAAGTACTCCTTGACCAGCCAGAACCCGGCGTCGTTGACGTGCGAGAAGAACAGCGACCCGGCGCCGATCGCCAGCACCAGCAGCGCGCTGTGCGACGGGTCCATGGTCGCCGCGAGCGGCGCCACGATGCCGGCCGCGGACACGGTCGCGACCGTCGCGGAACCGGTGGCGAGCCGGATCGCGACCGCGACCAGCCAGCCGAGCAGCAGCGGCGAGAGGTTCGCGCCGGTCGCCAGGCCGGTGATGACGTTGCCGACCCCGGCGTCGACGAGCGTCTGTTTGAAACCGCCGCCCGCGCCGACGATGAGGAGGATCCCCGCGATCGGCGGAAGCGAATCGCCGATGGTGGACGACATCTTGCCGCGGGTGAAGCCGGCGGCCCGGCCGAGGGTGACCATGCCGAGCAGGACGGCGGCGAGCAGGGCCACCAGCGGGTCGCCGATGAAGTCGAGCACGCGACGGACGTGGTTCTCCTTCTCCAGCAGGATGTCCGCGAGCGCCTTGCCCATCATCAGCACGACCGGCAGCAGCACGGTCGACAGTGTCGCGAGGAAGCCCGGACGTCGTCCGTCCGAAGAGGACGATTCCGGGACGAGCCGTTCGGGCGCGACGGCGTCCGGCACCATTTTCGCCGCCAGCCTGCCGAACAGCGGGCCGGCGATGATCACCGTCGGGATCGCGACGAGCAGGCCGAAGGCCAGGGTGAGACCGACGTTCGCGTTCAGCGCGCCCGCGGCGGCGAGCGGGCCGGGGTGCGGCGGGACGAGGCCATGGAGCACCGAAAGTCCGGCCAGCGCCGGGATTCCCAGGAGCAGCAACGGTTTCCCGGTGCGCTTGGCGACCAGCAGGATCACCGGGATCAGCATGACCAGGCCGATCTCGAAGAACATCGGCAGCCCGATCAGCGCGGCGACCAGCGCCATCGCCCACGGCAGGGTGCGGTCACCCGCGCGGCGCAGGATGGTGTCGACGATCTGGTCCGCGCCGCCGGAGTCGGCGAGCAGTTTGCCGAGCATCGCGCCGAGCGCGATCAGCACGCCGACCGAGGCGACGGTGGAGCCGACGCCGGAGCTGAAGCTCTTGATCAGCTTGTCCACCGGCATGCCGCCGACGAGTCCGAGTACGCCGGAGCCGAGGATCAGGGCCAGGAACGGATGCAGTTTGGCCTTGGTGATCAGGATGACGATCACGGCGATGGCGAGCACCGTCGCGCCGATGAGGCGCGTGTCGTGTCCGGTCCAGGCGGCGGCGAGAGTGGTGGTCATTTGCGGTCCTCGAAAGCGGAAAGGGCGGTGTCGACGATCTCTTCCGGAGTTTGCGCGATGTCGGCGACAAGACCGGATTCGTCCGGCTGCAACGGCTCGAGGTCGGCGAGCTGGGAGTCCAAAAGGGACACCGGCATGAAATGACCGGAGCGGGTCTTCATCCGATCCGCGAGCAGCTCGCGCTCGCCGTTCAGGTGCAGGAACCAGACGTCGCCGCCGCCGCGCAGGATGTCGCGGTAGCGGTACTTGAGCGCGGAGGACGTCACGACGCCGCCGGAGGACTGGTGGTCGGAGATCCAGGCGGCGATGGCTTCGAGCCAGGGGCGCCGGTCGTCGTCGTTCAGCGGGTGGCCGGAGCTCATCTTGTCGATGTTCGCCTTCGGATGGAACGTGTCCGCTTCGGCGTAGTCGACGTTGAGGCGTTCGGCGAGTGCCGTGCCCACGGTCGTCTTGCCCGAGCCGGAAACACCCATCACCACGATGACGGTCATCCGTACCTCCCACGTCGTTGTAGCCGGGACGAGTACAGCTCAAAAGTACTACTTAAGCAATATGAAGTACTACTTAATCGAATCAGAACGCTAGGGTCCCCTGGTGGGCAATGACAGGCATGCCGAAATGCTCGACGCACTCGGCTCCGCGATCGCGAACGGAGAGGTTCCGCCAGGGGCGGTGCTGCGGTCCGACGAGCTCCAGGAGCGGTTCGGCGCCTCCCGCACGGTGGCGCGCGAGGTCGTCCGCGTGCTGGAGACGATGTGCCTGACCAGCAGCAAACGCCGGGTCGGGGTGATCGTGCGCGAGCCGGGGGAGTGGAACCACTACGACCCGAGGCTGATCCGCTGGCAGCTCGACGGCGCCGAGCGGAAGACCGCGCTGCGCACACTGACCGAGTTGCGCTCCGCCGTCGAACCGAGCGCCGCCCGCTTCGCCGCGCTACGGGCGACGCCGGAAGAGGGCGGCCGCCTTCGCGCGCTGGCCAAGCGGCTGGAAGAGACGGCCCACCAGCGAGATCTCGTGACCTTCCTCGGCCACGACGTCGCTTTCCACGACCTGCTGCTGGCCGCGTCGCGGAATCCGATGTTCGCGCAGCTTTCCGCGGTCGTCGCCGAAGTGCTCGCCGGGCGCACCGGGCATGGGCTGATGCCGGAGGAACCGCAGCCCGAGGCCGTCGCACTGCACGTCGAAGTCGCGGCCGCCGTCGACGCCGGTGACCCTGACCGGGCCGAACGCGCGATGCGGGACATCGTCAGCCAGGCGCGTGACGAGATGGCCGTCCTCCTGGACGGATGATCTTCGAGTAACCTCTGCAGGTCTTCGAGGGAACTGCATGCAGGGGGCGACGGTGAGCGCGGCGCGCGCGATCGGCTTGGTGTTGGGGGTGGCCGCGGACGGGGCGATCGGGGATCCCCGATCGCGGCGGCCGGTGACGGCGTTCGCCAGGGCGGCCTCGGCGGTGGACGCGAAGGTCCGGCCGAAGCATCCGGTGGCCGGAGTGCTGTGGACCGGCGGTCTCGCGGGCTCCGCCGTGCTGGCGGGTGTGCTCGCCGAACGCGCCGGACGACGCAGCCCCGTGCTGCAGGCGACCACGACCGCGGTGACCACCTGGGCCGTACTCGGTGCCGCCGGCCTCGCCGCGCACGGCACTTCGCTGGCCAGGGATCTCGAAGACGGCGAACTCGAAACCGCGCGCGGCACACTGTCCACACTGGACCCCCGGGTCGCCGACGACCTCGGCGTCATCGGCCTTTCGCGCGCTTCGGTGGAGATGCTCGCGGAGAACACGTCGAACGTCGTCATCGCGCCACTGGTGTGGGGGGCGCTGGCCGGCGCGCCCGGCCTGCTCGGCTCGCGCGCGATCAGCCTGCTGCGCGGCCTCGGCCGGGGCCGACCCGAAAAGTACCGCTGGTTCGTCGCCCGGCTGGATGAAATCGTCCATCTCGTACCCACCCGGATCGCGGCCGGGCTGACCGTGCTCGCGGCCCCGGTCGTCGGCGGCTCGGCGGGCGGCGCGTGGCGGGCGTGGCGACGGGACACGACCGCCCACCCGAGCCCGAACGCGGGCCGCGTCGAGGCGGCGTTCGCCGGGGCGCTGGAGATCCGGGTCGGCGGGCGGACGGTGTACCCGCACGGGGTCGAGGAACTGCCGGTGCTCGGCATCGGCCGCAACCCGGACGCCGGGCACGTGACGCGGGCCGTGGAGCTTTCGCGGGTGGTCGGGTGGCTGGGCGCGATCAGCTCGGTGGTGCTGGCCGCACTCGTCGGTTTGCGACGCCGCTGACCTGCGGTTTTCGGCGGCGGGAGAGCAAGGGACCTTTGCTATCGCAGGGGCCGCTGACCTGCGGAAAGAGAGCAGGGGACCTTTGCTATCGCTCCCGCCGCGCCAGCTGCGCCCGCGCCAGGGCGTCCAGCGGATCGCCGCGCCGCTCCAGCTCCGCGTCGATCCGCGACCGGTCGGCGGGCTGCTTGTTCCCGCCGAACTTGAACTTCGCCCGCACCCCCGTCACGGTCAGCTCGACACCCCGGATGCCGGGCAGCAGCCGCTTGTCCGGTGCCTCGGTGGCACTCACCGCGAGCCGGTCACCGGACGGCTCGAAACGCGCGAGCTGCCGGTTCAGGAGCGCCGCCTTCTCCGCGGCGTCGTCGATCAGCCGGACGTCGCATTCGAGCTGGACGGACGCGTAATACGACGTCGGGACGCCGTGCGCCGGGTCGGCAGGGGTGTTCCAGTCGGAGCGGATGTAGGTGTAGTCGTCGGTCACCGACAGCAGCGCGCGCGGGTGCTCCTCCAGCAGTGGCCAAACCGGGTTGGGGCGCGCGAGGTGCACCAGGACCGTCCGGTCGCCGTCGTAGGCGAAGTGGACCGGGTTGACGACCGGCAGGTCGCGACCGGCGCCGCCGGCGATGAGCTGGCCGAAGTCGTGTCCGGAGAGCCAGGCCTGCCATTCGGCGTCGTCGTGGGCGGCGTCCCACGGGTGAATCAGCATGGGCGAATACGAACACGGGAAATGGCCACATAAAAGGGCCAGTTTCGCGTCATATCAGGTGGCCACTTCGGACCGTTCGTCCTCGGCGAGCATCTCGGCGACGCTCTTGCGGCGCTGCGGCCGTTCCGTGGTCAACGCGCCGCCTGGTTTCAGCTCGCGGACGGTGAAGTACAACCAGCCGAGCAGCGCCATCGCCCCGAACGCGATCCACTGGAGCGCGTAGGAGAAGAACGGTCCGGCGTCGGTCTGCGGCAGCGGCAGCGCGCCCAGCACACCGGGCTGGTTCACGTCGAGCTGAAAATAGCCCGGCCGGATGTCCAGCTTCGCGGCCCGCGCGACGACCTGGGAATCGACGACGTAACTCTGCAGCTTCCCGCCGGTCGATTCGTCGGCGAAGGCGTCGCGGTTCTTCCCGTCCCTCTCGTCCTGACGAGCCCGCGTGACGATGTCGACGGTCCCGGTCGGCGGCGGGGCGAAGGGGAGAGCGCGCGATTTCTCGTCGAGCCGCACATACCCGCGGTCCACCAGCACCACGGTGCCCTCGTCGGTCCTGAACGGCGTCAGCACCTCGAAGGCCGCTTCGCCCTGGATGGAGCGCAGACGGGCGACGACCTCACCCTCGGGGAGGTACGTGCCCTTCAACGAGACCAGGTGCCATTCGGTGCGCTGATCAGGGGCGGCGCCCGCGGGAAGCAGCTCGTCCAGCGACTTCGGTTGCCCGGTGAACGACTCCCGCAGCGCCGTGTTCTGATGCTCGCGCTCCGCGTTGCGGGAGAACTGCCACGGTGCCAGCAGGGTGAAGCAGCAGGCGGCGAAGGTGAACACCACCAACGTCAACGCCAGCCACCCGGGCTTCAGCAGGAACTTCAACCGCACCCCACCACGGTAAGCGGTCCGCCTCAGGCGTGTGCGCGCACCCAGCCGAGCAGGCCCGGAACAGACCGCTCGATCATGCCGAGGACGTCCTCGAAACCGTCGTCCTCGCCGTAGTAGGGGTCCGGAACTTCGGCGCCTTCGGGTGCCGACGGATCGAACTCGCGCAACAGGCGGACCTTCGCCGGATCCGACACCTTCCGCCGGAGGAAGGACAGGTGACTCTCGTCGGCGGCGAGCAGCAGGTCGGCGGCGAGATGCCCGCGGTCGACCTCGGCCGCCACATGGCCGGTCGGGTACCCGTGCTCCGCCAGCTTCGCGCGGGCCCGCTTGTCGGCGGCCTCCCCGACGTGCCAGCCGCCGGTGCCCGCGCTGGACACCTGGACGAGGTGATCGAGACCGGCCTCCTCGGCCTTCGCGCGGAAGACGAGCTCGGCCATCGGCGAGCGGCAGATGTTGCCGGAACAGACGAAGACGATGTGCAGCACCCGATCAGTGTGACCGCCGAGAGAGATCGACCGCTCACCGGCTCTGAACGGCTACCGGGCGCGCGAAGCTGGAAAGCCGGGACGAAGCGGGAGTAGACCTCCTGAAGAGAAACACGCAGGAAGGTCGCGTATGAGCGCACCAACACCCACCGTCGAATCCCCGGCAACCGGGCTTCGCTGGTACCGCATCACCGTCAAGCATCCGCACCCCTACGAGGTCGGGCGGATCCTCTCGGAGCACCACTTCGTCCAGGCGAGATCGCCGAAAGAGGCGATGACCAGGATGCCGTTGCATCTCCGGTCGAGCGCTTCCGTCGCGCCGTACCAGGTCGACCACTCCGACGTTCCCGATCACGCGACGAAGGCGTACCGGGCGATGCTGTGGACGGGCCGCGTGATGCGTGCGGCCGGCCGCTGGGCGGTCAACAAGGACGCGAAGGCGCTGGACTGACGCGGGAGCGATAGCAAAGGTCCCTTGCTCTCTTTCCGCAGGTCAGCGGCCTCGGTGATAGCAAAGGTCCCTTGCTCCCGCCCCGAGGTCAGGGGTGGGAGCAGGCCGACCGGACCGACTCCTTGAGCGCCACCGAGTGCAGCCGGTCCAGCTCGCGCCGCGCGTCCACCAGCCGCACCGTGACGTCGAGCCGCCCGTCGCAGGACCGCCGCGTCCGCGCGTCCCGGGTCCGGGCGAGTTCCGTGAGCAGGCCCGCGTTGAGCCGGTCGATCACCGGTCGCACCTCGGTCGCGAGGTCGGGCCGTTCGGGCGGCCGCGAGCCGGGGTCCTCGGTCCACCGCGCGTACAGGCCGCGTTGCACGAGCTTGTTCGCTTCGATCTGGTCGCGGAAGAACCGCACCGCGTCGGCCGCGTCGAGGCCGAGGCCGGGTGCCTTCGCCGCCACCGAGTCGAGGATCCGCTGTTCGCGCACCGGGTCGTCGATCGGCGACGGCGTGCCGAATTTCGCGGCCGCGACCTTGTCGGCGATCTGCACGCGTTGTGCGACCAGGTCGGTGAGCGTCCAGAAACCCGGAGACGCCGAAGCAGGCGCGGGCGTCGCCAGCAGACCGGCCACGAGCAGCGCGCAGAGCACCCGAAGTCGCATGCCCGGAAACGCTACATGCGAAAATCCCCGGGTGCCCGCGCTAGCCGAAGTCATCGCCGCCCTCGAGCAGGCGTACCCGCCCGAACTCGCCGAATCGTGGGACGCCGTCGGACTCGTCTGCGGCGACCCGGCGGAGAACGTGGACAAGGTCGTGTTCTGCGTCGACCCGGTCGACGAGACCGTCGACGAGGCGATCGAAGGCGGCGCGCAGCTGATCGTCGCGCACCACCCGCTGTTGCTGCGCGGCGTCCACGGCGTCCCGGCCGACAGCACCAAGGGCCGTCTCGTGCATCGCCTCATCCGCGCCGGCGTCGCCCTCTACTGCGCGCACACCAACGCCGATTCCGCGTCGCCCGGCGTCTCCGACGCGCTCGCCGAGGCCATCGGCCTGACCGTCCTCGGCCCGCTCGATCCGCGCGAGGACGGCGTCACCGGCATCGGCCGCATCGGCGAACTGCCCGCGCCGGAACCGCTTTCCGTGTTCGTCGAACGCGTCGCGAACGCCTTGCCGCGTACGGAACCCGGCGTCTACGGCGCGGGCGATCCGGACCGCCTCATCCGTCGTGTCGCCGTTTCCGGTGGCTCCGGCGACAGCTATCTCAAGCGGGCCACCGCCGCCGGGGTCGACGCGTACGTCACCGCCGATCTCCGGCACCATCCGGCGGGCGAGCACCTCGCCGACATCGCCGAAGTCCCCGCCCTGGTCGGCGTCACGCACTGGGCGAGCGAATGGCCGTGGTGCGAGCAAGCCTCGGCCGTCGTCCGCGCCGCGTTTGCGGGTAACGTCGACCTTCACGTCTCCACGAGGTGCACCGACCCGTGGACGCTACGGGCCACCCGAACCGAGCACTAAGAATCAAGGAGCACCGTGAAGGCTGACCCCGCCATCCAGCGCCAGCTGCTCGAACTCGCCAAGGTGGACGCCGAACTTTCGCGTACCGCCCACCGCCGCCGCACGCTCCCCGAAATCGCCGAGATCGACGCGGGTGAGAAGACGGTCCGCGACCGCCGCGACGCACTGGTCTCGGTCCAGACCGCGGCGTCCGACCTCGACCGCGAGATCGCCCGGCAGGAAAAGGAGATCGAGTCGGTACGCGCTCGCGGTGACCGTGACCGCAAGCTGCTCGAATCCGGTTCGGTCGCGGCGAAGCAGATGACCGACATCGAGCACGAGCTGAACAGTCTCACCCGGCGTCAGTCCGCGCTCGAGGACGATCTGCTCGAACTGATGGAGCGCCGCGAGGCACTCGAACTCGACGCCCAGCGCACCAGCGCCGAGGTCGCCAAGGCCGAGAACGAGGTCGCCGAAGCCATCAGCCGCCGCGACGAGCACTTCGCCGATTTCGACACCACGCAGGCGCGCCGCGACGAAGACCGCGCCAAGCTCCTGCCGCGCTTCCCGGAAGACCTGATCAAGCTCTACGAGCGGGTCCGGGCGCAGAAGGGCATCGGCGCGGCGCTGCTGCGGGCCCGCCGCTGCGGCGCCTGCCAGCTGGACATCGACCGTCGCGAGATCGCCGAGATCAAGGCCGCTCCCGAGGACAACGTCATCCAGTGCGAGAACTGCGGCGCCATTTTGGTCCGCACCCTGGAGTCCGGCCTGTGACCGAGCACGTGCTCATCGAGGCCGACGGCGGTTCCCGGGGCAACCCCGGGCCCGCCGGGTACGGCGCGGTCGTCAAGGACGCGGCCACCGGCGCGGTACTCGCCGAGCGCAAGGCCTACGTCGGCATCGCGACCAACAACGTCGCCGAGTACTCCGGACTGATCGCCGGACTCGCCGCGGCCGCCGAGCTCGGAGCGTCCACAGTGGACGTCCGAATGGACTCGAAGCTCGTGGTGGAACAGATGTCCGGGCGCTGGAAGGTCAAGCACCCGTCGATGCAGCCGCTGAACGCCGAGGCCAAGGAACTGGCGTCGCGCTTCTCGCGAGTGCGCTACGAATGGATTCCGCGCGCGGAGAACTCGCACGCCGACGGGCTCGCGAACGAGGCGATGGACGCCGGGCACGAGACCGAAAAGCAGCCCGCCGCCCCGAAGGTCGTGAAGCAGGACAGAAACAGCCCGGCCGGCTGGACCGGCGCCACCGGGACGCCGACCAAACTGCTCCTCGTCCGGCACGGCCAGACGGCGATGTCGGTCGAGAAGCGCTACTCCGGCCGCGGCGACGTACCGCTCACCGAGCACGGCAAGCAGCAGGCGGCCGCCGCCGCGAAACGCCTCGGCTCGATGGAAGGCCTGGTCGTCGACGGCGAAGCCGCGCCGATCATCGCCTCGCCGCTGATCCGCACCCAGCAGACCGCGCAGGCGATCGCGGACGCGCTCGGTGGCCGGGTCGAGACCCATCCCGGGTTGATCGAGACCGACTTCGGCGACTGGGAAGGTCTCACCTTCAAAGAGGCCATGGACCGGGATCCCGAATTCCAGAGCGCCTGGCTTTCCGACACCTCGATCGCGGCGCCGGGCGGGGAGAGTTTCGACGGTGTCCACCGCCGGGTCCGCAAGGCCCGCGACGAACTGATCGCGAACTACGGCGGGCGGACGCTCGTGGTGGTCAGCCATGTCACGCCGATCAAGGCGCTGCTGCGGATGGGCCTCGACGCCGGGCCGTCGCTGTTGTTCCGCCTGCACCTGGACCTGGCCTCGCTGTCGATCGTCGAGTTCTATCCGGACGGCAACGCGTCGGTCCGCCTGGTGAACGACATCTCGCACCTGTCCTGATCCGCTGGATGTGGCGCGGATCACGCCTGGATATGACGCGTCGTCAGTGCCGGATGGGGTATTGGCTACAGTTTCTCGGCAACGGCACGTGAACGAGAAGGCAAAGACGGGGACATGACGGCGAGCGCACTCAGCGAAGCTTCCGAAAAAGACGTGCCCGGCCCGGCGGAGACGTCGGCCTCTCGCGGCGTGGCCGCCCGGATCGCGCCTTACCTGGCGATTCTCGCCGGAGTCGCGGCGCTCGCCTGGCACGCGACCTTGTACGGCCATTGGATCGTCGACGACGCGGCCATCACCTTCTCCTACGCGCGCAGCTTCGCCGACGGGATCGGCCCGGTGCTGCAGCCGGGACAGCCCTCGGTCGAGGGGTGGTCGAACTCGACCTGGCTGGTGCTGCTGGCGGTCGGCAAGCTCGTCGGCGTCTTCGACAGCGGCCTGCTGTTCGGCCTGCCCGACTACGTGTTGTTCCCCAAACTGCTCGGTCTCCTGTTCACCGCCGGGACGCTGGCGGCCTGCCACGTCGTGGCGAAGCAGGTCTTCGCGCGCTTCGCCTGGCTGGCGACGCTGGTGGTGGGGCTGACGCTCGCCGCGATCCCGTCCTTCGTCATCTGGACCATCTCGGGGCTGGAGAACTCCCTGTTCGGGATGGCGGTCGCCTGGCTCGCCGCGCTGCTGTTCGTCGCGGTGCGCAAGGACAGGGTGCTCACCGCGAAGGTCGCCATCTGGTCCGGGGTGCTGGTCGCGTTCGCCGCGCTGACCCGCCCCGAAGGCCTGATCTACGGCGGCGCGTACCCGCTGGTCGTGCTGTTCCAGCTGCGTAAGCCGCTGCTGGGGCAGAGCGTCAAACTCGTTGTGGTCTCGGTGGTCGCGTTCGCGATCCCGTTCGGCGCGTACCTCGCGTGGCGGATCGCTGAGTTCGGCAGGCTGCTGGCGAACCCGTCCATCGCGAAGGGGCAGGGCCTGCCCGGTCTTTCGGCGCTGAAGCAGCCGTTCGAACTGGTCGGCTACGCCGGTGTCGCCGGGACTATCCTGCTGGCGCTGACCATCGGCTACGCGCTGTTCCGCGCGGAATGGCGCCGCAGCCTGATCGCGTTGCTGGTGCCGCTGGCGCTGGGCATCATCGCCTACGGCGTGATGGTTCCGGACTGGATGGGTCAGCACCGCTTCGCCACCCCGATCTGGATTCTCGCCGTCCTGGCGGGAACGCTGTCCGCGGGCGAACTGCTGCGCCGTTCGCGCGCGGTGCTGCGGACCGTCGTGGTCCTCGTGCTGGTCGCGGCCGCGATCCCGTCCGGGATGGGCTTCGCCTCGGCGTCGGAGAAGTTCCGCGAGGTCCCGACAGTGCCCGCGTGCCTCATCGCCGACCGCTTCGGCCGCGGCTTCAACACCATCGCCGACATCCTCGGCCTGCAGCAGGCGTCGCTGCTGCTGCCCGACCTCGGCGGCTCGTCGATGACCAGCCGCCTGCACCTGGTCGACATGGCCGGGCTGGTCGAGGCGAAGGTCGCGGACTACGTCAAGAACGGCGATATGCCGGGGCTGCGCGACTACGTGTTCGAGCAGGTCAAGCCGACCTTCATTCACTCGTGGGGCCCGTGGGCGGCGGGGAACGGCATCACCGTCGACCCGCGCATCGATCGCGACTACGAGCCGATCTTCGTGTACCCGGGTTCCGGGCCGCGCAACGGCGACTTCGTGCGCAAGGACGCCGTTACCAGCCCGGAGAAGCTGAAGGCCGCCCAGGACTACGCCGCGAAGACCCTGCCGGACGTCGAGAAGGCGCGCTTCGGCGGGCCGCTCAAGGACTGCGGGCCGACCATGCACCCCGGCGAGACCGTCTACCTCCCCTGACCACCCCACGCGTTTAGTCCTCTAAATGCGTTCCTTGCACGCGCATACACGACGAAGGCCGCTTTCCCGAGGTTTCACTTGGGGAAAGCGGCCTTCGTCGTGAGCGGTTAGGTCCGTTCCGTGTAGTCGAAGCCCCACGAGGTCCCGTTGGGCCGGTAGCAGGCCTTTACGATCTTGTAGTAGCGAGCGTAATCGGACTGCTCGTCAAGGCAGACCTCGTGCTTCCAGAACGGCCCTGCGTAGCGGATTTCGCCCGCCTGGGCAGCAGGCGCGGTGAGCAGCAACGGCGCGATCGCCGCCGCGGTGCAGGCGGCGGCGGTGACCGCGACCCGCTGACGGAGTGACCTTCGTGCCGCCGTCCATTCGACTTGGTGCATGTGATCCCCCAGGATCCTCGAGTGCGAGCAGGACGGTCAGCGTAGCTCGATGCGCTGCCAAACCACTGTCGTCACCGCGGCCCCGAGAACCCCGCGTTTAGTCCTCTAAATGCGGTAGTTGCGCGTGCAAGGACCGCGACTAGAGGACTAAACGCGACGGGGGGAAGGGTCCGGGGGGGAAGGGTCAGGGGGCCGAGGTGAGCAGGGGTTCCGGGGTGGCGGCGCCGGAGGCCAGGTCCGCCTCCTTGGCCCGGATCACCGGCAGCACGTGCTTCCCGAAGTACTCGACGTCCTCCAGGTAGTGCAGGAAGCCGAGCAACAGCAGGTTCGCCCCGCGCTTCTTGTACTCGATGGCGCGGTCCGCGATCTGCTCCGGCGTGCCGATCAGCCCGGTGCGGAAGCCGTCGTTGTACTGCACCAGATCCTTGAACTCCGAGTCGGCCCACATCCCCTTCTTGTCCGAAGTGGAGCTTCCCGCCTGCTTGACGGCGTTGCGGAATCCTTCGACAGCGTCGGTGTTCGCCTTCTCGACGATCTCGCGTAGCACGGCCTTCGCCTCGCTCTCGGTCTCCCGCGCGATCAGGAATCCGTTGAGCCCGAAGCGAACGGCGTGGTCGTTCTCGGCCGCGTAGCCGCGGACCTCCTCGACCTGCTCGCTGAAGCCGTCGAAGTCCTTGCCGTTGCTGAAATACCAGTCGGAGACCCGGCCGGCGAGCTTCCGTGCGGCGGTGGAGTTGCCGCCCTGGAAGACCTCCGGATGCGGCCGCCCGACCGGTTTGGGTTTGAGGTCGAAATCGTGGATCCGGTAGAAATCACCGGTGAATTCGGCGTGGTCGTTGGTCCAGAGTTCCTTCAGTACGCGAATGAACTCTTCCGAACGACGGTACCGTTCGTCGTGTTCCAGCCACTGTTCACCGAGGTTCGTGAATTCGTCCTTGAACCAGCCGCTGACCACGTTGACCGCGGCGCGCCCGCCGGAGATCACGTCCGCGCTGGCGATGAACTTCGCGAGCACACCCGGATGCCACAGTCCGGGATGGACCGCCGCGATCACCTTCAGCCGCTGTGTCGCGAGGAGTAGGGCGAGGCTGAAACCGGTCGATTCGTGCTGGTAGGCGGCACCGTAACTGGCCGTGTAGCGGACCTGGCTCAGCGCGTATTCGAATCCGCTGTTCTCCGCGAGGACGGCGAGATCCCGGTTGTACTCGTAGCCCCAATCGGTGCGCTGCTCGATGTCACTGGTGACCAGTCCACCGCTCACATTGGGGACCCAATAGGCGAATTTGAGTGGTTCGGCTTCGATTCCCGGCATGCTGCGGAGTGAACCCGCCGTCCCCGGAAACCGTCAATCGACGTCCACGCGCTGGGACCGGCCGAGTGCGGAACTCAATTCGGTCCTTCCGGTGATCCCCAGTTTCCGGTATGCCCCGGACAAATGGAGTTCGACCGTGCGGCGGGTCAGGTGCAGCGCTTCGGCGATCTCGCGGTTGGTCAGACCTTGCGACGCCATCAGCGCGACGCGGTACTCCTGTTTGGTGAGCCCGTGTTCGTTGTCCTTCGCCGTCGTCAGGCTCGCGTGCGCGTCCCGCAGCGCCTCGGCGGCCCGTCTCGCGAGCGGCCGCGCCCCGCAGTGGTCGCTCGACTGCACGGCTCGCCGCAAGGTGACGATCGCTTTCTCGCTCTGCCCGTGCCGGGCCTGCAGCGTGCCGAGTTCGGTCAACGCCTCGGCCAGCGCCAGTTTCGCGGTCGACCCGCCGAGAACATCGACGGCCCTGGTGAGCAGGCGTTCGGCCTCCTCGTCGTCGCGGACTAGACCCGCCGTGGTCAGCGCGCCGCCGAGGACGCGCGGCGCTCCCCAGCGTTCCGCGGCTTCGAGATCCTCTTCGGCGAGCCGGGCCGCCGCGTCGGTCCGTCCGAGCGCCAGCGCGGCGCGGACGGCGTGCGCCCGCCAGGGTGCGAAACCGGGGAAGCGCATGCCGTGGTGTGCGAGACGGCGCCCGCAGCCGCGCAGGTCTTCGTAGCCGAGTTCGGGTTCACCCGTGGCCGCCCGGAGTCTGCCGCGGGCGTAGAGCAGGTAGTTGTGCGTGAAAAGTGGCTGAGTGGCCCCGAAATCGATCCTTTCGAGCAGGGCGTTCGCGACGTCGAACCGGCCGAGGTCGACCGAGGTCTCGATCAGCCTGGCCGCGCACAGCACGGCCACCGGGCATTCGCTGGTGGCGCCGCGCTCGTCGAACTGCCGCACGAGGGATTCGTAATGGACACTCGCCCGCACCAGGTCGCCGCCCGCCTGCAGGGCGATTCCGCGGGCGAGGGTGGCGAGGGAGCCCTTCGGCAGGTGGAAGTCCCACGGCAGGCGTTTGGTGTCGAGCACCTGGCAGAGCCTGTCGGTGAGGGCTGCCTCGTCGGCGAGCACGGCCGTCGCGAGCGTGAAGAAATAGGGCTGCTCGAACAGTTCGGGTTGATCGCCGGACAACGCCTCCCCGAAATGGCGGACGGCGTTCGCCGAGGAGCTCCCGCTCCGGACCGTGTCGAGCGCGAGCAGACCCGAGCGGCTCTGCCGCGCGGCGGGGTCGTTCAGCGGCGCCCACTGCTGTTCGAAGTCGCGGAAGTCCGGCGGAGGCCCCAGTCTGCTGCCCGCCTCGGCGAGGTAGGTCATGCACAGCAGCGGCCAGACGGCGTCGGGCCCGCCCGCGTCGAGCCGCGCGGCGAACTGGCCGGCGGAGTTGATCGCCAGCCGCGCGTCGGGGCCGCAGCACAGCGAAAGGATCATGGCAGTCGCGACGAAGGCCGCGGTTTCGCGGTCGTCGATGTGGTCGACGGCTTCGCGCACCCTGGTCGGCGCCAGATCCGGGTCGCAGTGGAACTCCGCGTGCGCGAGCTGGAGCAGGATCGCCATCCGCTTGCGTTCACTGAGCCGTTCCTCCAGTGCCCGCAGCAGGAACCGGACCGAAAGCTCCGGGTCGCCGTTGACGACGGAGTGCCGGGCCGCCATCCGCAGGATGTCGACCGCCCAGGGGATCCGGATCGCGGTCGCTTCCAGCAGATGGGCGCCGATCCGTTCCGGCCGCGCGCCCGCGTCGTGCAGGAGCCGCGCCGCCCGGGAGTGACTGACCGCCCTCGTGGCGAGCGGCATGTCGGCGAGCACCGAGTTGCGGACGAAGCGGTAGGTCAGCGCCGGCTGATGGCTGTCGGTCAGCAGGTGCACGCGCACCATCGTGTCGATGGCCTCCAGCGCGGTGATCTCGTCGACGCCGGCGAGCTGCGCCAGCAGGTCGAAACTCGCGTCCTCGCCGAGGATCGCGACGGCTTCGAGCATTTTCGGCGCGGCGGTGTACTCGTGCATGCGGACCCGGAGGACCTCGCCGATCGTCGCCGACCCCGCGGTGGCCAGATCCATTCCGGGGACCAGGCGGCGACGCAACGCGGCGAGCAGGTACGGGTTGCCGCCGGTCACCTCTCGGCAGTCCTCGGCGAACCGGCCGGGGGAGACGCGGAGGAATTCGGCGACGTGCCCCGTGCCGAGCCCGCGCAGCCTGATCACCGCCGGAGTGCACCCGGACATCTCCAGCAGGGCGACCTCGCCGGTCTGCAGATGTCCGATCAGCGAGGTCAGCACGATCATCACCGGCAGCTGCTCCACGCGGTGCCGGATGTAGGCGAGGCAGCGCATCGACCACGGGTCGGCGAGGTGGATGTTGTCGATGCCGAGGAAGACCGGTCCCTGTTCGGCGGCGTGCCGGACGAGGTGGAAGAAGGCGTCGAGCGCCTCCGTCTGCTCCTGCTCATTCCGGGGACGGCGGTCAGGCAGGATCTCGGACGCGTGCGGTGCCCGCGGTCGCGGGGATCCCGTGGCGGCGGGGGCGTGAGTGAGCCCTTCGATCAGCTGACGGGCGACACCGCCGCTCAGCTGGGTCTCCAGCCTGGACGCGGCGGCGATCGCGACGGTGAACCCGGCCGACGTCGCCAGCTCACCCGCCGCGGCGAGCACCGACGACTTGCCCATGCCGAACTCGCCGACCACCACCGCGCTGGTGGCGCGCCCGCCGACGGCGGCCTGGAACAGCCCGGCGATCGTGTCGAGTTCGCTGTCGCGACCCAGCAGCCCGGCGGCGCGGCGCTTCGGTACCGAAGGCCCGCCGAAGGGACTCTCGGGATTTACTTCGGTATGCACCGTAGAGACCTTCGTGTCGGCTTGCGGCAGACTACTGGAACGTCAGCGGTAGTGGGAGTAAACGCTGGTCGGAGTCATCGGCCGGCCCGTCGTCGAGGGGAGCCGGGGACGAGATGTCCGGATCCGAGGAGGCGCGCCGGTACCGGCCGGACGACCGGTGTGACGACATCAAGGCCGCGACGACGCACGCGAGGAGCGCCACCACGAGGTTGGCCGCGATCACCGACAGCCGCCCGCAGCGCCGGACGACGATGCCGCCGGGACGGCGCGTGGCCGTGGCGCCGGGCGACAGGTAGCGCAGGTCTGCCTTCGCCAGCGCGCCTTCCACCGACGTGAACTCCGCGACCTGGCGACCGCAGCGCTCACAGGCCTTCAAGTGTTTTTCGAAGGCGTATGCCTCGGCTTGATCGAGCACACCGAGCACATAGGCCGCGACATCGGTGTGTTTCACCTTTCGCTTCCTCATCGCGAACCCAGCTCTCCTAACGACCGTCGCAAAGTCTTCATAGCCGCGTACAGCCGTGATTTGACCGTTCCCTCCGGGATTCCCAATATCACCGCCGCCTCCCGGACCGTATGTCCGGTCAGATATGTCTCGTAGATGACCGCCTGGTATTTGCGGTCCAGATATCGTAGCGCTTCGGAAATGACGAGTGCGGACAGTGACTGATCCGTCTGGTCCGCTATTTCGGCGTTTTCGGAACTTTGCAGCTCCACCTCCTGCGGCCGGGCCCGCCGGTTTCGCCAGCCGTCGATCACGATCCGCCGCGCGACCGTGAGCAACCAGCCGCGCAACATTCCCGGCTCGCGGTTCAGTGTGTCCGAATGTTGCCAGGCGCGAATCAACGTCTCTTGGACCACGTCCTCGGTCCACTGCTGATCGTGGCCGGTCAGGGACATGACCTGGTTGACCAGAGTCGCCCGAAAATCCTTGTACAGCAACGAAACCAGCTCATCAGACGGATCGTCGGACAGGTCGGTCGCCTGGCGATCACGGCCGAACCGGCACCCTCTGCCCACTGCTTCCATAAGGTTTTCAACCTCCCCGGCGGTGGAGGATTAACGAGTCCGTACACCGTAGCGCAGACTATCGCTGTAAGCCATGTGCAGTAGTGGAACATTTACCATTAGTGGCCCGGTACGTATGGCGGCGATAAACGGTTCTAAAAGCGTCTTGTGATGCACGTCACACTACCTTGGTGTAGGGAGATCGAACCGGCCGCTCCGCTTCGCCGTACTTCCAGTGAGGCACTGAATGGCAATGGGCTGCATGGGGACGGGTGAAATGATCTATCGACTGCTCGGTGTGGTGATCGGTTGTCTTGCGATATGGGTCGGCTGGCCGGCTCATGCCTACGCGGAAATCGACGCCCATGACCGGGAACTGCTCGTCAAGGTTCGGCAGGCGGGTTTGTGGGAAGGCCCGGTCAGTCGGCAGGCGGAACAACGCGGGAACGGGCAGCGGGTGCGCGAGGTCGGCCGCAAACTCGCGGACGATCACGCTCGTCTCGACGCACAGGTCCGCGAACTCGCTACGAAGGTCCGCGTCGGACTCCCCGGCGAGCCGACCGAGGAACAGCGATCCTGGGCCGAGGAGATCTCCGGTGCCGTCGGCGCCGACTTCGACCGCGTCTACGTCAACCGTGCCCGCGCCGCGCACGGGAGCATCTTCGGTCTCGCCTCCCAGGTCCGGGCGGCCACCCGTGACGACGCGATGCGTTCCTTCGCCCAGACGGCCGTCGACACCGTCATGCGGCATATGACCCTGCTCGAAAGCACCGGTATCGCCGAGACGACCTCGCTGATGGTCGTCTCCACCGGTGGCAACGAACTCGACGGCGGCGACATCGTGCTCGGCGTGCTCATGGTGGGGATCGCCGGCGGCGCGACCTTCGGCCTCGTGCGGCTGCTCGGCTCGCCGGGCAGGCACGCATGACGGCCTCGCTCCTCGCCGTCATCCCGGCCCCTTCGCCGCACGACAGCGGGGTGCGGGACATCGCCACGCTGTCGGCCAGGTTCGCCTACGTGACGATGTGCCTGACGCTGGCCTGGGGCGTGCTGAGCGCCACCGGCTGGATCCGACGGGTCACCGGGCACGAAGCGCTGCGCGGCGGCCATATCGTGCTCGCCGCGTTCACCCTCGCCACCGGCGTGGTCCACGCCCTGTCCTATCTCTTCCTCGACGACGATTCGTTCGGTTTCTTCATGCTGCTGATCCCGTTCGCGGGCGGCGGGTTCGCGCGGCACGCGGCCGGTGTCGTGGGCCTGGAACTGTTCGTCGCCGTCGCGGTCACCGCCGCGTTGCGCCGCAGCGTGGTCACCCGCAGCTGGCAGCGGTTCCATCAGGTCAGTTACTTCTCGGTGGGCCTGCTGGCGATCCACTCCTGGCTCGGCGCGGCCGCGAACGGCACCCTCGCGACGGTCTGGCTCGGCGGGATCACCGTTCTCACCCCGGCCGTCGTGCTCACCGTGCTCCGGGTGCTGCCACTACGGGCGCTGGTCCGCCTCGGACTGCTCGACGGCGAGACCGGCCGGGCCGAACCGGTCCGGATCTCCGTCGACGACCAGAAATGTCACCGCTACGCCATCTGTCAGGCGGAAGCGCCGCAGGTCTTCCAGCTCACCGGAGACGGCCAGCTGCGCTATCTCCGGAAACCCGGCGCGAAACAGGTGCCGCTGGCCCAGGCCGCGGCCAGAGCTTGTCCGATGCGGGCCATCCAACTGCGAGGGGCGGGACAATGAGCGAACGGATCGTCGTGGTCGGCGGCGGGCTGGCCGGGCTGCGGTGCGCGGAACGGCTCCGGGAACTGCGGTTCGACGGTGAACTGGTGATCGTCGGCACCGAGCCGGACTTGCCGTACCACCGGCCCGCACTGTCGAAGCAACTGCTGACCGGCGACACGCATCCGGCGGAGATGATGCTCGCCAGGCTCGACGAGATCGACGCCGAATGGCGGTTCAACACCCAGGCCACGCATCTGCAGCCGGGCCGCCAGGTCGTCCACCTGCCTGGGGCGGAGGAACTGCCCTACGACGGTCTCGTCATCGCCAGCGGGGTCGAACCGCGGCGGCTGTCCGGGGTGCCGCACGGGCATCCGCGTGTGGTCGTCGTCCGGACCCTGGCCGACGCCGCCGAACTGCGCGACAACCTCGCCGCCGACCACGGGCCGGTCGCGGTGCTCGGCAGCGGTTTCATCGGCTGCGAGGTCGCGGCGAGTCTGCGGGCGATGGGCCGCGAGGTCACCATCATCGGCCGGTCGGCGAATCTGCTCGGCGAGGCCGTCGGCAGGCACATCGGACAGAAACTCTCGGCGCTGCACCGGGGGCGGGGGGTGCGGCTGCGGCTGGGCGCGTCCCTCGAGAACTGGCAGACGACGGCGAACGGGCTGCGGCTGCGCTCGTCCGACGGCTGGATCCTCGACGTGTCGTGTGTCGTCGTGGCCGTCGGGACCGTGCCGTCGATCTCGTGGCTGCGCGGGTCCAAACTGCCGCTCGACGACGGCGTCGTCTGCGCACCCACCTGTCACGTACTGGGGATGGGCAACATCGTGGCGGCGGGTGATGTCGCGCAGTGGCCGAACCTGCGGTTCGACGAGACGCCGAGGCGGGTCGAGCACTGGCTCAACGCCGTCGAGATGGGCCGGGCGGCCGCGGAGAACCTCCTCGCCGGGCCGCAGGCCGCGCAGCCGTTCGCCCCCGTGCCGCGGTTCTGGTCCGAACAGCACGGCGTCCGGATCCAGGCGGGCGGCATCCCCAAGCTCGGCACCGACACCGTCGCGCTCGCCTCGCCCGTCGGCGGCGAGAAACCCGTCACCGGCTTCGTGCGCAAGGGACGGCTCGTCGGCGTCGTCGGCCTCGACAGCCCGTCCGCCGTCCTCCACTGGACCAACGAGATCGCGGAACAGAACCCCGTCAGCCACCCAGGAGAAACGGAGAAGTCGGATGCGCCGATCGCGGTTGACCATGCTCCTCGTCATCGCGGCACTCGTCGTGGGCGCCGCGATGTGGTGGCGGGCGGCTGATTCCGGGGACCAGGCGGCGCTGACGGCCGGGGCTCCGGTCACCGAAGCTCTCCCCAGCCCGCGTACGCCGCAGACCAGCACTCCACGGCGAACCGGCACTAGCACTCCTCCGGCCACTTCGGACGCTCCGCCCGGTAGACAACTCACGGCCGTCTACATGACGAAGATGGGGCAGGCCGTCCTCGACGACACCGGCGCCGTCCTCTTCCGCTATGAACACGACAACCCGCGCAAGGCCCGCTCTTCCTGCCTCGGGGACTGCGCCGCGGTCTGGATCCCCATCACGACCGCGGGCACGCCGAGGGTGACCGGCATCGACCCCGCGCTCGTCGGCACCGTCACACGTCCCGAAGGCGCCAAACAGGTGACTTTGGCAGGCTGGCCGCTCTACAAATTCGCCAACGCGCGACCGGGGGAATGGACCGGACAGGGCACCGACCACGCCTGGTTCGTCATCCAACCCGACGGGCAGCGCAACCTGAACTGCCTGCCCGCGCCCGTGCAGTAGGATTCGCCGACGGACGAGTCGGCGGGGCGGCCGCGAGCCGGGAGACCGGTTCGAGGAAAGTCCGGACTCCACAGGGCAGGGTGGTTGTTAACGGCAACCCGGGGCGACCCGCGGGAAAGTGCCACAGAAAACAGACCGCCTCCGTTCGCTTCGCGGACGGAGGTAAGGGTGAAACGGTGGTGTAAGAGACCACCAGCGTCCTGGGTGACCAGGACGGCTAGGTAAACCCCACCCGGAGCAAGGTCAAGAGGGAGCCGCGAGGCTCCTGCGCAGGCGATCGAGGGCTGCCCGCCCGAGCCTGCGGGTAGGCCGCTCGAGCCCGTCGGCGACGGCGGGCCTAGATGGATGGCCGCCACTCGCGGAGCCGCAAGGCGAAGCGAGGACAGGATCCGGCTTACACGCCGGCTCGTCCGTACTACTTCTGTGGAACACCTATTGAGGGGTAAGGCAAACGTGTCGTGATGGAGCTTTCAGGAGCTGGCGGCGCGTGAAGGCCCCCGGTACTTAGGCGGGAGGGCGGCGGTGAACCGTCGGTCCGGGTGGTCGTGAGTGGCGATTCGGGTTCTCACCCGAACCGCCACCCCCGACCAAACCAACCCCACCCCCCCCAAAACCCCCCCACCCAAAGGTCCCCGAAGGCCTCCTTCAGGGACACGCCACGTTTGCCTTACCCCTCAATAGAGCTACTTGTCCGGGAACCCCGAATGATCGCGCAGATGCCGCTCCTCGGCGCGGCCGTGCAGGGTGAACGCGAAACTCGAACCGTCCGGCCAGGTGATGACCCGTTTTCGGAAGTCGATGTCGGGCGCTTGCGGTTTCCGGGCCTGCCACAGGATCTCCGGAGGCGGCGCGTCGGCCGGGTCCCGGTAGGTCGAACCGGTGTCCACCACCGCGATCGCGGAGGGCGAGCATGCCAGCCAGGGGCCGCTCGCCTTGCGAAGCCGGTCGGTCAGACCGAGCACCAGCGCGTTCGCCGGGCCCTTCACGCGAATCTCCCGCTGGAACGGGTGGCCCCCCTTGCCGCCGCCGCTGCCCGCACCGTTCAGCAGCGCGAAGACGTAGACCGCCGCGCCGCCGATGCCACGGAACACGTTCCAGAACAATCGCCGGACGAGCCGCTTTCCCTTGACCGTGCCGTCCAGGCGCCTGCCGGGCACGTCGAAACCCAGATCGGTGTCGCCCAGTCGCAGCACGAGGATCGGCTCGTGCCACTGGCCGGCCATCAGTTCCTCGACCCGTTCACGGAACCCGGGACGAACCTGGGCCTTCTCCGCCTTGTCCTCCATGCGCTCTTGGTGCGCGAAGATCTTTCGCGCCGCCTTCTGCCGGGCCTCGGTGGGGGCCTGGTCGGCGAACTCGGTCAGATGTCGAGGTTCCCGCGGGTCTCCTCCGGGCTCCTGTCCCCACCGATCTCGCTCTTGTCGAACCATGGCTCGCTTTCCCCCTCCGGCGTGACGGCTTCCTTGCCCTCGGTGTACGCGCCCTTCGCGGCTCCGATGCCGCCCTTGACGGCCGCGCCCGAGACCAGCGGGCGAACACCGACCGAGGTGCCGAACATCGTGGTGAGCACCCGGTTGCCCGGGGTCAGCGCGACCCCGGCGGTGTTCTCCAGGACGTTCAGCGAGAACTTCGATTCACCGGCGAAGGTCCCGATCCGGAACTTCCTCGTCGCTTCCACGACCTTGGTCGAGTACTTCGCGAGGTACTCGATGAAGGTATCGAGCAGCTTGCCGAACTTGCCGAGATACTTGGTCACCTTCTGCAGCACGCTGGCGGCCTTGGCGATGGACGCGGTCATCGCGGCGGCGACCGTACTGCCGAAGCTGATCACCGACGCGGCCAGCGCGGGCAGCCAGATGGTGATCAGCCAGGAGATCAGCTCGGTGATGATCCCCTTGATCAACTCCTCGATGACCACCATGACCATCGACCACATCTGCAGCACTTCGGCCACCGATCCGGCGGCCGAGCCGATGCCGCGGATACCGGAGGAGAAGTCGCCCAGCGCTTCCTTCGCCGCCTTGCCCGCGTCGTCCACCCACTCGGCGAGCGCCGCGTCACCCGTCTTCTCGAAGTCTTCGGCGAGGGCGACGAAGCCGTTCGCGAGGGTCACGAAGTTCTCCGACGCGTGTCCGATGGCCGGGCCGTCCCCGGTGACCTGGTGCAACGCGTCCTGCAACGGCTGGACCAGCTCGAGCAGCATGTTCAGCCCGTGGCTGACCAGCCAGCCGATCGGGTCCATGGCGAAGGTGACCATGTCCGCGGCGGCCGCGCCGACGAACGCCGCCCCGTCTCCGACCAGCGCGGCACCCGCGGAAGCCAGTTCGGCCGGGTCGTCCGCCTGGGCCGCCTGCTGGGCGTGCCCGGCGATCGACTTGCCCGACTTGTAGATCGTGCCTGCCACGGGCACGTGTCCCATCGCGCGATCGAGGTTCGCGCTCATGCTCTCGTCGTACGCCTGGACGTTCAGCCCGTCGGCGATGCTCGACTTCTCCTCGGTCATGACCCCTGCTTTCCGAGCGTTTGGTCGATGGTCGCCTCGTGCTTGCCGAACTCGACCTTTCCGGCTTCCTCGATGCCCCGGTACATCTCGGCGGCCTTGTTCAGCTTGGCGATGAACCCGTCCACGCCGTCCTTCATGTCGTTCATCAGCGAACGGAGTTCGCCGAGGCGGTCGGTGTAGCCCTGTTTGGCCCAGATCCCGACGACTCCCCACGCCTCGTCGGTCACGTCGGCGGCGTCGATCTTGGCGCCGAACTTCTCCGCTTCCTGCTCGTAATAGGGGAGCTGCCGGGCATAGGCGGCGATCGCCGCGATGTTCGTCTCGATTCCCTTTGACATCGTGGGAGTCCCTCGGTCGGTTCGGTCAGCTGCGGCGGAGGAAGGAGCCGTCGTCGAAATAGTCGTCGTCGTCCCGCGGGGCGGGGCGGCGCGCCGGCCGGGCCGGCTGCGGCGGTTGCTGCTGCTGTGACGCCGGTTCTTCCTCGGCGGTTCCGAACGCCTCGGCCTGTGCCTCTCGAACCTGTTCCGACGTCTTGAGGCCGAACGCCTCACCGAACGTGTCGTCCACGATCCCGGCCTGCTGCTGGGCGGCACCGGCGACGGCCTTCTGCAGGGTGCTCATGATCACCGAGGACAGGTGGCCCGCTTCGAGGCGCATGGCACCCGCGCTGAGCCGGAGATCGGTGACGGTTCCGCCCGCCCCGGCGACCACCGTGACCTCGCCGGACGGGGAGGTCACGGAGGTCTCGACCCGCGCGATCCGCTCCTGCATGTCGCCGACCTCGGCGAAACGCGCCTCGGCCTGGCGCACCTTGGCCTGGAAATTCTCGAACTGGGCGATCAGTTGTTCCATCTGGGCGGACATCGTCGCTCCCCGTACGCTGTGGTGATCGGTGCTTCGTGGTGATTCGCGGTCTGGAGTATGACGCAGCCGAGCGGGTTCGGTTCCGGCTCGCCTCGCGGCGATAGCAAAGGTCCCTTGCTCCCTTTTCGGCCTCTTCGGACGCTGCGCTCCCTGTCTACTTGCCGGTAGGGTGCCCTCATGGGCGAAGCGAGTCGGGTCACGGGACGGTTCCGCGGAACGTTCGATGTACTGCATTCCCTCACCTACTTCGCACCCGAAACGGAAGCCGCGCTCACCGACGCGGGCCTCCGGCCGGGGCGCATGACCTACTTCGCGGGCCGCGCGGCACCGATGGGCGCCGTGAGTCCCGGCGTCGTCGCCGCCACCTTCTACAACTTCAACCCGGAACTGGTCGCCCGCCACATCCCGCGCGCGTGGATGCTGGCCACTCCCGACCGGATCATCGAGGCCCGGTTCGAGGCCGTCGACGCGACGCTGACCCGGTTGCTCGGCAAGGACGTCCTGGACTCCGAAGAAGTCGCGGAAGCCGCCGAACTCGCTCGTGAGGCGACTGCGGGCTGCCAGGTCGACGGCCGCCCGCTCTACGCCGGGCACGCCGACCTCGACTGGCCGAGCGAGCCGCATCTCGTCCTTTGGCACGCCATCACGCTGTTGCGCGAGCATCGCGGCGACGGCCACATCGCCGCCCTCGTCGTCCACGGCCTCGGCGGGCTCGAAGCCCTCGTCACGCACACCGCCACCGGCAAGGGCTTCCGGCCCGAGGCGGCCAAGGCGTCCCGCGGTTGGAGTGACGAGCAGTGGGACGCCGCGGCCGACGTTCTCCGCGAGAAAGGCCTCCTCGACGCCGACGGCGGCCTGACCGAGGCCGGGAACGATCTCCGTGAGCGGATCGAAGCCGCCACCAACGCGGCGTCGGCCGGACCGTGGGAGCACCTCGGCGAGGAGAAGACCGCGCGGCTTCACGAGCTGTGCGGGCCGTTGAGCCGTCAGGCCGTCGCGGCGGGCGCTTTTCCCGCCAATGTGTTCTCTACCGGCAGATAATCACGCTATGTAGTGAAAATGGGGGTCCGGTTTTCGCGTTGGGTAACGGAAGCGTGACTTTCCCTTGATCGGCGTCCATGATTTTTGTCGAATGCGTACTCACCCAGCGGACTCGCGAGAAGCCACCGAACGAGTCATGTCACACTGGTCGCGGCCAAATTCTCGTCGGTCGACCCGTACTTACAGTGAGCAGGTACCTCGCAACCGGGTGAGTCCATCAGCACACTGCGAAATACGGGTGGCCGGGGTTAAACCAGACGACCCTTGCAACGATGATGGAGACCGAGGATGGTCATGGTGCTGTGCCTCGCTCTGTGATTAGTGAAGAAAACGGTATCCACAGAGCGCGCTTTGACCACTACGCCTCGTGACGCCATGATGTTCGAAGCACCACCGAGCCAGAACCGCGCGAACCCCCTCTCCGCGCACCGGGAGTAATGCGATGATGACCTTGACCACCCTCGACACGCTGGCCGCCGGCGAGCTCGGCACCGGCAACGTCCGCACCTGGCTGATCGACAACATCATCCCCCTGGTGCTGCTGGCCGTCGCGCTCCTCCTCCTGTGGCTGGGCGGCGGCAAAGGGGACAACGCCGGTGTCATGCGTCGTCTCGCCGGTGTGGTGATCGCGCTGGCGATCATCGGCCTCGCGGTGAGTGGCGCCGGAGTCAACGTGGGCCAGTGGATCGCCGGCCTCTTCACAGGCTGAGGGCTCGCGTTGCGTATCCGGACCGATGACGAGGTTTACCGGGTCGACGCCGTGTGGCTCGGCCCGCCGAAAGCGACTTTTCCCTGGAGAGCCCGCTACGTCGCGTGGCTCGTCGGTATCCCGGTCTTCCTGCTCGTGCTCACCGTCGAACGGTGGGCGGGCTGGGGCTTCGGGTTCTTCTCGACCGCCTGGGCCTTCGTCGCCACAATTGTGATCACCAGACTGATCACGGCCAAGATCAGCCACGAGCGTCCGCTGGGCGCCGTGGCCGCGATGGCGGCGAAAGAGCTCAACACACCTAGAGAACGGACCACGGGCACCGGAGGCGCAGCCAGCGCCTCCCGGGTCCGGGTGCGGGCGGCCCGCCCGCTGCCGAAGCACCGCAGGAGACGGCAATACCAGCACCACGGCTACGGCGGCGGCGCCGGAGCTCAGGGAACACCACGAGCGCGCCGGAGCCGCACTGCGGCTCGGGCCGGGAGGTAGTCGTTGTTCGGTCGCGGCGGAAGCCGAGGAAAACGTGATCGTGATCTGCAGCAAGGGGCCTGGAACCAGCCCCAGCAGGTCCGCTCCGCGCAGCCCAAGAAGGCCGGCGGCAAGGGAAGGCGGCTTCCCGGTGAGGCGGCGATACCTACCTATACCCCGTCGATCGCCGCACGAAGCATCGACGGGCACCTGTTACGCACCGGTTATGAGGTCTACGCCTGGTACCGGCTCGCGCCGCAGCGCTGGTCGTTCCGGTCGGACTCCCAGCGCCGCGACCTGATCGCGGCCATCGCCGGCCAGTACGCGGAACTACAGGGCCGCTGGCTGCACCTGCGCGTGACCAACCGGCCGTACCCGATCCGGATGTGGGCCGAGGCCCACGTGCACAACGCCGTCGGCCGTCCCCAGGACGTTCAGGGCGCGTTGTCCTTCGACGACTATCTCATCGGCGAGCAGCAGCAGCTGATGGGCCGCTCCATGGCCGAAAAAGAGGTCTATCTCGGCGTCCAGGTGCAGACACGGCGGATGATCGACCGCGCGGTCGAGAGCGCCGCCCCGGTACTGCGCAAGATCCTGCCGGAGGCCGTCGACGCCGAACTGGCCGCGCTCGACTCCGAGGTCGAGCACCTCGACCAGGTGATCGGCTCGGCCGGTCTCGAAGGCCGCCCGGTACACGCCGAAGAGATGTCCTGGCTGATGCACCGCTCGTGCTCGCTGGGCCTGCCCGCGCCGCGCAACATGCCCGCCGTCCCCGGCGCGGCCTGGGAGCCGGAAGACCTCGCCAGCTTCACCGACGCGGCGGACTTCCACGCCGAGCCGTACGCGCCGACGGTCACCGTGCGCGGCCGCACCGGCTCGAACGCCGGTGTCTCGCGCCATCTCGCCGTCCTCACCGTCGGGCAGATGCACGGCCTGCAGATCCCCGAGGTCGACGACCCGTGGATCCAGCACGCCGACCGGCTGCCCGCCGCCGTCGAGGTGTCGGCGCGGATCTACGTCCGGCGTCCCGAAGAGGTCGCCGGTGAGCTCCAACGCCAGATGAACAAGGTGCGCTCGCAGGTCAAGCACTACACCGACGAGCACGAGCTGGAGCCGCCGCAGTCGCTGGCGCGCCAGGCAGGCCGGGTGCTGGAGATCGACGACGAGATGACGTCGGGCTTCACCGCGCTGGCCACCCGCGTGCGCTCCTGGTGGCGGCTGGCGGTGTCCGGCCCGACCGAGCGCGACGCGCTGCGCCTCGCCCAGCAGCTGCTCGACCTCTACAAGCCGAAGATCGCCGTCGAACATCCCGAGGCCCAGTACGCGTTGGCCAGGGAGTTCATCCCCGGCGAACCGCTGGCCTCGGCGGCGTACATGCGCCGCGGTTCGGTCGTGTGGGCGGCTTCGTCGGTACCGACGGCGACGGCCGAGGTGGGTGACCGCCGCGGCATCCTGCTCGGCGAGACCGTCACCGCCACCCGGCGTCCGGTGGCGTGGGATCCGTGGATGGCGCAGGAGATCCGCGACGGTTCGGGGCTGACCGCGATGGTCGCCGGACTCGGTGGCGGTAAGTCGTTCCTCGGCGGCGGCATCGTCTACAAGACGCTCCGCGCGGGGGCGCACTGGACGATCCTCGACCCGTCCGGCCCGCTGTCGCGGCTGTGCGACCTGCCCGAACTGCGGCCGTACGCGCGGAACATCAACCTGCTCAACGCGCAGCCCGGCATCCTCAACCCGTACCGCGTGGTCGCCGAGCCGCAGCTCGAACACTTCATGGACGAGGACGACCCCGAGCGCTCCTGGCGGCGGGAGAAGGCCCTCGCGGGCGCCACCCGCCGCCGTCTCGTGCTCGACGTCCTCACCGGTGTCCTGCCGTACGAGGTCTCGCGGATGGCGCAGACCCGGATCGTGCTGCTGCGCGCCGTCCGCGCGGTCGGCGGCCGGTTCGAAGCCGACCCCGGCCAGGTCATCGACGCGTTGCGCCGGGACTCCAGCGAGCACCACGAGCACGCCGTCGTCGTCGCGGACTTCCTCGACGAAATGCGCGAGCGGATGGCGCTGCTCATCCCGGAGACCGACGCGGACCCGTACGCCGAGACCCGCGACGACCGGATGACCGTGCTGACCATGGCGGGGCTGACCCTGCCCAAGGACGGCGTCCCGCGTGAGTACTGGACGGACGCGGAATCCCTCGGCGTCGAGATGCTGAACCTCGCCGCCTGGCTGACGCAGCGGTCGGTGTACGAGAAGCCGAAGGAACTGCGCAAGGGCGTCTGGATCGACGAGGCGTTCTTCCTGTCCGAGGTCCCGACCGGCCGCGTGCTGATGAACCGCTTCGCGCGTGACTCGCGTAAATGGAACGTCCGGGTGCTCCTGTCCTCGCAGATTCCCGCGGACTTCCTGAAGATCCAGGGTTTCGTGGCGCTGCTGGACTCGGTGTTCGTCGGCCGTCTCGACGACGACGACGCCCAGGCCGACGCGCTGCGCCTGCTGAAGGTCCCGGTCGGTGTCGGCTACGAGCAGGTCGTCGCGGCGCTGGGCCGTCGTCCCGGCTCGTCCCGCGACCTTCAGCGCGACGTCGAGCCACGCCAGTTCATCTTCGGTGACGGTGCCGGTGGCGTGGAGCGGATCCGCGTCGACTTCTCCGGCCCCCACCTGGAACACCTGCGCCGGGTCATGGACACCACACCGGGCTCACCCGACGCCAAGCCGTCCAGGCCGGGCAACGAACTCGCGGTCCCGGCGGAGAAGCAGTTCGTGGCCTCGCCGCCGGAGGAAGACGGCTTCGAGCTGGAAGAGGATCTGGAACTCGCGGCCGAACTCGAGGTCGGGCTCACCGACGAGCAGATGCTCGGCGCGCCGGATCCGCTGGCCGCCGAGACGGGTGAAGTCCAAGGCGCCGTCCAAAATGGACACATCACGGGCGGGGAGAAGGGCGAGCAGCACGCGCGGGCCGGCAAGGGCGGCACCGGCAGGGATGCCGCATGAACACGGTGATCACGCTGGCGTGCGTGCTGGCGTTCGCCGCCGGCTGGCACGCGCTGCGCCGCCGCCTCAAAGAGGGGCCGCGTCCGGGCAAGAGCATGCCCAGCCGTCGCGCGACGATGTTCGTCGTCGTACTGATCCTCGGCCTGCAGGCCGTGGCGACCGCTCCGGCGGCGTCGGCCGCGGCGTGTGGTGAAGCGCCGAACCCGGAACGGCCCGGTGCGGGCATGGTCGGCGCGCTCGACCCGCCGGCGACGGCTCGCGGTGAAGGAGGCAGCCCGTACAACGTGTACGGCTACGCGGGTCAGGTCTGGGACACGTTCGAAACCGACTGTGGCCCGTTGGCGGGCATCACTTCGCCCAACTCGACGATCGACACCTGGGCGGGCAACCAGCTCTTCAACATCGGCAAGAACCTCGTCGGTGCTACCAACTCGCTGCACTACACCGTGTTGCAGGGCAGCCTGCTCAGCCCGTTGTACAACGCGGTCAAGGCCGGGGCCGAGAAGGTCTACAACAACATCTACGCCCAGTTGTTCGGCCTGGCCGCGCTGATCATGTCGATCATGTTGTTCCGCAACATCTGGCGTGGCGATCTCGCGGCGGTCAGCAAACGGGCGCTGTACGGACTGGCCGCGGTCTGGCTGGCCGCGTCTTCCTTGGCGCTCCTGCGTTTCCTCGATCCGATCGACAACGCGATCGTGCAGACCACCACCAACATCCAAGCGGGCTTCATCGACGAAGCCAAGACCCCGCCGCCGACCCAACCGACTCCGCCCACGCCACAACCGTGCCTGGCGACCCCGGAGGCCGTGGCCGCGCGCCAGCCCTGGGACCGGGTCCCGACTGAACTGCATTGCCGGGTCGTCTACGACAACTGGCTCCGCGGGGAGTTCGGCAGCCCGGATTCACCGCAGGCCATCCAGTACGGCCCGGCCCTCCTGGACGCGCGTGCCTTCACCTGGGGCCAGATCCAGCAGGGCGGGGACGCCGACGCCGCGTTGGTGGACTCCAAGAAGGCGGCGTTCAAGGACATCTCGACCAAACTCGGCCCGGCGACGGGCTATTTCACGGGTGAGGACGGCAGCCGCGTCGGCGCCGGTTTCCTGTCCCTCGGCCAGGGAATCTTCTACTCGCTGTTCCAATTGCTCGCGAAGGCGACGGTCCTGCTCGCGCAGGTGCTGATCAGGATCTTCGTCCTGACGGCTCCGCTGATCGGCCTGATCGCGCTGCTCCAGCCCCAGATCATGCAGCGCATCATGAAGGTGGTGGGCGCGGTCGCCTTCAACCTCATGGTGCTTTCGGTGCTGGCGGGCGTGCACACCCTGCTGCTGGAGGCGATCTTCACCGCGGGGAACTCGCTTTCCCTGCTGACGAAGATGGCGCTGGCCGCCATCATCACCGTGCTGCTGTTCATGGTCGGCCGTCCCGTGCGGCGGCTGTGGCAGATGGTCGAGATGTCCGTCGGCATGGTCGGCGGCGCGGTGCCTTCGCCGCGTGGCGGGCTTTTCTCCCGCTTCCGCAAGAAGAACAACGAGCCGACCCCGCAGGACGCGTTCTGGCAGAACGTCCGCGACACCGACGACGTCGTCGACGGTGATCTCCGCGGTCCTGTCGGCGCGACGGTCGGTGGCGGCCGGTTCCGGCCCGAGGCGACCATCTTCGCCAGCTCCCAGCGGCTCGACAACGGTTCCGGCGCGGTCAGGCCCGCCGCGGCCTGGTCCGGCGCGCCATGGCCGGGCGCGGTCGGTGGTGGCGGCGGGATGTCCGCGCTCCCGGCCGGCGGTGGCGGTGGTGTCCCGGTCTTCGGCCAGTACAACCCGTCCGCGGGCGATCGAGGCGACTCCATGTTCACTTCGGGCGGGCGGAGCCCGATCCAGGTACCGAGCCGCCGGGTCGACACCTCTCCGGTCGCCGACCGGCGCTGGAGTGACGAACCGGAGCCGGTCGTGGTGCCGTCGCGGATGAATTCCGCCGGTGGCGGCTACGCCATCCCCGATCAGTCGGGCACCGTGCCGGTGCAGCCCGGGCCGTCGACGCCGCGTCCTCGCCGGGTCGATCCCGAAGTCGTCGCGGGCAAGCCGGTCTTCGTGCTGTACCGGCCTTCGCGCGGGCTCGAGGTCCGCGAGGAAGTCCGCGACACAGACCGCGCGATGGGTCGGTGACCCATGCCGATCCGGACCAACCGCGGGCGTACCGCGGTCTACCGCAGACTGTGGGGCTGGCCGCTGCGCTCGCCCCGGCATCTCGTCGGCACGCTGGTGATTCTCGCGGTGGTGCTCACCGCGGTGGGCATCATGCTGCCCAAGGCCATCGAAAAACCGGGACAGACGGCCGGCAGGCCGGGTTCTTCGGCGACCAGTACCTCGCGTCCGGGCGTCGCGGCGCCGGTGACCGTGACGTCGACACTGCCGCCGAGGTTGACCACCCAGCCGCCACCGTCTTCCGCTCGGCCTGACCAGGACGGTGTCAGGGTCGCCAAGGAATGGGTGACGGCATGGGCGAACCATCCAGAAGGTACGACGACCGAGCAGTGGCTGAGCGGGTTGAAGCCGTATACGACCGAGGAGTACCTGGCCGGGGAACTGACGACGGTCGAACCCGCCAACATCCCTGCGACCAAGGTCACCGGGGAACCGTACGTCGCGTCTTCGCTCGTGGGGTCCATGGACGTCGAAGTACCGACGGACGGCCCGAAGGTCCGGGTCACCGTCGTCAAGACGAATCCGGGGTGGCGGGTCACCAAGTTCACCCAAGTGGGCTGACCCGATGAAGATCGGGATCATCGTCGGTGTGCTGATCGCCGCGGTCTTCGCGACAGTGGTCACCACGAGCACGGTCAGCAAGGTGGTGACCGACCACATGGAGGCGCAGGCGGGCGGAGTCGTCAAGACCTCGTGCGACGCGTCGATCGGGCCGACCCTGCCCGGTCAGGTCGATCGCGGTTCCTCGGACGTCAACAAACTCGACGAAGAACAGAAGGGGATCGTCGCGCTGATCATCTCGATCGGCAAGCAGCGGTCGCTTTCGCCCCGCGCGTGGCAGGTGGCGATCCAGGCCGGGATGACCGAGTCCAAGCTGCGGAACCTGACCTACGGCGACCGCGACTCACTCGGCATCTTCCAGATGCGGCCGTCGATGGGCTGGGGCACCGTCGCGGAGGTCACCAACCCGCCGTACCAGGTCAACAAGTTCTACGACGTGCTGCTCGCGGTGCCGAATTGGGAGAACATGCGGCCCGGTGACGCCGCGCAGCGGGTGGAGCGCTCCGGTTTCCCCGACCGTTACCACAACTGGGAGCCGATGGCCGCGCTCCTCGTGCAGAACGAGGGCCAGATCGTCGACGTCGTCGGCTGCGGTTCGAGTGTGGGCAGTGTGGTGCCGCCGAGCCAGGCCGCCGCGCAGGCCATCAAGTTCGCCCTCGCCGAGCAGGGCAAGCCGTATGTGTGGGGCGCCACTGGACCGAATTCCTACGATTGTTCCGGGCTGATGCTGCGGGCCTACGAGTCCGCCGGGATCATCATTCCGCGCGTTTCCCGGGACCAGTACAAGGGAGGCGCGATGCTGCCGGTGCGCCAGGCGCAGCCGGGTGACCTGCTGTTCCTTGCCACCGTCCCGTCGAACCCGGCGACCATCCACCACGTGATGATGTATCTCGGCGAGGGCAAGATCGTCGAGGCTCAGCAGACCGGGGTGCCGGTGCACATCCGCGACTTCTCCTTCGACGAGGCCGAAGTGGTCGCGCAGGCGGTCCGTCCTGGCGTTTAGCATGGTGAAAGCGTGGTTTCGCGACCGCGGAACCATCGGATTCACCCGAAGTGGCGGCCTGTCCACCGGCGAGCGGCCGCGCACTGGCAGAGGATGAAGAACGTGGCACGGAAATTCGGAAGGCGAGGCAAGCCCGCGGCGGGAGGCGGCCCGGAGGTCGATCCCCGCGATCTTTTCGGTACCCCACAGCCCACGCGGCATGCCGCGAGGCCGGCGTCGAGCACGCCGTTGGCCGATCAGCTGAACCAGGGCTGGCCGGGCGTCGACCCCGGTTACGTCGTGTTGCCGCGTTCGCTGGCCGAGGGGATGTCGCTGCCTTGGCAGCAGCAGATGGCCGCCCTGCTGGCCCAGTTCCACCACGAGAACGGCCACCTCGCCTGGCCGATCTACCGGGTCGTCCCTTCGCGCTACGAAAAGCTCGTCGATCTCGATGAGGAGCAGCTGGCGGAGGCCGGTTACCTGGTCGAGATGGACACCGAAGGCGAGATGGTCTACCGGGAGCGCAGCGGGCGGAAGATCGAGGACCCGGCGAACACCACGGTGCTCGTCTCCTGCCTCGACCCGATCTCGAAGCCCGCGCAGCGTCAGGCGCCGCCACCGTCGCAGGCGGCCCCGCCGCCGACCGGTCAGCCGCCGCGGGCCCCGGCGCCGATGAACATCGGGCCCGCCCCGGTGTGGCGCACGGTCGCCCCGCCCGCCGCTCCACCCGGAGGACCTGTGCCTCCCGCTCCGCCCGCGGGGTCGCCGCCGCAGGGCGGACAGGCGGTGCCTCCGGCGCCGGCTCAGCCCCCTCCTGGCCCCCAGGCACCTCCGCCCGCCGCGCCTCAGGCTCTGCCTCAGCCCACGCGGACGCAGCCCCCGGCGACGAACCAGCCGCCGCCCCCGCCGATGACCGCGCCTCCGGCCACGCCGGAAGCGCAGTCGGTCGCGCCTTCCCAAGCCGAACCGGAGCCGCCTGTCACGGCTCCGCCCTCGTCCGCTCCTCCTCAACCGCCGTCGGTGTCCCCCGCGTCGCCGCCGCAGGGCGTTCCCGTCGCGCCGGAACCCGCCACCCCGCCGCGCGGTGTGCCGATGCACCGGGGCTGGTTCGACGAACTCGCCGGTAACGCGCAGGAAAGCTCGAAGGTGGATCCGCCCGAGGGTGGGGAGTTCGGTCCGACCGGTGATCCGACGGAGATCCCTTATCGCTACCGCAAGTGATGACAGGACGTCCTGGTGATGTCACGCTAGACGCATGTCGAGCGACCCGAACCCGGATCAGGGCTGGTACTTCAACACCAAGACGAACCAGGTCGAGCACTTGGAACGCGGGCGGAGCATCGACCTGCTCGGCCCGTACCCCGACGAGGCGACGGCGCGGCGCGCGCTGGAGATCGCCAAGGAACGCACGCGGCAAGCGGACGCCGAAGACGCCAAGTGGAGCGGTGACTGAGCGCCGACGGTGCCATGACCCAACCAGGACAGAGAGCAAGGGACCTTTGCTATCGCTCGCTTAGCATGCCTAAGTAAGCGATAGCAAAGGTCCCTTGCTCTCTTCGTGCGTGAATCCGCAGGTCAGGCGTCCTGCCGCGCCAGCGCGGGGCCCAGCGTGAACTCCGGGTCCACCTGCGCCGTGAGATCTTCCCCGGCCCTCCCGCTGCCCCACGCCCGCGCGTTGCGGAGGTGGAACTCGACGCCCTGACGCTGGTAGCGCGCCCAGTCGCGCTGCTCGGCGTCGACGGTCGCGAGCATCGAGCCCAGCGTCCGGAGGTTGTGCGCTTCGAGTTCGCCGATCGGGCGCGCGCGGCCGCGTTCGGCGGCGCGGACGTGCCGCGAGTTCTCCATCCAGCCCAGCAGTGCGTCGCCGACCTCGTCGCGCAGGAACTCGATGTCCTCGTCCTCGGCCACCTTGTTGCCCACGACGACCAGTCGCACGCCGAAGTCCCGCGCGTAGTCGGCGTACTGCCGGTACACGCCGACACTGCGCACGGTCGGCTCGCACACCAGGAACGTCACGTCGAATCGCGTGAAGAGACCGGACGCGAACGCGTCGGCGCCGGCGGTCATGTCCATGACCACGTATTCGCCCGCGTCGTCGACCATGTGGTTCAGCAGCAGTTCCGCCGCGCCGACCTTCGAGTGGTAGCAGGCGACGCCGAGGTCGTCCTCGTCGAACTGCCCGGTGACGCCGAGCCGCACGCCGCCGAAGTCGCGGAAGCAGGCCTCGAAAATCGGGTTGTCCTCGAATGGCCGGACCAGCCGCGATCCGCGCCCCGGCGGAGTCGTCTTGATCATCGAGGCCGCGTCGGCGATCCGCGGGTTGTCGCCGCGCAGATACTCCTTGATCAGGCCCATGTTGTCGCCCAGCGTCGGCCACGCGATGGCCTCCTCCTCGCTCGCGCCGAGCGCGACGGCGAGGTGCTGGTTGATGTCCGCGTCGATCGCCAGTACTGGTTTCCCGGCGCCGGCCAGGTACGCGGTGAACAGCGACGCCAACGTGGTCTTGCCGCTGCCGCCCTTCCCGACGAACGCGATCTTCACGCCACGGCCCTTCCTGTCGTTTTGAAAAGGGTATCGGTTTTCATTTCGGCTCGTAACGTACACCCGACCGGCCCGCACCCGAACGGGCGATCAACCGGGCCGGATCGAGATAGGGTTGAGTGGTGCCTCCACTCGTGATCAGGACACACATGGCCGGAGGGGACTTCGGTCGCCTGCGGGCCGAATTCTTGCTGCCGGAGACATTCGGGCCCGACGTGCTCGCCGAGGCGGAGGCGGCGGTCGTCGACCCGCTTGAGTCGGCGGGGGAACGCGAGGACGCCACCGGTCTGCCCTTCGTCACCATCGATCCGCCCGGTGCCAAGGATCTCGACCAGGCGGTGCTGATCGAGCGCGTCGAGGGCGGCGGATTCCGGGTCCACTACGCGATCGCCGATCTGGCCGCGTTCATCCCACCGGGTGGAGCGCTCGACAAGGAAGCGCGACGCCGCGGGCAGACGCTCTACCTGCCGGACGGAAACGTGCCGTTGCACCCGCCGGTGTTGTCCGAAGGCGCGGCGAGTCTGCTGCCGGGGGAGACCCGGCCCGCCGTGCTGTGGACCATCGACGTCGACGCGGGCGGCGAGCCGACGGCGACCAAGGTCCGCCGCGCGCTGGTCCGCTCGACCGAGCAGTTCGACTACGAAACCGTCCAGGCCTCGATCGACGCGGGTGACCCGCATCCGTCGGTCGCCGCGCTGCCGGACCTGGGCCGCTTGCGTCGCGAACTCGCGGTCCGGCGCGGCGCGGTCGAACTGCAGTTGCCGGAACAGGAGATCAACGGCGACCCCGACGGCGGCTGGGTGCTGGTCCAGCGGCCGCGCAACGACGTCGACGCGTGGAACGCCGAGATCTCCCTGCTCACCGGGATGGCTGCGGCGAAGCTCATGATCGACGCTGAGATCGGCGTCCTGCGCACCCTGCCCGCGCCGGAACCGGAAGCGATCGATTGGCTGCGCCGGTCCGCGCAGGCGCTGAACATCGACTGGCCCGAGGGCAAGAGTGTCTCGGAGTTCCTCGCCGCGCTGGATCCCGGCCAGCCCGCCTCGATGGCGCTTTTCGCCGACACCACACGTCTTTTGCGCGGCGCCGGGTACACCTCGTTCGACGGTGAACTGCCCGCCTTGACCACCCACGCCGGGATCGGCGGCGCGTACGCCCACGTCACCGCGCCGATCCGGCGGCTGGTCGACCGGTTCACCACCGAGATCTGCCTGGCCGTGAGTGCCGGCCGCGAGGTGCCCGCGTGGGTACGCGCGGCACTTTCGGAGGTGCCGGACCAGATGACCGCGTCGGACACGCTGGCGGCGAAGGTCGAACGGGCTTGCATCGACCAGGTCGAGGCCTGGGTCATGGTCGAGCACATCGGCGAGGAGTTCGGCGCGATCGTCCTGCGGGCCGACGAGAACAAGGCGGAGATCCTGATCGAGGACCCGCCGGTGATGGGCAAGTGCGCGGGGGAGAAGCTGCCCGAGGGTGAGCGGATCCGCGTCCGGCTCACCGCGGTGGACGTCGACAAGCGGAAACTGTCCTTCGAGCGCGCATGATCGACGATCTCGGCGAAGTCGTCCCGCTGCGCGAACCGGCGTCGCGGGTGGTGTCACTCGTGCCGTCGCTGACCGAGGCCGTCGAGGTGAGCGCGCCGGGCAGGCTCGCCGGTGCCACGGACTACTGCACCCATCCGGTGGAGCTGGACGTCCCGCGGGTGGGCGGTTCGAAGTATCCGAACGTGGACAAAGTGCTCGAACTCGACCCGGATCTCGTGCTGGCCAACTCCGAAGAGAACCGGCCGGAAGACGTGGAACGCCTGCGCGCCAACGGAATCCCGGTCTGGGTGATGGAGGCGTCGGCGACCGTGCCCGCCGCACTGGGCTCGATCCGGCGAATCCTGACGCAGGCCTACGACCTCGCCGAGCCGGAATGGCTGGTCGAGGCCGAAGAGGTGTGGCGGGAGACGCGGCCGGAGCGGTTCCGGGCGGTCGTGCCGGTCTGGCGGAAGCCGTGGATCGTGCTCGGCCGGGACACCTTCGGCGGCGACGTCCTGCGTCGCGTCGGGATCGGCAACGTCTACGCGGAGGACGAAGAGCGCTACCCGCGTCCGAAGCTCGAAGCACTCCAGGGGCGCTTCGCGGACGGAGACGCGAACTTGCTCGTCCTGCCCGACGAGCCCTACGAGTTCACCGCGGACGACGGCCCCGAAGCGTTTCCCGGCGCGAAGTACGTCCTGGTCTCCGGACGCTATCTGACCTGGTACGGCCCTTCGCTCGTCGAGGCCCACTCCCACCTCACGCATTTCGTCCTCTCAATGCGGTAGTTCGTCGTGCGAACCACCGCATCCAGAGGACGAAATGCGGGGTGGGTCAGAGCGTCAGGCCGGTCAGGACGGTGACGCGCTCCTCGGTGAAGTCGGCCATCGCCGACGCCGGGCCCTCGCGGCCGACGCCGGAGTCCTTCACCCCGCCGTACGGCATCTGGTCGGCCCGGAAGCTCGGCACGTCGCCGACGAGCACACCCCCGACGCGCAGCTTCGCGGACACGTCGAACGCCGTCGGCAGGTCGCGGGTGAACACACCCGCCTGCAGCCCGAAGCGCGAGTCGTTGATCCGCCGCACGCCGTCGTCCACCGACTCCACGCGCGTGATCGACACGACCGGCCCGAAGACCTCGTCGGCCATCACCGCCGCGTCCTCCGGCACGTTCGCGAGCACGGTCGGCTCGACGGTCGCGCCGTCGCGTTTCCCTCCGGTCAGCAGTTCGCCACCGGCGTCGACGGCCGCGGCGATCCACGACTCCACCCGGGAAGCGGCGTCCGTGTTGATCAGCGGTCCGACGTCCACGCCGTCCGCCCGCGGGTTACCCGTACCGAGCGCGCGCACCTGCTCCAGCACCTTCACCCGAAGCTCGTCGTAAACGTCGGCGTGCGCGTACACCCGCTGCACCGAGATGCACGACTGCCCGGCCTGGTACATCGCGAACGTCGCGATCCGCTGCGCCGCGAAGTCCAGGTCCGTCCAATCAGGACAGACGAGGACCGCCGCGTTGCCACCGAGTTCGAGCGCGACGTGCTTGCGCGGCACGCTGTCGCGGATGCCCCAGCCCACCGGCACGGAGCCGGTGAACGACACGACCGGCAGCCGTGGATCCGAAACCAGCTTGGCCGATTCCTCGTTGCTCACCGGAAGAATCGACCAGCTTCCGGCGGGCAGCTCGGTCTCCGCGAGGATCTCGCCGAGCAGCAGCGCGGTCAGCGGCGTGGCGGGGGCGGGCTTGAGCACGATCGGCGCCCCGACCGCGATCGCCGGCGCGACCTTGTGCGCCACCAGGTTCAGCGGGAAGTTGAACGGCGTGATGCCAAGCACCGGGCCCTTGGGCACGCGGCGGACCAGCGCCAGCCGTCCGGTGCCGCCCGGATCGGTGTCGAGCCGCTGGAGGTCACCGGAGAACCGGCGTGCCTCCTCTGCCGCCCAGCGGAACGTCGAGGCGGCCCGTCCGACCTCGCCGCGCGACCACTTCAGCGGCTTGCCCGACTCGGCGGTGATCAGCTGCGCCAGCTCTTCGGACCGCTCACCCAAAACTCGGGACACGTGGTCCAACGCGCCCGCCCGGATGTGCGCGGGCAGCGTCGCGAATTCGTCTTGGACGTCGTGCGCGGCCTGGACGGCGGTCTCGATGTCCGAAGAGGACGGAACGTGGTGTGAGCCGGACTCGCTCCCGTCGAAGGAGTGGCGGACGACGACGGTCTCGTCGCTGGTGACCGGCTTTCCGGCCACCCAGTACGGGAATGTGTTCACTGTGCGGCCTCCGTGCGGACAGCGTGCTCGAGGACGGACAGGCCCTCGTCGAGCAGTTGGGTGGACAGGGACAGCGGCGGCAGCAGGCGGACGACGTTCCCGTAGGTGCCGCAGGTGAGGACGACGACTCCGGCCTGGTGGCAGGCCTGCGCGATCCGTTTGGTCAGGTCGGCGTCCGGTTCGGTGGTGCCGGGTTTGACGAACTCGGCGGCCAGCATCGCGCCACGCCCGCGGACATCGCCGATCACACCGGTTTCCGCGGCCAACGTCCGCAGCCGCGGCAGTACCGCGTTCTCGATGCGCTTCGCGGACGCCGCGAGGTTGTCCTGCCGCATCACCTCGATCGAGCCGAGCGCCGCGGCGCACGCGATCGGGTTACCGCCGTAGGTTCCGCCGAGCCCGCCCGGCCCGACGGCGTCGAGCAGTTCCGCGCGGCCGGTGACGGCGGCGAGCGGCAGCCCGCCCGCGATGCCCTTGGCGGTGGCGATCAGGTCGGGGACGACGTCTTCGTGGGTGGACGCGAACCACTCGCCGGTGCGGCAGAAGCCGGTCTGCACCTCGTCGGCGACGAATACGACGCCATTTTCGGTGCACCACTGCGACAACGCGGGCAGGAAGCCGGGGGCGGGCTCGATGAAGCCGCCCTCACCCTGCACCGGTTCGAGGACGACGGCCGCGACCTGGTCGCCGCCGATCTGCTTTTCGATGCGGTCGATCGCGATCCGCGCCGCCTCGGGGCCGGACAGGCCGTCGCGGTACGGGTACGACCCGGGCACGCGGTAGACCTCGGGCGCGAACGGGCCGAAACCGTGCTTGTAGGGAATGGACTTCGCGGTCAGCGCCATCGTCAGGTTGGTCCGGCCGTGGTAGGCGTGGTCGAACACGACGACCGCCTGGCGGCCGGTCGCGGCACGGGCGATCTTCACCGCGTTTTCGACGGCCTCGGCGCCGGAGTTGAACAGCACCGAACGCTTCTCGTGGGTGCCCGGCGTCAGCTTGTCGAGTGCTTCGCACACCTCGACGTAGCCCTCGTACGGCGTGACCATGAAACACGTGTGCGTGAACCGGCCCACCTGCTCGCGGACCCGGTCGACGACGGCGGGGGCCGCGTGGCCGACGTTGGTCACGGCGATACCGGAACCGAAGTCGATCAGGACGTTGCCGTCGACGTCGGTGAGCAGGCCGCCCTCGGCCGAGGTGATGTAGACGGGCAGCACTGAACTCACGCCCGCGGCGACGACGCCGGCGCGCCGCTCCTGCAGGGCGCGCGAGGCGGGGCCGGGGATCTCGGTGCGCAGCCTGCGCTGGGTTTCGGTGGTGACGGTCACGGCCAGACTCCTGCGGACGCGGGGGACGGGGTCGTCCTCCAGGATGGGAGCCGTGCCGGGGCGCGTCAGCTCGACATCTTGTCGATATCGGCGCGTAAAATTGGACAACATGGCACTGACGCTGCGCGCCCTCGTGGCCGAACGACCGCTCGGCCTGCGCGTGCGTGCGGCCGAAGGCGGGCTCGACCGGCCGATCGGCTGGGTCCACCCCACCGAACTGACCGATCCGCAGGCCTTCCTCGAAGGCGGCGAGCTGCTCCTGACCACCGGCCTTTCGCTCGATGAGAACACGGCGCCGGAGTACGTCCGTAGGCTTGTCGACGCGGACGTGGCGGGGCTCGGTTTCGGGGTCGGCCTCAGCCACGAGAGCATCCCTCAGTCCCTTGTGGACACTGCCGGAGAGGTCGGGCTCCCGGTTCTCGAAGTCCCGAAGAAGACGCCGTTCATCGCGATCACGCGGGCGGTCTCCCGTGCGGTCGCCGCCGACGAGTACGCCTCGCTCGTGCGCACCGGCAAGGGTCAGCAGGAACTGACCAGAACCGCTGTCGGCAAAGGCGGTCCCGGTGGGGTCGTCCGAAAACTGGCGAAGCTGGTCGACGGCTGGGTGCTTCTACTCGATTCGGCGGGCCGGGCCAGCGAAGCATCACCCGTGTCCGCCCGGCATTTCGCCGGCGAAATGCGTGAAGATCTCGTCCGGCTGCGTGCGGGCACGCTGGTGACAGCGGTGGGGGAGCACGAGGTCGTCCTGCAAACACTCGACACCCGTGCTCGCGGCGTACTCGCAGTCGGCACACGTGAGCCGCTCGACGCCGCGGGTCAGCACATCGTCAACACCGCCGTTTCACTGCTTTCCCTCGCGCTGGAACAAAATCGCGAACACGTCGGCGCGTTCCGGCGGCTGAGGTCCGGCATGGTCGACCTGCTCGCCGCGGGGCACGCCGAACTCGCCACCCGGACGATGAAGACGCTCTGGGGTGGGGTACCGGAAGCGCCGTGGCCGGTGCTGGCCGTCACCGGTCCGGCCGCCGCGCGCCGGTCGCTGACCGACACGCTCGACGCCGAAGTCGCCGGGGACAGGGTGTTCTTCGGTGAGTCGGGGACGTTCGTGATCGCGTTCGGTGACGTGGAGGTGGTCTCCCGGCTGGCCTCCCGGATCGGCGGCCTGCACGCCGGGCTCGCCGATTCACTGTCCACAGTGGATTTCCCGGCCGGGCTTCGTCAGGCGAAGCAGGCGGCGGAAGCGGCGAAGGCCGAGCGATCCGAGCTGGTCCGGTTCGCCGACCATGCCGGGCGCGGCTTCCTGGAGCTGGTCGATTCCCAAGCGGCCCAGGCGTTTTCGGACAGTCTGCTGGCACCGCTGCGACGGCACGACGAGACCGGCCGGGGTGAACTGGTCGCCTCACTGACCTGCTGGCTCGAACACCACGGTCATTGGGATCTGGCGTCCGCGCGGCTCGGCGTGCATCGGCACACCCTGCGCAACCGCGTGCGCAAGGTCGCCGAACTGACCGGCCGCGACCTCGATTCCCCCGGTGTGCGCGCCGAATTCTGGCTCGCGCTGCAGGTCAGCGCTCGGACCTGACCAACGCGATCGGCGAGTCCCCGCAGCGCCGGAGTTGGGTACCGTTCTCCGTCGTGACCGGTTCCGCGCCGGACGACCACCACGCCGGAACGTCGACGTCGCGCACCAGCGAACCGGTCGCCTGGCGTGTGTTGTTCGACACGATCACCCGGCCCTGGGCGTTGACCAGCGCCGCACGGCCGCCGAGCGCGCGCAGTCTCGGCTGCAGGAGGCGCTCGACCTCACGCACGTGGATGTCCGCGCCGACGACACCCGCGAACGACCCGCTTCGCTGGACCGGGACGGTAAACGTCAGCGTGTACTCGTCGGTGCAGAGGTAGTCGACGTACGGGCCGTTGATGTGGCGGCGGCCGGTGTCACGCGGCACGGTGAACCACGACTGGCGGGTGTAGTCGAGGAAGTGCTCACTGTCCGGATCGAGGCTGATGACCAGCTGGGCGGGTTCGGCGTCGCCCGTTTCGGTCCACCACTCGAAGCCGAATTCCTGATCGGCCAGCGCGTTCGGCGCGCTGATGAACCCGGCACCGACGACGAGCCCACCGAGGACATCGAAGACCTGCGGCCGGAGCCGGGTCAGGTCTCCGACGGTGGCATCGGCGGATTCGGCCAGCAGCCCCTCGGCGACGGCCAGAACCGGCTTCAGCCTGCCGAAGACGTCTTCGACCAGTGTGGATACCTGCTCGACGACCTCGGAACCGGCGGACGGTGTGTCGTTCACGATGTTCACCTCGGATGCGCGGATGCCGCAGCTTAAGGGGCCAGAAGGTCTAAATGCACGTCCGCCAGCCGGTCTATCGCTTCGAGGATGTGCTCCTCGGTGAGTTTCCTGGCCAGTTCGCCGTCGGCCTGCGCGATGGCCGCGGTGATCGCGAGGTGCTCGGCGTAGGCGTTCTCGCGGGTGCCTTGCGGTTCGAGCGGCAGCCACAGCAAGCCGCCTCGCTCGCTCTGTAGCTGCACTTCCTCCCTGGTCAGCCGGGGTGACTGCGCGGCCGCGGCCACTTCGAGATGGAACTGGCGCTCGGCGCGCGACGCCTCCGTGCCGGTCGCGGTGCGAATGTCCTCGGTCGCCAGTTCGAGCCGCTCGATGTCCTCGGGGGAACTGCGCTCGGCGGCGAGTTTGGCCGCCGAGCCGGCGATGGCCAGGTAGTGGTCGCCGACGTCACGCAGATCCGACAGCGAAACCGTGCGAAGGCGTTCTCGCCACGAAGCGGTCGAAGGGTTCACGGGCGTCTTCACGAAGCTTCCGCCGCCTCGCCCGCGACGGGTTTCGACAAGTCCCTGCTGGCGTAGGGCGACCAGCGCTTCGCGAACGGTCACGGTCGAGACGCCGAACTGGGCGGCGAGTTCGGCTTCGCTCGGCAGCTGTTCCGAGTCGGCCAGCAAGCCGAGCGTGATGGCGTCGACCAGCCGCGCGGTGACCGCTTCCGCCCGGCCGATCTGGTCCAGCGGCGCGAACATCGCTGACCGCGCGCTGTGCGACAACCCCTTACGCATGGTGGCCCTTCACCCGTACCGCTACCCGATGGAACCAATCTTGCCCCATCGTCTTGTCATTTAACCTATGGACTTATATGTTTTAGCTCGCTTGCCGCCCCCAAAGGGAGCAAGGGACCTTTGCTATCGCCTCACGCCCCCAGGCCCCTGGAGGTCTTGTGCAGCAGTTGAAGCACTTCATCGGCGGCGAGTACATCGGATCCGGGTCGGGCGAGGTCGCCGACATCGTCGATCCCGTCACCGGCCGCCCGTATTGCACCGCCGCCGTCGCCGGCCCCGAAGACGTCGACCGCGCACTCGAGGTCGCGGCCGCCGCCTTCGAACGGTGGCGCGAGACCACGCCGGCGCAGCGCCAGCTCGCGCTGCTGAAGATCGCCGACGCCGTCGAAGCGCGCGCCGACGGCCTCGTGCTCGTCGAATCGGCGAACACCGGCAAGCCGATCGCGCTCACCGCGGCCGAAGAACTGCCGATGATCGTCGACCAGTTGCGGTTCTTCGCGGGAGCCGCGCGTGTCCTGGAAGGACGGTCCGCAGGCGAATACATGGAAGGGCATACCTCTTTCGTGCGCCGCGAACCGATCGGCGTGTGCGCGCAGGTTACGCCGTGGAACTACCCGCTTCTCATGGCGGTGTGGAAGATCGCGCCCGCGCTCGCCGCGGGGAACACCGTGGTGCTCAAACCGGCCGACACGACGCCCGCCTCCACCCTGCTTTTGGCGGAGATCTGCGCCGAATTCCTGCCGCCCGGCGTACTCAACGTCGTCTGCGGCGACCGCGACACCGGACGGGCGCTCGTCGAGCACGACATTCCCGCGATGGTGTCCATCACCGGCTCCGTCCGCGCCGGGATCGAAGTCGCCGCTTCGGCGGCGAAGGACGTGAAGCGCGTACACCTCGAACTCGGCGGCAAGGCGCCCGTACTGGTCTTCGCCGATGCCGACATCGAAGCGGCCGCTGAGGGAATCGCCGCGGCGGGGTACTTCAACGCGGGTCAGGACTGCACCGCGGCGACCCGTGTCCTGGTCGCCGACGAGGTCCACGACGCGTTCGTCGCGGCGCTCACCAGGCAGGCGCGGGCGACCACCACCGGGAAGCCCGACGACACGTCGGTCACCTACGGGCCGCTCAACAACGCCGCCCAGCTCGACCGCGTCGCCGGGTTCGTCGACCGGCTCCCCGCACACGCGATAGTCCACTGTGGAGGTAAACGACATGGGCACGAGGGTTACTTCTACGAACCGACGGTGATCTCCGGCGTCCGCCAGGACGACGAGATCAGCCAGACGGAGGTCTTCGGCCCTGTCATCACCGTGCAGCGCTTCGGCTCCGAAGCGGAAGCGCTCACCGCAGCCAACGGTGTCGAATACGCGCTCGCGTCTTCGGTATGGACCACCGATCACCAGCGGGCGATGCGGCTGGCCGGGAAGCTCGACTTCGGCTGCGTGTGGATCAACACGCATATCCCGCTGGTCGCCGAAATGCCGCACGGCGGCTTCAAGAAGTCCGGCTACGGCAAGGACCTCTCGCTCTACGGCCTCGAGGACTACACCCGCGTCAAGCACGTGATGAGCGCGCTGTGACGACCACCGAAAGGCACGCCATGCCTCATCAAGCGCCCACGACCGCCCCGGGGGAGCAAGGGACCTTTGCTATCACTTCCGCAGGTGGAGGCAAGGTTCCCGCGATCCGGCTGCGCGGGCTGCGCAAGGAGTTCGGCCAGGTCCACGCGGTCGACGGCGTCGATCTCGACATCCCGCCCGGCGAGTTCTTCTCGATGCTCGGGCCGTCCGGCTCCGGCAAGACGACCGTGCTCCGCATGATCGCGGGCTTCGAGCTGCCGACGTCGGGCACGATCGAACTGCACGGTCGTGACGTCAGCCGTCTCGCCCCGTTCGATCGCGACGTCAACACGGTCTTCCAGGACTACGCGCTCTTTCCGCACATGACCGTGCGGCAGAACGTCGAATACGGCCTTCGGGTGAAACGCGTCCCTCGCGCGCAGCGGCGTCAGCGCGCGAAGGAGGCTCTCGAGACAGTCCGTCTCGGCGACTTCGGCGAGCGCAAACCCGACCAGCTCTCCGGCGGGCAGCGGCAGCGGGTCGCGCTCGCCAGAGCACTGGTCAACCGGCCGAAGGTGCTCCTGCTCGACGAACCACTCGGCGCACTCGACCTGAAACTGCGCCACACCATGCAGACCGAGCTCAAGCAGATCCAGCGCGAAGTCGGCATCACCTTCATCTTCGTCACCCACGACCAGGACGAGGCGCTGACGATGAGCGACCGCATCGCGGTCTTCAACGCCGGCCGCATCGAACAGGTCGGCTCACCGGTCGAGGTCTACGAGCGGCCCGCGTCGGCGTTCGTCGCCGGGTTCGTCGGCACCTCGAACCTGCTCAGCGGAGGTGGTGCCGAGAACATCATCGGCAAACCCGGGGTGTTCAGCATCCGCCCCGAAAAGATCCGCGTCGACGCCGATCTCTCGAAATCGGCGGAGGTCGGCGAGACCAGCGCCACCGGCACCGTCACCAACACCGTCTACGCGGGCGCGACCGTGCGCTACGAGGTCACGCTCGACGCCGGCGGCCAGCTCTCCGTGGTCCGGCAGAACACCGCCGAGCCCGCGGACTTCGAGGGCGGCCGCGTCCGCCTGAGCTGGCGACACGAACACAGCTTCCGCGTCCCCGAAGCCGGCTAGTTCTCCCCAGCACCGAAAGGTTGTTCAATGAAGAACAGGAAACTCGCGCTCGCCGGGCTGCTCGGCGCCGGCTTGCTCGTGGCCGCCTGCGGCACCTCCGGATCCAGTTCGACCACCGCCGCGCCCGGTGGGCAGGGCTTCACCCCACCGAAGCTCGACGCGCTCGCGCAGCTCGGTCAGCCGGAAGGGCAGGTCAACGTGCTGGCCTGGCCCGGTTACGCCGAGAACGGCTCGAACGATCCGGCCGTCGACTGGGTGACCGGCTTCGAAAAGGAGACCGGCTGCAAGGTCAACGTCAAGGCGTTCGGCACCTCCGACGAGGCCGTGAGCTTGATGAAGACCGGGCAGTACGACGTCATCTCCGCCTCCGGTGACGCTTCGCTGCGGCTCATCGCGTCCGGAGACGTCGAACCGGTGAACACCGCGCTCGTGCCGAACTACGCCGACGTCTTCGACTTCCTCAAGAACCGTCCGTGGAACAGCGTGAACAACGTGTCCTACGGCGTGCCGCACGGCTGGGGCGCGAACCTGCTCACCTGGCGCACCGACAAGGTGACCCCGGCGCCGACGTCGTGGTCGGTCATGTTCGACGCGAACAGCCCGTACAAGGGCAAGATCACCGCCTACGACTCGCCGATCTACCTCGCCGACGCCGCGCTGTACCTGCGGACGCACAAACCCGAACTCGGCATCCAGAACCCGTACGCCTTGGACGACAAGCAGTTCCAGGCCGCCGTCGACCTGCTCAAGCAGCAGCGCCCGATGGTCGCGGAGTACTGGTCGGACTACCTGAAGGAGAGCCAAGCGCTCAAGAGCGGCGACGCCGTCGTCGGCACCGCCTGGCAGGTGACGGTGAACCTGACGAAGAGCGAGGGCGCGCCGGTCGAATCCGTGCTGCCGTCCGAAGGCGCGACCGGCTGGTCGGACACCTGGATGGTGTCGGCGAAGTCGCCGCACAAGACGTGCTCCTACAAGTGGCTGAACCACATCGTCAGCCCGAAGGCCAACGCGCAGGTGGCCGAGTACTTCGGTGAGTCGCCCTCGAATCCGAAGGCGTGCGCCGAAACCAAGAACAAGGCGCACTGCGAAACCTTCCACGCCGGTGACGCCGCGTACGCCTCGAAGATCCAGTACTGGACGACACCGATCGCGCAGTGCCTCGACGGCCGCACCGACGTCAAGTGCAAGGACTACGGCGAGTGGACCCGCGCCTGGACCGAGATCAAGGGCTGACTCCCGAACTCCGGGAGCGGCCGGTGGACCCCCACGCCGGCCGCTCCCGGTCCCATCCCCGGTGGAGATGATGACGACCACACTCGATTCGCCGAGGCGGAAAGCCTCCGCCTTCCTGTACCGCAAACCCAAGCTGCGACTGGGAATGCTGCTCTCCGCGCCGATGCTGTGGCTCGGCCTCGCCTACCTCGGCGCACTCGCCGCGTTGTTCGTGACCGCGTTCTGGAGCACCGACATCTTCACCGGCCAGGTCGTGACCGAGTGGTCGCTGAACAACTTCATCACCCTCTTCAGCGACGCGGTGTACCGCACGATCACCTTCCGGACGGTCGGGATCGCCGCACTCGTCACGGTGGTCACCGCGATCATCGCCTTCCCGATGGCGTTCTACATGGCCAAGTTCGCCTCACCGAGGGCGCGGCGGCTCCTGGTGATCGCGGTGATGACCCCGCTGTGGGCGAGCTACCTGGTGAAGGCCTACGCGTGGCGGACCATGTTGTCCGGCAACGGAGTCCTGCACTGGCTGCTGCACCCGTTCGGCCTGGAAACTCCCGGCTACGGCGTCCTCGCGACCGTGATCACCCTGTCGTACCTGTGGCTGCCGTACATGATCCTGCCGATCTACGCGGGTCTGGAACGACTGCCTGATTCCCTGGTGGACGCTTCCGGTGACCTCGGCGCCCGGCCCTTCAGGACGTTCCGGTCGGTGGTGCTGCCGGTGACCTTTCCGGCCGTCGTCGCCGGATCGATCTTCACGTTCTCGTTGTCGCTGGGCGACTACATCGCGGTGAAGATCGTCGGCGGTACGTCGCAGATGCTCGGCAACGTCGTCTACGACAACATCGGCGCGGCCAACAACCTGCCGTTCGCGGCGACCGTCGCGACCGTACCCGTGGTGATCATGCTCGCCTACCTCGCCGCCGCGCGCCGCACAGGCGCCCTGGACAACCTGTAGGAGCGCGCGATGCGGCTTTCCCGGACGACCAAGTACCTGCTGCTGTCGGCACTCGTGCTCGGGCTCGCGGTGATCTACTTCCCGCTGCTGGTGGTCCTGCTCAACTCCTTCAACGCGGACACCACCTTCGGCTGGCCGCCGTCGAGCTTCACCCTCGAATGGTGGGGCCGGGCGGCGGAGAACCAGGGCGCACTGAACGCGCTGTGGACAAGTGTCCAAGCAGGACTCGCGGCGACCGCGATCGCCTTGGTACTCGGCACGATGGCGGCGTTCGCCTTGCAGCGCTACCGGTTCTTCGGCCGCAACCAGGTGTCACTGCTGATCATCCTGCCGATCGCGCTGCCCGGCATCGTCACCGGTATCGCGCTGAACAACGCCTTCCGCACGATCCTCGGCATCGACCTCGGCCTGTTCACCGCGATCGTCGCGCACGCGACCTTCTGCATCGTGGTGGTGTTCAACAACGTCGTCGCGCGCCTGCGGCGAATGGGCGGCAACCTCGAAGAGGCGTCGATGGACCTCGGCGCCGACGGGCTCACGACGTTCCGGCTGGTGACCTTCCCGATGCTGCGGTCGGCCCTGCTCGCCGGCGGCCTGCTGGCGTTCGCCTTGTCGTTCGACGAAATCATCGTCACGACGTTCACCCTCGGCACCGGGCTGGAAACCCTGCCGATCTGGATCCTGAACAACCTGTTCCGGCCGAACCAGGCGCCGATCGTCAACGTCGTGGCGGCGGTGCTGATCCTGGCCTCGACGGTGCCGGTCTACCTGGCGCAACGGCTCTCCGGCGACACCGCCTCGGGCGGACGGCTTTAGGCACCTGCCTCGTGAGTGGTGATGACGGTTCTAACCGTCATCACCACTCACGACCGGAAAGAGTCCGTCGCCTCCCGAAGCGCCGCCAGCATCCCCGGATCCGTCACCGCGTGCCCGGCCGCCTCCACCAGCTCCAGCTTCGAGTCCGGCCAAGCCCGGTGCAGCTCGTACGCCGTCGTCGGCGGACACACCGCGTCATACCGCCCCTGCACGATCACGCCGGGAATCCCCGCCAGCTTCCCGGCGTCCCGGATCAGTTGCCCTTCTTCGAGCCACGCCCCATGGCAGAAGTAGTGCAGCGCGAGCCGGGCGAAGGTGACCGCGAACTCCGGTGACGCGTACTGGTTGTGAAACGCCGGATCCGGGCGCAGGCAGACGATCGCGCCTTCCCAGATGCTCCAGGCGATGGCGGCACGCTCTCGAATCACCTGATCGGGGTGATACACGAGTTCGCGGTACGCCGTCAGCGGGTCGTCGCGGCGGTCTTCGGGAATCGGTGCGAGGAACGCTTCCCACTCGCGAGGGAAGAGGTTGGCGGCACCGCCGTTGTAGATCCAGTCGAGTTCACTGCGGCGGACGGTGAAAACGCCGCGCAGGATGATCTCGCTGACCCGGCTCGGATGGGTCTCGGCATAGGCGAGCGCGAGGGTCGCGCCCCAGGAGCCGCCGAAGAGCTGCCATTGTTCGAGATTCAGCCGTTCGCGCAGCTTCTCCATGTCCGAAACGAGGTGCCAGAGGGTGTTCACCGACAGGTCGACGTCCGGGGCACTGATATGCGGAGTGCTGCGGCCGGTGCCGCGCTGGTCGAACAGGATGATCCGGTAGGCCTCGGGGTCGAAATGCCGCCTGGTCATGGGGGAAATGCCGCTACCGGGACCGCCGTGCAGGACGACGACCGGTTTGCCGCCCGGGTTTCCCGCCTCCTGGCAGTAGATCCGGTGCCCGTCGCCGACGTCGAGCATGCCCTCGGCGCGTACGTGGATCGGCGGGTACAGATCATCCATACGGACACTCTGCACGAATCGGCGAGTATCCGAAGGGTGGGGGCCCGCCCCCGCCGCCGGGCTGAGCGGGCCCCCGGTCTTCGGTCGCGTCAGCAGCCCGCCGTGGCGGCCACGTTCGCGAATCCCTTCCCGGCGCCGATCACCTTGTTGCTCGCGCAGACCTTGTTCCCCGTAGCGGCCTTCACGAGATAGAAGCCGTACGCGTAGCTGGACTGCACGTCCGCGGTGTTGCCGGAGAAGGTGTTGTTGCGGCCCCAGCCGTCGAGCTGGACATGGACTTCGAAGCCGCCGTAAGTCGCGTCGTGCACGAAGACCTTGGTGCCCCGGTTGCCCGCGACCACGTAGTTGTTGCCCTTCAGGTCCACCCAGCTGTCGGCGAAGTGCTCGCCGCTCTGCCCGGTCCCGTCGAAGACGTTGCCGCGCAGCTCGCCTCCGGTGGTGCCTTCCTTGATGTCGATCGACTCGGCCCGCACGTTCGGGCCGATCTTGTTGTCGAGTGCCTTGTTGCGGTCACTCCGGTCGGGCGTGCCACCGGGCCAGTTGCTCTTCGCGGAACCGAAGTAGATGCCTTCGCCGTAGCCCGCGTACTCGCGTCCGGTGTCGGTCACCTCGGAGTTCTTCACGATGTTGTCGGTGCTCGTGTACTGGAAGTGGATGCCTTCGTGGCCGACGCCGGTGACCTTGATCCCGTCGACGACGGTGTTCTTGACGCCCGTCGCCATCAGGCCCTTCTGACCACCGGTGATGGTGAAGCCGGTCAGGTTCCAGTAGCTACCGGTCAGTTCGAGCGTTCGCCCGGCCGAGGCTTTGATGACCGCGCTTCGCGGGCCCTTCAGCGTGATGCGGCTGCTGGCGGTGCCGCTCTTCGCCGCCTTGAAGTTGCCGGTGAAGGTCTTGTCGGCCGCGAGTTCGATGACGGTGCCCGGAGTAACCGAAGCGAGCGCCGCCGACAGCTCGGCCGAAGTCCCTACGCGGACCGTCGCGGCCAGTGCGGGGTACGCCGCCAGCGTTGACAGCAGGGTCGCGCCGGCCGCGATGGCCAGAATCCGCTCACGAACACGCATCCGTGGTCCTCCTCGTTGAGGGATCGAAACTCGGTCGTGGCGGCGACGGGCTAGACGTTAAGCCTCTTTACGAATGCTAGTCAAGGACATGATTGAAGTTCATATATGTGAACGACTAAAGGAGGGTCCGAGGAGCGTGGGCTACCCGAAAAGAGAGCAAGGGACCTTTGCTATCGCGCTCCCCGGCGGGAGTGATAGCAAAGGTCCCTTGCTCTCTTTCCACAGGTCAGAGCAGGTCTAGTCGTGGAACGAGTGCTCCGGAGCCGGGAACTCGCCCCGCCGGACGTCCTCCGCGAACGCCGTCGCGGCTCCGGCCAGCACGCCCGCCAGATCGGCGTACCTCTTCACGAACCGAGGCGTCTTGCCGCGTCGAAGCCCGGCCATGTCCTGCCAAACGAGCACCTGCGCGTCGCAGTCCGGCCCCGCCCCGATGCCGACGGTCGGGATCTTCAGCTCGTGTGTAATCCGCTTCGCCGCCTCCGCGGGCACCATCTCCATGACGACCGCGAAGGCGCCGGCCTCCTCCAGGGCGAGCGCGTCGGCGAGCAGTGCGTCGGCCGCTTCGCCGCGTCCCTGGACTCGGTAGCCGCCCAGATTGTGTTCACTCTGCGGGGTGAATCCGATATGTCCCATCACGGGGACACCGGCCGACGTCAGCGCCTCGACGTGGGGCGCGAACTTCCGCCCGCCTTCGAGCTTCACCGCGTGGGCGCGGCCTTCCTTCATGAACCGCACCGACGTCTCCAGCGCCTGCTGCGGCGAAAGCTGATAGGACCCGAACGGCAGATCGGCCACGACCAGTGCCCGCTTCACCGAGCGGGTCACCGCCCGGACCAGGGGCAGCAGCTCTTCCACGGTCACCGGAAGCGACGTGTCGTAGCCGAAAACGTTGTTCGACGCGGAATCCCCGACGAGCAGCACGGGAATGCCCACCTCGTCGAACAGCGCGGCGGTGTACATGTCGTAGGCGGTGAGCATCGGCCAGGCTTCGCCGCGCTCCTTCATATCGCGAAGGTGATGTACGCGGACTTTCTTCCCAGGCGGGGCCTGAGGCGCCGCGCCGGTCCCATAGGGAGCGGCGAGTTCGCCGGAATCCTTCTCGGTGGCAGACATCCTTGTCGACCGTCCTTCCCTCGAGGCCTCGGAGAGGTCCCCGGGTCGTGGAGCTGAACAGTTCAAAGCGTGACACGCCGGAATGGGGCTCCCAAGGTCCTGCGACCAGCTTCACACCGCGGTGTCCACGCAGCGTCACGCCTGCGGACGACAAGATTCACGGCGAGAGGATGATGCTCGTTGACAACCACACGGGGTTGTGTGACGTCAAGTAAAGCAGCTGTCGATCACCTGTGAGTACCGCGAAAGGCCAGTATGGGAAACCCAGCGAGCCGTGTCTCGCCGTGGAAGGCGAGGGCGGGCGGCATCGTCGCCACCCTCGTGCAGCTCGCGGCCGTGTTCTCGGTGATCCTCCTCCTCGCCGGCGGCGTGAAGGGCCGGGTACTCAAGACCGGTGACGTCGCGTTCTCCGCGCTGAGCATTCCGACGAACGCGAGCCTCGTGATCGTCCTGCTGCTCGTCGTCCTCGGCGCAGCTCTCCGCCGTCGCAAACGCGCCGCCCTCTACACGCTGCTCTTGTTCCAGGTCGGCGGCCTCGCGATCACGCTGGCGTGGCAGGCCGCGCTGCTGTGGTGGCCAGGACTGCTCGAGCTGGGCCCCCGCCAGGTCCGGCACATCCCGCACCAGGTGTGGGCGCTGACCATCGCCGACCTGATCTCGATCGGGATGATCGCGTTCCTCTGGATCCTGCGCCCCGCGTTCCCGGCGAGGCTCGCGCCGGGCGCCTGGCGCGACGGCTTCACCGTGCTGTTCGGCGGCCTGGCCGCGGTCATCCTCGTCGGCTGGGGCCTGAGTGAGGCCTTCCCGGGGCGCCTCGCCGACACCTGGGAGCGGTTCGCCTGGGTCGTCAACCACACCACCGGCGAGAACATCCAGCTACGCCGGGTCGGCATCGGTGAAGGGCCTGCGTGGCTCGATCTCCTGCTCGACCTCAGCGCGACCGCCGTCGCGACAGCCGCGCTGTACACGCTATTCCGCGGTGTACGCAGCCGGCGTTTGCGGACAGACGAAGAAGAATTACGCGTACGCCGCCTTCTCGCCGAACACGGCGAAGACGACTCTCTGGGCTATTTCGCCACCCGGCGCGAGAAGAGTGTCGTCTTCTCGCCGAACGGCCGCGCCGCCGTGGCTTACCGCGTGCTCGCGGGTACCAGCGTCGCGAGTGCCGACCCCATCGGTGATCCCGACGCCTGGCCGGACGCGGTCCGCGCGTGGCTGAACGAAGCCCGCACCTACGGCTGGACTCCCGGCGTACTCGGAGCGAGCGAACGCGGGGCGAAGGTGTACGCCGACGCGGGCCTGCGCGCACTGGAGATCGGGGATGAAGCGGTCCTCGACGTTCGCGACTTCAGCCTCGCCGGGCCTGAACGCCGATCGGTCCGCCAGGCGGTCAAACGGATCGAACGGGCCGGTTACACCACGAAAGTCCGGCGCCACAGCGAAATCCCGGGCGACGAAATGGCGAAGCTGCTGCTGCAGGCGCAGCAGTGGCGCGGCGCGGAGACCGAGCGCGGGTTCTCGATGGCGCTCGGCAGGCTCGGTGATCCGAGTGACGGCCGCAGCGTGATGGTGGAGGCATACGACGCTCAAGGCGAACTGCGCGGCATGCTGTCATTCGTCCCGTGGGGCCGCCGCGGATTGTCGCTGGACCTGATGCGGCGCGACCGCGACGCCGAAAACGGGCTCAACGAGTACATGATCGCCGAGGTCGTCGCGGCGAGCTCACACCTTGGCGCGCAACGGATTTCGCTGAACTTCGCGATGTTCCGCGCGGTTTTTTCCGAAGGGGAGCGGATCGGGGCGGGCCCGGTACTGCGCATGTGGCGCGGTGTCCTCAGCATGGCGTCGCGGTTCTTCCAGCTGGAATCGCTGTACCGGTCGAACGCCAAGTACGGTCCCGACTGGGAACCGCGTTTCCTGTGCTATTCCTCGGCTCGGCGGCTTCCGAGGGTCGGTATCGTCGCCGGTGCGCTCGAAGGGTTCGTCCCGACCGGCCGGTCGGGACGAGCATTGAAACTGGAGACGGTCACCGACGAATTCGTCACCGAGGTTCACCGTATCGACGCGAACGCGGCCACTCCCGCGCCCAAACAGGTGCGGCGGCCCGAACAGGTCCGGGTCCGGATGGCGAAGCTGGATCGCTTGCGTGAAGCCGGAATCGACCCTTATCCGGTCGGTTTCGCCCGGGAAGACCTGCTCGGCGACGTGGTCGCCAAGTTCAGCGACCTGGATCCGGACAGCCACACCGGCCACCGCGTCCGCATCGCCGGGCGGGTGCTCGCGATGCGTAACCTCGGCGGGCTCTGTTTCGCGCGGGTCAAGGACTTCAGCGGCGAAATCCAGTTGATGCTCGATGCCTCCGTGCTCGACGTCGGCGGCTGGCGGCGGGGCGTCGACCTCGGTGACCACGTCGGCGTGAGCGGGCAGGTCGTGACGTCGCGGCGCGGTGAGCTTTCCGTGCTCGTCGACGAATGGACGGTCACGGCGAAGAGCCTGCATCCGTTGCCGGACAAGCGAAAGGGCCTCACCGACCCGGAGACGCGGGTGCGGCAGCGCTATCTCGACCTCGCGGTCAACCCGGATTCGACGGCGATGCTGCGGATGAGGTCGGCCGTGGTGCGCGCGGTGCGGGAACGGCTGCACCAGGGCGACTACCTCGAAGTCGAGACGCCGATGCTGCAGACGGTGCACGGCGGCGCCAACGCCCGCCCGTTCATCACCCATATCAACGCCTACGACATGCGGATGTACCTGCGGATCGCGCCGGAGCTGTACCTGAAGCGGCTGTGCGTGGCAGGCGTCGAGCGGGTCTTCGAGCTGAACCGGAACTTTCGCAACGAAGGCGTCGACGCGACGCACAACCCCGAATTCACCATGCTTGAGGCGTACCAGGCATACGCGGACTACAACACGATGCGGACGTTGACCCGGGAACTCGTCCAACACGCCGCGGAGGTCGCGTACGGCGCGCAAGTGGTTCGCCGTCCGGACCAAGACGGGAAGATCGTCGAGTACGACATCTCCGGCGACTGGCCGGTGATTCCGGTCCACGAAGCCGTTTCGGCGGCGCTCGGGGAGAAGATCGACGCGGGCACTTCGGTCGCCGAACTGCAGCGGTTGTGCCGGGCCGCGGGGGTGCCGGTGAACGAGGAGGCCGGGCACGGCGACCTCGTCCTGAAGGCGCATGAGCACCTCGTCGAGGGCGCGACCGTCCTGCCGACGTTCTACACCGATTACCCGACCGATGTTTCGCCGCTCACCAGGCAGCACCGAGTGGATCCGCGGCTGGCCGAGCGCTGGGACCTGATCGCATTCGGCTCCGAGGTCGGTACGGCCTACACCGAACTGACCGACCCGCTCGAGCAGCGGCGGCGGTTGGAGGCCCAGTCGCTGCGCGCGGCGAGCGGGGACGTCGAGGCGATGGAGCTGGACGAGGACTTCCTGCTCGCACTCGAACACGGCATGCCGCCGACCGGTGGGCTCGGCATCGGCATCGACCGGCTGCTGATGATGCTGACCGGGGCTTCGATCCGGCAGACCGTGCTGTTCCCGTTCGTCCGGCCGCAGGGATAGCGGGGGACCTTTGCTCTCACTTGCTTAGCTTGCCTAAGCGACGAGAGCAAAGGTCCCTTGCTCTCTTCCTCCCGAATCGTCTCGGAGAGCCGGGTTCGGATGTAAAGATCCTTCCCAACGGAAGGAGTCACCATGGCTGGAAACGTTCCCCCGGTCGCCGACGAGCGCGAAGGTCTCCTCGCTTACCTCGAGCAGCAGCGGCACGTCCTGCGCATCGCCGCGCACGGCCTGACCGAAGAACAAGCCAGAGCCGTCCCGACCAGAAGCTCACTGAGCGTCGGCGGCCTGATCAAGCACACCGCCACCACGGAAAGCGGCTGGATCGACATCCTCCTCCAGAAGCCTGCGAAGCCCATGGACGAGGCGATGAAGGACTACGAAGCCGGTTATGTGATGGCTGAAGGCGAAACCGTCGAAGGGCTGCTTGCGCGCTACGACGAAGTCGCTCGCCGGACCTCGGACGTCATCGCCGGAATCGCCGACCTGGGCCAGCCGGTCCCGGTGCCGAAGGGCGTGCCGTGGTACCCGCAGGACATCGACGCCTGGTCGGTCCGCTGGGTGCTCCTTCACCTCATCGAGGAGACCGCGCGGCACGCCGGGCACGCCGACATCATCCGCGAGCACATCGACGGCGCGACCGCGATTCCGCTGATGGCCGCCGCGGAAGGCTGGCCGGAGACGCCGTGGCTCAAGCCGTGGTCGCCCACCGAGAGCGCCGAAAACGCTTAGAACAACGTCGGTTCGTCCGCCAAAGCGCCTTCGATGACCAACATCCGGCGCTTGGTGGCGACCCCTCCGCGCGCGGAGAACCCGCCATCCTTGCCGCCCGCAGCGAGTACACGATGGCACGGCACGATGATCGGGAACGGGTTGCGCCCCATCGCCTGCCCCACGGCCTGTGCCCCACCGGGCAGGCCGAGGATGTTCGCGATGTCGCCGTAGGTCAGCGTCTTGCCCGCGGGGATCGAGCGGATGAACTCGTAGACGCGGCGATGGAAGTCCGGTACTCCTTCGTAATCGAGCTCGACGCCGGTGAGGTCCGTGCGCTTGCCGTCCATCAACGACACGACGCCGTCGATGGCGCGCTGAACCTCGGCCGGTGGTGCGGATCGCACCGCTTCGGGCAGGCGCGCGGTCAGTCGCGCCCTTGTCTTCTCTTCACTGCCCTCGGGTAGCTGGACCGCGATGACCCCGCGTTCGTTCCACGCGATGCCGCAATCGCCGATCGCGGTGCCGAACACGGCGTAGCCCGGTGCCGTCATGACCCCAGGGTACGAGACCGGTCCGACAGTTTCGGCTTTACTGCGTTTCGGCGGCAACAAGACGCCGCGCTGACGTTGAAGCGGCGGCTGCGGTAGGTGTATGGGCATGAACGACCTCGTGCTTGATCACCTCGTCTACGCCGGGCCGAATCTCGAAGTGGCCGTCGCGCGCGTCGCCGATCTGACCGGTGTCACGCCCGTTCGCGGTGGCAGGCATGTCGGACTCGGCACGGCCAACTATCTGGCCGATCTCGGTGCCGGTGCCTACCTCGAGGTGGTCGGGCCCGATCCGGATCAACCCGAGCACATCGGGCCGCGGCCGTTCGGCATCGACGAGCTGACCGAGCCCGCCCTGGTCACCTGGGCGGCGCGAGTGCGGGGTATCGACGACGCGATCGCCGAGGCACGGGAGCGCGGTTACGACCCGGGTGAGGCGTTCGAGATGTCGCGAGTCACCGACGACGGTGAAGTGCTGACTTGGCGCCTCACCGGCGCCGGTGGCCTCGACGGGCTCGCACCCTTCCTCATCGACTGGGGGAACACCCCGCATCCGACGACGCGGGGACTCCCGTCGATCCCTTTGCTCCTGGTCACCGGTGTCCACCCCGAGCCCGCCGCGGTGGAAACCGCGGTGCGGGCACTCGGGATGGACATGCTCGTCCGGCGTGACGCCCGGCCCGGTCTGGTGGCCGTGCTGGCGAATTCAGCGGGGAAGCAGGTCGCGCTGAGCTGACTTGATCACGACCTGGCCTTCGCGCCAGCCGTTGGTCATCGGCAGCCGCCGGTCCCGGCCGAACGCCTTGAACGTGATCTTGGTGCCCGGCGGGTACTGGCGGCGCTTGTATTCGGCCTTGTCGACCATGCGCACCACCCGGTCGATGGTCTCCGGTTCGAACCCGGCGTCGACCAGGTCGACGTAGCCGCGGTCGCCCTCGATGTAGTCGTCGAGGATGTCGTCGAGCATCAGGTAATCGGGCAGCGAGTCGCTGTCCAGCTGACCGGGCCGCAGCTCGGCCGACGGCGGCTTGGTGATCGAGTTTTCGGGGATGGGCGGGGTTTCGCCGTTCTTTTCGGCTTCCGCGTTGCGCCATTTGGCCAGATGCCAGACGTGTGTCTTGAACAGGTCCTTGATCGGCGCGAAGGCCCCGACGGCGTCGCCGTAGATGGTCGAGTAGCCGACGGCGAGTTCGGTCTTGTTGCCCGTGGCGAGCACCAGATGACCGTCCTGATTGGACAGTGCCATGAGCAGCATGCCGCGGACGCGGGCCTGGATGTTCTCTTCGGCGAGGCCGGTCAGCTGGAGTTGCTCGACGTAGACCTTGACCATGTCGGCGATCGGCTCGACGCGGTAGTGCGCGCCGATGCGACGGGCTAGATCCGCCGCGTCGTCCTTCGAGTGCACCGAGGAGTACTCCGAAGGCATTGAAACGCCGTAGACGTTGTCGCCGCCGAGAGCGTCGGCGGCCAGCGCCGCCACCACCGCCGAGTCGATGCCGCCGGAGAACCCGAACGTCACCGACGAGAAGCCGTTCTTGTGCACGTAGTCGCGCAGGCCGACGACGAGCGCGTGCCACACCTCGGCTTCGTCCGACAGCGGTTCGCTGATCGCCGACTCGGTGCGCGGGCTGTAGGCGGGAACCGTGTCCTCGCTGAGCACGCGCCGCTTGACCCGCAGACCCTCGAACTCGCCCTCGGCGGTGTGTCCGCCCCCGGCGAGCTCGGTGTCGACGATGAGCAGGTGCTCGACGAACTGCGGCGCGCGCGCCAGCAACCGGCCGTCCGCGCCGACCACGATCGAGTCGCCGTCGAAGACGAGGTCGTCCTGGCCGCCGATCTGGTTCGTGTACACCAGCGGCGCCCCGGCCTCGGCCGCGCGGCGGGCGATCAGCGGCAGGCGGATGTCGTCCTTCGCGCGCTCGTAAGGCGAGGCGTTGGGCGCGACCACGAGATCCACTCCGGCCTTGCCCAGCGCGGAGATCGGGCCACCGTCCTGCCAGACGTCTTCACAGATCACCATGCCGACGTCGACACCGTGGAAGCGGACGATCTCGAGGTCGTGGCCCGGCTTGAACCAGCGGTGTTCGTCGAAGACGCCGTAGTTGGGCAGGTGGTGCTTGAACTGACGGGCGACCACTTCGCCGCGGTACAGCGCGGCCGCCGCGTCGCGCGGGCCGGTCTCGTCGGCATCGAGATAGCCGATGTAGGTGAGCACCTCGCCGCAGCCTGCCTCGTCGAGGCGGCGGGCGAGCTCTTCGACCATCTGCTTCGAGGCGGACGCGAAGGCCGGGCGCAGGGCGAGGTCTTCGACGGGATACCCGGTGAGGGACATCTCCGGGAAGACCACGAGGTGGGCGCCTGCTTCGGCGGCCTTGCGAGTCCACTCGACAGTGAGCCCGGCGTTGCCTTCGAGGTCTCCGACGGTGGTGTTGACCTGGGCCAGTGCGATGCGCAGTTGCGGCATGCCGACATTCTCACCCACCGGCGTCCGCGGGGACGAGTGGATGTGCCGAATCGCCCACCTGGGTCTGGCTCGCACGGGCGTGGTCAGGAGGGGAGCAAGGGACCTTTGCTATCGCCAGGCCGCTGACCTGGGAATACGCCAGAAAAGAGAGCGGGGGACCTTTGCTATCACTCTCCAGAAGAGAGTGATAGCAAAGGTCCCCCGCTCCGTTCCGGGGGCGAAGCTACTTCCGCTTGATCATGCTCCGCACCTTCTTGATGGTCTGCTCGAAGTCGGAGTCGAACGGGTTGTCGTGCACCAGGTAGGTCCACGTCGTGTTCGCCCGCCGCACCCCCGCGTCACCGAGGTCGATCCCGTCCTCGGTGATCTCGGCTTCCTCGAGCGTCTTCGCCGCCCGCGTCGCAGCCTCCGGGATGATCTTGTGGAACTCGGGGATCGCCGCGCGGTGGAACTCGTCGATCGGCGTCTCCCGCGCCAGCGCCCGCAGGTGGATGCTCTCCCGCACGTCGGTCAGGAACGCCAGGTGGTCCGACCACAGCTGGTCGATGTGGAACAGCAGCACCTCCCGGCACAGCTGTTCGACGCGAGCTTCGTCGTCGACGGCCTCCGACAGCTCCTTGAACTTCTCCGGATGCGCCTTCTCCAGCACCTCCGCCGCGTGCGCCGTCCGCAGCACCTTGTCCCGATGCTCGAGCAGCTCGCCACGCTGCCGCTCGATCAGTCGCGTGTAGCGCCAGGTGTTCCGGTGGATCTCCAGGTCGACACCCTCGGCGACGCGCTGCGCGTGGTTGATCTGCCGCAGCGCCGCCGGGTCGGTGATCTCGCCGCTGCCCACGTCCGAGGTGATGCCCTCGGGAACGTCGGGCGCGTTCGACAGCACGAGTTCGTCGTTCAAACTCGCGAAGAACACCGCGCTGCCCGGGTCACCCTGCCGTCCGGACCGGCCGCGCAGCTGGCCGTCCAGCCTGCTCGACGGGTAGCGGGCGGTGCCGATCACGTGCAGACCGCCCAGTTCGACGACTTCGTCGCGGCCTTCGCCGTCCTTGCCGCCGAGCCGGATGTCGGTACCGCGACCGGCCATCTGAGTGGAAACGGTGACCGAGCCCTTCTTGCCGGCGTCGGCGATGATCTCGGCTTCCTCCGCGTCGTTGCGCGCGTTGAGCACGACGCATTCGAGGTCGGCCTTCGCCAGCTTCTCGGCCAGCTCCTCGGATTCGGCGACGTCCTGGGTGCCGACGAGGATCGGCCGCCCGCTCTCGTGCACCCGCCGGATCTCCTCTTCGATCGCGCGCAGCTTCTGCGACGGCGATCCGAAGATCCGGTCCTCCTGGTCTTCGCGGATGTTCGGCGTGTTCGGCGGGATGACCGCGACCTCGAGCTTGTAGAACTCGCGCAGCTGCTCGGCGACCGCGACCGCGGTGCCGGTCATGCCCGCGACCTCGGGATAGCGCGCGAGCAGAGCCTGCACGGTGATCGAGTCGAGGATCTCGCCCCGGTCGGTCGCCTTGACCTGTTCCTTCGCCTCGACGGCGGCCTGGAGGCCGTCCGGCCAGCGCTGCAGTTCCGCGACGCGACCACGCGCGGCGTTGATCAGCTGCACCTTGCCGTCACGCACGAGGTAGTCCACGTCGCGGGTGAGCAGCGCGTGCGCGTGCAGCGCCACGTTGACCGCGGGCAGCCGGTCCGAGCCGGTCTCGTCGTAGAGGTTGATGTCGTCGCCGAGAGCCTTCTCGACCACCGACGCACCCGCCTTGGTCAGCCAAGCGTTACGGCCGTCGGCGTCGGTCTCGTAGTGCAGACCGAGCCGCAGCCGCCGGACGATGTTCGCGACCTCTTCGTCGGCGTCGGTGTGGTCGATCGACCCCGCCATCACCAGCGGCACGCGGGCTTCGTCGACCAGCACGGAGTCCGCCTCGTCGACGATCGCCACCTCGGGCTCGCGCTGGACCAGATCCTCTTCGCGGGTGACCAGGCGATCGCGCAGCACGTCGAAGCCGATCTCGCTGACGGCGCCGTACGTGACTTCCTTCGCGTACGCCTCGCGGCGCTCGTCGCGGGAGTGAGCCGGTTCGATCCACCCGACGGAGACACCGAGCAGGTCGTAGATCGGGCCCATCCACTCCGCGTCACGCCGGGCGAGGTAGTCGTTCACCGTGACGACGTGGACGTGCTTGCCGCGCAGGGCGTACCCCGCCCCGGCCAGCGCACCTGCCAGCGTCTTGCCCTCACCGGTCTCCATCTGCACGATATGCCCGCTGAGCAAGCCCATCGTGCCGAGCAGCTGCACGTCGAACGCGCGCTCGCCGAGCGCTCGCCGCGCGGCCTCACGGCCGAGCGCGCACACCTCGATCAGCTGTTCGTCGCCGAAGGACGAGGCTTCCCGAACCTTGCCGGCTCGCTCTGTCAGCCCCTCGTCGGAGAGCTTCTCCAACTCGGGCTCGAGCTTCTCGATGGCCGGCAGCAGCGCTTCGTAGCGGGTCAGCTCGACGCTGCCCGGCCGCTGGATGATCCGGCGCAGCTTTTTGCCCACCCGGCTGATCAGTGCTGCCACCCCTGTGCTCCCGTCTGTTTCTTCTGCCGTCCGCACCCGTACCACCAACGCAGTGGTGGTGCGGCCGAGTTCCACGGCCGATGGCACGATCCAACCGTGTCCACTCATGTCAGCGCCAGGTCCCGTGCCCGCCGATTCGCCGCGATCTCGCTGTCCGGCCTGCTCGCCGTCACCGTCGCCGCGTGCTCGTCGGGAGAGGGTAGAACTCAGCCGCCACCTCCGGCTACCGAGTCGCACGCTCCGTCCGGACCGGTGCCCGCAGGACTCGAGAAGTTCTACCGACAGAGTCTGACCTGGGCCGACTGTGCACCCTACGCGACATCCGATGACGCGAAAGCGGCGTTTCGAGTGAAGGACGCACAATGCGCGCGGCTGACGGCCCCGCTCGACTACGCGAAGCCTGATGGCGACTCGATCACGCTCGGTCTGCTGCGCCGGAAGGCGCTGAAAACCGACGAAAGGATTGGGGCGCTCGTGGTCAACCCCGGTGGCCCAGGCGCGTCCGGCATGACGGCCGCGGCCGGTCTCGCCTCCCGGACGGCGACGAACGAACTGGGCAAACGCTTCGACATCGTCGGTTTCGACCCGCGTGGCATCGGTGCGAGCCAGCCGCAGATCCGCTGCCTGAGCGACGCCGAACGCGACGCGGACCGGGCGGACGACAGCGAGACCGACGGCTCACCCGACGGGGTGAAGAAGCAGGAAACCGAGTCCCAGGATTTCGCGGCCAGGTGCGCCCAGCGGACCGAACACGGCCCCGCGATGCTCGCGAACGTCGGCACCCGCGACGTCGTCAAGGACATGGACATCCTGCGTTCGGTGCTCGGCGATCCGAAACTGAACTACCTCGGCTACTCCTACGGGACGCGCATCGGATCCGCCTACGCGGAGGCCTTCCCGACGAACGTGCGCGCACTGGTGCTCGACGGGGCCGTGGACCCCGAGCAGGACGCGGTGGAGTCGCTGGTCGCGCAGGGGCAGGGCTTCGGCAAGGCGTTCGAAGAGTTCTCCAGCTGGTGTGCGGCGCGGGAGGACTGCGCGCTCGGGCGCGACGCCGCGGGCACCACGAAGGCGTTCCAGGACCTGGTGCGGCCGCTGATCGACTTCCCGGTTCCCGTCAGCGACGGCCGGAAACTGTCGTACGAGGACGCGACCACCGGCGTGATACAGGCCCTCTACCAGGAAGATCTCTGGGAGACACTGAACACCGCGCTCAACGAACTGAAGCGCCAGCGCGGCGACGGGCTGGAAAAACTGGCCGACCTCTACAACGATCGCGGCGCCGACGGACGCTATGGGACGACGCAGGACGCTTTCGTCGCGATCCGGTGCGTCGACGATCCGCGGGTCACCGATCCCGCGAAACTTCTCGACGCGCAGAAGCGATACGCGCAGGCGGCGCCGTTCCTCGACGACGGCAAGCCGGACGGTTCCGCGCGTGACGCCTGCGCCTTCTGGCCGGTGCCGAACACCTCGGAGCCGCACCTGCCCAACGTCGAGGGCTTGCCGAAGTCGTTGGTCATCTCGACGACCAACGACCCGGCGACGCCCTACCAAGCGGGCGTGAACCTGGCGAAAGCGATCAAGGGAGCTTTGCTGACGTTTGAAGGCAACCAGCACACGGTGTTCCTCCAGGGCGTCTCGTGCGTCGACCGGATCGGCATCAAGTACCTGATCGACGGTGCCGTGCCGGACGAGGGCACGCGCTGCACGGCCGAGTAACGAGTTCGGCGCGAAATCCAGTGAAGGGGCCGGGACGCTGCGAAGATCGCGAGATGAGCCTTCGCCGCGTCCCGGCCGTGCTCGCCGTCGTGCTGGTCGCGTCGTGCACGACGCAGCAGCCACAGCCCGCGCCGTCGGCACCTCCGCCGGTCTCGACGACTTCGGCGTCGCCGACTCCGGATCCGAAGGCGATCGAGAAGTTCACAGGGCAGAAGCTGGCCTGGGGTCCGTGTACGGGGTTCTCGGACAAGGCATTCGACTGCGCGAAGCTCACCGTCCCACTCGATTACCTGAAGCCGGGCGGCGAGACGATCTCGATCGGCGTCCTCCGGCACAAGACCAAGAAGGCCGATCAGCGGATCGGCTCGCTCGTGATCAACCCCGGTGGGCCCGGCGGTTCGGGCGTTTCAGCGGCGGCGCGCATCGCGAAGTCCCGCCCCGCGGCGCCCCTGGCCACGCGGTTCGACATCGTCGGCTTCGACCCGCGCGGTGTCGGGACCAGCGAACCGAAGCTCGTCTGCCTCACCGACGCCGAACGCGACGCGGACCGTGCCGAGGATTCGGAAAGCGACACGACCCCGAGCGGGATCGCGAAGCAACTCGCCGACGCCAGGACGTACGCGGCGAAGTGCGCTGAGCGCACGAAGTACGGCCAAGAGATGCTCGCCAACATCGGGACCAGGGACGTCGTCCGGGACCTCGACGTCCTGCGCTCGGCCCTCGGCGACGAAAAACTCACCTATCTGGGCTTTTCGTACGGCACGCAGATCGGGACCGCGTATGCCGAGGCGTACCCGGAGAAGGTGCGGGCGCTGCTCCTCGACGGCGCGGTCGATCCCGAACTCGACACCGCCGAATCACTGGTCACGCAGATGGCCGGCTTCCAGAACACATTCGCCGCGTTCGGCAAGTGGTGCGCCGCCCGCGCGGATTGCGCGCTCGGCCGTGACGCCGTCGGAATGACGAAGGCGTTTCAGGACCTGGTCAAACCGCTGGTCACCAAACCGGTCTCGGCAGGGAATCGTCGACTTTCGTTCGAGGACGCCATCACCGGCACCAGCGCCGCGCTGTACTCGCAGGACGCGTGGAAGTTCCTCAACGACGGGTTCGCCGAGCTGAAGCGGGGGAGCGGCAAAACCCTGGTCGCGCTCGCTGACAGCTACTACGGCCGCGAGCCGGGCGGCCGGTACACGGGGATCCTCGACGTCTATTTCGCGGTCCGCTGCGTCGACAGCACGCGGATCACCGACCGTCGCGTCATCGACGACGCCCACCAGCGGATGTTCCGAGGCGCGCCCTTCCTCGACGGCGGAACTCCGGACATGAGCGAACTCGATATCTGTTCCGTCTGGCCGGCGCCCGCCACTTCCGAGGTCCACAAGCCGGACATCGAAGGCCTGCCGCGGCCGTTGGTCATCTCGACCACCGACGACCCGGCGACCCCGTACGCGTCCGGCGTGAACCTCGCCAGGGACCTCAAGGGAGCTTTGCTCACGTTCGAGGGCGCGCAGCACACCGTGTTCCTCGACGGCAACGCGTGCGTCGACGGCGCGGGCATCGCGTACCTGATCGACGGCAAGCTTCCCGCTCCCGACGCCCGCTGCGGCTAGCGGGGGAGCAGGGGACCTTTGCTATCGCCCGACCCGCTGACCTGGCCTTTCGCCCGCCAGGAGAGCAAGGGACCTTTGCTATCGCCCGTCCCCGACGACCACCGCGTTATGCCTGGTCAACGCCAGTTCCAGCATAACCGCGAACTCCTCCGGCCTAGTCGGCGGCACCTGCACCCAAACCCGCACCAGCCGCCGCGGCTCGTCCTTCGAAATCCACAGCTTCACGAACACGTCCGTCTTGATCTCCGGCATGATCCCGCCGATCACCGCGGCCGGCACCTTCGCGCCGATCCGGAGCGAGTCGGTGTCCTGCACCCGCTCCCACCGCTCGCCCCGCAGCTCGGTCGCCCCGATCAGGAGCCGCCGGAGCCCGCCTTCAGCCCCGAGCATCGCCCGCGGCGTGTAGGGCGCCGAAGCCGCGATCACTCGCTCCACCTCAGGACCACTGAGCGTGATCTCCGAGCCGTGCAGCCGGTACTCGGCTTTCACCCGCTCGAAGTCATCCTGCAGGTCCGCGTTACCGACCGCGCTTCCGTCCCGGCCACCCTCAAGGCTGATCTCGCCATCGAGCGCGCGCACCGGCAGCCCGGCGACGACGCCGTTCACCCCGAGTTTGAAGCGCACGCTGCGCAAAGAGGCGAGGGAGTCGGCCGCCGCACTCACGAATTCCGGGGCCGGAGGCAGCGGGGGTGATCCCGCGCAGCCGCCGATGAGCCCGATCGTGAGCAGCAGCGCCGGCACTAGGTGACGGCAGCGCATGGCCAGAGCCTATGGCCTTGGCCCGAATCTTTCGCACAGTGTCCTTCCAGCCGCTTCCGCCGGGAGCCGCCGCCGATGACGCTGTACCCGTGCAACCTGAGACTCGACTCCACCGCGCGTGGTTCGTCGCGGCCGCCGCGTTCATCGCCCTCCTCGCCGCCGCCGGTTTCCGCGCCGCCCCCGGCGTGCTCATCGACCCGCTCCACAACGAATTCGGGTGGTCGCGCGCGACGATCGCTTCAGCCGTCTCGGTAAATCTCGTGCTCTACGGCCTCTTCTCGCCCTTCGCGGCCGCTCTCATGGAGCGCTTCGGCATGCGACGCGTCGCCTCGACGGCGCTCTTCGTCGTCGCGATCGGCGCGGGCGGCACGGTGTTCATGAGCGCGAGCTGGCAGCTCATCCTCTGCTGGGGTGTCCTGGTCGGCGTCGGTACTGGCTCGATGGCGATGAGCTTCGCCGCGACGGTCGCCGCCCGCTGGTTCGTCCGCAGCCGCGGCGTCGTCACCGGCGTCCTCACCGCGGCGGGCGCCACGGGCCAGCTGATCTTCCTCCCGATCGTGGCCAACCTCGCCGTCGACGAAGGCTGGCGGACGGCGTCGCTCGTCATCGCCATCGCCGCCCTGGCCGTCGTCCCCGTCGTCCTTCTGGTGGTCCGCGATCACCCGTCCGACGTCGGAACGACCGCTTACGGCGCGGAACCCGGCGAAGTCGCTCCTGTCGTCCGGACGGGTGGTTCCGTCCGGCGTGCCCTCTCGGTCCTCGGCTCGGCCGCACACACGAAGACGTTCTGGTTGCTCGCGGCCGGTTTCGCGATCTGCGGTGCCACGACGAACGGTCTGGTCAGTACCCACTTCGTCCCGGCGGCGCACGACCACGGCATGCCGCAGACCACCGCCGCCGGCCTGCTCGCCCTCGTCGGACTCTTCGATGTCGTCGGCACGATCGCCTCCGGCTGGCTCACGGACCGGGTCGATCCGCGGATCCTGCTGGGCGTCTACTACGCCCTTCGCGGTGTCTCGCTCGCGCTGCTTCCGCAACTGCTGAGCGGATCGGTCGAACCGAGCATGTGGGCGTTCATCGTCTTCTACGGCCTCGACTGGGTGGCGACGGTCCCGCCCACGGTCGCGCTCTGCGTCCGCCAATTCGGTGCGGCCGGACCGATCGTCTTCGGCTGGGTTTTCGCCAGCCACCAGCTCGGCGCCGGTCTCGCGGCCTTCGGTGCGGGCGCGATCCGCGACTCCTCCGGCAGCTACGCGCTCGCTTGGTACATCGCCGCGGGTCTCGCCGTGCTCGCTTCGGTCGCTTCGCTGTCGATCACGAAGGCCGCGAAACCCGAGCCGGTTCTCGTGGCGTGATCCACCACTTCCGGTCGAACGGCGCGTCGCGAAACATGTCGTTAACACGTTCTCGTTAGGGTGCGGCCATGGATCGCCAGCAGGAGTTCGTGCTTCGTACCTTGGAAGAGCGCGACATCCGTTTCGTCAGGCTCTGGTTCACCGACGTGCTGGGGTTTCTCAAGTCCGTCGCCGTAGCGCCCGCCGAGCTCGAGGGCGCGTTCAGTGAGGGGATCGGCTTCGATGGATCGGCCATCGAAGGATTCGCCCGCGTCTATGAGTCCGACATGGTCGCGAAGCCCGACCCGGCCACGTTCCAGGTGCTGCCCTGGGAGACCCCGGACGGCGGCCCGTACTCCGCGCGCATGTTCTGCGACATCGCGATGCCGGACGGCTCCCCGTCCTGGGCGGACCCCCGGCATGTCCTGCGCAGGCAGCTCTCGAAGGCGGCTGAAGCGGGTTTCACCTGCTACGTCCACCCTGAGATCGAGTTTTTCCTGCTCGCGAGCCTGCCGGACGACGGCAGCGAGCCCGAACCCGCGGACAACGGCGGATACTTCGACCAGGCCAGTCACGCGACCGCGACCCACTTCCGCCGTCACGCCATCGAGACGCTCGAGGCGATGGGGATCTCGGTCGAGTTCAGCCATCACGAGGGCGCGCCCGGTCAGCAGGAAATCGACCTCAGGTACGCCGATGCGCTGACCATGGCCGACAACGTGATGACCTTCCGTTACGTCGTCAAGGAGGTCGCGCTCACCCAGGGTGTCCGGGCGACCTTCATGCCGAAGCCGTTCACCGACCAGCCAGGCTCGGGGATGCACACTCACGTGAGCCTCTTCGAGGGTGATCGCAACGCCTTCTACGACGCCGAAGACCCTTACGAGTTGTCCGCGACCGGTAAAGCCTTCGTGGCGGGGCTGCTGCACCACGCCAAGGAGATCTCGGCGGTCACGAACCAGTGGGTGAACTCCTACAAACGGCTGATCAGCGGCAGTGAAGCCCCGACGACCGTTTCGTGGGGCCGGGCCAATCGCTCCGCGCTGGTCAGGGTGCCGATGTACTCGCCGGGCAAGGCGTCGTCACGACGCGTGGAGATCCGCACGCTCGACTCCGCTTGCAACCCCTATCTGGCTTACTCGGTCATCCTGGCCGCCGGCCTGAAGGGCATCGAGAAGGGCTACGAGCTGCCGCCTCCCGCGGAGGACAACATCTGGCAGCTGTCCGACGCCGAACGCCGCGCGGCCGGCTATGCCCAGCTCCCGCAGAACCTCGGGGAAGCGCTGGCCGAAATGGAGAAATCGGAACTTCTGCCCGAAGCGCTCGGAGAGCACGTTTACGACTTCTTCCTGCGTAACAAACGTGTTGAATGGGATAACTACCGCAGCGCGGTGACCCCGTACGAGCTGCGGACCCTGCTTCCGGTTCTCTAGACGAAGGAGACCTGATGGTGCGGCGACCGGTGTTCAGAGTTCTGACGACATTGGTCGCCGCGACCATCGTGGCGAGTGCCGCGCCCGCGGCGTCCGCCACCGGCGGATCTCTCGATCTCGACGCCGCCGACATCCCCGCGCTCCAGGCGCGGATGTCCTCCGGACGGCTGACCTCGGTCGGTCTGACCTCCGCGTACCTCGATCGAATCCGCAAGGTCGACCAGAAGGTGAACGCGGTCATCGCCGTCAATCCGGCCGCGATCGCGCAAGCCGCGGAGAGTGACGTCCGGCGTCGCGCGGGCAAGACCCGGGGCCCGCTGGACGGCATCCCCGTCCTGGTGAAGGACAACGTCGACACCCGCTCGATGCAGACGACCGCGGGCTCCCGCGCTCTGCGGAGCAAGCCCGCGAAAGACGCGACCCTGGTCAGTCGTCTGCGTTACGCGGGCGCGGTGGTCCTCGGCAAGGCGAACCTGTCCGAATGGGCGAACTTCCGCGCCGCCAAACCCACTTCCGGGTGGTCCGGCGTCGGTGGACAGACGAACAACCCATATGTGCTCGACCGCAACCCTTGTGGGTCATCCGCCGGATCCGCCGCGGGTGTGGCCGCGTCGCTGGCCCAGGTCGCGATCGGCAGCGAGACCGACGGCTCGATCGTCTGCCCCGCCGGGATGACCTCGACCGTGGGGCACAAACCGAGCCTCGGCCTGGTCAGCCGCACCGGCGTGGTGCCGATCTCTGCTGAACAGGACACCGCCGGGCCGATGGCCAGGCACGTCGTCGACGTCGCACTCACCTTGTCCGCATTGCAGGGCCGCGACCCGAGCGACCCGGCCACTGGCGCGTACCCGCCGAACCAGCCGACCGACTACGCCGCGCACCTGAGGCCCGGCGTGCTGAAGGGCTCTCGGATCGGCCTCTGGCGCCTGCCGGTACTCGGCCCGGACGTCGAGGCCGTGATGACGCGAACTCGAAACGAACTGGTCAGGGCCGGTGCCGAGGTCGTCGAAGTGACCCCGCCGTATCAGGCACGACTCGGTGAACTGGAGTTCCCGGCGCTGCTCACCGAGTTCCACCGGGACATCGACCGCTACCTGGCCACCCGTCCGGAGGGGCCGCGCGATCTCGCCGCGCTCATCGCCTACAACCGCGCGGACCCGCTCGGACAAACCTGCTTCGCCGGTCAGGAACTCTTCGAACAGGCACTCGCGGCGCCCGCTCCGTCCGATCCCGCCTACCAGGCCATGCGCCGCGAGCTGACCGACCTGGCGAAACGCTCGATCGACGAGACCCTCGCGAAGCACCGCCTCGACGCGATCGCCGCGCCCACGAACCCGCCTGCCTGGAAGACCGACTGCAAGACCGGCGACAACGACGTGATCCCGTCGTCGACTCCGGCCGCGGTCTCGGGGTACCCCGCAGTGACCGTGCCCGCCGGTTTTGTCGGCGGGCTCCCGGTGGGTGTCTCGTTCATGGCGGGGCAGTGGACCGACGCCCGAGTGCTCGCCTACGCGGCCGACTTCGAACGCGTCGCCCCCGCTCGCAAACCGCCTCGCTACCTGAAGACCGTCGGATAAGGGGGCTTCGCACCGGCTGACCTGCGGCGATGTCGTTAAGTGACCCCCCTGTTTTCAGGGGGTTCCGGGGCATGTAATCTTCTCTTCGTCGCCAGGAACACCGGGCCGCCGGGGCCGAAAGCCCCGAGGTCAGGAGCCAGGGCCGAGCGGGTTGACACCGCGAACCGGACCAGGTAATGTTCAGCGTCGGCCCACGAGCGGCCGCCGACTCCCTACAGTTAAGGCCGTAGGATTCGGCATGCTCGACCAAAAGCTTGTGAATATCGCTTTGAAACAAAGCGTGTTGCTTGAGAACTCAACAGTGTGCTAGTGAACTAAGCCAGTAGAGCTTATGTATTTGAACCTCGTTGGAGGTTCCTTTGAGTGCAAGAAAAATTTGCCTCGATTGAATTCGAAGACATTGTTGGAGAGTTTGATCCTGGCTCAGGACGAACGCTGGCGGCGTGCTTAACACATGCAAGTCGAACGAT
>NZ_JBVISU010000009.1:115391-291791 GCF_055575355.1 Amycolatopsis sp. NPDC034160 | reverse complement strand
TCGCGTCACGACGGAACTGCTCCGGATACTTCGACCTGCGAGGCACCAGGACATCCTCCCTCCAGACCAGCGTCTGGAATCAAGGTGTCCGCATCGCGGGGGCAGCTCCACCGCGGTTCTTCAACTCGGTAAGCACGTGCAGCCAGTACTTGGCACCCTCGCCACCGTCGCCGACCCACAAGCCAAGGATGTCCCGACGGCCCTCGCAGGTCACCGCCAACGCGACATAGATCGGCCGGTTGGCGACCTTGCCATCACGGATCTTCACGTGGATCGCGTCGATGAAGATCACCGGATAGACCGGGTCCAGTGGCCGATTCTGCCATTCGACCATGCCCTCGACCACCTTATCGGTGATGGTGGAGATGGTCTGCCGCGACACTTCGGCGCCATAGACCTCGGCTAGATGCGCGGAGATCTCTCCGGTGGTCAATCCCTTGGCAGCCAAGGAGATCACCATCTCGTCGACCCCGGTCAGGCGCTTCTGCCGCTTCGCGACGATCTTCGGCTCGAAGCTCGCGTCCCGGTCCCGCGGCACGTCGACCTGCACAGGCCCGACGTCGGTCAGGACAGTCTTGGAGCGGGTGCCGTTACGTGAGTTGCCGGTCCCGCGACCAGCTGGGTCGTGCTTGTCATAGCCCAGGTGATCAGTGATCTCGCCATCCAGCGCGGACTCCAGCAACCGCTTGGTCAGCTGCTGCAATACCCCGCCCTCACCGGTCAGCTTCAGCCCACCGGCCTTGGCACGGTTCAGCAGCTGCTCGACGAGCTGGTCGTCCAGGCCCTCCAAACCCATCTCGGGCTTCGAGTCCTCAGCGTTCTCCACGCCGGACATCATCTCGGTCATCAGGTGCACTTCCATGATCGGGAGTTACACCGAACGTTTTACAGTCCCGCGAGTTGCTCACTAACCACACGCCTCTGGCTTACCTGACATTCGGTAGTTGCTTAGGGCGCCTGTGGCAGGGGTATGTGAATATCTCCGTGTGCGTGGGTCTGGGGAAATCAAATCCTGTTTACCTGCTGTGCTGGCCAGTCCTGGTGGGGCCGGGCCGATATGCCTGCAGCGCCGCCACGAGAAGCTGATGGTTGACACGTACGGCCTCGGTCAGTGCGTGGATCCGTGTCGGTACGGGTTCAAGGGGGTAGGTCTTTCCTCCTTGGGGAAAGCCGTCGTCGCCGGCCAGCATGGAGAGCGGGGTGCTCATGGGGGTCAGTTCGTAGACGCGCCATCGGGGCGCGGTGGACTCGGCGATCGCGAGCGTTTTGCCTTCTCTGAGAACCACGGTGGTCTTGTGCTCATTCCGGGCGAGTACCGCGGACGGTGTACGCACGAGAGTCGCGGCCCTGGCCGCAACACGTCGTGGGTTGCGGAACGTGCCGTCGATGACCCATACACCGTCCTGCATTTCGGCGGGCAGGTCCTCTTGCTCCAGCGCGGCACGGTCTTCCGCGTGCGGATCGTCGACTGCGGTCGCGGCGAGGTCGATGACGCCCTTCACCTCGCTCCACGTGGGGACCCGTGCATAGGGCTTGTCCGGGGCGTAAAGGTATTCGTCCGCGAGCTCCGGGTCGGCGTAGGCCACCAGTTCTACTGTGCCCGCCCAAGCCGACTTCGCGATGACGTCGTATTCGCCGCCACCGTGCAGCGTGGCGTCCTGAAGCAATAGGGCCAGGCATGCGGAGATCAGCGAGCTCAAAAAGTCCAGTGCTTGCCCTGGGATGCTCGATTGTTCGTCGGCATCGGGAACGAGTGAGCACGCGAGGTCACGAAGCTCCGGTCTCCAGCCTTCGTCTGTGCCCCAGACTGACGCGGCGAGCAGTACCAAGTAGGTGCGGGCGACGAGCATGCGCAGTTCCAGGGGTGGTCGGGGAACGGCCGTCGCCGCCTTCGTCCACCGGTGCGCCCAGGCTCGGTATTGACTTCTCTGCGATGTGGAAATGTCCGGTGCTGCGCGGCGAGAATCGGCTGGGGTATCGGTCAAACCCTCGATCGTGTCGTCGGACTCTCCCTCGGCAATCTCTGAATCGTTGGCTTCGGGGCCGACCGCCCACTCGGTTGTCGTGGTACCAGGACTGACGAAAGCGCCAGGGAAAAGCACACCAGTGAGGTGGGGACCGAGGCTGCGTTCCACGGATTCCAGCCAGATGCCCCAACGGTCGTCGGAGTCTGCGGCCGATGCCGTAACCGCAGTCGAGCGAAGGGGTGCCGTGGCAGTGGCCGTCTTGTGTTCCTGCACATGGCCGAGGAGTCGGAGCAGGTCGGCGTTGAACCGGCCTGCCAGGACCTTGTCGGTGAGGACGGTGTCATCGTCGCCGACGAAGGTCATCCGTGGCTGGTCGGAAGTGTCGGCGCGAGGGCGGCACCGAACCGTATCGGTGAGGAAGACGACCGGTGATACTACCTGCTGGTCTCCCACCCGGGCCTTGGCACGAACGGCGCCCCCGAGCTGTTCCGGCGCGATGAACTGCACACTTTGGACAGTGGAACCGTCAGGGGTGAAGACTTGCAGGGCCGTCCACGTGTCCGGGGAGCCGTTGGGGGAAGACTCAAGAGTGATCGGCTCTTGGGTGGTGGTGATCAGCTCGACGGTGATCGCGTGCTGGACCCGTCGCGCGCCCAGGACGACGAGCGCCACGGCGGGGTCAGTGCGCAGGTCGCCAGGGATCGTGTCCTTTCGGCTGAGCGTGGACCGGTCGACTGATGCTTCCCAGGGCAGGAGCGACGTGAGGATCGGGGCTGTGGTCACGAGTTCGCAGTTGCCACCGTCCACCGTGGTCGTGAGCAGCGCCGCGGCACTGAGGTTTGCGCTGCCGGTCATGGCCGTCGTCTTACCGCCGACGCTCCATTCCACGAGTTTGCCGTGCCGGGTGCGGTTCTCGTCCAAAAACGAGAAACTGGTTCGTGGCACGGCGGCCGTGGCATCCAACAATGCTTTCCCGCTGTATTGGGAAAGGCTTTCCTGGAGTGCCATGGAGACCTCATCAGGGCGCATCCTCCCGATCAGCGCCTCTACCGCGCGAGCACGCGCATCGAAGAACGGTGCAGTCATCCGCAACGAATCCACAGGGCTCGTCGGAAGCTGGTCGATCAGCGAGCGTCGGAGGTTGCCGAATACCCGGACCCCCGGCAGGGTGTCATCGATCTCGGACGGGGTGATCCAGTCCCCGATGAGCGCCACGGTGTCGCCGACCCAGGACGGCATCTTGACGACTCGTGGCAGGTCGGCGAGCCAAGCGCCGAGGTCGTGCAGTGCCCGTGGCCCCGTTCGGCGGGAAGCCCGGATCACGAGCCACAACTCGAAGTTGTGGCCCCAGCCGGACATGGTCGGGTTGCCTGATCCGATGGCCACCCAGACGTCGTCGTCACCGGCAAGGACGACGAGCTTCGGGTGGAATGCCCCGCCACAGCTTGCCTGACCGTGTTGGTAGGCCCGGCCTGCGTGCCGTACGTCGACGGCTTCGTGGACGGTCTGGGCGGCGTCGCCGAGCACCGTGATCCTGGCGCCCAGTGCGCGCGCGATGGAGACGCAGTGGCGTTCGAAGAAGACCAGATCGAGGGTGAAACCGGTGACGAGGAGCTCACGCAGCGGCGCGCCGTCCGTGCGGCCTTCCCACTCGTGCAGGAGCGACAGCGGCGAATGGAACTGGAAGTCGGGTTTGCTCATGTGTGCAGGTCCAGCAGTGTCTCGGCTAGCGGGGTGATTACGAGGCGGTCACCGCCTGGCTCGGTGAATCCCAGTTGCCCGGCCATGAACTCGAGCTGTTCGACCCGCAGTCCGACATTGCCCGCCCCCTCCGCACCGACCGCATAGTACCGGCCGTTCCGCTCGTGCAGCTTGGTGAACAGCTTCATCCGGCCATAGGTGTCGAATTTGAGCTTGCGCAGCGCGACTCGGCGGGATTGCGCGAGCATGTCGTCGACGAAGGAACGAGCGAGCTCGGCCATTGTTCCGCTTGCGTGTTCGCGGTGCCGGTTCGCCACCCAATTCGGATCCAGGAACTGCTTTCGCTCGGGATATCGGCCGAGAAAGGCGGCACGGCTGCGTCCGGTGAGCTGCTCTTTACGCCGTCCACCGGCCAGTAACACGGCGAGATCTGCCAGGACCGGTGGATGTTCGGCCCGCAGTTGTTGTTCGGCTGGGCTCGGTTCGTTTTCGCCATCGACCAGCGGCGGCCAATTCGCGACAAAGTCCTGTACGGTCACCGCCGTTGCCTCCGCCGAGATCCACTCGTACAGGTCATCCTTCGTCGCCGAGCCATTCTCACTGACCTCACTGACCAACTCGGCCCAGAGTCGCCGCCAGGCACCGACGGACAGCCTCCGGAGAAGGGTCCCCCGCCAAGCCGATGCCCGTTCCTCGCCGCTCAGCACCGGGTCGGTTCTGATGCGGCCGCCGTAAGCGACGCTGAGGTACAACGCATCCGACCAGGTCGAAGCCGTCGGCTCGAGTTGTGCCGATCTGGCAAGGATCCGCAGCGTCGAGCGGCGGGTCCGATCGTCACCCGTCCAGTCAGCGGGAAGGTGAAGTCCGTCGCGGGTGGCGGTGAAAAGCTCTCGCAGAGGTCCCAGATCCGCGGTCCCGGTCGCGTCCATGGCGAGCTCGGCCAGGTCGATGGCTTCCTCCGGCTGAATCGGACGATCGGCCGCAGTCTCGAGCAGAGGCGCATACATCTGCCGCACGGCAAGTGGACAGTCGCGACGACCAGGACGTAGTGCGCCTTCTTCGACCGTAACCGTTCCCATGACGACACTGGGGCCGTTGTACTGCGACCAGAAGCCCCAGGCACGAGGCGAGTAGGAGCCTCGACCGAGTTCGGCGAGTTCGTCAACCTTGCCGGTATCCAGCAGTGATGCGACTCGGTCGCCGCCGTGCGCGGCGATCTCATTGCCGCGTGAGACGAGAGCCAGCGCGACCTCAGAACGTCGCAGGACCGTCTGGCACTTTTCGGCGCCCCAGCCTCTTCGCCCTGCGATATCCGCTAGCGCCCAGTAGAGGGAGTAGTAGCGCACGAGTCTGGTCAGCGTCGAAACGCCGGGCACCAACGTGTCGACCATGCCCATCACTGATGCCTCGACCGAGAGAGGGTAGCGGCCGCCGCCCAGGTCCAGGCCTGGCTCGCACCAAGCTGGACCCGCGACCTCGGCCTGCGTCGCAGTCATCGTGTCGCGCCCCCGAAACGTCCTCGCTGGATCATGAATACTCCGTCGGTGGTCACCGATGTTTCGTTTCATGTGATCCGGCCGCGCGTCTGCGCAGTCGCTACGTGACGAACAAGTGCTCCGGAACCACGCAGAAGAGGACCGATGCGAAATGGCGACGAGTACGACCTTCAACAACGTCTGATCAGCACATCTGACTGGGGACTGAGGAGGCACAGGAAACGCCTCCGGGAGACTCGTGGGCAAACGATGGTTCTGGCCTCGGCAGGGCCGTACTTGGCATGGTGCCTACGACTGGGTGGGGTTGCCGTCGGGGTGTTGGTTGATCCAGGAGAGGCCGCCGAGGTCGAGCTGGTGCTGGGCACGGGTGACGGCGACGTAGGCGAGGCGGGCTTCAGCGGGTTCTATCTTCCCGGGCATAGGGTCTCCGCCGAGTTCGGTGTCTTCGGGGTCGTCGGGCTCGGGGAAGTCGTCGGCGATCCGGACGGTGGGCCATTCGCGGCCTTTGGCGGCGTGGGCGGTGGAGACGGTGACTTCGGCGTGGGTTTCGGCACTGAGCTGGGCCAGGGTTTGGAGGACGACGTCGACGCCGTGTTCGTCGATGACGTCGACGAACGGGAGCAGGTCGCGGCCGTCGGAGTCCCACTCGACGTACTCCTGGACCTCTCCCCAGGTGGAGAACAGCAGCAGGTCGCGATGGGTGGTGCGCTTTCCGGCTTGCAGGTCGCGGGCGGCTTCGGCGAGTTTGCGGAGTTCGGCCGCGCGGCCGGCGAGCGCGACCTGGCGGCCGTCGCCGAGCTGGGTGAGGAGCTCGGCGATCGCGCCGCCGTTGGTCCGGCACAGGATCGCTTTCGGTGCCGTGACCGGAGCGAGCTCGCTGTTGACATGCGGGGAGCCGGTGAGGCGGATCGGTGCGCCGGCGATCGCGAGCCATCGGTTCGCCTCGGCCGCGATCGCGGGGCCGAAGCGAAAGGAGTGCGACAGCGCGAGCTGCTGAGCGCGGAAGCCGGTCATGACGTCGCGGGCTCCGCGCCAGCCGTAGATGGCTTGGGCGGAGTCACCGACCATGACCAGCTGGGCGTGCGCGCCTTGGTCGAGGAAGACCTGCTCGACGACCGGGTTGGTGTCCTGGGCTTCGTCCAAGAGCAGGAACTCGCCGTGGATCCGCGGACGGGTCAGTGCCCACATCTTCAGATAGTGGTCGTGCTTGAACGGGACCTTCCCGCGGTCGGGAGTTTGCAGGTCAGCCCACATTCGGGTGGCTAACGGCAGCACGATATCCACGAGCTGGTCGTGCTCGTTCTCGTCGGTGATGCCCTTGGGCCAGGGGACGTGCAGTCGGTTGAGGACGTCGTCAGCGGAGTAGCAGTACTGCATCACGGTGTCCCGGGCGATCGAGCACAGGGTCGAGGGCTGCAGTTTCCGGGTGCCGATGGTGACGTTCATCCTGATGCCCAGCAGCTGTGCCAGCTTCACGGTGGCCATCCGCGGCCTTTCCATCCGCTCGACGAACTGGTGCCCGATCGCTTTGAACGCCAGGCTGTGCGCGGTCGAGCAACGCACGTTGCCGCGGAACTTCCGCCGCGCTTCCTGCGCTATCGCCTTGTTGAACGCCAGATACTGGCCTTGCCAGCACGTCGCCGCGCCGAGCATGGTCAGCGTGGTGGTCTTACCTGTTCCCGCTCCAGCCTGCAGCACCAGATCCGTGCCGCTGCGGAACACCTCCACAGCCGCGTCCTGCTCAGGTGTCGGACGACGTGACGAAATCAAGTTCCCTCCCCGGAACCGTTGACGATCACATGATCACATACCTGCACGACAATTTACGCGGAATGCACTTTCGCTTTGATCCAGGGTGCTCGGGTCCTGTACAACTCACGGCTGCTTCTCCGGATTGACCGGCGGCCAACTACCGCCGGGAAGCAGTTCGGTTTCCGTCAGCAGGGGGAGCTCGGCCGGGCAGTACTGAGACTCGACAAGACCTGGCACTGACGGAGCGGTTCAGTCTGATTGACGAGAATTGGCGGCGTTAGAGCTACAGTCTGCGCCATCGCGACCGCGTCGGCCGTCATTACCGGGTGATGATCTACTGGGTCAGGCGCATGGTGGCCGGAGCACAAGCCGCATCTGCGTTGTGAGCAGGGCATATACCGTTGTCGATCGCGCTGACTGCGGGCGGCGGGGCGACTGCCAGCAGATCATTCCGGTCTGTCGGGTACCGGAACGTCCGGCTGATCTGTGGTGACCTTCGTCGGGTTCAGCCCGTCCAGCAGCAGTCCCTTCCTTTGATGGGCAGGGTATCCCGGGTTCGCGAAATTTGTCGGTGGGGATCTCTAAGGTCGTGACCGTGACGATCGATGATCAGGTTCCTGGCGTGGTACTGCAGCCGCGTGGTCGCTCGGCTACTGCACGTGATCACTATGAAAGGTCGATGCGGCGAGGCATCAGTCTGGCTGAGTACGCCGGGCCATTGGACGCCCAGCTCGAGGTCCTTACCAGGTTGTATCCGGATGGTGTCGCGAGACTTTGGGGCGCAACGCCGACCGACAGCACGAGCAACGAGAAGTTTCAGGCATTGCGAGATCGGCGAGTGGGAGACATCGTCCTGTTCTATGCGGACAAGGCCTTCTACGCGCGTGCGTCGATCGCCTACCTGTTCCGAGATCCGGCAGCGGCGCGAGCAATTTGGGGCGTCGAACTGAACGAGGGGCGCGAGGTCACCTGGGAACACATGATGGCTCTGACCGATCTGCGACCACTTGATCCCCCGATGCCGGCGGAGGAACTAGGTGTGACAGTCCCGCTGCGTGGCCTGCGCCTGGCCTCGCCCGACCAGACCACGGCCATACAGATCCAACTGGACGGTCGAATGCATCACGCCGAGCATGTACCTGCGCAGTCTGCACAGGCCAGGTTGACGCGGCAAGAATTCGTCACCGCGCTCACGTTGCTGGAGCCTTCCCGATGGGCGGACACGGTGACCGTGTTATGGATGATCGGCAGGCAGGTACACGGCGGCTCCAGGCGGATCCCTTGGCCGGAAGTTCGCGAAGCGCTGGAAGAGCTGCTGGTCAAGGTTGGCTCGTCCGAGCCGCCGAAGGTGCAGGTCCTGTCGCTGTGTTCCACCGGCTTCTGGGAGGCCGATGGATTCGATCCCCAACGTGGCGACTTCGACGAGCGCGGCACGGTGGGTTTCACCGCCGCCGCGGGCAAGCTGCTCGATTCTACGAAAGCACAGGGTGAGATCATCGCAGTGCTGATGCGTAGGCTGCCCGACGAGATAGACAAGGCCGATCTGCTTGAGACTGTCGGTCTGGCTGGGTTCACCAGCGCAAGCGGACAGCCGGTCGAACGGGTCGAAGGCCGTGTTTCGCACATGCTGCGGGATGTCGAGCTTGCCAGAAGAGTCAAATCTCTCCACGCCGATACCTGCCAGGTCTGTGAAGTACAGCTGGAAACCCGAGATGGTTACCGGAGCGACGCGGCCCACATTCGTGGCCTCGGCAGCCCGCATGACGGGCCGGATGAACTTGAGAATCTACTGTGTCTCTGCCCGAATCATCATGCGCAGTTCGATGGATTCGGGATTTACGTTGACGAGGACTGGAACGTTAGGCGCACTCGGGACCGCCGGTTGCTTACACCACTTCGTCGCGAGGATGGACATGCCATCAGTGACGCTCACATTGCCTACCACCGTGCCCTGTGCGGGCGAGAGATCTGAATCGACCCGCGCCTTGGAACCGATCCGACAGGAGTCGGCTGAATCGAAACTGTCAGATCCTGGTTGTACGCTGTGATCGTACCCGCACCGACTAGCAGCCATAGCACTGGTATCGGCAGCTCCGGGCTGCCTGAGCTAAGGGCAGCCTGCGCCGACCAGCTGTAGTGTCGACACGGCCGCCGGTAATCCCTTTGTCTGCGACACTTGGCAGACAAAGGGATTCCGCTTCCGGAAGAACGAGGAGATTGTGTGGCGATCGAAGACGTCTACTTGTTGGCGATGCATGAGCCCTACCAGGCTCCAGAACACCCTGTGCCGATCAACGCCATCGTCGTGCACGCAAAAACACTGCTTCACACATCCGTTCCGCAACCCGATGGCGGCCGCATGTACAGGTGCCTCACGGAGTTTCCGGTCCGCAAACCAGGATGTCTCGTGCCGCTTTCCACGCTGACCTTCGAGCTTGGCGGTGGCCGACTCTGGCCCGTAGTCGCAGATTGGGAACGCGTGGTTGACGCTGTCGTGCATGTCGCTCGCCACAAAGGCTGCGACGCTATGCCGATGGGCCTGCCAGACGCAATGGCCGCCTTGCTGGCCCAAGGCCCCACCTCCACCTTGACGATTCATTACCCCGATGGGCGACAGGTGCAGGTGGGATGGCAGGAGCGTGAACAGCACATTGACGAGCTCATGGGTCATATCCGCGGCTACATCGCGCGGGGCGGCCCCTTTTGGCCAGGCGACGACCTCGTGGCGCCGCCCACCCAGCCGCAGGTCATGCCCTACCAGCCCTTCGGCGGGTAGGCACGTTCAATCAACTCGCTGGCGTGCACACGACTTCAATTTTCGGAAACTGAGCGACGAGCCCAGTGGGACTCAGCACTGATCAGCGCGTCCAGGATTCGTTGCTGCTCGCCGCTGCCGGTGGTCGGTAGCCGCAACAATGGCAGGTCGTGCACGCGCAAGATCTCGTTCTTGAGGGCGTCTCGCGCCAACTGAGTCGGCTTGTTCTCGTGGAAGGCGAACCCGTCGACCTCGATGGCCAGCAGCGGTTGGTTGGTCACCCGGTTGTACACCACGAAGTCGAGCGATGCCCGGTTTTTCACGTAGGTGGCTTGAGCCGGGGTGAGTCGATCGGAATTCGGCAGCAGATTCTTCAGAAGTACCTGGGGAACGGCCGTCAGATGCGCGTAACGCCGCTCAGCGAAGATGTCATGCAGCACGGTCCAGATGATGTCTTCGGATAGGTACTTGCGTTCCTTCCTGAGTCGCGCGGCCAGTGGTCGCAGCCGCTGCGAGTAGGCTTTGTAGAGCAGATCGAACACGGAGACCACGGTGCTGTCGACGACTTCGTCGCCGGGGTTGTGATAGCGGATGTAGCCGACCAAGTCCTGAATATGGCGACTGGTGGGCATCATGGCGTGGTTCGTCACGAGGATGAACCGTCGGACCGCACGTGACACCGCTACATTGATCATCTGTGGATCGTCGACGAACGGCAGTCCCGTGCGGCCGCGCCACGTCTCGTCCAGGACGGTGGTCAGGATGACCACCTGCTTTTGGCGGCCTTGAAATCGATGAACCGTGTCAGCCTGGATCTGATCGAGTATGTCGCGGGTCTTGTCAGCTTGTAGCCTGTAAGGGGTGGTGATCCCTATGTCCGCGTCGGCGAAGCCCCGGCAGTGATCCCTGATGACCTCTTGGCTGATGACGTCCACCTCGCGCTGGTTCGAGCGACCTCCTGCGTGGTGGCGGCGCATGTGATTGCCCTCGACGGTCCGTACCACGAGCATCGGCTGCTCGACGCCGCTGGTGGTGTACGGGATCAGTTCGCCTTCGTAGAACTTTTTGTTACAGAATCCGATAATGGCGGGGTCGCATCGGTAATGCTCTCGCAGCAGCGCGCTTGGTAGTTCTGCGCCGTACTGCTCCGACAGTGAGGACAAGAGATTGTGGCGTCGGTAGTCATAAGCAGGCATCGGCGGCGTGAGATCGGCTGCGGCTTCGACAGGGATGGGCGGGAGTTGCTTTTGGTCACCGACCACGATCACGTTGCGAGCGCACGACATCGCCAGGCCTGCCAGCAGGAGGTCGACCTGAGAAGCCTCATCGATGATGAGGTAGTCGAGCAGGTATCCGTCGGAGATGCTGGCCCGCAGTGAATGACACGTGCTCAACAACGCTGGGTAGTCCTCCATGAAAGTCGCGAACGTGCGCCCGTTCTTATAGGAGTCCGCGTTGTAGTTGGTACGGGGAAGCTTTCGGTATCGATCGGCGAGTTCGGCGTGGAGGAGCTGGATGGACAACTGCTGGTGGTCTTGAGCGATCTGCTCGAAGGCGGCCCGTTGCAGTCGACTGTCGAGAAGCTCGACTTCGTGCTCCAACTCGGCGATTCGTTTGGTGTAGTACGCCAGTTGCAGGCGGAGCACGACATCGGTATCGGCCGGGTCGAGTGTACGCAGCGACCCGTACTTGAAGTAGTTACTGATCCGCCTCAGTAGTCGCGGGCGCGAGCCCGCCAGGGCTAGCTGACTCTCGGCCAGGTAGTCGATGATCCGGTCAGCAGACTTCCTCAGCAGCGGGAGTTTTTCCAGCTCAGGAAGCTGCACCTGCTCGAGATGACGTTCGAAATGCCGTAGTTCGAGACGGTGGGCGTCGAGCGTCTGACGCCGGTCTGCGCGGACGCGTTCATGCTCCTGCAGCTCGCGCAGTCGCCGATCCAGATCTGTCAGCTGTCCCGGGTCAGGTGGCTGTGGGGCACCGGATACGAACTGCGAGACTGCCGCGTTGCGGGCCGGCTGTCGCGTGAAGAATTCCTCTCGCTTCTGTTTGCGGCCGAGGTTGCCGAGCATGTGTCCGAAACCGAGTTCGTCGAGTTTGTCGCGAACGTTGTCGACGGCGGCATTGCCGAACGAGACGATGCCTACGGTCTTGTGCTGGACGGCGGTGATGTTGGCGATCAGGTTGAGGATCGTCTCGGTTTTCCCGGTTCCTGGCGGCCCCTCGATGACCGAGATCGACCGGCTCAAGGCGTTCTCGACGGCTTTGCGTTGGCTGAGATTACAGCGGAACGGGAAGATCGGGGTGGTATCCAGTGGCTGCGACGCTATCGGTGCCCCTGTCAGGTACGAACTGAGCACACTCTCCGGGTGGACAAAGGTGAGCCGGTCATACGCGGATCGCAAGGGATCATCGGAGTCGAGGCGGGAGACGATCGTGCGCCAGTAGCGCAGCACGTCGTTGACGAGCGGTATGGCAGTTCCTGATGTGATGACGCGGACCTGGGCAGCGGGGTAGGTCCGGTACGACTCTCCAGCGCGAGTTCGATAGAAGACTCGACACCATGCGCCGTGGACTCCGGAGAACATGACGGTTTCGGTCGCGCTCTCCCACAAACTTCCGTCGACTTCGACTCGGTCTTCGCCCGTCACGATGCGTCGTACCGCGTTGCGCAGGACCTGCACGCGATCCGGCCCATACGAGAAGACCTTGCCTTGGCCGTTGAAGGTGATTCGGATTCGCTGACTCCCAGGCTGAAACTCGTATCGCGCTACGCTCCGGGTTTCATCCTTGAAGACACCGGTCTGGCGATCGCGGATCAGCACCGCTTCGTTGCGTAGATCGATCACGCTGCCCCCCATTGATCCACCTCTCCGCGGAGTGGCGTGCTAGTTCGGACGAACTACGAGGGTTTGTGGAATGGCACGCAAGGTGCAGGTCGTGTCCGGCCAGCCGGACAACAATGCCTCGGGAATGCCGTCAATCTGCCACTTGCTCTCGTGATGCTCGGAGTTCCAGCTCACCCCAGCGAATCAACGAGGTTGCGTCGCAGCGCGCCCATGTACAGAGGCGACGCCACGGCGAGTGCCTGGTCGAGCGTGCCCCAGTCCACCGGGTAGGCACGGCCGTCCAGCCCCGTGACGGTGGGTTCGACCAGGATGTGGGCGTGAAGGTGTGGTTGCTGGTCAGCACTGCTGAAGTGTGGGACCACCGTGGTGTTGAGGCCTTGGCAATCGAGCATGGCCGGCCCGGAGCGGGCGAATGCGGCCTTCTCGTCGAGCCAGCGAAGAGTGTCGGTCACTGCTGCGTCGTGACCGGCGATCACGGCACTCAATTTGTCGTCGTCAGGGGAGAGGAGTGCCAGCAACGCGGATACCGATTTCGGTGCCGCAAGCGTGATGTCGCGCGTTCCTGGGGGGACCGCCGCCGGGGCGCTTCTATTCGGCAGTGTGGCGGCATCGAACAAGCGAGTGGGATCGATTCGTTTGAGCTTGCGACGCAAGAAGGACACGCCAGTTGACCTTACATGCGGTTGTCGAGAGTGAGAGTGCAGGCCCGAGCCGCGGGGCCACCTGCATGTTCGACGATGCAGAAGTCGAGCGCGGGCGGTTAAATTGAAGTATGCTACGCTACGATTTTCACCGGTCGCACCGCATACTATTACTGATTCTCGAGAAAACGCGGCTTGAAATTGATGCTTTCCGTCGGGTGAGCTGACCGTGCTACCCCGAGGCTAAGCGAAGCTATCGGGCAAGTCTGTTGTGGAGGGACTCGTTCGCGTGCAGCCCTCGTTACCAAGCGCTGCTAGGTCTGCCCAAATGCGTCTTGTCCGGCATGGTCACGGAGTCTTGCGCAGCCCCTGCCGCCACGGACGGAGGTTGGGCCGTGTTGGGAAGCAGGATGTTGCGCAACGCAGGTGAGGGCACTCCAGCGATCTCGAGGGTGCAGGAGGCCGGGCCGGAGCGCTGACGGAGCTGCATACCTACTGTCGGTCTTCTGACCTAACCGTTACGAATTACGAGGGGGTTGTAACGTAACGGAGTGTGACGTCGACTCGATAGCGAGTGAGTGACTATCGACTGCCTGACCTCGTAGGGTGCAGCACCTACCTGGCGTAGGCACCTAGGATCGTCGGCGGTCGGTTGATCAGCAAAAGGGGAGGCTGTGTGTCGGGCGGTGGACCATCTGTACCCAAACCTGGACCTTCATCGCAGCGGAAGCGCTGGTTCCAGGAGCGGACATCGCCCTACCCGTGGGAGCAAGACGGGCTTGATCATGTACGCAGGCTCATGCCCAACGCGGAGCCTTACCGCGCGTGGGCGACCTTCTCGTTTACGGGGGCCTCAGGCCGGGTCAACGAATGCGACCTGCTGATCGCGGTCCCGGGCGGTCTGTACCTGGTCGAGCTCAAAGGACACCCTGGGCGGGTCGTGAACAACGGCGAGACCTGGCGGTTCTTCCAAGAAGGCTCCCGTCGGCCGCGAATCCTCCGTAACCCTCTGCATCTCACCGACCTCAAGTCCAAGGAGCTCAAGGGGAGGCTGGAGTGGGCCGCGAAGCGGCTGCAGATCAGCCAGCGGGTGCCACGCGTTGAACCCGCCGTGTTCCTGTCGGCGCCGGACTTGCGGTCCGAGCTGGACGAGGTTCAGAACACCAAGGTTTTCGCCCGCGACGGTGTCTCTCATGGTCTGCCGGAACTGTGGGCAGACCTCCTGTCCCGTCCGCCACAGCAGGACTCGCAGCGGATCACGCCTGCCTTCTCGGCGGTTCTGCCGAAGCTCCTCGAAGAGATCGGCATCCGCGCATCGACGGCGCATCTGCGCTTCGGTGATGACTGGACACTCGATTCGGAGCTGCTCGACGCAGGTCCGACCTGGGAAGACCGTCTTGCGGAGCGGAAGGGGATCGTTCGCGAAGAGGGCAGGGTGAGGATCTACCTCACTGCCCTGCAGGCGAGTGAGGAACGACAGCAGTCGGTGGAACGCGCGGCACGCCGCGAGTATCAGGTACTGCAGGGCATCACCCACCGCGGTATCGCCCAGGCGGTACAGATTCGCGACCATGGGGGCGGACCGGCGATCCTGTTCCACCATCGTGCGGACGATCTTCGACTGGATTCGTACCTCGCGGTCCATGGTGAGCACCTCGATGCCGATGTTCGCCTCGACATGGTGCGCCAGCTCGCCGAAGCCGTCCGCTATGCGCATAGCCGCTCGCTCTACCACCGTGCGCTGGCCGCCCGCTCGGTGTACGTGTCGGCCAAAGATGATGGGTCTCGCCCTGTCATGCGGATCATCGACTGGCAGGCGGCGGCACGCGACTTCGACACCACCGGTTTCTCCTCGATCGGAAACACCTCGCTGCCGGGTGAGCACGTTTCGAACTCCGCTGAGGTGTACCTCGCGCCGGAGGTCGACACACCGTTCGCTGACCCCGTCGACCTCGACGTCTTCGGGCTTGGCGCGATCGCCTACTTCGTCACGACCGGTCAGCCTCCTGCTACCCAGCGCAGTGGACTGATCGAACGGCTGGCCACCGACAAGGGCCTGCACCCCTACGCTGTCTCCGACGTCGTTTCCGACCCCCTTGACGCGCTGATCTTCGACGCGACCCGCGCCGACGTCGCAGACCGGCTCGATTCGGCCGAGGCGTTCCTGGCACGCCTGGATGCTGCCGCGAAAGACACCGCTCCCGTCGAAGAGTCCACCGCGCTGGTGGACCCTCTCACCGCCTCGCCCGGACAGATGGTCGATCGCGACTGGGAAGTCGAACGGGTCCTCGGCACCGGCGCCACGGCCCGAGCCCTGCTCGTCAAACGGGATATCGAGGACGAGGACGGCAGGCCGCGCCGTGAGCGGCGCGTCTTCAAGGTCGCGCTGGACGACGCCAAGGCAGCTCGGCTCCGTGCCGAGGCAGCGGCGCTGGGCCAAGTCGGTGGTGGCGTGATCGTCCGCTTGCTCGACGGTCCTCGCGAGCTCGCCGGCCGGACCGTGCTTGATCTCGAGTTCGCCGGTGGTGAGGACGTATCCGGTTCGACGCTTGGTGCGCTGCTGCGCGCCGAAGGGAAGCTCAGCTACCACAACCTCGACCGCTACGGCAAAGACCTGTTCACCGCCCTCGATCACCTCGCCGGAAAGGGCGTACGGCACCGGGACCTCAAGCCGGACAACTTCGGGGTATATCGGCGGGCTGACCGGTCCACCCAGCTGATGCTGTTCGACTTCTCGCTCGCGGACGCCTCCGATCGTGACGTCCATGCGGGTACTCGCGGTTACCTCGACCCGTTCCTCGGCTCCGTCCGGCGTCCTGCCTTCGACGACCACGCCGAGCGATACGCGGCAGCGGTGACCTTGCACGAAATGGCCACTGGTCAGCGCCCGGTGTGGGGCGACGGCATGAACAACCCGCAGACAACTAACGACGAGACCCCGACGATCGCTTCTGATCTCTTCGACTCGGCCCTTCGGGATGGTCTCACCGAGTTCTTCCTGCGTGCCTTCCATCGCGATGTCGACCAACGCTTCGACACGTACCGGCAGATGGAGGACCAGTGGCGCGCGGTGTTCGTCGACGCAGACACCGCCGCCCCACCCACCACGCAGGCCACGGTCGGGCTGGAAAACGGGTCACTGGAGGCCACTCGTGACGCCCACGCGGCCGCCGCCAAGCTGGACACCGCGCTCGAGCTGGCCGGCCTGACACCGCGCGCGGTGTCGGTGGCCCAGGGCTTCGAGGCCACCACCGTGGGCCAACTGCTCGATGTTCCGCTGCACCTGATCGCCAAGGCACGCGGCGCGGGCGCGGTCGTCCGCAAGGAGCTCAACCGTCGGCACAAGCAGTGGTCCAAGCAGCTCCTGCATGCTGTGGAGTCCGCAGCCGCGCATACGGCCGACGAGGACCACCAGACCATCGAGGACCTGGCCGCATTGCTGTCACCTGCGCAAACGCGCCGGGGGTCGAAGAAGGCCGACGTCATCCGGTTGACGCTCGGTCTGCCTGACGGCGGCGAGCCGCTGGAGCCGTGGGCCTCGCAAGGCGCGGTCGCCAAGCGCCTCGACATCTCGCAGCCGTCGGTGTCGCGACACCTCAACGCCGCCACGAAGGAGTGGGCGGCCGCGCCGTGGCTGACCACGATCCGCAATGAGCTCGTCGACGCCGTGGCCGAGGCCGGCCGGGTCGTTACCGTCCAAGCCCTGGCCGCCGCGCTGCGTACCCGGCACGGCGCTGGCGACGACGATGCGGAACGCACCATGGCGCGGGCGATGGCGATCGTGCGCGCCGCGGTCGAGACCGAGGTTTGGGCCGGCCTGCACACCGACGACGTCGAAGGTAGCGGCCCGCGACTGGCGGTGCAGCGGCGTGGGCAGCGGGTGCTGATTGCGCTGGAGTCGCTGCCGGGCTCCCAAGACCCGAGTGCCCCGGAGATGGCAGACTACGCCTTCGCTCTCGGTGTCCGCGCCGACGATTTGGTAGGGCGGGAGCCACTGCCCGGCCGGGGGGTCGTCGTACGCGAGCTGCGCGCGGTGCCTGCACCGGAGGGCCTGCAGCCACTGGCAGACACCCTGCTCGTCGAGCTGGCGTCGGTGATGTCCGAGCACGCGGCGGCCTCCCCGCGGCTGGAGCTGTACCCGCGTGAGCTGGACCTGGTGCGCGCGCTGCGGATCTCGCAGGCCGCCGCTGGCGTGCGTGATCGCGGCATCACCCAGCCCGACCTGATCGCCAAGGTCCGGGCCCGATTTCCCGCCCTCGACGTGAACGAGCGGCTTACTCACGTCGAACTCGAAGACGCTTTGCACGCTGCCGGCTTTCCGCTGAACTACGACACGTCGGACAAGGTGTTCCGGCCGCCGCCGCTCGAGCAGCCGCGCTTTTCCGCCTCTGCGTCAGCGCTCAGCGGACACGGACACTGGCGGGCTGCCGGCGCGGATCCCCATGAGGTTCTGGCGCGGAAGCTCACTGCGGCGATCGAGCGTGGCGGATTCCTCGCCCTCACCCTGAGAGGGGCTTACCTGCCTGGTACTCCGGAGGGCATCGCTGCCCGGTATCCGGTGCGGTCGATCGATGTCGACCGTGAGTTCGTGGAGGCATTCCGGGCGCTGGTCACCGAGCGCGGACAGGATTGGGCGAAAGTCGGCAAACTGGACGCCCGGTTCAGCGAGACCGGCGTCATCTCGCCTGGCCTGGCGTCCTATGTGCGGGCGACCTGGGACCGGGTGCGATCCCGCATCGGCGACTCGGTGCGCGGGCCCGGCGTGGTGCTGTTCCTGCACCATGCGGGCATGGTCGCACGCTACTTCGACGAAGGTGGCCACGCCTTGCTGACGGAGCTGCAGAACGCGGCCCGCCGGCCCGACGAGGCGCCGCACGGCCTGTGGCTGCTGTGCCCGGGGGAGTCGGCGCTCGACACCCCGCAGTTGGACGGCAAGATCGTTGAAGTACTGACCGACAGCGAACGTGTGGTGCTCGATCGCGCGTTCCTCGAAGAGCTCCACACCACGGATGGTGCGGCGTGAGTGAAGGACAAGGGCGACTGGTGACGACGGCAAGGCACGCGGTGGACGGCAAGCAGCTGGTGAAGGACCTGCAACGTCAGGTACTGCTGCTAGAAGACGATCTCCGGGAGCGCGCCGGCGAGGAGCCCGAGTTCGCCACCGCGCTGCGAGCCGAATACGACGACGCCTTCGAGAAGAAACGCACCGCTGCGACCTATGAGTCGTGGCTCGACGCCCGCGTTACCCAGGTTGCGGCCGCATGGGTACTCGGTACAGTGTTCGTGCGGTTCTGCGAGGACAACGGGCTCATCGAACGGCCGTTCATCTCTGGCCCTGGCGAGCGGCTCAGGGACGCCGAGGAACACCACGAGGCATACAACCGCAAGTTCACGGGGCACAACGACCGTGACTGGCTAATCGCGGCGTTCAATCACCTTGCCGCCGCCCATCCCACTGCCGCCGGGCTTTTCGACAAGCGGCACAATCCGTTGTGGGAGATCACACCCTCATACGAGGCGGCCACGTCGCTACTGAAATTCTGGCGACGCCCTGACGAAGAGCTCCGTTACGACTTCACAGATCCCGAGCGGGACACCCGATTTCTCGGTGACCTCTACCAAGATCTCTCTGAGCATGCCCGCAAAACGTACGCCTTGTTGCAGACCCCGGAGTTCGTCGAGGAGTTCATCCTTGACCTGACGCTGGAACCTGCGGTCGACGAGTTCGGCCTTAAGGGACTACGCACCATCGATCCGGCTTGCGGCTCCGGCCACTTCCTACGCGGGATCTTCCATCGACTGCTCGCGAAGTGGCGTAGCGCCGAGCCCGGGACCGATAATTGGGAACTGATCAAGCGTTCACTGGAGTCGGTGCACGGCTGTGACAAGAATCCGTTCGCGGTGTCCATCGCCCGGTTCCGGCTGCTGGTCGCCGCACTGCACGCCGCCGGCGAAACGCGCTTGGCAGCTGCGCCGACGTTTCCGATCAACGTCGGGGTCGGCGACTCCTTGATGCATGGTCGCGGCGCCCCTGGTATCCAGGGTGAACTATTCCCGTCCAAGAAACCGCACACCTACGCTACCGAAGACGTCAATGAGTTCGTCAACTCCTGCGACCTGTTAGGTAGGGCTTCTTATCATATCGTCGTCGGAAATCCTCCATATATCACGGTTAAGGATAAGCAAGAGAATCAGAACTATCGCGATCGATACGACACCTGCTCCGGCATATATAGTTTGTCGGTGCCTTTTGCGCAGCGCTTATTCCAACTCGCGGTCCGTCGCGACGGTAACGGCCGCGACGCCGGCTTTATTGGCCAAATAACGGCGAATTCGTTCATGAAACGCGAGTTCGGAAAGAAGCTCATAGAGCAATTTTTCAAGACCGTAAACCTGACCTACGTGATCGACAGCTCCGGCGCCTACATTCCGGGACATGGAACGCCGACGGTGATCCTCGTTGGTCGCAATCATCCCTATCGTCGCAATGATTCCATCAGGGCTGTTCTCGGCGTTCGAGGAGAGCCGAGTCATCCAACGGAGCCAGCAAAGGGTATGGTTTGGTCAGCGATCATCGATCAGGTCAACAAGCCCGGATGTGAATCCGAGTGGGTTACCGTCGAGGATGTTGAACGCCCTCGCTTCGATAGTCACCCTTGGAGTGTGAGTGGCGGCGGTGCAAGTGATTTGTTTAACGTGATCGAATCTGCATCGAGCAAACGGTTGTCCGAGAACGCCCTTCGCATTGGATTCATGGCCATGAGTCATGCAGACGAAGAATTCACGTTACCGCGAGGCGGCGTTCGTCGTCTGCGCCTTGATCGACAACTTTGGAAGCCGCTCGCGATTGGTCAAGACCTGCGTGACTATCAAGTCTTTGACACGCTGGAGACTTGGTTTCCTTACGATGATCGGAATCAATTGATCGATATTGATCAATTCGAGCCTTCATCGAAGCATCTCTGGTTTCTTCGTGCACAGCTAGGAAATCGAAGCACTTTCGGGGGTGGCTCATACTTCTCCGAAAAGCGTCCATGGCATGAATGGCACCAGGTGCCCCGCGATGAGGAAGCCGCAAAACTATCACTAGTATTCGCATTTGTGGCCACGCACAACCATTTCACCCTTAACCGGGGCAGTAAAATTTTCAAGCAATCGGCGCCAGTAATCAAGTTGCCAGCCAGGGCGGACGAGGATGACCACCTGGCGTTACTGGGCGTACTTAACTCATCGACGGCATGCTTCTGGCTCAAACAGGTGAGCCACAACAAAGGTCGCCCTGGCGCCGAGCAAGCTGGAGCAGATGAACCCTGGGAACATCGGTTCGAATTCACGGGAACAAAACTGCAAGAGTTTCCGCTACCTGCAAGACTGCCGCTTGAGCTGGCGCGCGATCTAGATGCACTCGCTCAACAACTGGCCGATGTGGAGCCGAGTTCCCTATGTGCCGAGACGCTCCCTAGCAGGCAGAATCTCGACGCGGCATGGACAAAGCATGAATATATCCGCTGCCAGATGATCTCACTGCAAGAGGAGCTGGACTGGACTGTTTACGGCAGTTATGGACTACTCGGCGGTTCATCAGCTGACCGGATGGTTGCTTCTGAAAAGCAAACAGTGCCGCCGGTGAAGCCGAGCGAGCGAGCATTCGCTATTGTCTTAGCTCGTGGAGTGGAACGAGGCGAGATCAGCACAACTTGGTTTTCGCATCACAATCATAAGTTTGAAGCGATGACTGAGATCCCTGAACATTGGCCCGAGTGGTATCAGCAGATCGTCCAGGCTCGCATCGACATTATTGAGCAGCGCCGCGACATCGCGCTGATCGAGCGTCCAGAGTGCAAGCGTCGTTGGGCGACGCAGTCCTGGGAGAAGAAAGAAGCAGAGGCTCTCGAAACCTGGCTGCTCGACCGCTGTGAGCGACGCGACCTCTGGTACAGCCTGCGGGACGGATTCGAGCAGCCGCGGGTACTGACGATCAGCCAGCTCGCCGACACGTTCCGGGACGACGCCGACATGCAGTCGGTCGCGCAGCTCTACGCCACCGACCATCTCGGCAAACGCGACCTCACGCTCGCCCAGGTCCTCGAACGAGTCATCGCAGAAGAGCACGTGCCGTTTCTCGCCGCGATGCGCTACAAGGACCCAGGGCTGCGCAAGCGTGCGCAGTGGGAGAAGGTCTGGGAGCAGCAGCGCCAAGAAGACGAGACAGGCAAGCGCCTCGACATCCCGGTGCCGCCGAAGTACACCTCGGCAGATTTCCGCAAGACCAGCTATTGGTCCCAGCGCGGAAAGCTCGATGTGCCCAAGGAACGCTTCATCTCCTACCCCGAGGCGAGTCCAGACGGTGACCCGACGCTGTTGCTCGGCTGGGCTGGATGGGATCACAAAGACCAAGCGCAGGCCCTGGTCAACGTCATCAACGACCGCACGCAGGAAGCCGGTTGGGAAGCCGAACGTCTGGAGCCGTTGCTGGCCGGGCTTGCCGAAGTCATGCCGTGGGTCAAGCAGTGGCACGGCGAGTACGACGCAGAGTGGGGCGGCGTGCCGGCCGAGGAATACCAGGCGTTCCTCGACGAGCAGCTGACCAAGCATCAGCTGGCGATACAGGACCTGACCGCATGGCGTCCCACGGCTCCGCGCCGCGGGCGCCGCACCAGCAGCGCAAAGGGTGATCAGCAGTGAGCGGCCCCGAGATCTACCTGCGGGACGTCATCGACATTCCGGAATCCGTCCACGCCGGCGACTTCAAGATCGACCTCACGAAGGGTTTCGTCGAGACCGACGCCCGCGTCGCCGAGTACGTGGTGACCGATCAGCTCCGACAGGCGTTCGGCAAGGCGCTGTCGATCGTGCGAGCCGCCGTTCGAGACGGTGCTTCCCATGCCGCCTACCTGCATGGCTCGTTCGGTTCCGGTAAGAGCCACTTCCTGACCGTGCTGCACGCGGTCCTCAACAACGAACCGGTCGCCCGCGCCAAGGCCGGGCTGCAGCCGGTGATCGCTGAGCATGACGACTGGTTGCGTGGCAAGAAGTTCCTGATGGTGCCCTACCACCTGGTCGGCGCCACCGACATCGACTCGGCGATCCTCGGTGGATACGTCAGCACCGTCCGCCGTCTGCACCCTCAGCACGGCACTCCGGCCGTCTACCGTGCCGATGCGATGCTCGACAACGCCAAGGGGCAGCGGCAGTTCCTCGCCGACGACGCGAGGTTTGCCGAATGGCTGGGCAGCGAAGCGCCAGCAGCCGCGGAAGACGACCTCGACGATCTGGACGTCATCGAGGGCTCCACCGTTCAGGCGTGGACGTCCGCCAAACTTGATCAGGCGTTCAGCGCTCCCGCGGGCGATCCTGTGCGCGAGGCTTTGGTCTCAGCGCTGCTCTCCGGACCGATGTCGGCGTACAGCCGTGGTGCCACGGGCGATGCCGAGGCGTTCCTTCCGCTGGAGGACGGCCTGTCGGTGATCAGCCGCCACGCCCGCGGCCTCGGTTACGACGGGCTGATCCTCTTCCTTGACGAGCTGATCCTGTGGTTGCAGGCTCACATGGCCGACCAGGAGTTCGTCAACACGCAGGTCAGCAAGCTCGTCAAGCTGATCGAGTCGGGCAACGCCGACCGCGCGTTGCCGATCGTCTCGTTCATCTCCCGGCAGCGGGATCTGTCCAAGCTCGTCGGCGAGGACGTCACCGGCGCGGACGTGAAGAACCTCGAGGCACAGGTGCAGTACCTGGCCGAGCGGTTCGACATCGTGTCGCTGGAAGACCGCAACCTGCCGGCGATCATCAAGGAACGCGTCCTCAAACCCAAGACACCGCAGGCGAAGACCGTGTTAGAAGACGCTTTCGCCGCCATCGAGTCCACGAACTCGGCCGTACGCGATGTGTTGCTGGACGCGAACGGCGCCACCGGCGCCGACTGGACGGACTTCCGCGCCGTCTACCCGCTCTCACCTGCGCTGCTCAACGTGCTCGTCGCGCTGTCCGGTGCGCTTCAGCGCGAACGCACCGGCCTCAAGCTGCTGCAGGAAATGCTGTATCGGCGCCGCGCCGACATGAAACTCGGCGAGCTGATCCCGCTGGGTGACCTTTGGGACGTTCTCGCCGACGGCACCGGGGAAGCCTTCACCGAGCGCTTGCGGCAGGATTCGGCGGCAGCACAGCGACTCCATACGAAAGTGCGCGCCAACCTGCTGGGCAAGTATGGCAGTGAAAGCGATCCGCGGTTCATCGCCGATGACCGGTTCGTCAAGACGCTGATGCTGGCCGCGCTGGCGCCGGACGTGTCCGCTCTGGCACGGTTGACCGGAGCACGGCTGGCGGCCTTGAACCACGGCTCCATCCGCTCGCGTACCGTTGCTCCCGGGACAATGGTGGTCACCCGAATGCGTGAGCTGGCCGCGGAATTCGGTGAGCTGCGGTCCGAAGGCGACGAGGACCCGGTGTTCCGCCTGCAACTGTCCGATTTGGACATCGAGCCGTTGCTGGACGCCGTCGGCGAGCAGGACTCGATCGGCGCCCGACGGATCTGGACCAAACGACAGCTGTGGCAGAAACTCGGCATTCGCGATGTCGAGAACTTCGTCTGCGAACGCGAGGTCGTGTGGAAGGGGACACGCCGAACCGCGGAATTCGTGTTCGCCAACATCCGCGACAGCCAGGACCTGCCGGACGTGCAGTTCGGTCCCAGCGTGCCCGGGCGGATCCGGATCATCCTCGACTACCCCTTCGACCAGCACGGCCACCCGCCGAGTGACGACATCGCGCGCGTGAACCGGCTTCGACGCGAGGGCTTCACCGGCGCCACGGTCACCTGGGTCCCGCACTTCCTGTCCACGCAGAAGGTCAACCAGCTGGGACGGCTGCTCAAGATCCAGTATCTGCTCGAGCGCAACCGGCTCGACGACTACGCCGGGGAAATGTCCGCGGACAACAGGGTCAAGATCCGCCACCAGCTGCAAGCCCAGGCCGACACCCTCGAATCCCAGCTCACGGCGTCCCTGATGCAGGTCTACGGCATCGCGCGAGCCGAAGAGTCCACACTCGGCGCGCAGGTGGGCGATGATGGTCACGTGCTGGCGCTGCAGCCCGGGCACACGCCACGGCTGCTGGCCGGCGCTGGCTTCGAGCAGAACGGGCTTGCCCTCGCGGACGGCTTGTTCTCCGCCCTTTATCCGAAGCACCCGGACTTCGACACGACTGGGAACCGCAAGGCGGTCACCATCGGCGAGTTGAAGACCGTCCTCGGCTGGATCACACAGGCGATGGAGGAGGGCAAGCGGCGAGTCGTGGTCGACCGGCCGCAGTTGGCACTGGTCCGGCGGATCGTGCATCCGCTCGAACTCGGTGAAGTCTCCGACGGCCCGCTCAACGTCTCCGCGGAGTGGCGGCGCCGAATCGATCAGGCAGCCGGACAGCATGGCGTCGACGGCGATTACTCCGTCGAGAACATCCGTTTGTGGATCGAGGAGCTCGGGTACACCGGGCTGGACAAAGCAGTCGCAAACTTGATCATCGCGACCTACGCGCTGCTGTCCGACCGCGCCTGGGTCATGCATGGTTCACCGCTGCGCGAGGCGCCGGAGCTGGACAAAATCGGTCCCGGGCACGCTTTGCGGGCTCAAGACCTTCCGTCAGCGGATGAGTTCGCCGTCGCGCGCACCCGGGCGTCAGCGCTCTTCGGGGTGAACGTGCCTGAATACCTGGTGGCGCGTAACGTCAACCGCCTCGCCTCCGATGTTCGCGAAAAGGTGACAAGCCTGGAGACAGCGGTCAACAACCTCCGCCGGACGCTGGAGACGCGTGCTGATCAGCTGGGTGTCCCGGTGACGGCAGCTCGCATCACCATCGCTCGCTACGCCGCCAACCTGCTCGCCCGGCTCTCCGCTACCCGCGACGCCACGACGATCGTGCGTGAACTCGCCGATGCTGACGATCACGACGTGAACGACCAGGTGTTGGGCAATGCCATCGCCACCGCGCCGCAGGTGCTCGACGCGCTCGACCAGGTCGACTGGAAGCTCGTCGAATCCGTAGGCAGGTTCGTCGGCCGGGGGGACGCCGTCGACACGCAGGCCCGTCGGCTGCTCGCCGACATCGGCGACACGGCCGCAGTCGACGAGTTCACCCGCTCGTTGCCTCCGGTGCTGAGTGGTGTCCGCCGTCGCGCCGTCGGACTGATCGAGGAAGCCGCGGAGCTCGCCGCTGTGGCGACGCCTCGTCCTGCGCCGACCCTCCCGCCGGTTCAGGAAGGGCTGCCGCTGGACTCGCCGCAGCCCCAACCTGCGGAGAACCCACAGCCAGTCAGTGGACAGGCGAAGCCCGCGCGCCGGATCACGGCCAGCGTCGTTGAACAGCGGCTGCAAGCCATTCTGGACGACTTCTCGACCGAGATTCGTGACTACGCGAAGGATCACCCGGACGTGGAGATCGTCCTGGACTGGCACATCGTCCACGAGGACCGGCCGTGACCACAGCACCGCCGCAGCTGACCAAACGGATGATCGAGACCTTGCTCACGGACTGGCTGCCGCGGGCCAAGGAGCGTCGGCTCGTGCTGATCTACGGTCGGTACGAAGACGGGAGCAGCGACTTCACCCTGAACACCGAGCAAGACCGGAAGCGGGTGCATGTCACCGATCAGCACTCCGTGCTCGGCATTGTCGAAGCGTGGCAGCGGCATCAGGCCGAGCGAGGTGCCGACGATGTCCTTGTGGTGACTACGAGCCTCGATGACGACCAGCTTGGCTGGGACATCCGGGGCTACGCGCTCGGGCGTTCCACCCACACCGCCGACCGTGCCCGGATCGTGGCGCAGCGATTCGGTGCCACGGACGTCGATCCGCGCGTTCGCGCCGAGCCGTGGCTGATCGACGCGCTGCTTGAAGCCGAACCGCCGGGTGGCTGGCCCCGCAGCGGGTCGGTGCTCACGCGCGACACGGCCATGCGCACGCTCATAGGCGCCCGGCTCGGTATCGGCACGCTGCGCGAGGACGCGCTCGATGCCGGTGCCCTGCTCGCCTGGTCGCTCCACTCGACCGGTCCGGACCGGTTTGCTCGCTTCGCCGAATCCGAGCAATCCGGTATGACCGACTGGTTGGCCAATTCGGTTGGTGAAGTCGCTCCGATCGTCCTGCGGCTGGCCTCCGCGGGGAAAGCAGCCGACGCCATGCCACTCGGTCTTGTCGGCAGGGTGGCGACTCGTCCGGACGCCTCTCCAGAGGCCGCGCTGGCCTTCGGCGGGCTACTGGCCGGCGTCCGGCCGCCGGCATTGCGTGCTTTCACCGACGCGGTCGAGGGAACGTTGGAGCGCTGGCTCAGTGAGGCCGAGTCCGGCGGGCAGGCAGCCCGGAAGCGGATCCTCGAAGTCGCGAACCGTGCCGAGCAGCTCGCTGCGAGCGCGCACCTCACCGAAGCCCTTCGCGACAGCCGGTTCCTGCCGTCCAGCTACGCAGCCGCGCTAGGAACACTGGCTAGTGCGCTGTCACCGACGCCCGTCAAAGGCAGCATCACCGAGGTCGAACGAGCGCTCGACGAGATCCGCGATCATGGCCTGGCGCGGCTCGAGCCGGACCGTCTCAAAGCAGCGGAAATGGCGGTACGGGTCCACCGATGGCTCGCGTTGCCGCTTCCGGACGTCGGCTCGGTCGCGGTCGCCGCGAACCGCCAGGTCATGGACTGGGCGTGGACGGACCGTGCCCTGACGACGTTGTGGGTCGGCGACGGCGGCGATCCAGCCGTTGCTCAGGCTTACCGGGCCTTGCACCAGGCTGCACGTGCTCGGCGGGACCGGCTTGACGAGCAGTTCGCCGCGAGACTGGCAGAGTGGGTTCCCCGCGCGTCGAGCATCGACTCCGGCGGCTGTCTGCTGGTCGAAGACGTCCTCAACACCGTCGTCCGCCCAGTCGCCAGCCGGCGCTCGCCGCTGGTCATCGTCCTCGACGGGATGAGCGCCGCGATCGCCACCGCGATCGCCGAGGAAGCCGCCACCGGCGGTTGGCGAGAAGCCTCTCCGCGCCAGGGCGAACGCATCGCTGCGGTGACGATGTTCCCTTCGGTGACTCAGGCAGGCCGCGCGAGCCTGCTTTCCGGAGTGCCGAAGGTCGGCGACCAAGCAGCAGAGCGAGCCGGTTTCACCGCGTTCTGGCAAAAGCATCGGCGGAAAGCCGCGCTGTTCCACAAGAACGACCTCGCAGGCGACGCCGGCCACCGGCTCTCCGAGGGGCTGCTTACCGCACTTGCCGAGGACGGTGTCGTCGGCGTCGTCCTCAACACGATCGACGACGCCCTCGACCACGGGCAAGAGGGCGAGCGCGCCGGCTGGTCGATCCGCGACGTCACCTACCTGCGTGAACTCCTGGACGCCGCGAGAGGGTACGGGCGCCCGGTCGTGCTCGTATCCGACCATGGGCACGTTCTGGAACGGTCGGCGGAGAAGCTGTCCAAGGCCGAGGGGACGTCGGCCCGATGGCGCACCGGCCCGGCAGACGACGGTGAGATCGAGCTGGCCGGACCGCGCGTACTGCTCGGCGACGGCCGGGTGACCGTTCCGTGGCGCGAAGACATCCGTTACACATCACGGAAGTCCGGATACCACGGAGGTGCCTCGCTCGCCGAGATGATTGTGCCTGTTCTCGTCCTCCTGCCATCCGACGAGCTCGTGCCGGTCGGGTGGCACGTCCTTCCCCCCGAAGCCGTGACCCCCGCTTGGTGGGAGCAGAGGCGTACGGTGCTTCCGGAACAGCCTGCACCGGCTCGCAAGCCCAGCCGTCGAAAGCCCGAGCCGGATTCGGCCGTACCGCTGTTCGCGGTGGGGGCGCCGGACGAATCCGTCGGTACCCGGATCGTGGCGACCGACCTCTATGCCGCTCAACGGGCTTTCGTACCGAAAGCACCGGACAAGCAGGTCGTGGCGGCGGTGATCGACGCATTGCTCGAAGCAGACGGGACGCTCTCGCTCAGTGCGGTCGCGGAGCGCGCAGGCCGGGCAGCACGCCGTCCGGAGTTCTTCGTCCGGGCGTTGGAGCGCTTGGTGAACGTCGATGGTTACCCCGTACTCACGCTGCGCGACGGCGACCGCAGCGTCAAGCTTGATCGCGAGATGCTTCAGACGCAGTTCGGAGTGCGAGTGCGATGACCGTCCAGGCGAGCGAGGCTCGGCGACGCGAGGCGGTGGATGCCCTGCGACGCGGCACAGTGCCGCAGTCAGGACTCGACCTACTCGCCGTCGGCCTGGACCGGTTCGCCGGCGCGATGGAGGAAGATCTGGCGACCGTCGCGCGCAGCGGCGCCACCTTCCACGCCGTGCGAGGTGAATACGGGTCCGGGAAGACCTTCTTCACGCGCTGGCTTGCCGAGCGCGCGAAACGTAAGGGGCTCGCGACCACCGAGATCCAGATTTCCGAGACCGAGACACCGCTGCATCGTTTGGAGACGGTCTACCGGCGCCTTACCGAGCGGCTGACCACCGCCACCCATCAGCCCAGTGCTCTGCGCGCCGTCGTCGATTCCTGGCTCTACACCCTTGAAGAACAGGTCATCGAGACCGGTGAAGTCGCCGAAGACGACGAACAAGCGCTGACTGCAGCAGTCGGCCAGTTGATGGAGCAGCGCCTCGCTGAAGTCGCTCGGACCACCCCGGCGTTCGCCGCGGCGCTGCGGGGCTACCAGCAGGCTGTGACCGCCGGCGACAACGCCACCGCAGAGGCTCTCATCGCGTGGCTGGGCGGGCAGAAATCAGTCGCCGCGGCTGCTCGCCGGACCGCCGGAGTGCGTGGCGACCTCGATCACTTCGGGGCGCTCGGCTTCCTCCAGGGACTGCTCACCGTGTTGCGCGACTGTGGGCACCCTGGCTTGCTTGTAGTGCTCGACGAAACCGAAACACTGCAGCGTGTGCGCGGCGACGTGCGGGAGAAGGGGCTCAACGCGCTCCGGCAACTGCTCGACGAAATCGACGCGGGGCGCTTTCCCGGTCTGTTCGTTGTCATGACTGGAACACCGGCGTTCTTTGACGGGCAACAAGGTGTCCAGCGCCTGCCACCGCTTGCCCAACGACTGGCGACGGACTTCAGTACTGACGCCCGGTTCGACTCTCCTCGCGCCGTGCAGCTCCGATTGCTCGGCTTCGACCTGGATCGGCTCGTGGAGCTGGGACAACGGACGCGTGAACTGTATGCAAGCGTCGCGCAGCATCCCGAAAGGATCGCGAGGGAAGTCGACGACGCGTACCTGCGGACACTGGCCTCGGCGCTGACCGGCCGGCTCGGCGGCAAGGTGGGTGTCGCGCCACGGCTGTACCTGCGCAAGCTGGTGGCCGATGTGCTGGACCGCGTCGACGAGTTCGCGGACTTCGATCCCCGCGTCCACTATGCGCTGACCGTGTCGAACACGGAGTTGACCGAGTCCGAGCGCAACGCCGCCGCGAGCGCGGACGACGTCGAGCTGGATCTGACGTGACCCAGGCGTTGGCGCGGCTGCATCCCGCGCTGGTACACCACATCGTCAACACCTTGGGCTGGCGATCGCTGCGGCCCCTGCAGGAACAGGCGATCGATCCGGTCCTCGATGGAGACGATGCGGTGCTGCTCGCCCCGACCGCCGGAGGAAAGACGGAAGCGGCGACCTTCCCCCTGCTGAGTGCGATGGAGGAACATCGCTGGACCGGCCTGTCGGTGCTGTACGTATGTCCGCTCAAGGCGTTGCTGAACAACCTGTTGCCGAGGCTCGAGACCTATGCCGCGTGGCTGGGCCGGCGAGTCGGGCTCTGGCATGGCGATATCGCGGCGGGTGCCCGCCGTGGAATCCTCCGCGACCCGCCCGACCTGTTGCTCACCACGCCCGAGTCGCTCGAGGCGATGCTGGTCAGCGTCAACGTCGACCACAAGCAGCTTTTCGCCGGTGTGCGGGCGATTGTGGTCGACGAGGTGCACGCATTCGCCGGTGACGACCGAGGGTGGCACCTCCTTGCAGTCCTCGAACGTCTGTCCCGGCTCACCGGCGCGCCGATCCAGCGCATCGGCCTCTCGGCAACGGTCGGCAATCCACATGAGCTGGTGACCTGGTTGCAGGGTTCGAACCGAGCTACGCGAGAGGGCCGCGTGGTAGCCCCGGACGTCAAGCCGGCCTCTGGGGCCACTCCGCCGGGCGAGCTCGAGATCGATTACGTCGGCTCGGTGCACAACGCAGCCACCGTGATCGCGGCCTTGCACCGCGGCGAAAAACGGCTGGTGTTCTGCGACTCGCGTCAGCTAGTCGAGGAAATCGGGGCCGCGCTGCGCGAGCGGGGCGTGACAACCTACCTGTCGCACGCTTCTCTCTCCCTTGACGAACGCAGGCAAGCCGAACAGGCGTTCGCCGAGGCGCGGGACTGTGTCATTGTGTCTACTTCCACCTTGGAGCTGGGCATCGACGTCGGCGACCTCGACCGCGTCATCCAGATCAACGCGCCGTCCACGGTGGCTTCGTTCCTCCAACGCCTGGGCCGGACAGGGCGTCGGCCGGGCAGCACTCGGAACTGCCTCTTTCTCGCCCTCGAGGAGAGCTCCCTGCTCTGGGCGTACGCGCTGGTTCTGTTGTGGAGCCGCGGTTTCGTCGAGCCGGTGCACGCGCCACCTCAGCCTCGCCACATCGTCGCTCAGCAGATCCTCGCCTTATGCCTGCAGGAGAATTCGGTCGGCAACCGGCTGTGGAGCGAGGCCTGGAACGGGCTCGCGCCGTTCGACCGTAGCGCGGAGCCGATTACCCGTTACCTCGTCGAGGAGGGCTTTCTCGACCAAGACGGTGAACTTCTGTTCATCGGCGAGGAGGCCGAACGTCGCTTCGGCCGTCAGCACTTCATGGGAATGACCGCGGTGTTCACGGCTCCGCCGCAGTTCACAGTCCTCGAAGGGCGCCGCGAGATCGGCCGGACCGATCCGGCGTTGCTGACCGAAAAAGTCGACGGCCCTCGCCTGCTGTTGCTCGGTGGGCGCAGCTGGAAGGTCACGTGGATCGACTGGAAGCGTCGCCGGTGCTTCGTGGAGCCTGCCGAGTCTGGAGGCCGCGCACGCTGGATGACACCGGGCGTTGGTGGCGTGGGGTTCGATCTCGCCCGCGCCGCGCGTGACGTTTTGCTCGGCGAGGATCCGCCAGTGAAGCTGACGCAGCGAGCCACGCGGGTTATGGCGGAGCTGCGCGAGGACCGGCTCGCCTCGGTACACCCCGGCGGCACGGTGATCAGTAGGCAGGGCATGGACGTGCGCTGGTTTACGTGGGCTGGATTCCGCGCCAACGCCACCCTCGCTGCGACCTTGAGCTCGCTGGCCGACGAGAAGCAACGGTTCGACGACGTGTCCGTCCGGCTTCGCTCCGACCTGACCCGCGAAATGTGGCGGTCAGGCGTCGCGGATGCCGCGCAGCGCCTGTGTCTGCCAGACGTCGATGAGCGGGCGATGGAAGGGCTGAAGTTCAGCGAGGCCCTACCGCAAAAGCTCGCCATGGCCACGTTGGCAGCACGGCTCGCGGACCTGGATGCGGCGGCGGCTCTGCTTAGGGAGCCCACGCGGTTCGTCACTGGATGAACGCCGACGCGTGATCCGCTTCGTCACATCGATGTGGCTGGTCTGAGCGTGAAGACCAATACATGCAGGAACAGCTAGTTTGCTGTCAACGACAAACGACCATGAAACCGACGGGGGTCTCATGGTCGTTGTTCGTTAGGTTTTCAGGCTCAATTCCCTAGGGTCTTGAGCCCCCACGTGTCCGAGGGGCGAGTTGCTCACTATCCACACGCCTCCAGCTACCGAACTGACAGACAATGAACAGACTTGACGCTTCGCCAACACCTAGGACCTGCTGTGGTTGCTGCGAATCTGTGCAGGAGGGATCGGAATCCGTCACGCTCCTGGCGATGACAGCCAACTCGGCGTCAGGAGCCGCCAGTGTGGAGACACCGGACCGGTTCGGCTTGCTTTTGCCTCGAACATGTTGGTCCCGTCGGGCCGTTCGCCCCGAGAGTCGAAGTCAAAGCTGTCATCGCCCTGGCTGCCTGCGAGTACCTTGGCTCGGTTGGTGGATACCCAGCTGGTGGACATGGCCGGGCGGCTGGATTGCACTACCCAACCACTATGCTTCTCACAATCGAAAGGCTAACAGGGACCAAGGGGGCGCCAATGGATGTGATCAAGTCCTTCATTGAGCGGTACGTGAAGGAGTATGACTTCTACGACCGGGCCGCGCGACTCGTGCGCGATCGCCTGGAAACCAGCCTTCGCGCCTCCGGGGTCCGTTGCATCGTGACCTCGCGAGCCAAAGATGTCGACCGCCTTGAAGAGAAATGTCAGCAACGCGCTGGCAAGCGAGGCGGATTCGAATCGGTCGATGAGATCTTTAGCGACATAGTAGACTTGGCCGGCGTTCGTGTTGCATTGTATTTTCCCGGCGAACGCGAGCTGGTGGATAAGGCAATTAGCAAGCTATTCGATCTCTCCGAGGAACGCAAGGAGTTTCCGAATCCTGGAGCCTTAAAGAAGAACAAGAGGTTCTCCGGATATTCAGCCCGCCACTATAGAGTTCATTTGAAAGAAGATGATCTCGCGCAAGCTGATCAGCGCTACACGCAAGCCAGGGTGGAAATCCAAGTAGCGTCTGTACTCATGCATGCATGGTCCGAGGTTGAGCACGATTTGGAGTACAAGCCGAGAGAGGGCGAATTATCCGAAGATGAAAAAGCAATCCTTGATCAGCTGAATGGCATGGTCATCGCTGGCGAGATTGCCCTGGAGGGGCTGCAGCGTGCTGGAACTCGCCGCGTCGCGGAAAGTGGGAATAAATTTGGTAACCATTACGAACTCGCAGCCTATCTCATAGGCCTCGTGGACCCACTCACGGACAAGCCGATCGACGAGACTGGCATGGGCCGAGCCGACATCTTATTCGAACTACTGGGTCGCCTGAACATAGACACTGTGAAAGCGCTAGGTCCATACGTTGATTCACTGCATGGCAATCTGGAAAAGCGCCCCCTTGTTGAACAAGTTGTAGATCAGATTGTGCGCGGCGACGAGACGCGATATGAGATCTACCGAAGCATTGTAGAACATGCACGCAGGCGTACCGGTAGCGATCAGTCAGCAGTCAGTGATAGCTATCGAGAGATGGCACGCTTCATCGAACAGTGGGCCGACCTTGAGCATTTTGTAAATGACATGCTGGGGACTAAGCGAAATGTGCAAGGGGCGCCAATGGTTACGTTTTCGCGTCAAATCGCTTTGGTTGACGCGGGGATAGCCCGCGAACTAGACGACCTTCGACAGTTGCGAAATAGGCTCGTGCACCCCAAAACCAGAGATGTGCTGCCCTCGGCTGAGTCGTTATCTGCGGCAGTAGATCGCCTCGTGTGGATTAGCTCAAGGTTGCGTCAGATGCTCGCGCCTGATAACGACAGCGAGAATGAAAACTGACTGCTATTGCTGTATTTCGTGCACGGTCAGTTCATCGATCATGAGCGTCGGAGTACTAAGCTGTTTTCGCAAAGTGCGGGCGCGTGACCGTCTCAACGAGGTCAATACCCAGCTCTTTCAGTTAGCTTCCCGAAGGTCTAAGCGTTCAACACTTGTTATCGTCGACAATTCGAAGATCATAGAAGGCAAAGCGATAGCGGGTCCTCCCGAGATCTTACCTCTGAGATGGCGAATAGTTGAATTCACCGCAGAGACGCCCGCCGCATCCTCGCATTGAGACAGTAAGCTTCGAAGCCGTATTAACTTGCGCAGCCCGGCGACATCCCCCTCGTCTAATGCATGCTTGGAGGCGGAGCTGTATAGAGCAGCCCATAGTTCATCGGAGATCAAGCGAAGCTGCCCTCGACGCAAGGAGTTGAAAAAAGTCAAGTATGCAATAAGTTGATCAAATGTCTCGCTGGAGCTTATTGTCGCGCGCGCGTCCAAGACGTTCATGACCACGCAAGACTGGTCAAGGCAAATGAAGAAAATGTTCTCAATTTCGGATGGGACGCGCGTTGCAATAGTAATTGCGTTTACTAGATTTTTGGATCGAATAGAATCGAATGTGACTTCGAGAAGCGGGGCACCATTGATAGTAATGGCACGCTGGTCATAAGATACGTCCACTTCGATGAGTGGCCAACCGAGAACTAGTCCAGATACTTGAAGCATTTGACCAATGGGGAGCTCTTCCGTGGATCCCACTAGTGAGACGATGTCGACGCCGACCTCGGCCGCGAAGACTACTACCGCGAGCGTCATCGCCAGCGATAGCACCTTTCCTGCCAGCACCAGGTCAACCAACTCGATACCACTAAGGGAACGTTTCAGATTTCCACGGTCATTTAGTATATGAACCTCACAATTTTCTGTTATCCGGTAGGACCGATGAGCAACGGCATTCCGTAAATCTACACTTAATAGATCGGTCAATTCACTTAAACCATTACGTTGCAATATGCGAATGCATTCAGCGGCCCCCTTTTCTACGGCAGACCGGTATCCAAACGGGCTGAGCAACGCCGCCATTAGCGCTATTGGATGCCGCGCGCTTGACTCGACAATGGCATGCGCATTCTGCAACAAACCATCAACTGCAAGACGATTGTTATTCGAGAGCACGGTTAGTGCGTGCAGCATTCCACCTGAACGATACATCTCGCCCACAGCCCGCGAAAAATTGTCCTGAAATACAATCGAACGAACGATTTCAGAAGACTTCGTCGAGGCTGCGCGTAAAGTTTTAAGAGTTGGCATAAAATTAGCTATAAGTGAATCTTGCTCACCGACAGAATCCGCCAGTTCGACAGCTACTTTTATAAACTCGGTAAGTCCGGGCGGAGTAGGCCGAGGGAGGTGAGAAATAAATAGATTCTCGGATGGCGCTTTAGCGATACGCGCGCCAGGCACCAAGCTGCGATACACGCCAAGTACAACTTGATCCTCGGGCGAAAGGCCAAAAACTGAAGATAACTGCGCTACCGAATCCCGCCATCTTTGAATCGATTCTTCGGCTGCGTCTAAGTGGCTCTGCATAACGCGTTGCGCTCGCTGCGCATCTAGCATTGAGGTTGCGGCGAATGCATCTAGAGCGGACGACCAGACTCCTGTCAAGTTTTTGAGAGTTGCTTCAATATGCCTGTATAGGCCGCGCCATGGCCGTATTCGCGCGATTCTCTGGAAAGATTCCGCAAGGGTGAGAAGTTGTTCAGTGAGCGCGCAAGCTTGTGCCAGTCCGCGTTCATGCGCGTTTAAGGCCTCGAAAAAACTTGGAATCCAGTTCTCTAGATCATCAAAAACTTCGTTGAATATTCCGACGCCAAACGTTGTAAACTCTATGATTGGGCCAGACTCTACGTCTCTTATTTCTTTGACCAGCCGCTTGCGACGCTGCACGGGTTCATTGATCTCATGTGGTTTCGGGCGCGCGCCGCAACCTGGGCACGGCAGACCGCGAATTCTTTCTTTCTCTCCGCAATCGCACCTGATTCTGGAGAAAGTAAGATGTAAACCACGTCTGCTAGATTTCATGGACATTTATAGCACTCCGACATCTTGCAATGGCGGCCCCAGCGTGCATCGTGGAGCGTCATGGTATTTAACACTGATACGACGTCATCGTGTCACGCGTCAGCCTCGTTACAGATCTGACTGGAGCGTTATAGTCTTGCAATATTAGTGTCGAATGCCGTTGGTTAACATTGCTGGATTCTTGAGCGGTTCGGTAGATCGTCATTCGAGCTCGGACAAATTATTAATGAGCCAGTCTCGGGTTTCTTGGCGGGTTAGAGCCTCGTTTGCGATGCGTTTAACCTGACTTTTGTAAAAAGCAACGTCATGCTCGTTTTCAAGGAAAAGGCTTGTCGTGGAATGTTGATGGTAGACGACTGGGTAGTGTCTATCGTGGCAGTATAAAGTGAATCCCATTTGAATAGCTTTCATGCTGAAGCACGCAGGGACGAGCCGGATGTGGCAATGAGGTAACGAGGATAGAATAAGCAGCTGCAGTGCCTGTTCATGAAGGCTGGCGGGATCTTCTATGCTTTTTCGCATCGTATTTTCGTGCAAGTAAAAGGTGAAGGTGACTGGCAAGCGGAGGGCTGTGGACTGGCTGGTGAGCCGCGTCTGTACTGCGGTATCGAGAACGGGCCCCTCCCTGTGACCGATTCTGGTAAGGGTCTCGTGGATATAAGGTTCGACCTGAAGCTGCCGTGGGATTTCGACGGTGGCGTAGGCCGTGACGGACTGGCTGCCACTGTCGAGCACTTTGACGAGTGGAAGGTCGTCGGGGAAGCCTGTGGGGTGGCTTCTGACCTGGTAGCCGTTGTCGGGGAGGCGGTCTAGGGCTACGAGGTCGTCGAGTTCGTGAGGTGTTGCCTTCGCGCGGGCGAGGTAGATGGCGATGTCGCCGGCTTGGTAGTTGCGGAGGCCGCTTTCCAGGCGCGAGATGGTGGAGGCGGGCCAGCCGAGCATGCGGCTCATGTCGGTTGCGAGGTAGCCGGCGCGCATGCGGATTCGCCGTAGCTCGGCGCCGAGTTCCCTCTGCTTGGCGGTCGACAGTTGCGGTGTCTTCTTCGCTTTCACAGGTTCCTGCTCAAGGTCATTGCGGGAGATGGCCGTCCCGCGTGGGCATGAGGCCGTCACAGGTGCTGTGACGGCATGAGATGGCGGACTACCTGCAGAAACTGCGTGCGTGACAGCTGCGTCGGCTTGCTTCGCACCCGTCACGTCGGCCGTAAATCGGCTCTGGGAAGTGCGGTTTCGAGAGGTGGCGGTCAGCTGTCACGTCGGCGAACGATGAGCGCCGTGTCGTGCGGTGACGAGTTGCGCGGCAGTGCCTGCGACGGCTTGGAGGGCAGTTACGTGTCCGGTCAGTCGGTCGAGCCCAAGCGGGGTGAGGCGCAGCTTGGTGCGGCGACCGGAGACCCGGACGGACACGTAGCCGGCCGCGGCGAGGCGCTCGACGTGGAGAGCGACAACGGGCTGCTTGATACGCAGAGCGTTCGCCAGAACAGCGTCTTCGTGCCAGTGCAGGTCAGCGAGAAGGCACATCACAAACAGCCGGACCGGCAAGAGGAGAAGCGGGTCGAGGTCGCGATGGGAGGACAGAACCGTAGGCCGTGATGTCGGCATCACTGCTCGCCCCTCGCCGGTGCGGCAGAGTCAGGTCTGCAGAGGCGGAGCGTTGGGGACGATTCAACAGGGCTTCTCGTCAGTTCGAGTGCGCCAAGGGCGTAGGGGGTGCCGCGGTGCGTGGCTGGGCTCTGCGGTGCGACGCCACCGCGAGGGAGCTGGCGCGCGACATGTCGGGACTCGACCGCAGGGTCGGGCCGTGGCGCGATGATCAGCTGGTCCGTCCTCAGGCGCCCTGCCGCACATCGTAAACGGTGGGCGCGGTGCCGCCCCGCGTCCACCGACGTAGTGGTCCGGCCGTCGCGCTCGGGGGTAGCACGCGCGCGTTGACGTGGGCGCGACTGCGGGACGGCCGGAGTCTGATGACGGCCGAAGGGGCAGCACCAGCGGTGAGTCTTCCGGTGTCGTCCGGGCTCAGCCGTGGGGTTGGTGGGGCGGTTGAGTGCCCGGAGTACCGCGACGCACGCGACGCATGGAGGGCCAGGCGGTACGAGGCACGAGCCGATGAGGACGACGTGACCGCAGACCGCCAGGTAACAGCCCTCCTGGAGTTCAAGCCCCTGGGCGAACGCTTCATCGGTGACGGCGTGATCGAGGCTGTCGCCTGTGCAGCGGTACCAGCGAACGTAGAGGCGGGGACGCTGTGACCTGCTTGTGCCGCTCATCTCGCCCGCCCCTAAGTCCGCTCGGTGTGTTGAAATCATCAAAGTGAGATCAATGACGAGAGACCAGGGCGAAAGTGTCGGAGTTTGGTGACAGGGCGGTGACATACTTCGTCTTCACCTGGATATATGGCTGATATGCTGAGTCGCAAGTCAAGTAGCGCGAGGTGATCGATGATCGGCGTCCGACGACGTGACGGGCTGGTTTCAGCTCGTAAGGCTGTGGGGCTGAGTCAGGAGAAGCTCGCCGAGATCATGAACGTCGATCGCCGGACGGTCATCCGTTGGGAGGCGGGCGACTTCGCGCCGCTGCCGTTCCAACGGCCGAAGCTAGCGAGAGTTCTGGGTCGTTCCCAGGACGAGTTGCGCGTGCTAATTGACGGCTCGCCGGTGGCTGATCTGCCGTATGAGCTTGGCCCTGCGTTCAGCTGGTTGGATCGTCGTGCGGGTTGGAGCCCTGGCACTACGCGTGAACGGGTAGGGGCACGTGTATCGCCAGATCGGCAACCTGGACCGCGGGTCGATCGAAGCCATGCTGCCGACGCGTTGGCGATCTATTACGGCGAACCGCCTGCTGGCTACGCGCTCTATCAAGCGCGTTACGGAGAGAAAGACGTTCGGACCAGCATTCTGAGTCGGTCAGAGTGGCTGGACTTGAGCTGTGAGCTGACGCCGGAGAACGATCAGCTGGTTCTGCGGCCTGGCCTTGAGGGCTGTTCCTGCGGCATCAACGAGAAAGCGGCCGTCGGAAGACTCGCCGAAGCGGCTGAAGGTGGCGTTCGGGTGGCTGACGTGCCGATCTACCGTCTGACGGAGCTCGATGTGGGCGGTGGCGCTCTATCGGGCAGCTTGGACGTCGCGCCCTTCGTCGAGTACGCCCTGACCTTGGATCTACTTGAGCGCGAGTTGTCCGAGATGCTGGCGGCAGGTAGAGGCCTGCGTCCTGGTCACGCGCCCCTGCGGGACAAGTACTTGCCGGACGTCACGACGGTGCTCGACCTGGCCAGCCGGTTGTGTGCGGGCGGCGTGCTTGCCTTGACCGCGATCGCTCGGCCTGCGGATCCGTATCGCGGCGGTCGCGACTACCTGCTGCTCATCCAGGAGCGGTCCAGGAACGTGCTGAACGCGGCCGGCAGCTTGGCCGTGATCCCGAAGGCGTTCCACCGGCCATCGACGGATCAACGCGCGGATGCCCGGATCGGCGCAACCCTGAGGCGTGCGCTGGAGAACGAGCTGTTCGGGCGGGTCGACGTCGACAACACCGCGGGCAGCCAGAGAGCAGCCGATCCGATGCATCCGCGCAGGTTGTCCGCGCCGATGAGGTGGCTGACCGACCAACCGGGACGGCTACGGATGGAGTGCACCGGGTTCGGTCTCAACCTCGTCAGCGGTAACTACGAGTTCGCCAGCTTGGTCGTCATCGACGACGAAGAGTTCTGGTCTCGCTTCGGCGGCGAGGTAGAGGCAAATTGGGAGTCGGCTGAGTTGCGCTCGTATTCGACGCTCGACGGCGATTTGATCGGCGGACTGATTGCCGATGAATCGTGGAGCAATGAAGGTTTGTTCTCGCTGCTCCAGGGGTTGCGTCGGCTCGCCAAAATTGGCGGCGATCGGCTGACCGTTCCGGGCGTTGAACTATGTCGCTGAGGGCCAGCGCACGGTCATGACAACCGAGTCCGTAATTGCTTCCCATGAATGGTCGACTCCTGGCCCCCACATGACGTAGTCGCCTTGCCGGGTCATGGTCTTGCCGCCGCCGGTGACATCGACGCGGAACTCGCCGGAGATGAGCAGCACGAGGGTGGTCCGCTGGTCATCGGACGTCCACTCTGGGCGCTTGTCACCAGCAGGATGGTTGGCCCACTTGACTTCTACGTCTTTCGACGAACGTACGCCCTGGGACGGGTCGATGAAGTGTCCGACCAGCCAGCCGCGGGTGTCAGCTGCGTCTTCGTTGGCGTTTCCGGCGGTCCAGCCGTCGCTCACTTGCTGAGCTCCCATTCGATCGGCGGCAACTTCACGCGTTCTCCTCCGGTTTCCGCCAGACGCCTTAAACCTTGCATCATCGCGAAGAGTCCCTCATTGCTCCACGCTACATCACTCAGTAGCTCAGTGACGAGATCTGTATCGGTCGTTGAATACTGACGAAGTGTCGCTGATTCCCAGTTCGCTTCGACCATGCCGCCGTAGCGTTGCCAGAACTCCTCGTCATCGATGACGATCAGGCTGGCGAATTCGTAGTTTCCGCTGACCAGGTTCAGGCCGAAACCTGTCGACTCCATCCGCAGCCGCCCTGGTTGCTCGGTCAGCCAGCGCATCGGTTCGGAGTGGCGTGCCGGGTGCATGGGATCCGCTGTCAGCATCTCGCCGAGCGTGTTGTCGATGTCCGGACGTCCGAACAGCTCCTCTTCCAGCTCTCGCCGGAGCGTCGCGCCCACCTGCGCGTCCCGGCGGACGTCGGTCAGTGGCTGGTGGAAGCCCTTCGGGATCACTGCGAGCCGTCGCGCGGCGTTCAGAACATGGCCTGAACGTTCCTGGACGAGCAGCAGGTAGTCCGCGTCGCCCCGGTACGGATCAGCCGGCCGGGCGATGGCGGTGAGCGCGAGTACGCCTCCTGCGCAGAGCCGACTGCCGACGTCGAGCACCGATCGAAGGTCAGGTAGGTGCCGGTCGCGAAGTGGCATGGACGGTGAGCCTGCAGCGATGGCGTCCATGAGTTCGCCTTCGAGCAGGTCCATTGTCAGCGCGTAGTGCGCGAAGTGAGTGACGCCGAACGAACCGCCGAGCTGGTGTTTGCGGATGTCCGCGCCGAGCAGGCGGTAGATCGGACTGTTCACGAGACGGGTGTTCATGGCCAGCGTCTCCGCCAGGCGCTGAACGGCGAGACCCGCCGCGCGTTCATCGAGTTCGAGGCCGGCATCCGGCCGGGCGTTCGTTGCCGTGGACCGCTCTTGCTCTGGTCGTAGCTCGCAGGCCACATCCAGCCAATCGGCGCAGGTCAGGATGCTGGTGTTCACGGTGGCAGCGCCGATTCGCCCGCCGTACAGACCGTGATTCTCGATTTGATGCCCGTAGTACTGGCGGAGAGCGTCGACGACCTCCCGCTGGCTCACCCAACTCCGTCGGGTTCCGCGGTTGTGGAGGTCTTGGACGGACACGTCGGCGACACGCGCAGCGACCGCGCGTCGAGCTGTGCCGGGAGTCCAGCGGGCTGAGCGGTCGAGCCATTCGAGAGCTGCCCCGATGTGCGGATCTGTCGTGAGTCGCTCGTCCTCGGTGGCGCCCGATGCTGCCTTAGCGGCCGGCGCTTCGCCGACCAGCTCGGTAAAGCGCGCACGCTCCGCCGCCGACGCTTGCTCAAACGCGGTGTCGAGCACCTGTTGCATCTCGGACTGCTGGACCAGGTCCGGCTTCTTGCGCCATGACGCCACGGTGCGCGCGGCGACGCCCAGCTTCTCGGCAAACCGCTCATTGCTCAATCTCAGTGCGGCTTGAAGCGCTGACGCTGATCGGCCGGTCCATTCGCTGGTCCGGCTCATCGGCGCGCCGAAAAGTCGATGTGCAGCGAATATGCAGTGGTTGTGCAGTGCTCCCGCACTGGTTGTGCATGGGATCGTGCGCCGATTCGGCCTTGAATTCTAGGTATGGAAATCACCTGGATCACCAGCCCGAATCGCCCATCTTCAACGCTTCGAGCGGACATGCTCGACCACGATCGCGAGGTTCGACTGAATGTCTTCGAGACGCTCAGTGAGCTCAGCCATGCGCTGTTCGAGCGCATCCAGTCGAGGCCAGAGATCATGCCCGTCGTCGGCTGGCTCGTCCGGGTGCGGCGGAGTGCGATTTTGCAGCACTGCCAACAGATGCTGCGGGTGCCAGCCCAACGTCGTCGACAGGGCTTCGAGCGTGCGGGCGCTCCGGCGACGCTCCACAGTGTGGTGCTGCAACTCGCGCACGATCGCCTGCGACACGTGCGACCGCTCGGCCAGCTCGCGTTGACGCCAGCCGAGTTCGTTGACGCGCATGCTGATCGCCTTCGCGACTGCCGCCCAGTCTTCCGACACGTATCCCTCCGCGCTCCGCCTCAGCGCTGAGATTAGCGGCTCATCGCGCTTTTATCGCGTCGCCTAGCGCATTAGCGGCGGCGCGTCGGACAAACGCACCATTTGAAGCGCTGAAATCAACAGCATAGTCTTGAAATCATCAGATTGGTCTTTCTTATGAACTCGCAAATGACTTTCCACACCATTCAGCAGGCCGCCTGGATTCTGGGTGTCTCGCGCTCGACTGCGAGTCAGGCGATCCGTACCGGGCAGCTGAGGACGATTCGCTCGCGGTCCGGTCTGCGGGTGTCGTCGACCGAACTCGCTCGGCTGCTCGGCACCACGAAGCAGGACGGAGGTGCGGCATGCACGCCGATGACCTCCGGCTGATCGGGATCGCGTGGCGGCTGGACCGCTTGCGGTGGATTCCCTCGGACGTCCTGACCGCCATCGTCACCAGCGAAGGGGTCTGCATGTGGCCTTCGGCGGAGGACGAACCGCCACCGGCGCAGACCGATCAGCAGCTCGCCGACCGACTGTGCGGAGGATGCCCGGTCCGGGACGAATGTCTGGAATTGGAGCTGCGTACTGCCGGGGCGGACACAGCCGGGGTCTGGGGCGGGATGACCGACGACGATCGCCGGGAGCTTCATCCGCACTGGCTTCGACGCGGTGAACGGGTCGAGCGAGGTGCGCGATGAACGGCCTCTCCTTGACGCCAACGCAGATACTCGCCGGAGTCGGCGTGCTGGTCGTGCTGTTCTGGGTTTGGCGGGCCGGCGCTCGCCGGGCGAAAGCCGCGGCAGAGAAGACGCGCAGCGGTGCACGCCTGGTCTCCCTGACCGGCCGCGTGCTTTTCAACGCTGGGTTGATCGTGGCTGTTCAGTGGGTCGTCATCTCGCATCCGAGCAGCACGTGGCTGCGGCTCGCGGTACTCGGACTACCCGCGCTGTTCGCGTCTCATGCGCTGACTCGCGCTATGACCGTGACGACCGTCGACACCTCGAAGCGGGGTGGTCGCCGATGACACGAGCGCAACAGCTGGCCCAGGACGCGGCCGAGGCCGCAGAGGTACGGGCGTACGAGACCGATCCGGACGTCGTGGCGCTCCGGATAGAACGGGTACGTCGGCAGGTCGACTGGATGTGCTGGACGGGGATTGTGCTCGGGCTGGCCTTCACGATGACGAACGTTCAGACCTTCGCCTCGGCTGGGACCCGGCCGTGGTCGCTGCCGTGGCTGGCTGCGTGGGTCCTGGACCCGACGGTGTCTCTCGTACTGCTAGCGATCCTTCGCGCGGAGCAGGTGACTGCCCGGTACCAGGTTCGCACCGGTGGATGGGTTCGGCGGGCGAAGTGGTTCACGCTCGCCGCTACCTACGTCATGAACACGTGGACGTCTTATGCGAATGGAGATCCAGCGGCGATCGTCCTGCACTCGGTGCCTCCGCTGGTCGTCTTCGCCGCGGTCGAGGCGATCACTGATCTGCGCGACAAGCTGACCGATGCTGCCATCGTGGCTGCCGGTGAACGGCGAGGTGTTCAGGGCGAGTCCATGAACGCCGGGCGCCGGAAGCTGTTCGCTGACTACCTGGCCGACGCTCGGCGACGCTGGACACCCGATGTCGACGTCACGCCGGCGTGGATCCGGCAGGCGACCGGATGTTCGCGCGGGTTGTCGCCGCGGCTGGCGCGTGCGTTGCGCGCGGAGGTGGCCGATGGCTGAGCCGGGCGCACTGCCAGTGAAGGCAGGTCCCGTGCTGGATGGCGAGCTGGTCGATGACACGTTGCCGCAACCCCGTCGCCGCACACGTCGCAACCGGCTGGTGATGTGGTGGCTGCACTCGCAACGCGTGCCGTTGTGGCTCAAGAACAAACCGCAAGCGGTTCAGGCCGCGAAGGACGCGGTTGCCTGGCTGGTCATGTCACCGGTGCGCTTCCTCGGGGCGGTTGTCCGCGGGGTGGTGGTCGGTGCGCGGTGGTGGCGTGGCTGGGTGACGGTGCGGGACTATCGGGCTGCCGCGGAGGAGGCCGAGAAGCTGGCCGACAAGTTCACGGAGATTCGCGGGCTCACGCTGTTCCGCTGGAAAGTCACGGGATTGGTGCTCGCCGTCGTTGCTCTGGCGGTCGCGATGGTGGATCTCCTGTACGGCGCCGATCCACTGTGGATCGCGGGCGCTGGTGCATCGGTCGCCTTGGCGATTCTTGGCCGACGCAAAGACGGGAGTCCGGGACGGAAACCTGCGCTCGCAGGTCCGCGCACACTGACATGGACGATGGACCCGCAGGTGCTGGTGGACGCGTTTCGGGATGCGAAGCTCATCGGCAAGGACGAGTCGCTGAGGTTGGTCGAGCGGGCAACTCGGGTCGGTGATGGCTGGGCCGTCACAGTCGACCTCCCCGCCACCCGCAAGGCCGCGGACGTCGTGAAGAACCGGGACGCGCTCGCGTCCGCCTTGGCGGTCGATGAGGTGCAGCTCATCGTGGAACGCGTCCGAGGCAACGGCGGTCACGCTGGTCGGGTCTCGATGTGGGTTGCTGACGAAGACCCATACGCGTCGCCTCCGCTACGGACGCCACTACTCGGGGCGGCCCAGTGGGATGCGTGGCGTCCGGTTCCCTTCGGGCGAGACGCACGGGATCGACGGATCGATCTCCCTCTGGTGTGGACGTCGTTGCTTGTGGGCGCGATTCCGCGACAGGGCAAGACATTCGCTGCGAGGCTCGCCGCTTCTGGCCTCATCTTGGACGCGTGGGTGCGGCTGTACGTCGCGGACTTCAAGGCGGGCAAGGATTGGGACTCGGCCGGCAAGGTCGCGCATCGGTTCATAGCGGGCGACGAATCCGAGCATGTCCTGGCCCTCATCGGCTGGCTCGCCGAGCTGGTCGCAGAGGTTCAGTCGAGGTTTCGGCGGATGCGGGATCTCGATGACCTGACGTGCCCGGAGTCGAAGGTCACGCCGGAGATGTCTCGCGACAAGGCGCTGAACATGCCGATTACGGCGATCTTCATCGATGAGGTCCAAGTCCCGCTTGAGGACCGCACATCTATTGAGGTGCAGGGGAAGAGGCTGACGGCGGGCGAGTACGTCGGCGAGTTGCTGACGTGGTTGGCGAAGAAGGGGCCAGCTGCCGGGATCGTGCTTGTACTGGCGACGCAGCGGCCGGACTCGAAGACGATTCCGTCCGGCTTACGTGCGGTGCTCGGCTCGCGGTTCGCGCTCCGAGTGATGGACTGGCGCGACTCGAACATCGTGCTCGGCGAGCAGATGAACACGCGCGGGTTCGATTCGTCTCGTCTGCTGCCGTCGCACAAGGGCGTGGGCATCCTGCGCCCGGACGGCGACACTGCAGCCGGAGCCGATGTGCTCGCGATGACAGTCCGGACCTACTACATGCCGAACGAGGACTGGCGGACGATCTGCGAGCAGGGCCGGGCGCTGCGGGAAGCGGCCGGAACGTTGACGGGGCACGCGGCGGGTCAGGACGCGACGCCAGTGCTCGACCACGCTGCGGTGGTCAAGGAAATCGGTTCAGGTGGCGGCGGTGACGCGGTTGGCGAGTTGCCTGAACCGTTCGCATCGATCGTCGACTACTTCGGCGACGACCTTGGTCCGGAGGGGCGCGAGTTCGTGCCGACTGCGGAGCTCTTGGACGCGTTGAAGATCGATCGGATGACGCTCGCGCAGCAGATGAGTGAGGCGGGATGCCGGCCGACGCGGGATCGGATCACGACCGAAAGCGGCGAGACACGGCAGGTTCGCGGGTATCTAACAGCTGAAATCAAGAGCGCCGTAGCCCGCGTGGCCAGCGGTGCCGTGTCGGAAGATTTCGGTGATCAGGCATGAGCGCCGATCATTCGAAGAATCAAGGCGTTCAAGTTATCCTACCTGCTGGATTGCCTGCTGTGTCGCCTGCGGTCGCACGCGGATTGCTCGCCATCCTGATCGAGCTGACCGAAGTGCCTGTCCTGGACGGACCGGCGGAGGAGGCAGGCAATGACGGCTGAAATCAGTAACGATCCGTGGTCAACGCTGGACGACATTCTGGGACTACAGGCCGCAGACCCGGTGGACGAAGGAATCGGAGAGCTTGCGGTCTACGGCCGTTGCTCGACCGAGGACAACCAGGACCCGGAGACCTCACGAGGCTGGCAGTTCGGCAACGCGCGCAAGTTCGTCGAGCCGCTCGGCGGCCGGATCGTGGCGGAGTACTTCGACATCGGGCAGTCGCGCTCAGTGCCGTGGGAGCGCAGGACCGAGGCATCCCGGTTGCTCGCCGAGCTGAAGAATCCGCGTCGGACGTGGAACGCCCTGGTCGTCGGCGAGGGCACCCGTTGTTGGTTCGGCAACCAGTTCTCGCTGATCGCCCCGCGGTTCGCCGCCTATGGGGTGGAGCTGTGGGTGCCGGAGCTCGGCGGGCGGTTTGATCCGCGGAACCCTTCGCACAAGATGCTGATGAGCGTGCTCGGCGGCATGAGTGAATCGGAGCGGCAGCACGTTCAGGCTCGGGTCAGGGCTGCGATGGATGCGCAGGTCCTCAACGAGGGACGGCATCAGGGCGGCCGCGCCCCGTACGGCTACGTGGTCGTGGATGGCGGACCTCATCCGAACCCCAGGAAGGCTGCGGAGGGTTTCCGGCTGCGGGTGCTCGCGATCGACGAGCCTGCTGCGGAGGTCGTGCGGCGGATCTTCGCCGAGTACCTCGACGGGAAGGGTGATCGAGCGATCGCGAACGGGCTCAATCTCGATGGGATCCCGTGCCCTTCTGCTCGGCGGCCGGAGCAGAACAGGCATCGGCTCGCCGACGGATGGCAGGGCAGCACAACGCGATCGATTCTGGAGAATCCGCGCTACACCGGGTACGCCATCTTCGGCCGATGGGCGAAGCACGAGACGCTCCTGAACCCTGACGACGTAGGTGCCGGGCATGTGGTCCGGTTCCGGCGCGCGGCACCTGACCGCATCGTGCGCTCACGGCAGCCTGCTCATCCGAAGATCGTTTCGGTTGAGGACTTCACTCAGGCTCAGCTCATGCGTCGGTCACGGGCTGCCGGTGGACTGCGTGGCATCGCGAAGCTGGATCGCGAACGTCCCGCGGCCAAGCACATATACCTATTGAAAGGGTTGGTGCGCTGCGACATCTGTGCTCGGAAGATGCAGGGTGCTGCGATTCGGAAGGGCATCTACTACCGGTGCATCGCGCGGACGATGGCGCCGGGGTCGCCGGTGCTGGCTGATCACCCGAAGACGGTGAACCTTCGCGAGGACGTCGTGATTCCACCGCTCAATGCCTGGCTGTGCCAAGTGTTCGCCCCGGACAACCGCGACGAGACCGTGGCCACGATGGTCGGAGCCCAGCCGGGTGGGTCGGGAACGGGACGCGAGACCGTTGAGAAGCGGTTGAAGGCCGCAGAGGCACGGTTGCGGCGTCATCAGGCGGCGATCGAGGCTGGAGTGGATCCGGCGGCGCTCGTGGACGCTATGAATCTTGCTCAGGCGGAGCGCCAGGCGGCACGAGAGGAGCTGGAGAACCTGCCTGAGTCCGCCACGATCGACGCGGCGGATATGTACGCCATGCTGGACTCGCTGGGTGATGTCGAGCGAGCGTTGAACTCGCGGAACCCGGACCGCATCACGCAGGTCTACCGGGACCTTGGGCTGCAAGTGCTCTACGACAACAAAAAAGAGGCGGTCGTGGTGACCGCCTCTCCCCGTGTGGATAACGTGTGTGTCCGAGGGGGGACTTGAACCCCCACGTCCGTTAAGGACACTAGCACCTCAAGCTAGCGCGTCTGCCATTCCGCCACTCGGACTTGCTGATGTGAGAAGAGTATACGGCGCCTTGAAGGCCTTAATCAGGGGGGTCCGTATCGTCACGCAGACCTACATTGAGACGATGATTGGTTACCCTCTGACAACTTTCGTACCTCGGATGGACGAGTGACGCCAATAAGCCCGCAGGTCCGAGGCCTGAAGTGCGCAGTGTGACGACTGGTTGCAATAAGTGACTGGTGAGGGTGGGTGGCAGGGAATCAAACCCGGTCACCGGACGCTTACACGTGCGTGAAGAAGATTGGTTTCCTGTCCTTCGGCCACTGGTCGGCGAGCGCGCACTCCGAGACCCGATCGGCCGCCGACTTCCTGCACCAGTCGATCGACCTGGCGGTCGCGGCCGAGGAGCTCGGCGTGGACGGCGCGTACTTCCGTGTGCATCACTTCGCGCGGCAGGCGGCGAGTCCGTTTCCGCTGCTCGCGGCGATCGGCGCCCGGACGTCGAAGATCGAGATCGGCACCGGCGTGATCGACATGCGCTACGAGAACCCGATGTACATGGTCGAGGACGCCGGCGCCGCCGATCTGATCTCCAATCGCAGGCTCCAGCTCGGGATCAGCCGGGGATCTCCGGAGCAGGTGATCGACGGTTGGCGGTACTTCGGTTACGGCCCCGCGGAGGGGCAGACCGCCGCGGACATGGCCCGGCAGCGCACCGAGGTCTTCCTCAAGCTGCTCGACGGGGAGGGTTTCGCGCAGCCGAACCCGCGGCCGATGTTCCCCAATCCGCCGGGGCTGCTGCGCCTTGAGCCGCACTCCGAGGGGCTGCGCGAGCGGATCTGGTGGGGCTCCAGCTCGAACGCGACCGCTGTCTGGGCGGCGGAGCAGGGCATGAACCTGCAGAGTTCCACCCTCAAGGACGACGAGACGGGCGAACCGCTGCACGTCCAGCAGCGCAAGCAGATCGAGGCCTACCGCGAAGCGTGGAAGGAGGCCGGCCACGAGCGGGAGCCGCGGGTGTCGGTCAGCCGCAGCATCTTCGCGTTGACCAACGATCTGGACCGCGCCTACTTCGGCCGCGATCGGAACTCGCGTGACCAGGTCGGCATGATCGACGAGACGACCAGGGCGATCTTCGGGCGGTCGTACGCCGCGGAGCCCGACGAGCTGGTGCGGGCGCTCAAGGAGGACGAGGCGATCGAGGCCGCGGACACCCTGCTGCTGACCATCCCGAACCAGCTCGGTGTCGAGTACAACGCGCACGTGCTGGAAAGCATTCTCACGCATGTGGCGCCGGAGCTCGGCTGGCGCTGAGAATGCGCGATTCGGCGGATGGGCCGGGGCTGCTCGCTGGTTACGATCAGGGCATCCCCGGCCATCGGAGGGTCCCATGAGGCTGCCCCGATCCCACTTTCTGCTCGGCCTGGTCGCGCTCTTCTGCCTCGTCCTGCCGCCGACCGCGCAAGCGAGCGCTCCCGCCCCGCTGGGCGGCGGGAGCGTCTTGCAGGGCAGCGCTGCGTCGCGGTGCACGGCCGGATTCGCCGCCGTCGCGGGGAAGGCCGGCTACCTGATCGCGAGTTCCGCCTGCGGCAAGCCCGGCGACACCATCCGCAGCGCCGGTCGTGTGGTCGGGGTCGTCCTGGGTGCCCAGGCTCCGCCGAACGGCGCGATCGTCATCCGCGTGACCAATACGACCGACTGGCGGCTGGTGGGCTCGATCCCGCCGACCGACAGCCGGGTGACGATCACCGGCTCGGTCGAGGCCCCGGTCGGCGCGTCGGTGTGCAAGTACGGCGCGACCACCGGCTGGCGGTGCGGCACCATCCTGGCGAAGAACGTGTCGATCACCTTTCCCGAGGGAACGCTGACCGGACTGACCCGCACGTCCGTCTGCGCGGAGCCCGGTGACAGCGGCGGGCCGTTCGTCAGCGGGACGCAGGCACAGGGTGTGCTGGTCGGTGGCAGCGGGAACTGTTCCAGTGGCGGCACCACCTACTTCTTCCCGGTCAACCGCGTCCTGTCGGCCTACGGGCTGACGATCCTCACCGGAACCTAGAACGGCAGCGCCCTCGGATACGGGGGAGGGGAGTGCCGCGCGAACGCGGGCGTGGTCGTGACCCGGGTTTCTCCGACGGTGTCGAAGATCGTCTGGTGTTCCGGGGCGAGCTTGCCAGCGTCGGCGTTCAGTGCGTCAGGGGCACTTGACGGCCACTGTCCGCGGTCCAGCCGCTGCTCCAGCGTGCGTAGCGCGGTGATCTCCTCGGACGCGGTGAACACACAGTGTCCGGCCCGGTTCACGAACAGCTGACGAAGTTTTCCCGGGGCACCGGCCAGCGCGACTCGCTCGGCATAGGCGCGTTCGTGCGCCGCCGGCGCGATGCCGTCCGCGACGGTGTGCATGGTCAGCACCGGAACCGGCGTGCGTCCCAGCGGCAACCCGAACCTCGCCAGATAGCCGGCCGCGGTCGGATCAGGGGAGATACGTGGCGCCTTCGCCAACTCTCCGAGGTCGACGTCGAGGTCGAGTCCCGCCTCCGCGTATGCCTGTTCGACCAGCGGCCGCTCGCCGGCCTTCGCCAGGATCCGCCGGTAGTCGATCCCCACGTTCCAGCTCGGGTTGCCGCCCGCGCGCTGTTCCAACGCGATTCTGTCGACGCCGAACGCGCCGGCGCGATAGAAGCGATCCCATACGCCCTGCCAGAAGACCTGTTCGGCGACAGCCGACGGCCGGGGTCGGGTGGCGTCGAACCAGCCGGGGATCTCGGCCAGCGCGTTCGCCAGCGCGAGTCTGGCCTGGCCTTGCGGTGTCGCGGCGGCGGCCTGGACCACGGCGGTGAACCGGTCCACGTTGGCCGCGGGATCGGTGATTCGCACCAGTTCCAACCGCGCGTCGAGCAGCGTGTTCAGCACGTATCCGAGATCGAGACCGGAGTTCCAGTGCGCGGCCCCGCCGGCGAGGTTGCCGCAGAAGGTCATCAGTCCGGCGAACCGGCGCGGGTTCCGCTCGGCGAGGAGGGTCGCGGTGATCGCCCCCACCGATTCACCCGCCGCGACGGTGCGACGCGGCGGGCCGACGGTGCGGGAGAACCAGTCGTGCAACCGGATCTGGTCGGTCAGCGCCTCTTCGATCGACCAGCCGCGCACGGCCCGATACTGGGACGCGGCCAGTGCGTACCCCTGCGCCAGCAAGAAAGTTTCGGTCGTGGGCTGTGAGGTCAGCGCGATCCGCTCCGGTTCCGGATACGCCAGGGAGTACATCCCGTGACTCCACAGCATGAGCGTGCCGTTCCAATTTTCCGGCACCAGCACCAGATAGCGTGCGCCGTCGAGTTCGCCTTCGTACCTGGTGACCGGGTCGGCGGCCGAGGCGCGGGGGACGACCACCAGCCCCAGCACGATGGTGAGCACAACAAGGAAAGTCAGACGGCGCCGCGCCATGACAACCACCCCCGGGGAGCCATCTTCCCGGCGGCCGGGGCGAATTGTCGAGATCCGCTCGGCCTAATTGAAGAGCACCGAGCGCGGCAGAAGCCTGTCCGAGCCATGGCCACCGTGGGGGCGGAGTGAAAAGTAGTCCTCGTTCTCGCACTCGTCGTCCTTGAACACCACAGCACTTGAGTCGGTGTTGTTGTCCGGACGGAAGGCGGAGGCATCCCACTCGGCGATCTCGGGAATTTCGACGCATTGTGGACCTGACCCGGGCCGGTGATCGATAGTGAGGGCATGTACACCGGCAACCCCGACGTCCCCGATGACGTCTTCGCGGACGTTCTCGGCCAGATCGACGACTTCGTGCGTAGTCGCGTGATGCCGCGTGAACTCGAGATCATGAGCACGGACGCCATCCCGGCCGACCTGCGGGCTCAGGCCGCGGAAATGGGATTGTTCGGATACGCGATCCCACAGGAGTGGGGCGGGCTCGGCCTCGACCTCGTCCAGGACGTCGAGGTGGCGATGGCGCTGGGGTACACGTCCTTGGCGCTGCGGTCGATGTTCGGCACGAACAACGGCATCGCCGGGCAGGTCCTGGTCGGGTTCGGCACCGAGGAGCAGCAGGCCCGGTGGCTGCCGGGGATCGCTTCGGGGGAGGTCGTCGCGTCGTTCGCGCTCACCGAGCCGGGTGCGGGATCGAACCCCGCCGGACTGCGGACCAGCGCGAAGCCGGACGGTGACGGCTGGGTGATCGACGGCGGCAAGCAGTTCATCACCAACGCCACCGAGGCAGGCCTGTTCGTGGTGTTCGCGCGGACGGGAACCGGGATCGCGGTCTTCCTCGTGCCCGCCGACGCGCCCGGCATCCAGGTCGGCGCGAAGGACGCGAAGATGGGGCAAGAGGGTTCGCGCACCGCGGACGTCTCGTTCTCGCAGGTCCGTGTCGGCCCGGAGGCGGTGGTCGGGGGAGACGGCGACGTCGGCTACAAGGCGGCGATGACGTCGTTGGCGCGCGGCCGGATCCACCTGGCGGGCCTGGCCGTCGGGACCGCGCAGCGGGCGCTCGACGAGTCGGTCGCGTATGCCGCCACCGCGACCCAAGGTGGCACGCCGATCGGGGATTTCCAGTTGGTGCAGGCGATGCTCGCCGATCAGCAGACCGGCGTCCTCGCCGGCCGCGCGCTCGCCCGTGAGGCCGCGCGGCTCTACGTGACCGGTGAGGACCGGCGGATCGCGCCGTCGGCGGCGAAGCTGTTCTGTACCGAGATGGCGGGGAAAGCCGCGGATCTGGCGGTGCAGGTGCATGGTGGCAGCGGCTATATGCGCGAGGTCGCGGTCGAACGGATCTACCGTGATGTCCGGTTGATGCGGCTCTACGAAGGCACCAGCGAGATCCAACGGCTGATCATCGGCGGCGGACTTGTGCGCGCTGCGAAGAAAAAAGCATGACCCGGCCGCTTGACGGGATCACGGTCGTCGCCATCGAGCAGGCTGTCGCGGGGCCGCTGGCCACTCGCCATCTCGCCGACCTCGGCGCGCGGGTGATCAAGGTCGAGCGCGTCGACGGCGGGGATTTCGCGCGCGCCTACGACCACGCCGTCCACGGCACCGGCGCGCATTTCGTGTGGCTGAACCGCGGGAAGGAATCGCTCGCCGTCGACCTCAAGACCGCCGAGGGCTGTGACGTCGTCCGGCGACTGATCGCGAAGGCCGATGTGTTCCTGCAGAATCTCGCGCCTGGCGCGGCCGAGCGGCTCGGGTTCGGCGACCTGCGGGACGAGCGGCCCGAGCTGGTCGTGGTGAACCTGTCCGGCTTCGGCGCGGGCGGGCCGATGGAGCGGCGCAAGGCCTACGACATGCTGATCCAGGCCGAGGCCGGCCTCATCGCGATCACCGGCACGGCCGAAACCCCGGTGAAGACCGGGATTCCGACCGCCGACATCGCCTCCGGCATGTATTGCGCGCAGGCAGTGCTGGCCGCGTTGCTGCGCCGCTGGCGCACCGGCGAGGGTGCGACGATCGAGGTCTCGATGCTGGAGGCCACCGTCGAATGGATGGGCTACGCGCTCAACACCCGGATGTACGCCGGAACCGAGCCCGACCGGATGGGCCTGAGTCACGGTGCGATCGCGCCGTACGACGCCTTTCCCACCAGCGACGGCCAGATGCTGATCGGTGTCCAGAACGACCTCGGGTGGCGGACTCTCGTCACCGACGTCCTCGACGCGCCGGAGCTCGCCGACGACCCGCGCTTCACCACCAACGTGCGACGCGTGGCCCACCGCGCGGAATGCGACGCCGCCGTCGCGGCCCGGACCTCGCGGTGGTCCAACAGCGAACTCGACGAACGGCTCGCCGCCGCCGGGGTTCCCGCCGCCCAGCTGAAGGACGTCGGCCAGGTCGCCGATCATCCCCAGCTGCGGGCCCGTGCTCGCTGGCGCAAGGTCGGCACCGAGTTCGCCCGCGTCGACGCCTTGCTGCCACCGGTGACCTTCGACGATTTCGAGGCGTGCATGGGCGACGTCCCGGCGCTGGGTGAACACACGCGAGCCCTGCTCGTCGAGTCCGGAGTGGACGCCGACGACTACTCGCGCCGCGGTATCGCCCGTTGAATTTCGGCCGGGCGACTGGAGGAACTCCAGGTTTACGATCAAGATCATGCGATTCGCCATCAAGACTTCGCCGCAGGACACCGTTTGGTCCGACATGCTCGCCGTCTGGCAGGCCGCCGACGAAATCGAACTCTTCGAATCCGGCTGGACCTTTGACCACTTCTATCCCATTTTCTCGGATTCGACCGGTCCCTGCCTGGAAGGATGGGTCACCCTCACCGCGCTCGCGCAGGCCACGAAACGGCTCCGGCTGGGCACGCTGGTGAGCGGCATTCACTATCGGCACCCCGCGCTGCTCGCGAACATGGCCGCGACACTGGACATCGTCTCCGGCGGTCGTCTGGAGATCGGCGTCGGCGCGGGCTGGAACGAGGAGGAATCCGGCGCGTACGGCATGGAACTCGGCACCATCAAGGAACGCAGCGACCGGTTCGAGGAAGCCTGTGAGGTGCTCGTCGGTCTGCTGACCCAGGAGACCACCACGTTCCAGGGCGAGCACTACAAACTGACCGACGCCCGCTGTGAGCCGAAGGGTGTGCAGAAGCCGCATCCGCCGATCTGCATCGGCGGCAGCGGCGAGAAGCGGACGTTGCGCACGGCCGCCAAGTACGCCCAGCACTGGAACTTCGTTGGTGGCACGCCGGAGGAGTTCGCGCACAAGCGTGAGGTCCTCCATCGGCACTGCGCGGACATCGGCCGGGATCCGAGTGAGATCACGCTGTCCTCGCACGTCCGCCTCGGGGTGGACGGCGACTACGCCAAGGTCGCCGCGGACGTCGAAGCGCTCGGCGAAGTGGGCCTGGACCTGGCGATCATCTACCTGCCGCCGCCGCACACCCCCGCCGTGCTGGAGCCGCTGGCGAAAGCGCTCGAACCGCTGCGCTGAGCGTGGGCACCGATCATCGGCCTGTGCGGGGACAACTCGTCCGCGCACAGGCCGACCGTGTGTCCGGACGGTCACTTCTTCAGCGTGAGCGGCGACCGGAGGACTGCGCCGAGTTCGCGATCGACCCGTTAAGGGACGTGGTTACTCAGGCAGCAGATAAAACTACACAAAGTGGCGACTATGTCGCCCGCGTACTCGGCGCCGAGCGCCATTGCGGAAGGGGGCCGTCTCGCTATACGGTGGCAGAACTAGAACAGGTTATAGTTCTGCACGGTGGCGGACCGAGGAGCGGGAATGGCGAACAGGGCGCCGCGCGGCGACGAGGCCGATTACGTGGTCGTCGGATCGGGCAGCTCGGGGGCCGCGATCGCGGGCAGGCTGGCGGAGTCCGGAGCCAGCGTGATCGTGCTCGAGGCGGGTAAGAGCGACGAGAGGCTGCTCGTCAAGAAGCCGGGGCTGGTCGGCCCCATGCACGCGGTACCCCAGCTCAAGAAACCCTTCGACTGGGGTTACTACTCGGTCCCGCAGAAACACGTTCTCGATCGCCGGATGCCAGTGCCGCGGGGCAAGGTCGTCGGCGGCTCCAGTTCCATCAACGGCATGGTCTACGTCCGCGGCAACCGCGCCAACTTCGATTCCTGGGCCGCGGAAGGCAACAAGGGCTGGGACGCCGACAGTGTCAACGCCGCATACAAGCGGATGGAGGACTTCGAGGACGGCGAGAACACGTTCCGCGGCGCGGGTGGGCCGATCCGGGTCACCCGCAACAAAACCCCGCAGGAGGGGACACTTCAGTTCCTCCAGGCGACCGCCGGCGCGATCGGCTGCGAGATCCTCGACGACTACAACGCCGCCTCACAAGAGGGCGTCAGCCGGATGCAGCAGAACGCCGCCGACGGCCTGCGCTACAGCGCCTCGCGCGGCTACATCCACCGTCTCGCGCCCGCGACCCTGGAGGTCCAGTCCGGGGTGCTGGCGAAGAAGGTGCTCATCGAGAACGGCCGTGCGGTCGGCGTCGAGGTCGTCGACGCGAACGGGCAAAAGCGAACGCTGCGCGCGGGCAAGGAGGTCATCCTCTCGGCGGGCTTCGTCGGATCCGCGCACCTGCTGATGTTGTCCGGGATCGGCCACGCCGAGCACCTCAAGGAGCACGGCATCGACGTCGTCGCGGATCTGCCGGTCGGCGACAACCTGCACGACCACATGTTCCACGCGCTGACCTTCCGCGCGTCGTCGAGCAAGAACAGGGGTACGCCGCCGTACTTCGCGCGCGGCCTGGTCAGCGAACTGATGCGGCCGGGCACGACGTTCCTGGCGCACTCGGTCTTCGAGGCCGTCGCTTTCCTGAGGACTTCCCAGGCCGCCGAGGTCCCGGACCTCCAGTTGCATCTCCTGCCGTGGGCCTACGTGACGCCCAACCAGGACGCGCCGATCCGGCACGACGTCGACAAGCGGCCCGCGCTCACCGTGCTGACCACGCTGATCTACCCGAGGAGCCGCGGCACGCTGCGGCTCGCCTCGGCCGATCCCACGGCGGCGCCGCTCATCGACCCCCAGTACCTGTCCGACCCGGCCGATCTCGAAGTGCTCGGCGAGGGCTCGGAGATGGTCCGCGAGATCTTCGCGTCGAAGGCGTTCAAGGGGTCGATCAAGGAGGAGCTCCACCCGGGCAAGGCGTTGCGGGGCCAGGAGTTGCGCGACGCGATCCTGAACCGCGCGACGTCGGTCTACCACGGTGTCGGCACCTGCCGGATGGGCGTCGACGAACTCTCCGTCGTCAGTCCTGACCTCAAGGTCCGCGGCGTCGAAGGCCTGCGGGTCTGCGACGCTTCGATCATGCCGTCGATCACCGGCGGCAACACCAACGCGCCCGCCATCATGATCGGCGAGATGGGCGCGCAGCTCGTCCTCTCGGACAACTGACCGGACAACTGACGGAAAAGAGGGCCATGACCGTCACTCCGCTCGCGCTCACCCGTCCGGCGTCGGTGACCGACGCGTTCCTGCGGCGTCTCGTCGCCCGAGTGCCGGGCTCGTCCGGCGCGACCTGGAAGCTCACCGAGGTCTACACCGGCGAGGTGCTCGTCGAGTTGCCTCAGTCGACGCCGGCCGACATCGAGCATGCGTTCACCACCGCTCGGGCCGCGCAGGAGAAGTGGGCCGCGACCCCGCTCAAGCGGCGGCTGGAGGTGTTCAAGCGGGCGCACGCGCTCTTCGTCGCTCGCGCGCGGATCGTCGCCGATCTCATCCAGGTCGAGAGCGGCAAGAACCGCCGGATGGCGATCGAGGAGACCTGCGACCCGGCGATGGTGATGAGCCATTACCTGACGCGGGCAGCCAGCCTGCTGGCGCCGACCAAACGCGGCGGACCGGTGCCGTTCCTGACGACGTCGACCGAGATCCGGCAGCCCAAGGGGGTCGTCGGGATCATCGCGCCGTGGAACTTCCCGTTCGCCACCGGCATTTCCGACGCCGTCCCCGCGCTGATGGCAGGCAACGCCGTCGTGCTGAAGCCGGACAACAAGACGGCGCTCTCACCGCTTTACGGCGTCGAGATGCTGGAGGAGGCCGGGCTGCCGAAGGGCCTGTTCCAGGTGGTGTGCGGAGAGGGCCCCGACGTCGGCCCCACCCTCATCGACCAGGCGAATTACGTGATGTTCACCGGTTCCACGGCCACCGGCCGGGTGATCGGCGAGCGTGCGGGACGGAACCTCATCGGCTGCTGCCTCGAACTCGGCGGCAAGAACCCGATGATCGTGCTCGAAGACGCCGAGCTGGCCGAGGCCGTGCAGGGTGCGATCTTCGGCGCTTTCGGCAACACCGGGCAGATCTGCATGCACATCGAGCGGATCTACCTGCCGGAGTCCCGCTACGACGAGTTCAAGACCGCGTATGTGGCCAAGGCCAAGGCGCTCGACGTCCGCGCCGCCTACGACTTCGGGCCCGACATGGGCTCGCTCGTCTCCGTCGACCACATGAACCGCGTCAAGGCGCACGTCGACGACGCCGTCGCGAAGGGCGCGACCGTCCTTTGTGGAGGAAAGCCGCGACCCGACATCGGTCCGGCGTTCTTCGAACCGACGATCCTCGAAGGCGTCACGAAAGACATGCTCTGCGGCGTCACCGAAACCTTCGGACCCGTTGTCGCACTGCACACGTACCGCACGGTCGACGAGGCCGTGGCGTTCGCCAACGACACCGAATACGGCCTCAACGCGTCGGTGTGGGGCGGTGACGTCGGCGCCGCACGCGCGGTGGCCGCGCGCATCGAGTCCGGCAACGTCAACATCAACGACATCCTGGCCACGGCGTACGCGTCGAAGGGGACACCGTCCGGTGGCGTCAAGAATTCGGGCGTCGGCGCCCGCCACGGGGACCAGGGCCTGCTCAAGTACACCGACGTCAAGAACGTGGCTGTGCTCAAGAAACAGGTCATGGGTCCCCGCGGCGGCCAGACCTACGAGAAGTACGTCGAGGGAATGCTTTCCGGGCTGAAACTCATGCGGCGGCTGCGCGTCCGCTAGACCTCGTCGGTGTGCCCGGGGTGCGGCCGGCACGCAGGCGATGCTGAGCACGCGCCACGAAGGCGGCGATGGTGAGCGCGTTGAGGACCAGCGATTCGGAGACGTCGACGGTGGGATCTGTCGCGTACGCCGTCGCGAAGGTGGTGACGAGGTAGTAGCCGCCGACCGCGACGGGCAGTACGCAGATGCCCAGCAGGATCGGTTTCCAGTTCGTCCGCACCGCGTAGAGGATCGGCGCGCCGGTCTCTTCGACCTTCAGCCGCACGACGAGACCGACGCCGATGAGCAGGACGGACGCGCAGAACGGGATCCGCCAGTCCCAAGTGGTGAGCCATTCGGTGCCGCCGAGGCTCAGAAGGCTGAACAGGCCGGTGGCCAGCAGTGCGTGTTTGACGGCCATGAGCACGGCGTCACCCCACCCCTCGGTCAGCGCGGCCGCCGTCAGGGTGAGGTGACGCGCCAAGGCCACCCTCGGGGTTCTCGAGCGCACCGTCCGGCGGCGCGGCGCTTCGCGTCTTCGAGCACATTTCCGCTGCCGCGCAAGGCAGAATGACGTCCGTGCGCACTCTCTTCGTAGCGGCCGCCCTTGTCCTGCTCGGGGTGACCGGATGTCAGGCCGAGGTTTCGGGCCAACCCGAGCCCGATGGTGACGGTTTCGTCGTCAAAGACGGGTCCCGGCTGCGGTTTCGGCCGGTCCTGACCGAGCTTCCACCGGGACCGGCGACAGGCTCGGCCACGAACCGGCAGAGCACGGACCCCGCCGAGCAGCGCGCCGCCGCGGCGGCGCTCGACTGCTCACCTGGACAGGACCCGTTGGAGGGCCGTGATGATCCAGCGCTCCCGTTGGTCAGCTGCGACCGCGTCGAGGGCACGAAATACGTGCTCGGCCCGGCGTTCCTCACCGGGGCGGAGGTCAGCCGGGTGCGTGCCCACCTGGATCCGCGGCAGGCGAACCCGATCATCGACCTCACTTTCACCGCCGCGGGTGCGCGGACGTGGGCGGACTGGACCACGGGGAATGTCGGCAAGCAGGTCGCGGTGGTGCTGAAGAGCCGCGTCCTGACCGCGCCGATGATCCAGTCCGCCATCACCGGCGGGGAAGCTCAGATCACCGGCAAGTACACCCTCCCGCAGGCGCAGCAGCTGGCGCGTGACATCGCCGGGGGATGAGCACCTTCGGCGACGGAATATGATCGACGAAGGACACGTTTGAGCGTTCAACTACTTTTGAGGAGTTGGACATGGGCTACGAAATCCTGAGCACGCGGCAGGAGCCGTCCTTCGGCCTGGACACCTTCGGTGACGTGGAGAACGGCGTGGACGGCCAGCCGGTGAGCCAGGCCGAGGCCATCCGCCAGGTCGTCGCCGAAGGTGTGCTCGCCGACCAGGTCGGCGTGGACTACTTCGGGGTCGGGGAGCACCACCGCACGGAGATGGCGGTGTCCTCACCGGACGTCGTCCTCGCGGCGATCGCCGGCCGGACCGACCGGATCCGGCTGGGCACCGCGGTCACGGTCCTCAGTTCGGACGACCCGGTGCGGGTGTACGAGCGGTTCGCGACCCTCGACGCGGTTTCCCGTGGCCGCGCCGAGGTCACGCTCGGCCGGGGCTCGTTCACCGAGTCGTTCCCGCTGTTCGGCTACTCGCTGGACGACTACGAAGTGCTGTTCGCCGAGAAACTCGACCTGTTCACCCATCTGCAGAAGGAAAAGCCGGTCGACTGGAGTGGAACCGTCCGGCCCGCGCTGGACGGCGCGCAGGCCTTCCCGCTCACCGAGTCCGGCAGCGTGCCCGCCTGGGTCGGGGTCGGTGGGACGCCGCAGTCGGTGGTCCGTGCGGCCGCGTACGGCCTGCCGCTGGTGATGGCGGTGATCGGTGGATCGCCGGAGCGGTTCACCCCGCTGGCCGACCTGTACCGGCGTGCCGTGAAGGAAGCCGGACACGGGGAGCTGCCGATCTCCATGCACAGTCCAGGACACGTCGCCGAGACCGACGAACTCGCGGTGGCCCAGCACTTCCCGCATCACCAGGCGGCCTTCGCCAAGATCGGCGCCGAACGGGGCTGGGGCCCGATGTCCCGCGCCGATTACGACGCCATGGCCGGGCCGCGCGGCGCGCTGTTCGTCGGTTCCGTCGAAACCGTCGCCCAGAAGATCGCGTGGGCGGTGCGGACCCTCGGCCTGTCGCGCTTCCAGCTCAAATACGGCGCGGGCGCGCTTCCGCACGAGCAGCGGCTCGAGTCGATCCGGCTGTACGGCGAGCAGGTCATCCCGCGAGTGAAGGAACTGCTCGCGCGGAGTTGACCTTCGCCGTTCGAAGCGCGCTAGCCTCGAAGTCGTGGTGTTCCACTCCGAGCGTTTCGACCTGCGGCCGTATGCCGGTTTCGACATGGCCCGCTACGTCCGGCGGACCTACTGCAGCTGGGAGGAGTCCGGCTGGCAATCCCTGCTGGTCCAGCGGTTCGACCATGTCCCCGTCGCCGAGGACATGGAAATGCCGGCCACCGCGGATCTGCACCTGGTCTTGCCGGTCTCGGGACGGGCGTTGCTGGAGACCCGCGGTGAGGGCCGCTGGAACCGTTCCGACTGGCGGCCGGGACGGCTCACCCTGGCGGTCCCCGGCAGGCCAGTGCTGCACCGGTACCGCGGTGACGAGTCGATGCGCAGTCTGCAGGTGCACATTCCGGGCACCACGGTGGAGTCGATCGCGACGCGGCTGGGCGGCCGCGCGGTCGACCACGAGGCGATGGCGGCCTCCTTGGCCGGGGGAGATCCGCTGCTCGACGAGCTGGTCCGGGCACTCGGGAACGCGAGTGAGGAAGACGACCTGTACGCCGAATCCGCGGCCGCCTTCCTCACCGTGCACCTGCTCACCCGCCACGCCCTGAAGCCGTCTCCGCCGAGGGCGGGGCGAGAAGACGCCCGCGTCCGCGCCGCTGTGGCGATGATGCGCGAGCGGCTGGCCGACCCACTGAGCCTGGCCGACATCGCCGGGGAAGTGCACCTGAGCGTCTACCACTTCATCCGTGTCTTCAAGGAGAAGACCGGCGAGACCCCGCATCGGTTCCTGGCCCGGCTCCGGATGGAGGAGGCGCAACGGCTGTTGCGCGACACCGATCTCGCGGTCACCCAGATCGCACCGAGATGCGGATTCGCCACCCCCGGCGCGTTGTCGGCCGCTTTCCTCCGGCACACCGGTGTGCGCCCTTCGGACTATCGCAATTCCTGATCGGTCCGCCGCAACCTCACGCATGGTGACCGGGCTCGCCCGTTTCTAAAGTGACGGTGTGAGTAGTTCCCGAATGCAGTCGTACGACGTCACCGCCGAATCGTCGGCGTCACCCGCGACGGTGTGGGCGCTGTTGCTGAACGCCCGAAGCTGGCCGGTCTGGTCGCGGGTCGACGCCCTGGAAACCGCCGCGTCGCAAGGACTTTCCGCCGACGGACGCGACGGCGTCGGCGCGACCCGCGCCTTCCGGACCGGCAAGATGGTCACCAAGGAGCGGATCACCGCGCTCGAACCCGAACGCCGGTTCGCCTACGAGGGCGTCGAGAACCCGACGATGGCCGACTACCAGGCGGCCGTCGAACTGCGTGAGACCTCCGGCGGCGGGACGCAGATCCGTTGGCATGGAACGTATCGCGCCCGCCAAGGCATGGCGTGGTTCTTCCAGTGGTATCTGCGCCGCTTCATGCGGGGGATGGCGACCGGGCTCGCCGACCACGCCGGCGGCCCGGCCCGGTGACCGTTACGGGTGGTGGTGCTGGTGCTGGGCGGCTTCACGGTGGAAGCCGGCGATCATCGCCTCCGTGCTCGGCGGGTTGAAGGGTTGCCCGAGCGTGCGCATGAGCGAGTTCACGCTGGGACGGTACATCCCGGTCTTGCAGTAGCGCGATCCCTCGAAGGCGCCGACCGTGCCGCCGTCGGGAGAAGGCTTGCCGAGCCAGGCGTACCACTTGGCGCGGCGGTCCCTCATCTGCGTGGCGGTGAGCGCGCTCGCGTTGGGCTCGCGCGGTTCGCGGGTTTCGCAAGTGCCGTAGTCGTATTCGTCGGCGAGCCCGCCGATGGAATGCCCGAGTTCGTGGGCGACGATCTGGCTGGCCTGGGCGTTGGCGCCCGAAGACGTGGCCACCCCGCCGCCGGCACCGCCGTACTTGGTGGTGTTCGCCAGCGCGATGACCTGATCGACGTCCGGCGCGGCCGCGGCGTACTGGTTCGCCTTGGTCTCGTTGACGCACAACAGCCGTTCGATCCCGCCACACCAGAAGTACATGCCCAGCGCGGTGTTGCGCCGCACCCCTTGGGTCGGGTCGTTCGTGACGCCGGATTGGGCGGAGACGACGTCGACCTGCCAGAGGTTGAACTGCTTGCGGTAGCTCTTGTACGGCTCGATGGCGAACAGTGCCGCGATGCTGGAGCGGACGTGCTGCGAGTAGGTGGAAAGCTGGCCCGAGGTGTAGCCGTCACCGACGAAGACCAGGTCGAAGGTGGTTTCGCTGGGGCCGTTGATTTCGATCGGGGTCACCGCGGCGGCGCTCGCGATCCGCTGCGGTAACGCGGTTCTGTCCGAAGCCGGGCGGCTGACTTCCACCCGCCTGATGGTTCCGCCGGCTTCGAAGGCCTCCATCGACGTGGTGAACCGGGGAGCCGGGGCCGCCGATGCCGTCGCGGGAAGGAGACCGGAGACGAGGACGGTGGTCAGCGCGAACATGAGACCTGCGCGTCGCATGCGTACTCCTTGCGGGGAGGGGAGGAAAGAAGAGAGGAGTACGAAAAACGATCCCGACTTTCGACGGCTTCCGGCACATCCCAAGTGGCCATAAGGTCCGCGTGATGGATGTCGAGTTACGTCATCTCCGAGTGGTGTGCGCGGTCGCGGACGCGGGCAGCATCACGCGCGCGGCGATCGGCATCGGCAGCACCCAGCCCGCGCTGACCGCGGCGGTCCAACGGATCGAGCGCGCGTTCGGCGGAACGTTGTTCGTCCGGGGCAGGGGAGGAGTCGTCCCCACGGCGTTCGGCGAACGCGTGCTCGCGCACGCGCGGACCGTCCTCGCCGCCGCGGACACGATGCACCGCGACGCGGCCCGCTGGCTGGCGGACGAGGAGAAGCGTCCGGTCGCGCTGGGTGGGATCGGCGGGTCGATGGTCGTCGAGCTGGCGGACCGCCTCGGTGATTCCGGCCGGGCACCAGCGGTTTCGGTGACGACGGAGTTCTCGCCGTTGCGGCTGCTGGATCTCGTGGCGGGCGGCCAGCTCGACGCCGCCGTCGTCGCCGACTATCCCGGGCACGTCCTGCCCGCCGCACCGCGGGTGGCGCTGCGGCCGCTGGCCGCGCAACCGGTGTTCGTGGCGATCGCCGCGGATCATCCGGCCGCCCGAGGCGCCGAAATCGCTTTGGCCGACCTCTCCGCCGAACGCTGGGTGCTCGGGCCGTCCGACGGCGCCGGCTGGCCGGAATGTTTCGAGGAAGCCTGTGCGGCGGCGGGATTCCGGCCGCAGGTGGCGCACCGGAGCACGGAACTGCGGCCGCTGCAGCGCCTGATCGCGGCGGGCCGGGCGATTTCCCCTTGCCAGGTCACGTTTCCCGCCTCGCCCGGGATCGCGATCCGGGCGCTCGCGGGGGATCCGTTGTGGATGCGGTATCTGATCGCTTGGCACACCGAAGGCGCGTTCGGCGGGAACAGTGACGCCTTGATCGCCGCGGCCGAGGCGGCTTACCGGTCCGACACCGACAGCAGCCACACCTATCGCCACTGGCTCACGCGCCGCGGCGAACCCGCCGCCGCCCGGCGTGCCATCGGGTGACACCTGGTCGGGGAATTCCCCTTGTCGGGCGGCGGTCCTAGCCTCGGATCACCTCATCGACGAAGGGTAAGAAATTGCGTCTGCGCGCCCTGCTGGCCGCTGCTGTCCTGACCATCGCCACCGCTCCGGCCGCGCTCGCCGCGCCGGCCGTCGCCCACGGCTCCGACGTCCCACCAGGGCAGTTCGGGTTCGTCGCGAAGATCGCGATGACGAAGATCCCCCGCCCGGACGGCTCGACCTACAGCAGTTACTGCACCGGTGCGCTGGTCGCGCCCGGCTGGGTCGTCACCACCGGGCACTGCTTCCACGACGCGCACCGCAAGCGCGTGGCGGGCAAGATGCCGTATCCGACGACGGTGACGCTGGGCCTCGTCGACGAGGCGATCGAGTCGGGGGTGGCCCGCAAGGCGACCGAAGTGCTGCAAGCGAAGGAAAACGACGTCGCACTCCTCCGGCTCGACACCCCGGTGAGCATGGTGTCGCCGGTGAAGGTGAGCCGCGTGCTCCCGAAGGTCGGACAGCAGCTGACCCTGGCGGGTTGGGGCAGCCTGACCGCCACGAATCCTGCCCCGGCGACCCGCATGCAGCAGGGCACCGTCCAGGTGGCGACCGTGACGCCGACGACCATCGGCGTCCGCGGCGCGGCCCCGGCGATCACGACGAGCGCCTGCACGTACGACTCGGGTGCGCCCTATTTCCTCCCCGAAGGCAAGGGCGGCACCTTGGTCTCGATCGAAACCACCGGCCCGGCCTGTCCGCACGCCGGGATCGAGACGACTTCCCGCGCCGACGTCATCGCGGACTGGATCGCCACCCAGACGGCCTAGCGAGGGCGGGCGGCTGAGCCACGGTCTGGAAGTCCGTGATGGCCTCCTTCCCTACTTTGAGAGTAGGGAAGGAGGCCATCACGGGCCTGTTTCACCTCGTGACCGAACGGGTAGCAGCGTCAACAGGAGGTAGAGCGATGACGAGTGATCGAATGACCGCGCCTCCGGCGCCGCCGAACCCCATGCCGCCGGATCCGGGGCTGCCCGACCCCGGTATTCCCGAGCCGGTGCCGGACCCCGGGAGGCCCGAGCGGCTACCCGACCCGGGGGTTCCAGAGCGACTCCCGGAGCCGGTACCGGATCGTCCGCTGCCGGAACCGGGAAGCCCGCCGGAGCCTCAGCCGGGAGCGGCCCCGCCCGGGCCGTGAGCCGGAACCGTCCGGGGTCAAAGGGTGAACGCGAGCCACAGCGCGAGCCAGGCGCAGGCCGCGACCGTGATGACGATCGCGCACACCCGCAAGCTCGCGGCGGCGATCCGGAGTGACGCGGTGCCGTTGTGGTGCCGGTGATTTCCCATGGTGCCGCCCTCCTTTCAAGATCATCTTCCGCCCTCCGGGAGTTCACCGCAGCGGAGGGGAGCTACCTGGGTGACCCCATCCGAGTGAGGGCGGTTCGCGGCGAGGGCCGCGTTTAGTCCTCTGAATGCGCTCGTGCGTGTCGCGAACTACCGCATTCAGAGGGCTAAACGCGTTGTGGGGCCGCCCCGGGCGCCGGGCGATCGGCAAGGTGCTCTGGGGGGTCAGCGCGCCGTCCCGCAGGGTGTAGACGGTGCGCGTGCCCGAATAAGTGATCCGGTCGACGGACGCACTGATGTCGTCGGCCTCGGTGGCGACGGTTTCGAACGTGCGGCCGCCGCCCTCGAGCGGGGTGCCGGTGTGGTTCATGATCTCTCCCTCCCACTTCCGGTGAACTTTTCACCGAAAGTGCTCTCGTAAAGGGAGACGGTCACGGATCAAGATCGTGCACCGGGAGTGTGATGCGCCACACGAACGCAACCCGTGACCTCGGATCTCAGAGCCAGCCGTTGTGCGCGGCGAAGACCCCGAGCTGGAACCGGCTGGAGACCCCGGCGCGGTCCATCAGGGTTTCGAGGTAGCGGAACAGGGTGCGCCTGCTGACGCCGAGTTCGGCGGCGATCTCGTCATCCTTGCGCCCGGCGGCGAGCAGGAGCAACAGCTCTCGTTCGATCGGCCGGATCGCCTGCTCGGCCGCCCGCCCCCGCTGGTCGAGCGGGAGTGCCGCGGCCCAGGAGGTTTCGAACAGCCCCTCCAGTGCGGAGAAAAGGCTGCACGGGCGCACGATGACGATCGACTGGTTCCGGTCGGCCTCCCGGATGGTCAGCGCGATGGTGGCCGCCCGGTCGTCGAAAAGCGTGAGTTTCACCGGGAGCTCGGGCAGGAGCCGGGCCTGTTCGCCGGCCCGCAGACACGGCAAGATGTTTTCGGCGAGGTAGCCGGGATCGCCCAAGGACGCTCCACTGTAGACACAGCGGTAGCTGATCCCACGCCGCAGCTGATCCTCCTCCAGGAGATTCCGGTGGCCGCCGGTGAAGTAGGGCGGCGAATCGAGACGGCGCACCTGGTGCCGCACCATGGTCGCGAGGTGCTGGAGCCTCGGGACGATGGCGTCGCCGGTGACCACTTCGAGCAGGTCCTGAACGTGTGGCATCCCGGAATGCGCTCGCCGGAAGGCGCGGTACGCGGTCTGGACCGCGAGGCGGGCGTCGTGCAGTTCGGCCTGCCGTCGCGTGGTCAGCGCGGCGAGCGCCTCACCGGGATTGGCGGGGAGGAACCCGGTTCCGTCCACTCCGGACGACACCGCCAACCCGGCGTTCGTCAGTTCTGCCAGTGCCTGACGGACGGTCTTCGCGTCGCCTTGGCTCGGCACCAGCTCCGCGGCGGTCACCGGGGCGCTTTCGAGCATCCGGCCGTAGACCCGGGCGGTGGTCTCGCCGAGGCCCAGCCTGATGAGCTGCGCGCCGAGTCCGTCCGGTGGCGTCATTCTCGACTCGTTCACCGAACCTAAACGCCCGAGGTGTCGCGGATCCAGGCGCGGTTCGCCGCGATACCGGTGTGCGTCGAACTGTCCACTTTGTTGCCGGCGATGTGTACGCCGACCTGCTTGCCGCCGACGAACACCGGTCCGCCCGAGTCGCCGCCGTTGGTCAGGCCGTCGCCCTTGCGTGCCTTGATCAGTCCACTCCCGACACTCGTCACCGTCATTCGGGCGACCTCGAGACAGCGTTGTAGCCCCAGCCGTGAACGTATTCGGTGTCGCCAGCGGCCACTGAGGATCCGAGTGACGCGTAGGTAGTGGTGGCCGAGCGGTTGAGTCGCAGGAGCGCGATGTCGGCGCCGGATTCGTCGACGCAGTGTTCGGCGGTGAGTACCCAGCGGGCGCTGATGATCGAGCCGGAGCACCACTGCTCGCCGTTCTGCTCGATCATGGCGCCCATGGTCCGGACTGGGCGTAGCCGCCGTCGATGATCGGGGCCGCGCCGGCGGCGGGCGCCGCCGTGAGTCCGGCCGCGCACAGCAAAGCGGTGAGAAGTCCTCGGATGCGCATGGGTGCCTTCCGCTGGGGACAAGAGAGAAAGGAATGGGGAGCGCGACGGGTCGCGGCGTGCCTGGCCGCGGCGGATCGCCAGGGGCGCCCGGCCGGATCCGCTGCCGGTTTTCCCATGCTAAGCAAGCGGATGCGGTCGCTGATAGCGACTAAAGACGGGAGAAGGCCGCGTCGGGCGGCAAGGCACTCGGCCTGTCGGCACGAATATGCCGATGGCACGGCTGTGTCAGGACTTGAGCGTCCCTAAGCCGTCAACGACGGCGGCTTTTCCCGGGCAGCCGCTTCGCGACTTGGGCCCGGGTCGTCGGCTTGGGGTCGATCAGTTCTTCGGCGATGAGGATGGCGCGGTCCGACAGGGTCACGGACAAGCGCTCCACCGAATCCCCGATCCGGCCCGCTTCGCGGCGCACGCCCTCGCCCACGGGCTTGCTGTGCCGATCCGCGAACCCCGCGAGCCTGCTTCCGGAGAGCAGGACCAGATCGGCGAGTTGTCCGCCCAGCTCGGTCAGCCTGTTCGCCGTCCTGCCCGCGCGGCGGGCCACCAGGTCCTCGGTTTCCCGCCGCAACTCGCGGACCGCGTGCCTCGACTCGGCCGTCGACCCGGTGAGTGCGGACTTCAGGGTTTTCGTCACGTCCATCAGGGTCGACCTCCACGCGGCTTACTTGCGCTTGAGTGTACGCCTGTACTCCTGTGCTTCGGAATACGAAACCGCCATTTGCCTGCGCTAACTCAGACATGCAACAGGCTCAGTGCACATTTGTAACCTGAGTCGATAAAACGGCGGGCGTTCCTGTGACCACTCTGACGGTTCCCCGCGCGGGCGGCAAGTAGCGGACGTCCGTCCGGCGTGATGGTCAGCGACCCGGCCCCCGCAGTCGGTCGAAAAATTCCTGATATATGTCAACTTCTTGCATTCGTCTCCGGGTACAGCATGCTCGTACGGCTCTGCCTCCCCCGCTGCCTCAAGGACCACCTGGGCCGGCCGCGCTGAAGGACCCGTCGCAGGACATCGCGCACGACAACGTGTTCGCCAACAACACGATCCAGCTTCCCTGGCGTGTCAACGGGATCGCGATCTACGGCGGATACGGACATTCCCGCGGTCGCGCTGCGGGACACCGAGATCCACGACTCGACCTACGACGGTATCCAGTACAAAACCGGCGGCGGTGTCGTGACCGCGGCAGCGCGACGCTGGCGAACGTGACGATCACGAACTCTTCCACGGGCGACATCGTCCGCGAACCGGTTCGCAATTCGTGCTCAACGGAGGCCCGGTACCGGCGGTGGTGTCGACCGGCCGGTGCGGCACGAGGTAACCCCGGAGAACGGCGTTTGACAAAACGGAACACTGCTCCGTATGTTTGTGGAACAGTGTTCCGTTTGTCTGCCGATTCAAGGGAAAAACACGTCATGAGCGTTTCGACCCTCGCGCCCACCCCTGTCCTGTCGGTCAGCCCGGTGGTGCTGCCCACCCCGGACCGCGCCGTGGACCTGCAGGTCCGGGTATCCGCGCCGATGACCGGGGACGAGCTGCCGATCGTCCTGTTGTCGCACGGCCAGGGTTACTCGAACCATCTGTCCTCACTGAACGGCTACGCCCCGCTCGTGCATTTCTGGGCGGCGCAAGGGTTCGCCGTCCTCCAGCCCACGCATCTGAGTTCGAGGACGCTGAGCCTGGACTCCGACGACCCCGAAGCGCCGCTGTACTACCGGTCCCGCGCCGAGGACATGATCCGCATCCTCGACCGGCTCGACGAGATCGAAGCCGCCGTCCCGCGGCTTCGTGGCTGCCTGGACCGGGGCAAGATCGCCGTGGCGGGGCATTCGATGGGCGGGCACACCGCGAGCCTGCTGCTGGGCGCGCGGTACACCGACTCCCATACCGGAACGGAAGTGAACCTCGCCGAGTCTCGTATTTCCGCCGGAGTGCTGCTCGCCGCGCCCGGCCGGGGCGTCGACGCCGTCACCGAGTTCGTGGCGGAGAACTATCCCGTCTTCCTGAGCACGGACTTCTCCGCGATGACGACCCCCGCGCTCGTGGTCGCCGGTGACAAGGACGCCTCCACTCACCTGACGGTCCGCGGTCCGGAGTGGCACGCCGATCCGTATCTCCTTTCGCCGGGGCGCAAGACCTTGCTCACGCTGTTCGACGCGGAGCACGGGCTCGGGGGGATCTCCGGGTTCGACGTCGCCGAGACCACGGACGAGAACCCGGACCGAGTCGCCGCGGTGGCACGGCTCACCTCGGCCTACCTGCGCAGCGAATTCTCTCCGGGAGATCCGGCTTGGCGACAGGCGTGCGATGAGCTGACCGGCGGCTCCGATCCGCTCGGGCGGGTGGAAACCAAGTAGGTCTCTGTCGGGTCAGGGCACCGCGATCTCCGCCCACACCGTTTTGACCCCGGCGCCGGTGTCCACGCCCCATTCGGTGCTGATCGCCTCGACCAGCGCCAGTCCTCGTCCGTGCGCGCTCGCCGGATCCTGCTTCGCCACACGGCGCGGCTTCAGGTGGGGGCGATGATCGTCGACTTCGACGCGGATCACGTCGCGGCCGACGGGGACGGACACCCTCACTTCGGCGGCGCCGTCCGCGTGTTCGTGCGCGTTGGTGACCAGTTCCGTGGTCAGCAGTTCGGTGTCCGACACGGTGGTGATTCCGAGGTGGCCGAGCTGTCCTCGCAGCCAGGCCCTGATCTTTCCCAGCGGTGGGGCACCGCCGCTGAGGAATTCGTAGGCGTTCGTTGTTCCCACGTGAGTCTCCTTAGCGGTTCGCCACGGGGATACCCAAGGAGGGCGGTGTTCACACTCGCCATCGCGGTTCCCCGGATCTCCGGCGCGCCGAGCCTGAAAAGGGAGGAGCTCTGGTGTTCGCATCGAATTCCTTCGGCATCGGGGAACGTGAAATCCAGGGCGGTGACGGGCAATCCCCAAGTCGCAGAGCGGGTATCCCGGCAGGCCCTGGTGTCTCGTCGCGTATCGGCCGACACTGCGCCATTCGGTGACGATTCACTGACGAACATCGGTGGGACTTCGCGTTTCGCCCGGCGAGGTGAGCACGGAGGCCGGCGGGACCTTCGACACTTCTCACACTGAAGAGTGAAAGGTGTCGAAGGTCTTGCGGTTGAACGGCGTAGCGCGGACATGGTCCGAGTAGGTCGGATTCGCGGTAACAACCCGTTGAGCGCATCGCCGCGAGGCGCTCCGGGTGATGTCCGGCTCTCGCGCTAACGAAAGCCGAGATTTTCCGTCTTCCTCAGGCAACCCACAGAATTCCGGCTGTGGCCGGGTCTCGAAAGGGAAGTCCATGTCGCGAAGACCACTGCTCGTCGTCCTGACCGCCGTCACGGCGATGCTCGTATCCACCGCGGTCGCCGCCGCGGCGCCGCCGGGTGTCGATCCGGCCACGGTCGACCTCACCCTCGCCGCGGGGCAGAGCACGACCGTGATCAAGAACGTGACGACCTCGGCGGTGCCGCCGAACCCCGATCTCGTCCTGCTCGCGGACACGACCGGCAGTATGGGCGGGCCGATCGGCAACGTTCGGGCCAACGCCAATGCCATCACCGGCGACGTGCTCGCCGCGCAGCCGACCGCGCAGTTCGGCGTCGCCGAGTACAAGGACTTCACCGACTCGGTGCCGTTCAAGGTCAACCAGGCCGTCACCGGCGACACCACCGCGGTCCAGACGGGAATCAACCAGTGGGTGGCCTCAGGCGGCGGGGATACGCCGGAAGCCAACCTGAACGCCCTCTACCAGTTGGCCACCGGTGCCGTCTCCTTCCGGCCGGACGGCACCCGCATCGTCGCGTGGTTCGGCGACGCGCCGTCGCACGATCCGAGCGGCGGGCACACGCTGGCGCAGACCATCGCGGCGCTTCAGGCAGCGAAGATCCGCGTCGTCGCCGTGAACGTCGGGGCTCTCGACGCCACCGGACAGGCCAGCGCCATCACCTCGGCCACGGGTGGGGTCCTGCTGAACAACGTCCCCGCCGGCCAGGTCTCCCAAGCCATTTTGGACGGCATCAAGTCCATCGAGGTCACGGTGACCCCGAAGGTGACCAGCTGCGACCCGCAGCTCACGGTCACCAATGACCCGGGCAGCGTCAAGGTCGCCAGCGGCGGCGTCGCCCAGTTCACCGAGACGATCACGGCGTCGGCCGAGGCCGCTCCCGGCACTTACCACTGTGTGGTCGATTATCAGGTCGACGGTGTCTCGCTGGGGTATCTCGAGACCACGACCGTGCGCGTGCTCGGCTTGCGAATCGACGACGTGACGGTCGACGAAGGTTCCGGCGGCGCACCGGTCCCGGCGACCTTCACGGTGTCACTGCTCGGTGGTCCGGGCCCGAATCCGGTGACGGTCCAGTACGCGACCGCCAACGGCACCGCGACCGCGCCCGCCGACTACGCGACCGCGAACGGCACTGTGACGTTCGCACCCGGGGAGACGGCCAAACCGGTGACCGTCCTGGTCGACCCGGACACCGTCGACGAACCGAACGAGACGTTCACGGTGACCCTCTCGGCCCCGTCGGGTGCCGGGCTCGTCGATCCGGTCGGTGTCGGCACGATCGTCGACGACGACCGTGACGGCGTCTTTTCCTGCACAGGTACCGCGGCGAACGTGCTCGGCGTGACCGCGGCGCGGGCCAACCCGGCGAATCTGCCGTGTGCCGACGACGTGAGCACCGTGGCCGCCGCGACGCTCAACGCCGGTCTGATCAAGGTGGACACCCAGGTGCTGACCGCGTCGACCGATCTCACGCCGGACAACCAGTCGACGGCCCCGGCCCCGGGCGACCGCGCGTTGGCCACGGCCAGGATCGACAAGACGGTGATCAGCACGGTCGGGCTGACCATCGAACTCGGCGTGATCCAGTCGCAGGCCACGGCGACCTGTCAGCCCGCGCCGGGCGGTCTCGCCCCGGTACTGGCTGGCAGTTCGCATGTGGCGTCGCTGAAGATCAACGGTTCGGCGGTCACGGTGGGCTCGGCGCCGCTGACCATCCCGCTGGTCATCGGCTCGCTGAAGCTCAACGGCCAGACCGTGTCGAACGGCGTCGTGAAGCAGCAGGCGGTCGCCTTGGACACCGCGCTCGCGAAGATCGTGCTCGCGGAGTCCCAGGCCGACGTGCACGGCACCACCGCGCACCCGGCGGGCAACCCTTGCCGTCGCTGACGGAATGAATCGGCCGGGCGGACGGGATCTCCCGTCCGCCCGGCCGGTCAAGCCGTGCGGTGAGTCAGGGAAGCAGCTTGACCGCGGCCACGGTGGCTCGCGCGAGTAACGCGTTGTCGATCTTGGCGTCCTTTGTGGACCGATCAGTCAGGACGGAGAGGACGATCGGCGCCCGGTTCGGCGGCCAGACGACGGCGATGTCGTTACGCGTGCCGTAGCTCGCCGTCCCGGTCTTGTCGGCGACGGACCAGCCGGGGACTCCCGCGCGGATGTTCGCGTCACCAGTGGTGTTGGCGCGCATGATGTCGACGAGGATCTTTCGTTTGTCCTCGGGCAGGGCGTCGCCAAGGGTGAAGGCCCGCAAGCTCATGGCGAGCGCGCGCGGCGTGCTGGTGTCCCGGATGTCGCCCGGAGCGGTGTCGTTGAGTTCGGTTTCGATCCGGTCGACGTGCGTCGTGGTGTCGCCGATCCCGCGCAGCACCGAGGTGAGGCCCGCGGGACCGCCGAGTTCGCGGAAGAGCAGATTGCCGCCGGTGTTGTCGCTGTAGCGAAGGGTGGCGTCCATGACCGCGCGGAGCGACATGCCGGTGCCGACGTGTTTCTCCGTGACCGGCGATCCGGTGACCACGTCCTGCTGGCTGTAGGTCACCGTCCGGTCCAGTTCGGCGACCGGCGTCCGTTGCAGGACACCGCCGGCGGTGAACACCTTGTGCGTCGAGGCGTAGGCGAACCTCTCGTCGGCGCGGAAGGCGACCTCGCGGCCGGTCGCGGTGTCCACCGCGTACACCCCGAGCCGGGCGCCGAAGGCGCGTTCGAGCTGCTCGAAGTCGGCACGGCCGTCCGTCGCGACCGCGATGGCGGCGGACGGGGTGGCCGGTGCCGGCGCGGGGGCGGGGGCGGGGGTGGAGCACGCGGCGAGGGACACGACCGAGAGCGCCAGGAGGGCCGCCCGGCCGGTCCAGTGGCGAGAAGAGACGGACACGGTGATTCCTTTCAAGATCGTTCGATGTCCGCAGTCTGGTGAGCGCCGGTCATGCTGTCCAAGACACAAACGAGCAGTTTCATGCGAATCCGGCATAGTATGTGGTCGTGGACCTGATCGGCGGCTGCCGAGCGTTCGTGAGCGTGAGTGAGGCCGGGAGCTTCACCGCGGGAGCCGCGCTCGCCCGCATTCCCCAACCGGTGGCGAGCCGCCGGATCGCCGCGTTGGAACGGCATTTCGGCGAGCGGCTGTTCGACCGCAGCACCCGCCGCGCGCGGCTCACGCCGTTCGGCCGGGACATGCTGCCGTCGGCGAAACGCCTGGTCAGCCTGGCCGACACCATGGAGCACGACGCGCAGCGCGCCAGGCTGCGGCCGACGCGGCTCGCGATGCCGGAGATCTGCACCACCCGCGAGCTCGCCGAACTCGACGCGGCGGCACGAGCACTGGACGTCTTCCTCGAGTTCCGGCAGGCCCCGCCCCGGGAACGAGCCGAACTCGTGCGGACTCAAGAGGTCCGCGCGGCTCTCACGACGGTCCCCGGGGGAGAGGGCACCTGGAAGGTCACGCTGGGCCTGGCCGGTACGAGCAGGCAGGGAAAGGGCTCCCTGCACCTGGAAACGTTGCGCGTCGGCCGGTCCGGCCGCACGCCTCGCCGGGTCTGGATCCAGCCCGAGGACGACGTTCCGCATCTTCGCGACCCCCTGTTCCGGGTCCGCGATTCAGTGGGCCTGCGACCGGCGCAGGTCGCCGTCGCCGATTCGCTCACCGCGGCCGCGGCGGCCGTGTTCGGTACGGCCGATCTGCTGCTGTGTTCGACGGCGCAGGCCATCGAACTCGGCTTGGCTTGGCGGCCCATCGGCGAGATCCGGCTCGTCCGCGGCTACGAGATCACGGCGGGGCTCGGCGAGGACGCGCAGCGGCTCCGTGCACGCTTATGGCCGGACATCGCCCGGTGTCTCGGCGCGGAGGAGACCACATGACCATGGAATCGCTGCTCGCGCGGTTGCGCGAGGAACTGGCCGACGGCGGTCTGCGCGGTTCGTTCCTGGTACGGGACCTGCGGACGGGATACGAGATCGGCATCGATCCCGACCTCGAGTTCCCGTGCGCCTCATTGGTGAAGATCCCGCTGGCCGCGGCGACCCTGGAGCGGATCCGCCGAGGCGAACTCGACGGCGCGGCGCCGATCGAGGTCAAGCCCGGCCGGGCCACCGCCCCGGGCCCGACCGGGCTGACCCGGTTCCGGCATCCGGCCAGGGTGGCGATCGAAGACCTGCTCTACCTCACCATGGCCATCAGTGATGAAACCGCGGCCGACGCGCTCTTCTCGCTGACACCGCCTGCCGAAGTCACCAGATTGACGCGGGAATGGGGTGTGTCCGGGATCTCCGCGCGGCATCCGGCGGCGGATCTGAGCGACACGCCCGCGGAACGCTTCGGGCCCGAGGACGTCCACCTCGCGCACGCGCTCGCGATCAACGCCGGCACAGCCGGACAAGGACATCCCATTCCTCAGCTTGACATCACGCGGGCGAGTTCCGGTTCGGCGCGAGCTTTCATCCGGCTGCTGGAAGCCTTGTGGAGGCCGTCCAAAGTGGACGAGCTCGTGGCGGCGAGGGTGCGCGAGCTGATGGGGCTCAACCTGTTGCGTCAGCGGCTGAGCCCGGACTTCGTCTCCGATGCCACGAAGTGGTCGTCGAAAACGGGCACCCTGCTCAACCTGCGGCACGAGGTCGGCGTCGTCGAACACGCCGACGGCGGAATCTTCGCGATCGCCGCGCTCACCGAATCCCGGGTCCCCGCGGCGATCCAGCCGGAGGCCGAAGTGCTGATGGCTCGCGTGGCGCGGACGCTGCGTGATCATCTGCGCGGTGGATGAAGGACGGTCCCGGCGTTTGCGGAAGGACCATCACGGGTACCCGGCGCACGTGCTCGACCCATCGCCTGCTCTTGCCGCGCACTTCCCCGAATTGCGGGACCAGCGTCTCGTCGTCGACTACGACGACGCCGACGACCCCGTTCTGCTCCGTCCCGACGGTTCCCCCATCGACACCTGGCGGGAGAACTATCCGTACTCGACGCGCATGCCGCGCGAGGAGTACGACGTGGTGAAACGGTCGCTGCAGATCGAACTGCTGAAACTGCAGTACTGGATCAAGGACACCGGTGGCCGCATGGTGATCCTGTTCGAAGGCCGGGACGCGGCGGGCAAGGGCGGCACCATCAAACGGTTCACCGAGCATCTCGACCCGCGTGGCGCGAGAGCGGTGGCGCTGGGCAAGCCCACCGAACGCGAACGGGGCGAGTGGTATTTCCAGCGCTACGTGAACCATCTGCCCACCGAGGGCGAGATCGTGCTGTTCGACCGGTCCTGGTACAACCGCGCCGGCGTCGAAACGGTGATGGGGTACTGCACCGACGAACAGTACGAACGCTTCATGCGGCAGGCGCCGCTGTTCGAGCGGATGCTCGTCGACGACGGGATCGTCCTCGTCAAGCTGTGGTTCTCCGTGTCGAAATCCGAGCAGCGGACCCGGTTCCTCATCCGGCAGGTCGACCCGGTGCGCCAATGGAAGCTGAGCGCCAACGACATCAAGTCGCTCGACCGCTGGGACGCCTACACCGAGGCGAAGGTGAAGATGTTCCGCGCCACCGACACGGAGATCGCGCCGTGGACGGTGGTCAAGAGCAACGACAAGAAACGGGCGCGGGTCGAGGCGATGCGCAGTGTGCTCGCCCGGGTGGACTACGCGGACAAGGACGAGGACGTCGTCGGCGAGCCGGATCTGAAGGTGGTCGGCGCCGCGGCGACCCTCCTGGAGGAGGGCGAGGACGAGGCGTCGCTCAGCCCGACTCCCATCGCGCCCTCGGCGGATTCCGACCACGGTCCCGGGTTGCACCCATAGTCGCGTCCATGGTGCCGAAATTCCGGCATGTCGGATACCCACCAACTCCGAGCCGAGTAGGTAAGCTGATCATCCGTCTTTACTTCTCGTACGGACGTCGGGGCTCCTGCCGAAAGGGATGATGGTGATCAGTAGTACGGGAAAAACGCGGAAAGGCATCGTGGCCGTGGTCGCCGGTGCCTTCCTGGCGTCGGGCCTGCTGCTGGCTCCGGCGACGGGTGCGGCACCCGCGGATAACGCGGAGCCGGACACCGCGGCGCTCGCCGGTGCGCTGACCGAGCAGCCCGTGACCTGGGGCGAGTGCTCGTTCCCTTCGGTCGCGCCCGCGGCGGAAGCCGAACTGAAGAAGGTCAAGGGCTTGGCCTGCGCGACCATCCAGGTGCCGCGCGACTGGCACAACCCGCAGGACGGCAACACCATCGGCATCCGCGTCTCCAAGACCGCGACCGCCTACCCCGGCACCGGCAGGCAGGGCATCGCGCTGGTCAACCCGGGCGGCCCCGGCGGGCTAGGACTGCCGTGGGGCGCCGCGATGGCGAAGCGCAGCCCAGTGCTGGCCGGACAGTACGACTTCGTCGGCTTCGACCCGCGTGGCGTCGGCCTGAGCACTCCGCTGACGTGCAGCTACACCGTCCCGGACAGCACCGATCAGAACGTGATCAATCGCGCGAAGGTCGACGGCTGTCTGAAGAACCCGCTGACGAAGTTCATCACCACCGAGCAGACCGCGTACGACATGGACTTCATCCGGGTCATCCTCGGCGAGAAGAAGACCAGCTACATCGGCTACTCCTACGGCACGTGGCTCGGCACCTGGTACGCCACCACGTTCCCGAGCAAGGCGCACCGGTTCCTGCTGGACTCCTCGACCGACGCCAGCCGCTCGACCCTGGAGAAGACCTGGGACCTGCAGCCGCGCAGCCGTGACCGCCAATTCCAGGAAGCCCTGCTGCCCTACATGGCGCGCAACGACGCCAAGTACCAGACGGGCACCGACCCGCTGGAGATCCGCCGCAACTGGGAGAAGGCGGGCGGCACCCGGGAATACACGGGCATGGTCTACGCCGCCTGGTTCATCATCCCGGCGATGTACGACACCACGCAGTACCCGTCGGCGGCCTCGATGGTGGCCACGGTCGCCAAGGGACCGGCGCCCACCGGGACCGACGCGGAGAAGCTCGACCAGGTCGTCGCCAAGGCACTGAGCACTCCCGGCCTGTCCAACGCGAACAAGGCGTTCCTGACCAAGGCGAAGGGCAACGCGCTGAAGGCCATCGCGAAGAAGGATTCGGTCGAACGCAAGGCCTCTTACCAGGGCGGCGCCGAGGTCGAGACCTGGAACGCCGCGTTCGAGGCGATCCGCTGCCAGGACGGGCAGTGGAACCAGAACCTTCACTACTGGAGCCACTGGCAGGCCGACCTGACCGTCAAGGCGCCGTTCATCGCGCCGATCATGGCTCTCTCGGGCGCGCCGCTGTGCGCGTTCTGGCCGACCGCCAACGCCAAGCCCGCGCCGGACCAGAAGACCTTCCCGAAGCTGCTGATCGTGCAGACCGAGCTGGACGCGGCCACGCCGTACGAGGGCGGGCTCGCCACCGCGAACACCCTGCCGGGCGCCAAGATGGTCAGCGTCGACAACGAAGGAAGCCACGGGATCTTCCCGTACAACACCGACTGCGTCGACGACCCGATCGTGGCCTACTTCCAGACCGGCTTGACGCCGAAGAAGAAGTTCACCGGCTGCCAGGGGCTGCCACTACCCGGTGAAGACAAGACGGTCGAGGTCGGGGGTCACCTGGGGCACGACGGCAAGGTCAAGATCAAGATGATCAGCCCCGAGGTGCGCAAGGCGAACGAGATCGTGCGCGAACTCCTCGGAGGTGCCGTCACCGCGGCGGCCGACGAGAAGGGGATGCCCGGCAACAGCTGATCCCGGGTTCTGCGATCCTTTCGTCACCGGTCCAGTCGCACGAACTACGGCCTTCCTCCCCAAGAACGGTGAGCGCGAGCGGAACCGCCGCGCCTGACATCGATGTCAAGGTGGCTGGCTCCGAAGCCGGTTGTGAGTGGCGATTCGGGTTAGAACCCGAATCGCCACGCACGACCCCGGCTGAACCGTGCATAGGTGTCCATCGCACAGCTGAGCGCGGGTGGCTGTCCCGTGCGGTCACTCTGGCGTGGTCGGCGCCCGGAGCCACACCTCGAAGACGCCATGAACGTGGTGGGTCGGGTCTCGTGAGTGTTTTGGGTCGTTCTAACGAACCGTCTCTTAAATACCTACTCGTGCTCTGCGGTCTTGTGGGCGTGCAGTACATGAAGGCCCCCTTCCTTGCGCTAGGCGCAAGGAAGGGGGCCTTCATGTACTGGGGAAGGGGTGAAGGTCGTGTAGTCGAGGGAAGGGGCGCCTTCGCGCGCCGCCGCTGTGACCGGTGGTGCTGCTAAGGCTCCTGATGGCGTTCCAGGCAGGTAAAAGGACTTTGAGGGACCCAGAGTCCCTCAAAGTCCTTCACGGACCGGCCGCTACCGACATCGCCCCCGTGGGTACCTAAAACACGTTCGGCTCCAACGACCCAAAACACTCACGACAACCCGAGCCAGTCGCGGGAAGCTTGTCATTCCGACGCGGGTTTCGCGCGAGGTATTCGCGGGGCCCCTTTTCAGGACTCGTGAGTGGTAATGACGGTTCTAACCGTCATTACCACTCACGAGGTGACCAATGATTCCGACGCTGGTCATGATCGCGCTCGGGGCGTTCGTCACCACTCTCGACAACACGATCGTCGCGGCGGGCGCGCCCTCGATCGCGCGTGACCTCGGCCTCGACCTTCCCACCCTGCAATGGGTGAGCATCGGCTACATGCTCCCCTTCGCCGGGCTGCTGCCGGTGGCGGGCACGCTGGTGGACCGCTGGGGGCAGGCCGCGACTTTGCGGGCCGGGCTGCTCGCGTTCGGCGCCGGAGCGGCCGTCGGCGGACTGGCCACGACGGTGTGGCTCGTCATCGCCGCGCGGGTGCTGCAGGGCGCGGCCGCGGCGTTCCTGGTCCCGGCCCTGCTGAGCCTGCTCCGCACCAATCTCGACGCGCGAGGGCGCGCGGTCGGCGCGACGGTGTGGACGGCCTGCCTCGCGGTCGCGTTGGCACTCGGCCCGCCCCTCGGCGGCGTCCTGAGCGAGTACCTGGGCTGGGGCTGGATCTTCTTCGTCAATCTTCCCTTCGTGGCGGCGATGCTGGCGTTGTGCCGCAAGGTCGCCACTGCCGGCCGCGATCCGGCGGCGAGACGGCCCGCCGTGCTCTCCATGCTGGTGGCGACCACCGCCATGGTCTTGATCACCGCCGCCGTGGTGCGACTGGGCGAGGGTGCCGTGGTGGCGCCCGTGGCCTGCGGTGTCGCGGGAACCGCCCTCGCGACCTGGTTCGTGCTACGGGAAAAACGCGCGCACGAGCGGCTGGTTCCCGCGGAACTGACCGGGCAGCGGGTCTTCACCGGCGCGCTCGGCGTGCAAATGCTGTGGGGACTGGGGGTCTCCGGGGTCTTCTTCTTCACGCCGTTGCTGCATCAGGAGTTTCTGGGCCTCGGGCCGGTGCTCGCCGGGCTTCCGCTGGTCGTGGTGGCGGTCGCGGTCGTCGCCGCGACGCCGCTGGTGCCCTGGGCGGTGCCGCGATTCGGTCCACATCGGACGGTCGCGGCCGGATTGGCCACGGTCGCCGTCGGACTGCTGATGCTCGCCGCGGTCAACCATGTCCCGGAGGTGCTTCCGAGGATTCCCGGGCTGGTGCTGATCGGCGCCGGATCGGCCTTGACCACGCCGCTGACCTCGTACGCGCTGGAGATCGTGGCGGAGCGGCACTCGGGTACCGCCTCCGGCCTGCTCACCGCGTCCCGCGAGCTGTCGAGCGCGTTGGGGGTCGCGCTGATCGGGACGGTACTGGCGGTGGTGCGTACGGCGCGCCTCGACGAAGGCGCCGCGCCGGCCTTGGCGGGTGGCTACACGGCGGGCCTGCTGACCGCGGCCGCACTGGAACTCGCCGGTGCTCTCCTCGCGTTCAGGCTGCTGAAGGAGCGCGCGGGCCGAAATCCGTCTCCAAGTGACAAGCTGGGTAACCCGTTTCTCACTTCCCCGTGAGCACGGCCGCATCGCCGTCAGCGTTTCGCGGTCCCCGCATTGACACTCTTCCCGCCTGATCCATACAGTTCGGCGCAGACAAAGAACGGTCTCCGGAATGGAATCCGCTTTCGGCAACGGTGCCGTTCCGAATTCACCCGCTCCTGCTCACGTCGTCAAACGAGGGGCCATGGAAACCATTTCGGAAACGGTCGTCGTCGCTCACGGGCAGGACGGCGCACTCGCCGGGGAGTCGTTCGCGACCCTGCTCGAGTATTGGGCCCGCCGGCTCGGTGACGAGGTCGCCGTGACCTACCTCGACCATCGTTCCGGCGCGGACGGCAGGGCCGTCACCCTGTCCTGGCGCGAACTCGACGACCGGGTCGACGTTCTCGCCACGCGGCTGGCCGACTTCGCCGTGCCAGGGGAGCGGGCGGCGATCCTGGCCAGGCAGTCCGCCGACTACGTCGTGGCCTTCCTCGGCGCGATCCGGGCCGGGCTGGTCGCCGTCCCGCTGTTCGGCCCGGACCTGCCGGGGCACGCGGGCAGGCTGGCGGCCGTGCTCGCCGACTGCGCGCCGCGGGTCGTGCTCACGACCGCCGACGCGCTCGACGGCGTCTGCGGTTTCCTCACCTCGACGGAGATCGAGCGCCCCGCCGTGCTCGCCGTCGACACCCTTACCCCGGTCGCGGCCGGTGAGCGTTCCTGGCCGCGACCGGAACCGGACGGACTGGCGTACCTCCAGTACACGTCCGGTTCCACCCGGAGCCCGGCGGGAGTGATGCTGACCCACCGCAACGCGCTCACCAACGCCCGCCAGGCCTGTGACTCCTACGGGGTCGAAACCGGCACGACGTCCACCGTCAGCTGGCTGCCGCTCTTTCACGACATGGGGCTGATCCTCGGCATCGGCGCGCCGATGGCGGCGGGCGCGGCCTCGGTCCTGATGGATCCGGTGGCGTTCCTCGAACGCCCGTCGCGGTGGTTGCGCGCGCTCACGGCCAGCCCCGGCGCGATCAGCGCGGCACCCAACTTCGCCTACGCCTACGCCGCTTCCCGCGTGACCGAAGCCGAGAAGAGCTACCTCGAACTGAGCCGGGTCGTCTCGCTGATCAACGGCAGCGAGCCCGTTCTGCCCTCGACCATCGCGAAATTCCACGACGCGTTCGTGGACTGCGGCCTGCGGCCCGAGGTGCACCGCTCGTCCTACGGCCTGGCCGAGGCCACCGTGCTCGTCTCCGTCACCGAGGCGGGCAAGGCGCCGCGGCAGGTCACCTTCGACCGCGACCGGCTCGCCGCCGGGTTCGCGATGCCCGCCGGACCCGGCGCGGCGTCCACCACCCTCGTCTCCGGCGGACTTCCCGCCGGCCAGCGGATCCGTATCGTCGACCCGGTTTCCGGGGCCACGGCGAGACCGGGCGAAGTCGGCGAGATCCAGGTGATGGGCCCCAACGTCGGCGTGGGCTATTGGGGGCGGCCCGGCGCCTCGGCCGCCGTGTTCGGTCTGCCGCCGGTCGATCCGGACTCCGGTTCGGGCTGGCTGGCGACCGGGGACCTCGGCGTGTGCTATGACGGTGAGCTGTTCGTGACCGGCAGGCTGAAGGACCTCGTCGTCGTCGACGGCCGCAACCACTATCCGCAGGACATCGAGCAGACGGTGGAGACGCATCCCGCGGTCCGGCCGCATTCCGCCGCGGCCTTCGCGATCGAGCACGAAGACGGCGAGGCGGCGGTCGTGGTGCTGGAACGAGCCAAAGGGGTCGAGGCCGACGTCGCCGTGGTGACCGCGGAGATCCGGAGAGCGGTTTCGGCCGCGCACGGTCTGCGCCCATACGACGTCGTCTTGCTCGAACCGGGTGCGGTGCCGCGCACCTCCAGCGGCAAGATCAGCAGGGTCCTGTGCCGGAAGTCCTATGTGGATGGTGCGCTGACCGCACGGCGGCTCGGATGACCGCGGGGATCCGGGACTGGCTGATCGCGCGGGTGGCGGAACGGACCGGGCTGCCCGCGGACCACGTCGATCCGGACCGGCCGCTGCACGAAAGCGGGCTTTCGTCGCGGGAGTCGATGGCACTGGCCGCGGATCTGGGCCGGTACCTCGGCCGCCCGCTGGCACCGACCCTGGTGTGGCAATGCCCGACGATCAACGCCCTCGCCGAGCACCTGTCCACAGTGGAGCATGACGACGTCGCGGCTGTGGACGGCCGCGAAGGGGAACCGATCGCGATCGTCGGGGTGGGTTGCCGCCTGCCGGGCGGGGCCGAGTCCGCGGACCGGTATTGGCGTCTGCTGGACACCGGAAGCGACGGTATCCGCGATGTCCCGGAGGATCGGTGGGAGGCGTTCGGCGCCGACCTCGGCTGGCTGCCCGGCCGCGGCGGTTTCCTGGGTGACGTCGCCGGTTTCGACGCCGGGTTCTTCGGCATCACCCCGGGCGAGGCCGAAACGATGGATCCCCAGCAGCGGATGCTGCTCGAAGTCGCTTGGGCCGCGTTGGAAGACGCCGGGATCCCGCCGTCGGTCCTGCGGGGAAGCCGGACCGGCGTGTTCGTCGGGCTTTCGGCGGGCGAGTACGGGCACCTGACCATGTCCGACCCCGCCGCCGTCGACGTGTGGTCCGCCACCGGGGCGGCGACCAGTATCGCCGCCAACCGGCTCTCGTACCTGTTCGACCTGCGCGGCCCCAGCCTCACCCTCGACACCGCCTGCTCGTCTTCGCTGGTGGCGGTGCACCAAGCGGTGCAGAGCCTGCGTCACGGCGAATGCGGGACGGCGTTGGCCGCCGGGGTGAACCTGATGCTCACACCCGCCGTCACCGCGACCTTCCACCGCGCCGGGGTGCTCGCTCCCGACGGTCACTGCAAACCGTTCGACGCCGCCGCCGACGGCATCGCGCGCGGCGAGGGCTGCGGGGTGGTCGTGCTCAAACCGCTCAAGGCCGCGCGTCGTGCGGGGGACCGGGTACTGGCGGTGATCCGCGGCAGCGCGGTGAACTCCGACGGCCGGTCCAACGGCCTCGTGGCCCCCAGCCCGGACGCGCAGGCCGCGCTGCTGCGGGCCGCGTACGCGGCGGCGGGCGTGGAACCGTCCTCTGTGGACTACGTGGAAGCACACGGGACCGGCACCGCGCTGGGGGATCCGATCGAGGCGGGCGCGCTCGGTGCGGTGCTCGGAGCCGGCCGGGAATCCGGCCGCCCGCTGCTGATCGGTTCGGTGAAGGGGAACCTGGGCCATCTCGAAGGCGCGGCGGGTATCGCCGGGCTGATCAAGGTCGTCCTCGCGATGGTCCATCGGCGGCTGCCGCCGACCCCGCATCACCACGAGCCGAGTCCGCACATCGACTTCTCCGGTCTCGGCCTGCGCGTGGTCGGCACGGCGACGGACTGGCCGCGCTACTCCGGTGTCGCGCGTGCCGGGATCTCCGCGTTCGGTTTCGGCGGTACCAACGCCCACGTCGTACTCGAAGAGTGGCCTGCGGCGTCGTTTCCCGCTCGGGGAAAGGATACCGAGGGCCCGCGGGTGTTCGCACTGTCGGCCAAGTCGCCCGAAGTGCTCCGGGCGCGGGCCGCCGACCTGGCGGACTGGCTCGACGACCCCGCCCATCGCGCGGTGCCACTGGACGCCGTCGCCGCGACCTTGGCGCGGAGCCGGGATCACCTGCCGGTCCGGGGCGCGGTGGTCGCCGAGGAGCGCGACCGCGTCGCCGCCGCACTGCGGGAAATGGCGGCCGGGCGCGGGGGTGTCACTGGTGAGGCCGGGCGCGTGCCCGGCATCGTATTCGTCTTCTCCGGCTACGGCTCCCAGTGGCCCGGGATGGGCCGCCTCCTGCTGCGCACCGAGCCGGCGTTCCGCGCGGAGGTCGAGGCACTCGATCCGGTGTTCGTGGCCGGAGCCGGGTTCTCCCTGCACGAGGTGCTTTCCGGCGAGTACGAGCTGCCGGATCTCGGCGCGACGCAGCTCGCGTTGTTCGGCGTGCAGCTCGCCCTCGCCGGGCTCTGGCGTGCGCACGGGGTCGTCCCGGCGGCGGTGCTGGGGCATTCGATGGGCGAGGTCGCGGCCGCGGTGGTCGCGGGGGCGCTGGACGTCGCGGACGGGCTGCGCGTGATGGCCACCCGGGCGCGGCTGCTCGCCGAGGTCGACGCGACCGGAGACGGCGCGATGGCCGTGGTCGAACTCTCGCCTGCCGAACTGGCCGACCTGGAAGCGGAGTTCCCCGGGATCACCGTCGCGGTGTACGCCTCCCCGGTCCAGTGCACCGTCAGCGGGGCCGCGGATCAGGTCGAGGCACTGGTTTCGCACGTCGAGAGCCTCGGGAGGCTGGCCAGAAGGCTGCCGGTCGGCGGGGCCGGACACTCGGAAGCCGTCGATGCCGTCCTCGGCCGGTTCCGTGCCGACCTCGACGGGCTTACCCCGAAACCGGTCGACATTCCTTGCTACAGCAGTGTTCTCGTCGATCCGCACCGGACTCCGAGGTTCGACGTCGAGTACTGGGCGGCGAACCTGCGCCGTCCGGTGCGGTTCAGCCAGGCGCTGGCGGCGGCGACCGCCGACGGCTACGGCGTCTTCGTCGAGATCTCCCCGCATCCGGTGGCACTGGCCGCGATCGAGCAGAGCACCGGTGCGCTCGCGCTGCCGTCGGCGAGCCGCAAGAGCGACGAGCGGACGGCGTTCCTCACCACGCTCGCCCGGCTCCACACCCTCGGCTTGCCCGGCGTGCTCGACGCGCGCGGTCCCCGCCCGGTGCCGGTGGCCCTGCCCGGCCCGCGCTGGCGGCACGAGCGGTTCTGGCCCCGGCGCCCGGCCACCCAGGCCGGATCCGGTGGCGCGCATCCGTTGCTGGGTGTCCACATCGAACAACCGACCGGCGACGGCCACCTGTGGCGCGGAGACGTCGGGACCGCGGTGCTGCCGTGGCTGGCCGACCACGCGGCGATGGGTGTCCCGCTGTTCCCCGCCGCCGGCTTCCTGGAACTGGCGCTCGCGGCGGTCAAAGCCGTGCTGCGCACCGGCAGGCAACTGCGCGTCGGCGATATCGAACTGCACCGGGTGCTCCCGCTCGCCGCGCACACCGAGGTCACGACCAGCCTCGGCACCGGTTCCGGACCGTCCGAAGTGGACATCTACGCGCGGTCGGCACACGGCGGCTGGATCCGGCACGCCACCGCGCGAGTCCGCGAGGGAGACGCCACGGTGGTGCCGTTCGGTGCCGTCACCGGGGAGGCCCGGCCGGTCGACCTCTACCAGGCGCTGGCCGAGATGGGGCAGAGCTACGGCCCCGCTTTCCGCGGGCTGCACGCGGTCATGGCCGCGCCCGGGCGCGCCTCGGCGTCGATCACCTTGCCCGCCGACCATCCGGCGTACGTCCTGCACCCGGTGATCGCCGACGCCTGCCTGCACGCGCTGGCCGCGGCGGGCGGGGACGCGCTGCGCGAAGCCGACGGCGTCTTCCTGCCGCTGACCGTGGGCGAGGTCGTCGTGGCCGGGGACCCCCGCCGCGGGGTCCGGGTCGACGCCCTGCTCGATTCACTCGATCCGGCCGGTGACGGCCTGGTCGGCGGGGTCCAGCTGGTCGACGGCGACGACGTCGTCCTGGTCGAGTTCCGCGACGTCTACTGCCGCCGGTTCCAGCGTTCGGCCCTGCCGGTGCCGATGACGGACCTGCTGTTCGAAACCGTCTGGCGGCAGGCCGAACTGCCCACGGTCGAGGCGGGCGAACACCGCTGGGTCGTGCTGTACGACGACGAACACCGAGGCGCGCCGTGGCTGAGGTCGTTGCGCGACCGGCTCACCGAGGCAGGGGACGAGCTGACGACGGCCCCGCTCGGCGACCGGGCGGCGCTGGCGGAACTGCTGCGGTCCCGCGACGTGACAGGCGTACTCGCGTGTGTCGCCCCGACGGGTGAGCCCGACCCGATGAGGGCCGGACAGACGGTCGCCACCCTCTCCGCCGTCGTCGCCGAACTGGCCGAAAACGCCGTACCCCCACGGTTGTGGCTGGTCAGCGCGGGTGCGTCGGCCGTCGAACCCGGTGAGCGCGGCGATCCCGGCCAGGCCTGCCTGCGCGGGCTGATCCGGGTCCTCGGTTTCGAACATCCCGAGCTGCGCGCGAGCCAGGCCGACTTCGACGCCGAACCGGATCCCGCCCTGCTGTGGGTCGGCAGGCTCGTGGCGGAGATCCGTGCCGACGCGCCGGACGACGAGATCGCGTGGCGCGAAGGCATCCGGTACACCCGGGTGCTGGGGCGTCCGCGGCTTGGTGAACCTGCCCGCGAAACCGTTGTGCGCGAAGGTGCTTACGTGATCACGGGCGGACTCGGCGGTCTCGGCCTGGTCGCGGCGGACTGGCTCGCCGGACGCGGCGCGACCAGGCTCGTCCTCTCCGGCAGGCGCGGCCCGGGCCCGGACACCGAAGCCGCGCTGGCGGCGCTGCGCGACCTCGGCGCCGACGTTCACGTGGTGACGGGCGACATCGCCGAGCCGGGGACGGCCGAGGCACTGGTCGCGGCGGCCACCGCGGGCGGTGTGCCGTTACGCGGCGTGCTGCACGCGGCCGGTGTGCTGGCCGACGGCGCCACCATCACCGTCGGCACCGACACGGTCGAGGCCGCCTGGCGAGCGAAGGCGCTGGGAGCGTGGCGGTTGCACCAAGCGACCGCAGGACATGACCTCGACTGGTGGCTGGCGTACTCGTCGGCGGCCGCGTTGTTCGGCTCGCCCGGCCAGACCGCCTACGCCACCGCGAACGCCTGGGTGGACGCGCTCGTCGCTTGGCGCCGGGCCGGTGGCTTACCGGCGGCGACCATCGGCTGGGGAGCCTGGGGTGAGGCGGGGGCGGCCGTCGGCAGCCGCAACCCGGTGCTCGAACCGCTCGGTACGGAAGAGGCGCTGGCGGCGCTGGACGCCGTGCTGACGCGTGACCGCCTCGCGACCGGCATCGCCCGCGTCGACGCCGGAACCGTACTGGCCCTGTTCCCCCGGCTGACCGAGCGACCGTTCTTCGAAATGCTGGTACCGGGGGAGGAACCCGGATCCGGACCATCCACTTGGGACGGATTGGACGCACTGCGCGCCGTGCTGCCCGAAGCTGCCCGCGAGATGCTGGCCGACTACCTGGCCGGGCTCGTCGCCGGGATGCTCGGCCTCGCCGCGGACGAGATCGACAGGCACGCTTCGCTCACCCGGCTCGGCCTGGACTCCCTCACCGCCATGCGCGCCCGAGGTGTCGTGGAACGCGACTTCGGCCTGCCGCTGCCGATTCCGTTGCTGTTGCGCGGCGCCAGCCTCGGCGAACTCGCCGATCACCTCGCCGAACAGGCCGGGTTCGGCACGAGCGGCCCGCGTCCCGCCGGACCGGTTGTCAAGGTCGGACCGCGTGATCCGGCCGAGCGCTGGGTCGCCCGGCACTGGCAAGCGGAATTGGGCGCGGACCCCGGCGTCCACGACGACTTCTTCGCCGCGGGCGGGGACGCCGAAGGCGCGGAACGGTTGCGGTCGGCGTTCGCGGGTCAGCTCGGCGCGGTGCCCGACGTCGACCGGCTCTTCGCCACTCCGACGATCGCCGCGATGGCCGACCTGCTGCGCGCCGAAATCGAGGGACGCGGGGACTGTCCGGTCCGGCCGCTGCGCGCAGGCGGCGGTGAGCCGGTGTTCCTGTTCCACCCGGCAGGCGGCCCGACGAGCGTCTACGAAGGACTGGTCCGCCTCCTGCCCGGCGGCAGGGCCGTCTACGGGCTCGAACGGATCGACGACGAGGACACCATCGAGGGAAAGGCCGACTGCTATGTCGAACTGATCCGGGAAATCCAGCCACGGGGGCCGTACCGGCTGGGCGGCTGGTCGTTCGGCGGCTGCCTCGCCTACGAGACGGCCCGGCGGCTGACCGCGGCGGGGGAGCGGGTCGAGGTCGTGTTCCTGATCGACAGCATCCTGCCGTTGCCGGCCCCGGGGAAACCGGCGCACGAAATCCTGCTGGATCGGTTCGACCGGTTCGCCGAGCACGTCGAACGGACCTACGGCGTCCCGCTGGACCTCCCGCGCGAGGACCTCGTCCAGCTCGGCGAGGACGCCCAGATCCGGTTGGTGATCAGCAGACTGGCCGCACAGGTGCCCGGAATGGGGCAGGGTGTGCTGCGGCACCAGTACGAGTCCTATGTGGACGCTCGGGTGGCCGAACGGTACTCCCCGGAGCCGTACGCCGGGCCGGTGCTGCTCCTGCGCGCGCAGGATCCGCATCCGCTGACCACCACCCTCGACCCGCGCTACCTGCGCACCGACGACACCCTCGGCTGGGACGCCTTCTGCGCCGACCTCGAGGTCGTCCGGATCCCGGGCGATCACCTGTCGATGATCGACCCGCCGCACGTCGAGGTGGTCGCCACGGCGCTCGCGAACCGGCTCGCGGCACCGAGGGCGGCGCGGCCATGACCGACGTCCCCTTGACGCCGACGACGGCGTTCCGGATCGCCGAGCTGGCCGCCCGTCAGGACGAAGCCGTCCGGATCGCGGAGAAGCGCGCCGTCGACCGGCAGCACGCCAAAGGCAAGCTGACCGCGCGTGAACGCGTCGATCTGTTGCTGGACCAGGGTTCCTTCGTCGAACTCGACCAGTTCGCCCGGCACCGGTGCGCCGACTTCGAGATGGACGCCAACCGGCCCTACGGCGACGGCGTGGTGACCGGGCACGGCACCGTCGACGGCAGGCGGATTTGCGTGTTCTCGCAGGACTTCACCGTCTTCGGCGGCAGCATGGGCGAGGTGTTCGGCGAGAAGGTCCTCAAGGTGATGGATCTGGCGATGACGCTGGGTTGCCCGATCGTCGGGATCAACGACTCCGGCGGCGCCCGGATCCAGGAAGGTGTCGTCTCGCTGGCGTACTACGCCGAACTAGGCAGGCGCAACGCGCTGGCGTCCGGGGTCATCCCGCAGCTCTCGCTGATCATGGGCCCCTGCGCCGGGGGCGCGGTCTACTCGCCGGCGATCACCGACTTCACCGTGATGGTCGACGAGACCGCGCATATGTTCGTCACCGGTCCGGACGTCGTCAACGCCGTCAGCGGCGAACGCGTCACCGCGCGGGAACTCGGCGGTGCCGTGGTGAACAGCGAGGTCTCCGGGAACGCCCACTACCGGGCCGCCGACGAACAGGACGCGATCGACTGGGTGCAGACCCTGCTCGGCTACCTGCCGTCCAACAACCTCGACCCCGGCCCGGAGTACGCCGACGAGACCGATCCCGAGCTGACCGCCGCCGACCTCGAACTCGACCGGCTGGTGCCCGATTCGCTGAACCAGGCCTACGACATGACCGAAGTGATCGTCCGCCTCGTCGACGACGGCGAGTTCACCGAGGTGCACAGCGGCTTCGCGCCCAACATGCTCTGCGCGTTCGGCCGGGTGCGGGGCCGCACGATCGGTGTCGTGGCCAACCAGCCGCGGCATCAGGCGGGCGTGATCGACATCGACGCCTCGGAGAAGGCCGCGCGGTTCGTGCGCTTCTGCGACGCCTTCGACATCCCGCTGCTCACGCTCGCCGACGTCCCCGGTTATCTGCCCGGTGCCGAGCAGGAGCGGAACGGGATCATCCGGCGCGGCGCGAAGCTGATCTACGCCTACGCCGAGGCGACCGTGCCGAAGGTGACCGTCGTGATCCGCAAGGCCTACGGCGGCGGCTACGCGGTGATGGGATCGAAGCATCTCGGCGCGGACGTCAACCTGGCGTGGCCCACCGCGGAGATCGCGGTGATGGGCGCCGAGGGCGCGGTGCGGGTCCTGCACCGGCGAGAACTGGCCGCGATGCCGCCGGAACAGCGGTCCGCCGAACGGCTACGGCTCACCGAGGCGTACCGCGAACGGCATTCGAACCCTTATCTCGCCGCGGAACGCGGTTACGTCGACCAGGTCATCACGCCGTCGCAAACCCGCCTTCAGGTGGCGAGGGCGTTGCACGCGCTGCGGACCAAACGGCAAACCCTCCCGGCCAAGAAGCACGGAAACATCCCTTTGTGACCAAGGAGAAATGATGAACCGAACGCGGCGGTGGGGTCTGCTGGTGCTGTCGATGGTCGCCCTGCTCGGGACGTCGATCCCGGCGAGCGCCGCGCCCACGCCGGCCACCGCCGACAACGGTGCGAAGGTCGTCGAGGAGACCTGGCTCGACGCGCGCACGGTCGACCTCAAGATCAACTCACCCGCGCTCGGCACCACCGGCATGGTGCGTCTGCTGGTCCCGACCGGCTGGGCCGCGCAACCGACGCGGACCTGGCCGACGCTGTACCTGCTGCACGGCTGCTGCGAACCGGTCGATTACCGCTCGTGGGACCAGTTCACCGACGTCAAGGCGTTCACCGCGGACAAGGACGCGCTCATCGTGATGCCGACCGGCGGACCGGCCGGAATGTACACGAAGTGGTGGAACTTCGGCCTCAAGAGCACTCCGGACTGGGACACCTTCCACACCCTGGAGGTACGGCAGATCGTCGAACGTGGGTTCCGCGCCGGAACCCGCCGCGCGATCGCCGGGCTCTCGATCGGCGGGTACGGCGCCCTCGCCTACGCGTACAAGCACAAGGGGATGTTCGGCGCGGCCGCCTCCTACAGCGGTGTCCCGAATACGCTTTACCAGGGAACTCCGCTGTTCATCCAAGGGATTCTGGCTCGCGCGGGGGTCTTCAACTACCTCGAACTCTGGGGCGACAGCTGGGGCATGCGGCCGCTGTGGTCGGCGAACAACCCCTACGACCACATCGAGGACCTGCGCGGCACCGCGCTCTACGTCTCCTGTGGCAACGGCCAGACCGGGCCACTCGACCCGCCCGGTCAGTCCGACATCTTCGAACCTTCGGCACTGGGCACCTCGGTGAGCTTCACGGATCGGTTGAAGCTCAAGGGAATCCCGGTGACCGTCGACTACTACGGCGCCGGCACGCACAGCTGGCCCTACTGGCAGCGGGCTTTGCGTAATTCGTGGCCGGTACTGGCCGGCGCGCTCGGCATCTAGAGGACTAAACGCGGGCAGGTGGGCGCCGTGCACCCGCATTTAGAGGACTAAACGCGGGTGGTGATGAGTTCCGCGAAGCGTTCCGGGCTGACGTTTCCGCCGCTGACGATCACGCCGATCCGGCCGGAGGCGGGCACCGCACCACTGAGCAGCGCGGCCAGACCGGTCGCCCCGCTCGGCTCGATGACGAGCTTGAGGCGTTCGAACGCGAACCGCATCGCTTCCCGCACGGCGTCGTCGGTGACCAGCGCGATGTCGTCGACAAGCTTCCGGTTGATCGAGAACGTCAGTTCGCCGGGCACGGAAGCGGCCTGGCCGTCGGCGATCGTCCGGGGGACCGGAATCGAGACACGTTCGCCCGCCTCCAGCGAGCGTTTGGTGTCATCGCCCGCGGCGGGTTCCACGCCGACGACGCGGATCCCGGGCTGCACGGCTTTCGCGGCGGTCGAGCTGCCCGCGATGAGACCACCGCCGCCGACCGGGACGATCAGCGTGTCCAGCGAACCGGCGTCCTCCAGCAGTTCCAGTGCCGCGGTGCCCTGCCCGGCGATCACGTGCGGGTGTTCGTACGGCGGGATGAGCGCGAGGCCTCGTTCGGCGGCCAGAGCCTCACCGATCGCGACGCGGTCGCCGGTGTACCGGTCGTAGGTGACGATCTCGGCGCCGTAGCCCGCGGTGGCGTCCTTTTTGGACTGCGGGGTGTCCTCCGGGATCAGGATGACCGCGCTGCTCCCGAGTTCTCGCGCCGCGAGCGCGACGGCCTGGGCGTGGTTGCCCGAGGAGTAGGCGGCGATGCCTTTGGCCAGCTGTTCTGGTGAGAGCCGGGAAGCGGCGTTGTACGCGCCACGGAACTTGAAGGCGCCGACGCGCTGGAGGTTCTCGCATTTGATCAGGACTTCGGCGCCGACGAGGTCGTCGAGGGTGCGGGAGCGCACGACCGGGGTCCGGTGTGCGACACCGGCCAGGCGGGCGGCGGCGTCGCGGATGTCGTCGATGGTCACGGGGGCGGTCATGATGCTCCTTGATCACGGATTTCGGACAGGTAGTTGTACGCGGAGGCGCGGGAGATCCCGATCCGGGCCGCGACCTGCGGCACCGCCCGCCGGACGGCGAAGACCCCGCGCGCGTGCAGGCTGCGGAACAGGTCGAGCCGCTCTTCGCGGCTGAGCGCGGCCCACGGTTTGGTCAACCGCAACTGGTGTTCGTCGACGATCGCGTCCACCACCGCGTCGACGTCGTCGCCGAAGGTGGTGGTCGGCGTCTCGGCGGTGGTGCCGACGTCGGCGAGTTCGCCGACGAGGGTCCGCAACTGGCCGAGCGCGGTGACGTCGAGATTGACGCACAGTGCCCCGAACACCGAGCCGCCGCTGTCGCGCAGCAGCATGGTCGAGGACTTCACGAGCTTGCCGGACGCGGTGCGGGTGACGTAGTTCAGCTGGTCCTCGGCCTCGTCACCGCGGGCAAGGAGGCCCATGCCGATCTCGCTCATCGACCCGCCGACACTGCGCTCGGTGACCGATCCCGCGATCGCCACCACCGACTTCTCCGGGCGACGGAAGTCGTGCACGACGACCTCGCAGAACGAGCCGAGGGTCGCCGCGATGCCGTCGGCGACCGGGGCGAGCGCGTCGAGGATCGCGTCCTGCTCAGACATCGCGTACCCGGGCGAGGGCCTCGACTTCGACGACGCCGCCGTAGGGCAGGGAAGCCACGCCGACACAGGTGCGCGCGGGCCGGGGTTCGGCGAAGAACTCTTCGTAGACGCGGTTGAGGCCGTCCCGGTCGGTGATGTCGGTCAGGTAGGCGACGACCTTCACCACGTCGGCCCGGCTCGCGCCTACCGAGTTCAGGGCGGCGTCGAGGTTGGCGAAGGCCTGCGGACATTCGGCGTCGAAACCGCCCGGCGCCAGCTCGCCCGTCGCGGTCACGCCGAGCCGCCCCGACACGGAAACCAGGTCGCCGCTGCGGAAGGCCGGGGGATACGGATGCTCGTTGCTCACCAGACTGACTGTATAAGAGTTGGACAAAAAGTCCAAGTGGTGCCGGTCACGGTGGGCGGTGGAGGGCGATCACCACAGCTGCGCGTGAGGACCCCCTCCCTCGGCTCAGCCGAGGAAGCTCGACCTTCACATCTTCCCCAGTACATGAAGGCCCCCTTCCTTGCGCCAGGCGCAAGCAAGGGGGCCTTCATGTACTTACCCAAGCGCCATGCCCGACTAAGCCCTACCGGCACCAGAAAGGCCTTCGTCAGACGGGATCACGCCGGCGACGGCTCCTCGGCACGCCTGGAGACCGACGGCAGAGGCGGCACCCGGCAGGACACCGTGCTCACACCACCTCGAAGTTCGCCATCATCGCCATGTCCTCGTGTTCGGCGTTGTGGCAATGGAAGACGTAGCGGCCGCGGTAGCCGTCGAAGCGGGCGATGACCTCGACCGACTCGCCAGGCTTCAGATCGACGGTGTCCTTGATCCCGCCGTCGAACGGCCCAGGCGGGCGGCCGCCGCGGGAGAGGATCCGGAAGCCCACCAGGTGCAGGTGTACGGGGTGGTGGATGTCGGCGACGAACCGCCAGATCTCGACGTCGCCAAGGCGCGGGCTCGCTGACATCAGGTCCGGTGAGAACGGTTCGCCGCCGATCACCCAGCCCGCGCGGCCGTGGACGGTCCCGGCGCGGAACGAGAACTCCCGTGTGCTCGTGGCCTGCTCCCGCGCGAGCGGCTCGATTTCGCTGAGCTTCGCCGGGACCCGGCTCTCGTCCGGTGCGCGGCGGGCGACGACGAATCGCATGACCTGGGCGGTCGAGCCGGTGCCGAGCCGGTTCACGAGGGTGACTTCGGTGCCCACCGGATACCGGCCGAAGTCGACGACGAGGTCGTACCGCTCCGCCGGTGCGATGGGGAGATGGTCGTGTTCGCGCGGCGCGTCGAGGAGGCCTTGGTCGCCACCGATCTGGACGAAGCCGCCTCCGCCGGGCGGGGGAGGGTCGAGCGCGAGGTCGTAGCGGCGGGCGTTGGAGCCGTTCAGGACGCGGAGCCGGTATCGCACGGCCGCCACCTCGTGCACCGGCCACGGCGCGCCGTTGACGAGGATGACGTCCCCGAAAACGCCTTCCACGAAAGCACTTTCCACCCCCGGCGTGGTCCGCAAGGTCCGGTCGAGCGACGGGTACGCGAAGGCACCGTGCTCGTCGAAGGAGCGGTCGGCGATCATCAGCGGCAACTCGCGTTCCCCGGACGGGAGCCCCAGCGCCTCTTCCTCGTCGTCGCGCACCAGATGGAAACCGGCGAGGCCCCGATAGACGGCGGGGCCGGTGAAATCCATGCGATGGTCGTGGTACCACAGCGTCGCGGCCCGTTGCCGGAACGGGAAGACATAGTCGCGTTCACCGTTCGCGATCCGGGCGCGGGCGTCGACCATGCCGTGCGAGCCGTGTCCGGCGTCCCAGCCGGACAGCGGCAGGACGAGGTCGGTCGGGTAGCCGTCGGAGTCGGCGGGCGTGTGCCCGCCGTGCAGATGGACCACGGTCGGGACGGGAAGTTCGTTGCGGTGGCGTACCACCGTCGTCCGGTCCCGCCGCGATTCGATCGTGGGCCCCGGGAAGATCCCGTCGTAGCCCCAGATCGGGGTCCGGACACCGGGAAGGATCTCGGCCGTCGACGCTCGCTGGGTGATCCGGTAGTGGTCCGCGTCGTCCGTCCTGTGTGGACGAAGCACCGGCGGGATCGGCAACGGTACCCGGAACGGTTCCGGCAGGGGGAGCCCGCTGCGCAGCAACTCACCGGTCCCGGGCGAACCTTGCGCGAGCAGCCTGGGTGCGGTGAGCCCGGCGGCGAGGAGGACACCGGCTCCGCCCGCGAGCCCGAGGAACGTCCGCCGGGGAAGACGGCGGCTCATCGGGCCGTCCGCCAGACTTGCGGACGCCAGAGCGCGACGGTCGTGAGCACCATCCCGGCGACGAGGGCGACGCCGAGAGGGATGTGCAGGTCGAGCGCGCCGTCCATGCCGGCGAAGTACTGCGCGGTCTCGCCCGCCGCGAGCAGCAGGCTGATCCAGAACAGCCAGCGCGGTCCGCGGACCAGCCACAGGACGAGCGCCGCCAAGATCTGGGCGTACGCCAGGAACGACACGGCGTCGGCACCCACCCGGTGCAGCGAGAGCATGTCGTAGTCGCCGCCCAGATAGCCGCCGGCGAAGACCGGCTGGCCGATGATCGCGACGGCGTGGGCGCTCACGAGCACCCGGTTCACCATCAGCGTCCCGATCGCCTTCCGGCTTCGGGTAGTCACGGTTTCACTCACGTGACCGAACGTAAGAGCCGAGGCCTTATGCTGTCCAAGACAAGATCGGTTATCTATTCATAGCAGACTGGGTATCAGCGATGGATCTTCTGGCGCTCCGGTATTTCCAGACGGTCGCCCGGCTCGAACACGTCGGCCGCGCCGCCGAGAAACTGCGTGTCGCGCAGCCCTCGCTCAGCCGGACGTTGGCCAGGCTGGAAAACGACCTCGGCGTCCCGCTGTTCGACCGGCACGGCCGCCGGATCCGGCTCAACCGGTTCGGCGCCGCGTTCCTCCGGCGCGTCGATCGGGTTCTGGCCGAACTCGAAGACGCCCGGCAAGAACTCGACGACGCCGCCGGGCTGGAACGTGGCACCGTCACGGTCGCGGCGGAAAGCCTGCTGGCCCTCACCGAACCGCTCCGCACCTTCATTCCCGGGCATCCGCTGGTGGACGTGCGGCTGTCGCAGGCATCGGCGGAGGGGATGGCGGAGAAACTGCGATCCGGCGACGTCGACCTGTGCGTCACGTCGCAACCTTTGTCCGGCAACGACATCCGGAGCCGCGTGCTCCTGGACGAACCCGTGATGCTGTGTGTGCCCTCCGGCCATCGGCTCGCCGGCCGCGGCCGCGTCGGCCTCGCGGACCTCGCCGGAGAGCCGTTCCTCACCACACGGCCCGGCTACTGGCAACGCGAACTCGCCGACCACCTTTTCGCGAAAGCCGGTCTCGACCTCCACGTCGTCTGTGAAGGCGACGAAGCGGCCGTACTCTTCCAGCTCGTCGACGCCGGTCTCGGCATCGCGTTCGTGCCCTCGCTCGGGCTGCGGGCGGAGATCAGTGGTTCGGTGATCTGGCTCGACGTCGACGAGCCCGATTGCCGCCGCGTGCTCAGCGTCGCGTGGCGCGAGGACACCTACCTTTCGGCCGCCGCCCGACGGTTCCGCGACCACACCGTCGACCATTTCCACGCGCAGGCCGAGGCCGGGCCCCGGTCGGACTGACCAGGACCCGGCCTCGGGAACCGCTACGGGTTGAGCGTGACGCTGTAGGCGCTCATGGCCTCGCCGAGCGGCTGGAAGTACGAGGTTCCGCTGCCCTTGCCGGAAGTGATGCCGAGGCCGACGCTGCCGGAGAAGAGGCAGCCGCCCGAGTCACCGGGATTGACCAGCGCGCTGGTCTGGATCAGCTGGTGGACCGAGCCTTCGGCGTAGTTCACCGTGACGTTCAGCCGCTGCACTGAACCGGAGGTGAGCCGGGTGGTGCTGCCGCTCTTGCTGATCCGCTGCCCGACGGTGGCGGATCCGGCGGAGGCGATCCGCTGGGTGGAGCCGTTCCACAGGGTGACCGCGCCGGGCGCGCTGCCGGTGGTGTTGCGGATCAGGCCGTAGTCGTTGGTCGGGAAGCTCGCACCCTGCGACGGGCCGACGTTCCATTGCGACACCGCGCGGGTGCAGTGGCCGGCGTCGAGGATGTAGTTCTGGCCGCCGCGGTTGGCGTTGAACCCGACCGAGCAGCGGGTGCCGCCGCCGGTGATGGCCTCACCGTTGTAGATCGCGGTGTGCATCTCGCCGGTGGTCCGCTCCACGCGGACCCGGTCGCCGAGCGCTTCGGCGGCCTTCACGAGGGCTTCGGCGCCCTTGGCCGCGTCGGACACGGTCAGCACGACCTGGTTGCTCTGCGGGTCGAGGCCGATCGACGTGTGCGCGACCGCGGGCAGCGCCTGCAGGGCGTTCTGCGCTCCCGCCAGCGCCGCGCTGGAGTGTTTGACCACCTTGGCGCGGGCGCCGGTCGCGGTCACCTGGTCCGCGGCGGCCTGGTCGAGCACGTTCACCACCGGTTCGGCGGCGTCGTCGAGGTAGCCGTCGGCGGCACGGGAACCCAGGGCGGCGGTGGCCTTCTGCAGGGTCTCGACGCTGCCGGTCTGCTTCCGCAGCAACTCGGTGGCGGCCGCTTTGCTGATCCGTGCCTCCGCGGCCAGCGAGGTGACCGCCTCGTGCTGCACGGTGGGGGAGTAGCCCTCGATGGTGGTGGCGGTGGCCGTGGACGGGGCGAGGAAGCCGATGACCGCGGCCGCGGCCACCAGCGTGGTGGCGGTACGGGCTGAGGGGGTTGGGCGCATACCGGTGACTCACTTTCGCGAGGGGAGATCCAGCGCGAGGGGTGGCCGCACTGGACACAGTGGGTAGCCGGGCGCGACCAAGGTGGCCCGGCACCGGTGATCCGGTGTCGATCAGGGTGATCCCGCGACACCGGACCCCGGTACCGACTTTCGTTGGACAGGAAGAAAAATAGGTACCGCGCCCTTCGCCCTACCTAAACCTCGTGAGTGATAACGAGGGTTATTGAGAAGAAAGACAACCGTGTCGTGGTTGCGGGCGGGCTTGTTCGTCGGGGTGAGGGGCAGGGCGAAGGCGTAACTCGCGTGCTCAGAGACGTAACTCGCGTGCCTGGACCCCGCACTCGGGTGTTACGCCTCCAAGCACGCGAGATCCGGCTCCAAGCACGCGAGATCCGGCGCCGCGTCACCCAAACCACTATCCCGCCCGGACACACCACGTTTGCCTTATCCCTCTATAACCGTCATCACCACTCACGAGGTTTCTTCAGCCGCCGAGGCCGAGCCGCGCGAAGCGTTCCCCGATGAGCCGGTGCGTGGCAGCGTCCGGATGCAGCTCGTCGGGCAGCGGCAGTTCGGCGTTGTCGGCCTCGCCGTACAGTTCGAGGCCGTCGAGGTACCGCAGGTTCGGGTCGGTGGCGGCGCGCTCCTTGACGATGCGCGCGAGTTCACCGCGGATCGTGGTGAGGGTCAGCTTGCCCGCCGCGGTCTCCGCCGGGTCGCCCGTGGCCACGAACCGCAGCTTTCCTTCGCCCAGCGCGCCGGGATCCATGGCGCTGGGGCCCGGCGTGTGCTCGTGGATGGCGCAGTAGATCGGCGAAACGACCAGCAGCGGCGTGGTGGGGTGTCCTTCCCTGATGGTGTCGAGGAAACCGTGCACGGCCGGGCCGAACGCGCGCAGCCGCAGTACGTCGGAGTTGACGAGGTTGATCCCGATCTTGACGCTGATCAGGTCGGCTGCCGTGTCCCGCATGGCCCTGGCGGTGAATGGGTCGAGCAGCGCGCTGCCGCTGAACCCGAGGTTGACCAGATCCATTCCGGCCAGCCTCGCCGCCAGTGCGGGCCAGGTACCGGTCGGGGTCGCCGCGTTGGAGCCGTGACTGATCGAACTGCCGTGATGCAGCCAGACCTTGCCGGTGGACTGTACATTGTGGACTTCCGCGTCGGTCCGCAGAGCGACCAGCCGGGTGGCTTCGTCATGCGGCAGCCAGAGCTCGACGTCCTTCTCGTGGCCCGGCAGGCCGGAGAAGCGCAGGGTCCGTACCGGGCCGGGCTCGGCCTGCGCGGTGCCCGTGGCCATGTCGATGGTGAGCGTGTCACCGTCTTTTACGCCGGCCTGGCCCGCGAGCCGCCCGTCGACGACGAGTTCGTAGACGCCGTCGGGCCGCGGTGGCGCGCCGACGTAGACCCGTTTGGTGGCGACGACGTCCAGCTCGACGATCGTGGCCGCGGTGCGGAACACCAGCCGCACGCCGGAGGGCTGCGCTTCCGCCATGGCCAGCAGGGCGTCGGGAATCTGCTGCCGCGCGTGCGCGGTCAGCCGGTGGGGGAGCACACCGCGTTCGGTGTACTCCAGGTCCAACGCGCCGCGGACGAGGGCGGCGGTGATCGGGGTCGTGATCATTTCCTTGGTCATTTCTTTCGGGGCCAAGCGCGCAAGAGGACATCGAGCGCGTCGAGGATTTCGGTCCAGCTCTCCTGTGAGCCGGGACTGCTGTGGCTGAAGCTTCCGGAGGACTCCAGGCCGACGTAACCGCTGAAGACACTGCCCAGCAGCCGCACCGCGTGCGTCTGGTGCGGTTCGGCGAGGTCGTAGCCGCGCAGGATCGCCCGCATCAGCTGGGCGTGCCGGATACCCGCGCTGGTGGCGGCCTGCTCCGGGGCGAGCCGGAATCTCGCGGCGGCGAACCGGCCGGGGTGTTCGAGGGCGTAGTCACGGTGGACGTTCGCCAAGGCGATCAGCGCGTCCTTGCCCGCCAGGCCCGCCACCGCCGCCGACGCCAGGTCGGCGAGTTCCGCCAAGGCCAGCAAGGCGATCTCGGTCTTCAGTTCGTGGGCGCTTTTCACGTGCGAATACAGGCTCGCCGTCTTGACGCCGCACCGCTTCGCGAGCTCCGTCGGCGTCACCTGCTCGAAGCCGATCTCGTCGGCCATCTCCGCCCCTGCCCGCACCACGCGCTCCGTGGTCAGTCCCGCCCTTGCCATGCCGCCACGTTACCATAGTCCATTCTGGATTTGCCTAATCCTTTTAGGGAACAAAACCTGGGTTCGGTAGCACCCGCTCCGGCGGAAGCTGGGCGCGAGCCGAACGGAGGTGAGCGTGATGAACACAGTGGACCCGGCGCGAGCCCGGCACGACCGCATCGAGCGCTGGAGGGGAGACCGGCGCCTGCTCATCGGCGCGATAGTGGCTTCGGCCCTCACGCTGGCCTGTGGTTTCCTGGCCGGGCACGGCTTCGGCACGCTGGTCGAGATGTTCCGGACCATGGCGATCGACAGCGTCTTCGACGACCGGGGCGACAGCGATCCGCCGTACGGGGTGATGTGGGGGACCTTCGGCTTCGTCGGCTGCCTCTTCGCGGCGACGCTCGCGGGAGGTGCCCTGCGGCGCTTCCAGGGTCGGCCGTCGGGGCCGGCGTTCCCGATCGTGCTGGTCTTCGCGGCCATCACAGTGGGCACGGGGGACTCGTCTCGCGGGTGGCTTCCGCCGCTCGCCGTCGGCACCGCGGTCGACCCCGTCTTCCACGAGGACGAAAAGTGGGGGTTCTGGGCGTGGCTGATGTACTACGCGGACCGGTGGGTGCCCCTGCTCATGCTCGTCTTGACGCTTCTCGTGCTGTGGTACGGCGTTCAGATCTCGCGCCGGTACGCCGAAATGGTCCGGACCCGGGACCGGCTCCTGACCTACGGCCGTCGTGTGCCCGCCCGGATCGTCGAGGTGAAGGTCCATCTCGGCGGGGACGAATCGGGGAAACGGGCCGTCGGCGCGACCGTCACGCTGTGCTTCCTCGATCTCGCGGGCGTCCCGCACTGGGTGACCCGCCGCACCCGGGACACCACGATCGCGACCGCCGAAGTGCTGTTCGACCCGGCATCACCGGACGACGACAAGAAGATCTTCGTGGCGCTCCGGCGCTGTCCCGCCCTCAGCGACTGGCTGCCCGCGGCCTGACCGCCGCCCGAAACTCTGGAGTACGTCCATGTCGGTTGCCCCCGCACCCGCCCGGCCCGGTCCGCTCGCCGTCGTCCGCGGATTCCTGGCCGGGATCGTCATCGGGACGACACTGTGCGCCTTCGTCGTCGGCATCATCATCGAGTACGTCCCCCTGATCGTCGCGGGTGTGGGGCTTCCTCTGGTCTACGGTCTTCTGCTTTACGCCGCCGGGGCTCCGCGACGCGCTCGCGAGGCGGCGATCGTCCCGGTGGTGGCGCTCGCCAAGATCGAGAGCCTGCGGGCGAGTGGCACGGAAACGGGAGACATCCCGGTCGACTTCGACCTCACCGTCGCGCCCGACGGCGCGGCGTCGCACCGCGTGAAGATCACGCACGGCGTCAATCTGGTCGACATCCCGGACCACCGGCCGGGCAACGTCCTCGTCGTGCAGTATCCGCCGGACCGGCCGTGGAAGGCGAAGATCGTGGAGCGGCTGTCACCGGAGTGGGAGCGCCGCGTGGCCGAAGCCGTGATCGAATCCGCCCCGGAGTCCAGCCTGGTGCAGGAGCCGCCGGAGGGCTGTGTGTTCGGCGCGGTCGCGTTCCTCGGGGTGCTGCTCGGCGCGGCGCTCGTGCTGTTCCTGTTCCGTGCGGAACTGTTCACGCCGGAAGCGCCCGCCCGGACGGAAGAGACGCAGTCCAGCGTGAGCACGTCATCGTCGGGTTCCGCGACGGTCACCGTCGACCGGCCGCTGCTGGGCGAGGGGGAACTGCGGCGGGCGATCGACTCGCTGGCGCGGGCCACGGACGTCTCGCAGGTGCTCACCGCGGTGGTCGAAGAGCGGCGGCTGACCGTGGTCTTCGCGCCGACGGACGCGCAGGTGCCGCGGTTCGACCTGCGCGCACTGGCCGTCGACCGCGTCCCGGCACTGGTCGAGCGGGCGAGGACCACGATCGACGTCGGTTCGCCGCGGACCTGGCAGGTCACCGTCGTCCCGTTCGGTGGCGACGTCAGCCTCCGGGTCGTCGTGACCGGCCCCGACGGGAGTGGATCGCTCCCGGAGGGCGGCTGATAGAACTGTCCGATGCGGGATTTCTTCAAGGGTTTCAAGATGTTCGGGCAAGGCCTGAGCATTCTGCTGCGATCGCCGAAACTGCTGCTGATCGGCGCGCTGCCCGCGGTGCTGACCACACTGCTGCTGCTCGGCGGTGTCGTCGCGCTGGCGTTCTGGATCGACGATCTCTCCCTCCTGATCACCCCGTTCGCGGACGACTGGGATCCGGGCTGGCGGACCACGATCCGGGTGGCGGTCGGCGTCACGGTGTTCGGGGTGGTGCTGGCCCTGTGCCTGATCGGGTTCACGGCGATCACCCTCGCCGTCGGCGGGCCGTTCTACGAGCACATCGCGGAGAAGGTCGAAGATGACCTCGGCGGGGTTCCCGGCGCGGTGGACCTGTCGTTCTGGCGGTTGCTCGGGATGGGCCTGAAGGACGGGCTGTCGCTCGTGCTGCGCTCGCTGATGTTCACGATTCCGCTGTTGATCGCGGGCTTCATCCCCGTGATCGGGCAGACCGTGGTGCCGGTCCTGCTGGCCTTGGTCACGGCGTGGTTCCTGGCACTGGAGCTGATCGCCGTGCCGTTCTACCGGCGCGGGATGGACCTGAAGCAGCGACGGTCGCTGCTGCGGAAACGCCGCGCGCTCGCCCTCGGGCTCGGACTTCCCGTCTCCTTGCTGAGCCTGATTCCGTTCGCCGTCCTGATCGTGATGCCGGTGGGCTTCGTCGGCGGTGTTCTCGTCGCCCGTGAAGTCCTCGCGGCCGATCTTGGTGCCCAGAAGCTCTGAGCCGGTATCCGAGTGAGAGTGACCGGCAGGCCCTGTCGCGGGCCTGCCGGTCACTCTTTCGTTGTCAGGCGACGGGTTCGATCCAGATGTTGCGGAACCGCGGGTTCTCCCCGGGGTCGCCGTGGTCCTGGAGCCGGATCGCGCCCGGCCCGGCGTTCTCTGGGTTGCTGTCGCCCGTGCCGCCGTCGATCTCCACGTTGTCGTGGACCACGACGCCGTTCCACACCACGGTCACCCGGGCGTTGTCGGTCTTGTTCCCGGCGCCGTCGAACCGCGCGGCGCGGAAGGTGACGTCGTAGGTCTGCCACGTTCCCGGCGCCGCCGCCATGTTCCGGTCGGGCGCCTTCTTCAGGTAGATCGCCCCGGCTTCGTTGCTGGCGAGAGTGGTGTCGCCGAACGATTCCAGCACCTGAAGCTCGTAACGTTCCTGGAGGTAGACGCCGCTGTTGCCCCTGGCCTGCCCGGTCACCTCGGGCGGATAGTTCGGCTCGTTCCACTCGACGTGCAGCCGGAAGTCGCCGAACTGCTGCTTCGTGCGGATGTCACCGCCGTTCGACTCCATCGCCCCGCCCGCCACCGGCCAGGTCGCGGCACCGCCCGCGCGTTTCTCCCAGGCGTCGAGGTTCTTGCCGTCGAACAACTGGATGCGCTGGGTCGCGGTGACGGTGAGGCTGTCGAGGTTGACGTTGCCCGCGTCGCCGCTGTCGTAGCGATAGGAGATCGAGTTCGTTCCGGCGGCGAGGGTCAGTGTCTCCGGCTGGGAGTTCCACGTGTCCCAGTTGCCCGTGCCGGCGAGCCTGACCTGTTTGACCTTGGTGCCGTTGACGTAGACGCTCACGGATTTGGTCCCGGGCGCCGGATCCGGGCCGTTCGCGTAGCGCAAGGCCGCGTTGTAGGTCCCGGCCTTGGGGACGTTCACCGTGAACGTCGTCGCGGCGCCCTGGTTCCAGTAGCCGTCGACGAAGCCGGTGCCGGTGTAACCCGCGTGGTTGGTGTTGGCCGCGGCGCCACCGCTGAGCGCGGCGCGTTCCGCTTCGTAGGTCGTACTCGCCGCCGGGCCACCGACCAGGGAATTCAGCGTGTACCACGCCTCGGTGCTCCACAGTGCCGCACCGGACTCCGCGGCGAACGGGCGCGGGGACCGGACGTGCACCACGTGTCCCGCCTTCAGGCCGGACATCCGCAGCGTGACCTTCTTGCGGTCGGGCGACAGGCTCGCGGAGGTGACGGACAAGGTCTGCTCGTCGATCTTCGGTCCGCCGTACGCGGGAGTGGGCTGGTAGCGCCACTGCTGCGCCTGGTACTTCGCCGCGAGGTTCTGCGCCGTCTCGGCCGACAGCGGCTGGGTGTACTCGAGTTCGAAGCCGCCCGCGACGGCGCGCATCGCGCGGATGTCGAAAGCGTTCGTGCCGTTCGGCGTCACCTTCTGGAGGCCGTAGGCGAGCTTGCCGGGCTGGCCCCAGTTACCGCCGCCGTCGATGCCGCCAGTGTAGATCGCGCCGTCGGGGCCGAGGCTGATCCGGCTGACGCCCGACTCGAGTCCTTGCGTCATCCTGAATACGGCGCCCTGGTACTCGCCGTTGACCTTCTCCAGGAACGCCCGCTGAAGCCCGCCGTAGGTCACGTCGCCGTACACCATCTGCCCGGCGAACGGACCTTGCGACAGCATCACCATGTTGCTCGGCGAGTTCGCGATCTCGTTGTGCGGCAACCACAACACGGGCGCGGTCACCGGCTTCGCGTCGAACGGTCCCGGAGGATTGGTGTAGTGATTGAAGAAGCGGTCCTGCTTGATCCGCACGAGCTTGTTCGCGGGCAGCCAGCCGCCCTGGTTGTCGGTGACGAAGACGTCGCCTTCCGGGCCCCAGCCGATGCCGTGCGGGGTGCGCAACCCGCCGGCGATGTAGGAAACCTGACCGGTCGCCTTGCTGATCTTGATCGTGGTGCCGCGGTTCGGCGCGGGCTGCGGGTCGGTTGTGGCGCCGCCGTAGTTGATGGACACGGAAAGGTTGGCGTAGAAGAAGCCGTCCTTGTACAGCAGGCCGAACGCGAATTCGTGGAAGTTGCCGCCGAACGGCCAGGTGGCGACCGTGCGGTAGTCGTCGGTCACGCCGTCGCCGTTGGTGTCGTTCAGTTCGACGAGCCGCGTCTTCTCCGACACGTACAGCTTGCCGTCGACGTACTTGATCCCCATCGGTTCCTTCAAACCGCTGGCGACGCGTTTGGTCTGGACCTTGGTCGGGTCGGTGTTCCCGGTGACGTTGCTCAGCAGGTGGACCTCGCCGAGGACCTTGTCGGAGCCGCCCCACGTGGCGATGGCGAGGCGTCCGTCCGGCAGCCAATCCATCCCGGTGACCTGTGGCTGGAACCCGCCGGGCCGCAGGTTCGTCAGTGTGAACCCGGGGTGGACACCGTTCAGCGGCAGGCCGTCACCGGGTGAGTCCGCGACGCCCTCGCACTCCTTGCGGCCCGGCGAGGTCACCCGGACGACGTCGGCGTCGGTGCTGAGCACCGAATTCGGCACGACCGTGAAATCGGCCGCGCCCGGTGGCCGCCATTCGAGGGTGATCTGCTGGTCGTAAAGGTTGTCGAAATGGTCGATCCGCAGCGCGCGGTAGCCCGTGGCCAGTTCGACGGAGCCGGTCGCCGGGGTCGCGCCGTGCAGGCCGTCGTGGTTGATCACCCGCTGGCCGTCGATGAGCAGCCGGGAGCCGTCGTCGCTGGTGAGACGGAATTCGTAGCGGCCGGCGGTCGCGACGTTGAGGTTGGCGGTCACTTCGGACACGAACTGCTCGCCGATTCCGAAATCGGCCGTGCTGGTCCAGTTGATGGCCGGCATCAATTTGTCGACGTTGGGGGTCTGACCGGACTTGATCACGCAGAGCTTGTCGATTTCGCGCTGGAGGTCGTACGTGCGGAGCGTGACCCCGGGTTGCTGGGGCGGGACAGCCGCTTCGGCCGGTGCGGTCGCGAGTCCTGACAGGGCCGTGACCAGCGCCAATGAGGCGACGATGGACCGGTTGAAGCGCTTGCGGACAGACGGAAGCATCGTTGCTCCTCGAGGTTGGCGGCGGAGCACCTCTGTGACGTCCGCTGAACCTAAGAGGACTTTCGTCCGAAGTCAACGAAAGTCTGTACAACTCGGACGAAAGTTAGTCCGAACGGCCGCGTTGTGTCCACAAAGGACGGAGAGGGCGCTACCGGGCTTGCGCCATTCAGGTGGCAACCCGGCGAGTACGCGACGATCGCCGGTGCCGGGACGATTGAGCCGGTATGGATGGTCCGGGTGGGGGTTCGCCGTTGACCCCACATCAACTGCCTGCCGTGCCCGCCACGTTCGTCGGACGGGAGACGGAGCTGGCCAAGCTCAGCGCTCTCGCCGACCGGGCGAGGGACGGGCAGTCGATCGCCGTCGCGATCGTGGCCGGGGCGCCTGGCGTGGGAAAGACCGCCTTGGCCGTGCAGTGGGCGCGCCACCAGCGAGAGCGGTTTCCGCACGGCGACCTCTACTGCGACCTTCACGGCTACTCACCGGGGCCGCCGAGCACGCCCCACGAGGCCCTCGCCGGGTTTTTGACCGCGCTCGAAGTGCCGGGGAAGCTGATCCCGCGCAGTCTCGAAGCGAAGTCGGCCCTGTTTCGTTCCCTGGTGAACGATCGCCGCCTCGTCATCGTCCTCGACAACGTCACGTCACCGGACGAGGTCCGTGCCCTGCTGCCCAGTACGCCCGGCTGCTTCGTGATGGTGACCAGCCGCAGCAGCCTTTCGGGTCTCGTCGTCCGCAACGGCGCGCATCGGATCACCCTCGACATCCTGACCCCGGCGGAATCCGAAGCCCTGCTGCGCAAGGTGATCGGGCGGGAACGGGCGGACGGCGAACCCGGCGCGATCGGCGACCTGGCCGGCCTGTGCGGGCATCTGCCGCTCGCACTGCGGATCGCGGCCGAGCGCGTGGCGGCCCATTCTTACCTGCGGGTCTCCGACCTGCTCGGCGAACTCACCTCGGAGGCGCAGACCCTGGACGCCCTCGAGACGGGTGACGACGAGATGTCCGCGCTGCGGCCCGTTTTCTCGTGGTCGTACCGAGCCCTCGACCCCGAGACCGCCCGCGTCTTCCGGGTGCTCGGCCTGCATCCCGGTCCGACCATCAGCGTGGCCGCCGCGACCGTGCTGACCGGTTCCCCGGCCGCGGACGTCCGGCGCAGGCTCGACAACCTGACCGGCGGGTGCCTCCTGTTCGAGGTGGGTCGCGACCGGTTCCGGTTCCACGATCTCCTGCGTGTATACGCGAAGGAGCGGGTCGAAGCCGAGGAAACGGCCGACGAAAGGGAAAACGCGGCGAAGCGGCTACTGGAGTGGTACCTGGCCTGTGCCGATTCCGCGGATCGCGTGCTCACCCCGATGCGCAGGCGCGCCCCGCTCGGCTTCAGCGTCGCCCCGTCCGAGCTGCTCGAATTCGGCAGCTATGGCGACGCCCTCGCCTGGTGCGAGGCCGAACAACCCAATCTGGTGGCGTCCGTACACGCCGCGCCGGCCGCCGACTGGCCGGAGATCGCGTGCCGGCTGCCGCTCGCGTTGTGGGCCTTTTTCACGTTGCGCAAGCCATGGGCGGACTGGATCGCGACCTACAAGGCCGGCGTCGAGGCCGCCCGGCGATGCGCCGACCCGTTCAGCGAAGCCTCTTTGCTGGCCGGGCTGGGCATCGCCCACCGGGATCTGTGCCGGTTCGAGGAAGCTCTGGAATACTTGGGATCCGCACTCGCCGTCCGGCGCCGGATCGGTGACTCGTGGGGACAGGGACAGGCCTTGGTCAGTCTCGGCATCGCTTATCACGAACAAGGGAAGTTTTCCGAGGCCCTCGACCATCACGGCGAAGCGCTGGCTTTATTCCAGGAACTCGACGACGAATGGGGAGTCGCGCAGACCCTGCACTTCCTCGGCCTGACCAATCACGAACTGGGCCGTTCCGACAGGGCCTACGAGAACCTGCAGGAGGCCTTGGACATCCGGCACCGGATCGGTTATCGCTACGGTGAGGCTGAGTCGCTGGTAGGGCTCGCGCTCGTCTTCCAGAAGATCGATCGGAGCGGTGAGTCCCACGGTCACCTCGATCGCGCGCTCGAGATCCGCCGGGAAATGGGGGATCGCTATGGGGAAGCGGCGGCGCTCGATCACCTCGGCCAACTCTGGGAGGCGACGGGCAAGGTGGGCTCGGCGAAGGCGTGCTGGGTTGCCGCCTTGAAGATCTTCACCGAGCTGGGCGCTCCCCGGGCCGCCGACGTGTACGCCCGCCTCCAGCGGATCTCTTGAGGGTTAAGGCAAACGTGGCGTGTTGCGGGCGATGTCGGCTCGCGCCGCGACCCCATGCCCCCAATGCGGCATGGGGGACGCTGACCGTCTCCAATGCCGCATTGGGGACATGCCCGGCACCGATTCGCCGCTCGCACCACCTTTGCCCAGGGACACCGATGCCCCAGGCGTCGAAGCCGTCAGGACACGCCATGTGCGAAGAGAGGTCCGCCACCACCGTCGGCACGTTCCGGCGCGTCAGCAGCCGCGAGAGTGCCCCGGTGCCGCCTCCGACGTCCAGTACGAGTGAGCATCCTTCGGCCGCGAGCCGCTCGGCGATCTCCGGATGGACGTCGCCGCACGAGGAGAACCACGCCGTCGAGAGGACGTTGGCCGCGAAGCGTCCGGGATCGGTGTCGTAGTCGACGGGTATGGCATCGTTCGCCGACGTCGACATTCGAGGCTCTCCTCCCGCCCGCTGCCTTCCAGAGTAGGGACCGGGAAAAGCCGCTCGCGTCGTCTGCTCGGTTAGAGTGCAAGCAGCGCGAGGGGAGGGTGATGACGACAAGTTCGGGCGACCCCCGACTGCGATCGGCCGTCCTCGCGCGGGCATGGGAGAAGATCCCGGGGGTGGAGGTGCTCTCGTCCGCCGACGGAGGCCCGCTGACCAGGACGATCAAGAAGATCATCGATCCGCTGGTGATCCGCACGGTGGCGCGTCCCCAGCTCGGCCGTCCGGTGCTGGACCCGGTCGCGGCCGCCGAGCTGACGGAACTGCTGCTGGCCGACGCGGACAGGCTGCGCGCCACCGCCGCGTGGTTCACGCACCTGAAGCGCGAGCGCCGCGCGTTGCGCATCACGGCGGGCAACGTCCAGGACGTATGCTTCCCGCTGGCCTACGAGCTGGCGACGGGATTCGGCGCGCCGGGTCCGGAAGCGCCCGCGACGGCCGCGGCGACGTTGCGTGATCTGCACGGTGAGGGTGGCGCGGCCGGTGTCGATCAGCTCACCGGATATCTCGCGGACCCCCGGGTGTCGGCGGATCTGACCGCCGAGCTTCATCGCCGCTGGCACGCCGAATCCGGGGCGCCGCAGGACATCCCGGCGCTTCGAGCGTTCGTCGAAGGTCTTTCCGACTCCGCGTGGCGTGCCCTCGCCGCTTCGGCCACCGGGCACGCCCTCGGGCTGGCCCTCCGCGGTCCGGACGGGATACGCGCCTTGAGCGAGACCGTCCGAGAGAGCTCCGGTCTGCCCGTGCCGGATCTCGGTCTGCAGCGCGGGGAGCGCACCGAGGTCCCGCCGTTGAACCGGCGTGACGAGACCGGCGCCGAACTGCTCGAACGCAGTGTCGAACGGCGGGTGCGGGCCACCCTGCGCCGTCTCCCGCCGGACGAGCGGGCCCCCGTCGCCGACCTCGTCGACGACGAACTCACCCGGGTCGCCGCCGGGTTCGGGCTCGGTCTCCCCGCGCTGGCCACCTGCTTCGCGGTCGGTGTCGTGCTCGCGCCCGCGCTCCGGCCGCTCGACGGCGCCGCGCCCGCCGGTGTCCCCGAGTTCGCGCGGCAGCTCAACGCCCAGGTCGCGAGGGAGGGTTACGTGTTGCACGCCCGCCGGGCAGTGGCCGGGGCCACCCCGCTCACCCCGCGACCCGACGCCGAACTCCTGCGTGATCTGCGCGAATTCGCCAAGCAGTTCCTCAGCAGGCTTTGGGTGCGGCTGCACGGTTTCGACGTCCGCGGTGACCTGCCCGCCGACGCCGCCGACGTCCGCGACCTCGTCACCGGCGTGGTGCGGTCGACTTCGATGGACCTGCGGACGAAGGTGCGGCGCGCGCTCGTGGCCCGCCTCCCGGATCTGGAGGCCGTGTCGTGACGCATCCGGTGCACACTCCCGTTGTCGCGGCGGACGGCGCTCTCCTCCGCTTCGCTCTCGCCGATCTCCTTTCCGGCAGGGCTTCATCGATGCGGATCGAACTCAGCGACGCCGGGGTCGCCGAACCGTGGCTCACCCGGCTCGTCGGTGAGGAAGCCAGTCTGGACGCGCTCGGCAAGGGACATGCCGACGTCCCCGCCCGGCCCGAACTGGCCAGGCTCGCTTTGCTGCTGTGGATCCGTCGCTGGTGGCCCGCCGGCCCGTCGCTCGGCGTGCCGTCGCTCGACCCGGCGTTGCTGGACCTCGAATCGGCGGTCGCGACGGCCGCGGTCGAGGATTTGGCCGAAGGCCTCCTCGAAGGTTTCGAGGCCTCTCCGGCGGAGCTGTTCGACACGGCGATCGCGGACGACGCCTTGCCGGCCGCCGCGCCTCCGGTCGCCGACGAGGTTCGTGGCCTGTGCGGCCGCCTCGCGGCCTGGTTCGACGACCAGGACGACGTCGTGCGCGCCGAAGCCGCGGCGGAAATGGTGGCACGCCTGGAAACCGCGGCGCCGACCCAACGCGCGTACACGCTGGCCGCCGGAACCGAACCCGTCGCGTCCGGTGAAGGCGTACTGGCTTCAGGCCGGGCGAGCGTCGACTGGGCACGGGTACCGCCGGGGATCCTGGACGCCGCCGAGGACACAGTGACCTGGCGGATCGTCATGGCGGCGGCCACCGGCCGGCTCGAAGTCGACGTCGCGGGCGCGTTCGCCGACGCGGCCCTCACCGCGACAGCGATGTATGACGGAGAGCCGTTCGCGGAGGTCCCCCTTTCCCTCGGCGCCGGACGGTTCACCGGGACCGCCGACCTCGACGAGGCCTCGACCCGGCTCGCGGCGAGTGCCCAGAGCGTCCGCAGTGTCCACAGTGGACGGATAACGCTCGTCGTCGGCGTTGCGGGGGAGGGGACCACCGGGACCACGGCGGAAGACCGGGCGGAAGTGGTCGCGCTCGTGCGGGCCCGCCCGCCGGAAGACCGGACACTCGCCGAACGGGCGGCGGCCGCTTCCACCGAAGAGGAGTTCTGACGTGCTCGTCGGCATGCCGCCGCCCCAGACCCCGCCGGACCGGCCGCTCCCGCCCGAACTGAGCCCCGCGACCTCACACGGCTACAACTGCCGTTGTGTCGCAAGGCATTTCGGTCTCGACCCGGCTTCGTACGGCGAAGTGCCCGCGTGCTCGCTGTCGGAGGGGAAATACCGCAAGCTGCTCATGGAAGCCGCCAAGGTCCAGGACCAGGCCAAGCGACTCGCCGCGGCGCGGAACGTCGCCGGCGCGCACCGGAAGTACGCGCGGCTGCGGGAGATCGCGCGGAAACTCGACCGGACCGACCTCGAACTCGCCGCCGTCAGTGATCTCGCCCACGTCTGCTACTCCGCGGGCGACCTGCGCAACGCGCGGCAATGCGCCGAGGCCGTGCTCGAGGTCTTCAAAGTGAGCGCCGCCGCCATCGTCCACTTCGGACAGTACACCGAGGCGCGGATGATCGAGGGCTCCCGGGAGGTCGCCGAGCGCGTGCTGATCTCACTGGCCACGGAGGAAGGTGACGTCGCCAAGGCGCGTGAGCTGATCGCCGGGCAGCGCCGCCGGGCGGCGTTCCGCAAGGAAGCGGGACCGGACCAGTATCCGCCCGAGTTGCTCGACGTCCACGGTGCCGACGAGCTGGAACTGCGGATCTTCGAAGTGCGCGTCCAGATCGCCGCCGGGGAGCCGGCGGGGGCGCGGGCCGCGCTCGAGGAGATCCTGGCGGCGTTGGACGTCCTCGCGGAGATCGACGAGGTCCGCGAGCGGGCCGTCCAGCAGCAGGCCATGGCCAGGGCCGAACGTGCCCGGATCCTCCACGCGGGAGGTGAGGACGCCGACGCGCGGGCCGACCTACTCAGGCTGAGTGCCCAGCACGAGGGCGCCCCCGTGGCCGCGAAGGCCGACATCGGGCTGGCGGAGGCGCGTGCCCTGGCGGGCGACTTCCCCGGCGCGGTCGCCGCGATCATCGCCGCCCGCGACGAACTCGCGGCGGCCGGCCTGACCGGCGATGTCGCGGAGGCGAGCCACGCGCTGGGCACATTGCTGCTGTACGCGGGCGACGTCGCGCAGGCCAGGGCCCAGTTCGAGCACGCGAAGACGATCCGGACGGCCAACGGTGACGTTCCGGGCCTGCGCCTCGTGGACACGGCGCTGGCGCGGTGCGCCGCGGCGGCAGGTGACTGGGCGGCGGCGGAGGAGTACGCGAACCGCGCCAGGGAATCGGCGCGGACGTCGGGGGACTGGTCGGACCACCTGCACACGGATTTCGTGGCGGCCACCATCGGGTTCGCCCGCGGGGAAGACCTGCGGGTCGTGCTGGATCTGGCGCTCCCGCTGACCCTCGCGGCGGCGGATTACCGGTTCGAGTTCGTTTCGCCACCGGCGCGCACGGCTTGGGCGCGCGACATCGCGGCTCCGACGATGGCTTTGACACTGGCGTTGCTGGCCCGGTTGGAGGAGCCGAGGCTGGCGGCCGAACTGATCGAGCGTACCTGCGCGGTCGGGGCGTACACCGGGGTCGAGGGGCCGTCGCTCGGCCTGACCGGAACGCTCCCGACCCTCGAACTGCTTCCGTCCATTGAGGACGATCGGCTTCCCTTGGCGGCACTGGGTTCCGTCACGTCGTCCCTGCCACTCAGGCTCGCTCCACCGCCCGCCTTGCGCTGGTCGCCGTCTTCAGCCATGGAGCTGGACCCGTGGCTCCGCCTCGCCGCCGAGCGGTACCGCCTGCCGCGGCCCGCCACGGAAACCGTCGAGACGTGGCCCGCCGCGCGGCCCGGACGCGAGACGTTCCTCCTGCGGTTCGCCGACGCCGGCCACACCTTCCTCACCTGGCGGACCACCGAGGACCTCGACACCGTCCACACGCATCCGATCGACGCCGCCCTGGTCGGCACCGCTCGCGAGTACCTGGACGCCGCCTCGCCGACCCCGCACGACGGCGAGAGCGTCACCGACGCCGTCCGGCGGTCGCTGAGCGAAGAGGCCTTCGGCAGCCACGTCGGTGAGCAACGCCTGGCCCGGGTCCTCGCTCTCAATCTCCTGCCCGCCGACCTGGTCGAACGGCTCCGGCTGGCCGCCGCCGGAGGAAACCGCCCGCTGCTGCGGATCCAACCGTCGCCGAGCCTCGCCGGAGTTCCGTGGGGACTGCTCGCCCTGCCCGAGCGGCGGGCCGATCACGTGCTGGACATCGGCGAGATCGGCTCGTGTTTCGACGGCGACGAGCGCGTTCTCGACCTCGCCGACGTCTCATTGCTCGCCCCGGCCGGGATTCCGCGCCGTCCACCCGCCGCTGACGGTCCGCCCGTCTACCTCCTCGACCCGCGCGTCCCCGGCCAGAGTGCCTTCGGTGAGCTGGGGTCCGTGCTCGGCAAGCAGGACGCGGCGTCGCCGCTGATCCGGCATTTGGACGCGCGGCTGGCCGAAGGCCCGGTCCTTCCCGCCGTCGCACGCGGGGTCGAGCTGGTCCGCCGCACCGACACCGACCGTCGTCTGCTCGCCGACCTCCTGGCCCGGCCCTGTTCGCGGCTGGTGTTCGTGGGACACGTCAGCCGCGTCCGCGACGAGTACGGCGCACAGACCGCGCTGCACCTGTCCTGTACGGCGGAGCTGCCCGGCACGGCGGCGCCGATCGGGACGCACCGGCCGTTCACCGCCGCCGACCTCGCACTGTCCGAAGTGGACACCATGCCCGCACGGGTGGCGCTGATCGGCTGCGCCAGCGCGAGCGACTTCGGCCTGGCAGAGCCGTTCGGCGTGCTGCTCGCCGCCGTCGCGGCCGGAGCGGGCCTGGTCGCGGCCACGGTCTGGGCGCTGCCGACGTCGGCCGCGGTCCCCGGCGCGGACCCGATGTCCGATCTGGTCATCGCCGTCGACACCGCCCTCGCCGGTGAGGATCCGGTCACCGAGCTGAACGCCTGGCAGCGAGCGAGGCTCGACCGCTGGCGCGAAAAACCGGAGCCGGCGGGCTCGCCGGTCTTCTGGGCGGCCCTGACCTGCCTCGACGCCACCGACGACGGGAAAACCTGGGTTCGGTAGCGCCTCGCCCCGCCGAAGCTGTGTCCAGCGAGAACGACACGGCGAAAGGCGGCACCCGATGTTCAAGAAGATCCGCGACAAGATCAACGACGCGACACAGCAGGGTATGGCGCGGGGTGCGCAGGACTTCCAGCGGCACGCCGAGCAGTTCCGGCAGGCGGCCGCCGCGCAGGGCCACGACATCACCCCGCAGTTGCCGACACCGCAGCTGGCCGCGCAGGCGTTCCGGAACCTCAACGCCGACCCGGACATGGCGGCGTTCCTGGCGCTCCCGATGGAGGAGCAGCTGCGCCAGCAGCAGGAACTGCAGGCCTACGGCACCGAACTGCGGCGGCTCTACGACACCTGCGAGCCGGCCACCCTGGTGATCCGCGCACTGGAGCCGACCGGCCGGAAGATCGCCGGGCAGGCGCAGTACACCGCGACCCTGGAGGTCACCCGCGCCGACGGCACCACCTACGAGACGGTGACCCCGCTGATCGCGCCGCTGGCGACGGTCCAGCAGTACGCGCCCGGCACCCGGCACGAAGCCCGGGTGGACCCCGCCGACCCGGCCAAGGTCGCGGTTTTCGGCCCGATCTCTTAGAGAGGCGGAAATCATGTTCGGGTCCTTCGAGTTCGGCGTGCCGGGCGATCCCCGGCAGGCCGGCCGTCCCGGCCTGCGCCTGTGGCTGCTCGGCGTGCCGACGACGCTCGCGTGGGCGGTCGTCGGCTGGTCCGGCGCACTCGGGCTGCTGGACAGTTTCCGGCTGATGTCGCTCAACCGTGTCGACGCGTGGGGCGCCGACACGGGTCCGGCGGTTTCGCTCGTCCTGTTGTTCAGCATCTCGATCACGGTCGCCTCGTCACTCGGCTTCGCGATGCTGTGGAGTGGCGGGATGTCGTTGCGGGGAATGGGGGTCGGCTTCCGGGCGAGCTCACTCGCGGCGTCTCTCGGGGTGGCGCTGGGCAGCGGTGTCGCGATTCCATCGTGGACCCCGCCCGAGGCGGTGGGGCAGCGGCTGCCGGTCGGCCGGGGCGCGGCCGAACCCTGGACCGACGTCGACTGGGTCGTCTACTACGAGCCGTATCTCCTGCCGGGGGTGGCCGGGATGACGGCGCTGGTCATGATCATGGTGCTGGGGCGGGCGTTCGTCACCAAGGCGGAGGCGGACGACCGTGCGGAGGCACTGGCACAGACCGGCCGCCAGGTGATCGGCCACCTCGACGGCGTCGAGTTCACGAACGTCTGGGTGATGGGGAACCCGCGGTTCGCCGTGCGGGTCCGGTTTTCCACGGAAACCGGGGAGCGGACGGTGGACACGACGATGATCACCTCGCCACTGCAGGCCCCGTCCCGTGGCTCGACGGTGAAGGTCACCTACGACCCGCGCGACCCCGGCACGGTCCAAGTGGACCCGGATCCGGCTGATCGGGCAGCGGGCGGAAATTTCGGTGCCTTTCTTCCCCCGCTGTTCTGATCGCCCCCTACACTCGCGCGATGGACGAACAGACGGCAGAGGTGTCCACCGCGCCAGCGGTACGCAAGGCGATGATCCGGCTGGTCCCGTTACTCGGGCTGCTCTACCTGCTCAACTATCTCGACCGGGTCAACGTCGGGTTCGCGGCGCTCACCATGAACGCCGACCTCGGCATCAGCTCGGCCGCCTACGGGCTCGGCGCGGGCCTGTTCTTCGTCGGGTACTTCTTCTTCGAGGTACCCAGCAACGTGATCCTGCACAAGGTCGGCGCCCGGATCTGGATCGCCCGGATCATGGTCACCTGGGGCATCGTCGCCTCGGCGACCGCGTTCATCCAGGGCGAGGTCAGCTTCTACATCGTCCGGGTGCTCCTCGGTATCGCCGAGGCCGGTTTCTTCCCCGGCATCATCCTGTACCTGACCTACTGGTTCCCGCGTAAGCAGCGAGCGAAGATCGTCGCGCTGTTCTTCCTCGCGGTGCCGCTCTCGTCGGTCATCGGCAGCCCGGTTTCCTCGCTGCTCATCAAACACGGCGACGGCGTCCTGGGCTTCGACGCCGGCTGGCGTTTCATGTTCTTCGCCGAAGGAGTGCCTTCGATCCTGCTCGGGGTGGCGGTGTTCTTCCTGCTGCCGAGCAAACCGAAGGACGCGAAGTGGCTGACCCCGGGGGAGCGCACGGCGTTGCAGTCGGCCATCGACGCGGAAGACACCCGTGAGGTCGGCAAGGAGGTGAGCACGCGATCGGCGCTGACGGATCCGCGCGTGCTCGCGTTGAGCGCCGTCTACTTCGGGATCGTCTTCGGCCTCTACGTGCTCGCGTTCTTCCTCCCGCAGGTGGTCAAGGGCTTCCAGGAACAATTCCAGACCAGCTACACCATCGTGGAGATCGGCCTCATCACGGCGATCCCCTACGCGGTGGCCGCCGTGGCCATGGTGCTGTGGGCACGCCATTCGGACCGCACCGGCGAACGGGCCGGGCACGTCGCCATTTCCGCGTTCGTCGGCGCGATCGCGATCGCCGTCGCGCTGTACCTCGGCTCCCCACTGTGGGTGATGATCGCGGTGACCCTCTGCGCGGTCGGCGTGTTCACCGCCATCCCGGTGTTCTGGCAGCTGCCCAACGCCTTCCTCACCGGGGTCGGCGCCGCCGCGGGCATCGGCTTGATCAACTCCTTCGGCAACCTGTCGGGCTTCGTCGGCCCCTACCTCACCGGCTGGCTGCAGGGGCTGACCGGCAGCTTCCGCGCCGGGATGTGGGCCGTCGCGTTCTTCATGGCGATGGCGGGCTTCATCGCGTTGTCCTTCCGCCACAAGGACAAACGCGCGATCAAGTGAGGTGGTCGAAGTCGCCGTTCACCCACCGGATATGGGTTTCGGCGCTGCGGCGCACGACGGCACGGGCGTCCTGATCGATGGTGTCGCCGCCGAGGGTGTAGAGCCGGTCGTAGCCGAAGTCGTCGAGCCGGTCGACGATGCGGCGGACCACGGCGGCGGACATCGGAATGTGCTTGGGGAAGTTGCGCTGGAACGACACCCAGTTCGGCGCGAGCCCGCCGCTGATCGTGTCGCCGGCCAGGATGCTGCCGTCCGGCGTGCGGGCCACGGCGCTGCCGCGCATGTGCCCGCCGAGCCGGACGAGTTCCAGGCCCGGCAAGGGCTCGCTGTACTCGTCCCAGAACTCGAAGGCGGGATCGGCCGCGGGGAGCCATTCGCGGTTGCGCTCGTTGACCAGCACCGGGACGCCGCCCAGCGCGCGGCTCCAGCTGAGCTGGGCGCCGAACATGTGCGGGTGGCTGGTGGCGATCGCGGCGACGTCACCGAGGTCGCGGACGACGTCGAGCACTTCGGTGTCCAACCAGGACGGCGGATCCCAGAGCAGGGAACCCGCCGGGGTCACCGCGATGAACGACCAGTGTCCGATCGCGAAGTGCGGCTCTCGTTTGATGCTGTGCAGGCCACGGCCGTGCTCACGGTGCAGGGTCCGGTGCGGCACGGAGAGCAGTTCCTCGTGCGTCCACCATCGTCCGGTGTGCGGGCCGAGGTCCCCGGCTTCTTCGATGCCGACCTCGCCGCGGTCGAGCACGCACCGGGGCGGCTCCGGGGTGGCTGGATGTTCGATACCGCACCTGTCGCAAATCCACATGATCGACAGCTTGCGACCTCCAGTGCGCTGGAGGTCAAGACGCGTCTTCCCCCGGCTCGCCGAGCCGGGGGAAGACGGGTGGTCAGCTGACGGTCGTCTTGCCGAGGACGGCGTCCTGGTCGGGCGGGTCGAGCGTGAGGTCGACGTCGAATTCGCCGAGCGAGCTGTCGGTCTTGATATGCGAGGTCGCCGCGGCGTCCACGCTGCTGGTCGCGTCACCGGCCGGGGTACCCGCCGGGATGGTGAAGTCGACCTTGCCCGTCGCGGTGAACTTCAGCGAACCCTCGGCGGGCACCTCGGTGTCCGGGATCGGCAGCTCGATAGGGATCGCCACCTTCTGCTCGCCGAGCGCGATGTTGACCTTCGAACTGATCGTGCCGGAGAGCTTCTTCGCGCCGACCAGCCGGAGCCCGTCACCCGCGGCCTGTCCGGAATCGACGTCGAGGGTGAACGGCACAGAAATCGGCTCACCGGCCTTCGCTGTCGCCGGGATTTCGGCCTTCACGACCACCGCGACCTGCTGGTCGCCGATGATGGGGAAGCCGCCCTTGTACGTGAGATTCTTTTCGACGGCGGCCGCGGTCCCCGCCGCGGTGAGCATTACGGTTCCGGCGACCGCTGCCGCGATCCCGGCCGCGCAGAACCGGCGAACGCCCTTTCGTACGAGGGTTTCCGTCATTTCCAGGTCCTTTCGTCGTTGAATGGGCTCGGAGCCGAATGTAGGTGGAAAGTCACCAACGAGGAAAGGGAAAGATCGCTCGCGTTTTCTTTACGCGTCGATCTTGTCACGTGTATACGGAATAGCCTTGTCGCGAATTGTCACGTGAAGGCCTGAAGGGGAAACGCGGGCCGGATTGTTGTCACCCCGGTGACAGGTGGTCCGGTCCGCCGGCGGGCGGGCTATCGTCTTGATCGTGACCGACCGACCCGAGCCGTGGCACCTCCGGACCCGCCGCTTCCTGCGCGCGACGGACCAGCGAGGCGAACTGGTGCGCGGGGCGCGGTTCCTGCGGAGGCTCGTCCCCGGTGACGACCCGCTCGCGCCGTCGACGAGCCGCTCGTCCGATCGGCTCGCCCGGCTGCTCGCCGAGGCGGGCGCCGACCGGCCCAGCGCGACCCGTGAGCTGGGGCTGGCCGCCGTGCAGGCGTGGAAGGCGCTCAGGCGGACCGGAACACAGCCGAGGGCGGCGAACGGCGTCACGGTCTTGTTCACCGACCTCGTCGGCTTCTCGACCTGGGCACTGCACGCCGGCGACGACCGCGTTCTCGAACTGCTCCGCGCGGTCTCCGACGTCACCGAATCGATCGTCACCGGGCATGGCGGCAGCATCGTCAAAGGGCTCGGCGACGGCGTGATGGCCGTGTTCGCCGACCCGGGCGAAGCGGTGAACGCCGCCTACGAAACGTGCTCCGCCGTGAGCGTGATCAAGGCCGAGGGTTACCTGCCCCATCTGCGGGCGGGTCTGCATCGCGGGAACCCGCAGCGGGTCGGCGACGACTACCTCGGCGTCGACGTGAACATCGCCGCCCGGATCATGGCGGCCGCGGACGGCGACGAGGTACTGGCCAGCGAAAGCGTCGTCGAAGAACTCGACGCGGACACGGTCACCGTGCGGCCGCGCCGGAACTTCCGCGCCAAAGGCACTCCGAAGGATCTGCGCGTCTACCGCGTCGTCCCGCGCTACTCGTCCGACGGCTAGCGGCACCCCACGCGGAACCGCACATAGAGACATCAAGGGACACCCAGTCGGCAGGAGATCGCGGACTTCGTGGCTTTAGGCTCCGGTGAGGAGTGGGCTGGGTTGGTCGTGAGTGGCGATTCGGGTTCTAACCCGAATCGCCACTCACGACCCTCCTCCGAGAGCCGCACACTGCCGGAAGCTCCTCCTGCTGCCCTGAAGCCAGCGAACAAGCCTCCGCGGCAGAGCGTGGGCTGGTTCGTGCTCCGCCTAGCCGGGCATCTCCGAAGGTTGCGAATCCAGCCCTGCGCGAGGCTTCGTCCAGCCACCGCGCGTGAAGTCCGGCACGGCGACCGGCTTCCCGCCTTTCGCCAGCGAGACCACGCTCAACGGCACGGGGGAGCACCAGGCCGCGGAGTCGTAGACGTCGATGTCCGGCACCAGCCCGGCGCGCATCTGTTGCACGATCCGCCACTGCAGCACGTAGTCCATGCCGCCGTGGCCGCCGAGGTTCGGGTCGTCCTTGAGCTTCTTCCACAGCCAGTGGTCGTGGCGGTCGCGGTACGGGCCGAAGTCTTTCCACGCGTGACCGCTGTGGTCGGGCTCCACGTAGATGCGGGCGGGGTAGTCCTCGACGATGCCGCGGCTGCCCGCGAGGCTGTTGATGCGGCTGTACGGGCGCGGCGAGCTGACGTCGTGTTCGGCGCGGATGACCCGGCCCCGCGCGGTCTCGATCAGGCAGGTCACCAGGTCGCCGTTGATGTAGGTCTCTTTCCACGACGGGTGGCCCGGCGGCATGTGCCGTTTCCGGTAGTCGGCGAGACCCTTCGGCTCGGTCGCCGTGGCGCGCAACGTGGCGAACCGGTCGCCGCGGTTGACGTCCATGCAGGCGGCGATCGGGGCGAGACCGTGCATCGGGTAGAAACTCGCGGTGCTGCGGGTGTGCCACTTCCGGCGCCACGCGTCGGTGTAATACGTGTCGGAGAACAGCAGTTCGCGCAGGTCGTGCAGGTAGCCGCCGTGCCCGTTGGTGACCTCGCCGAAGACGCCACCGTGCGCCATCTTGAGGATGGCCAGTTCGTTGCGGCCGTAGCTGCAGTTCTCGGCGAGGAACAGGTGTTTGCGGGTCTGCTCACTGGTGTTGACGAGGTCCCACAGCTGGTCCAGCTCGGTGGCGATCGGCAGTTCGACGCCGACGTGCTTGCCGGCCAGCAGCGCGGCTTTCCCTTGCGGGTAGTGGAACTCCCAGGGGGTGGCGATATAGACCAGGTCGATGTCGGCGCGGGAGAGCATCTTCTTGTAGGCGTCGGCCGATCCACCGTATTCGGCCGGGCGTGGCCGTCCGTCGGCGGCGAGCTTGTCCGCGGCGGCCTTCGCGCGTTCGGCGCGGATGTCGCAGACCGCGGTGACCACCGCGCCCGGCACGGCGCTCCACCCGCCGATCATGGACATACCGCGGTTCCCGAGCCCGATGAGTCCTATTCGGACGGTCTGGTGCCGCTCGAACGGCACCCCGATCATGCTGCGCTGACCCGGACGACGGGGCGTGCTTTCCGCTTCGACGGCCTCTTCCGCGGCGGCGGCGCTCGTCGGGATCGCGGCGAGCGCCCCGGCGGCGAGGGCGCCACCGAACAGGGTCCGCCGGGAGACAGAGGGCAGGTCGGCCATGAAGAACACTCCTTCGTGTCACCTTCGATGCCCCGACTGTGTCCAATCGCCGCCAGATATGTCAAGAGATGCGTCAAAGTGTGCAGTAAACTGCACTAATGCGCAGTTTGGCTGTGTAAAACCGGATGTTTCGCGCAACCCGGGTGTTCGTACACCCGGGTCGCGCGGGTGGTCAGCGGCGGATCAGCACCTGGTCGATGGACTTGCGCACGAGGTTCGGCACCACGCAGTCGTCCGCCGGATAGCCGACCGGGATGACGGCGAACGCCTTCTCGTTCTGCGGCCGCTCGAGCAGTTCGCCGAGGAAGCGCATCGGCGACGGCGTATGCGTCAACGCGGCCAGGCCGGACAGGTGCAGCGCCGTGATGAGCATGCCGACCGCGATGCCCACCGATTCGTCGACGTAGTAATGCTTGTGTTTGGTGCCGTCCTCGTCGAGGAAGTAACGCTGCTGGAAGACCACGATGAGATACGGGGCGTCGGTGAGGTGGGTCTTGACGGAGTCGGTGCCGAGCGGGCGCAGCGCGGACAGCCACTCTTCGCCGAGCCTGCCCTCGTAGGAGATCCGCTCCTCCTCTTCGGCGGCCTCGCGGATGCGCTGTTTGGTCTCGGCGTCTTTGATGAGCACGAAGGTCCACGGCTGCTGGTGCGCGCCGCTGGGCGCGGTGGCCGCCACCGCGATGGCGTCCACCAGCACCTGCTCGGGTACCGGGTCGGTGGAGAACATCCGCACGGTGCGCCGGGTGTCCATGCGGCGGCGCAGATCGGCGGCCGTGGCCAGCGATTCCGCCGCGGACGGACGAGTGGGCCGGTAGGGCACCGGTTCGAAGGGGTCGCCGTAGGTCGGGGTCCAGTGTGCTGCGGTCATGATCCGATTGTGGTGGCGGGCGGGGCTTTCGGGAAGTCCCGAGGCGAGGTTATGTCCCTGGGGTTATGCCGCCATCTGTCCCCAGTGGACGGACGTCGGGTGGAGTAGTCGCCGACCTGTTCCGCTACCTAGAGGAAACCCCTAACGGTCACCGCGGCGAAGAGATAGGTACCTACTGCACGACTTTCGTCGGTGTCCGATTTCTCTTGCCGCGTCCCAGAATCAGCACACCCGTCCCCATCGCGCGGCCGAACCCGGGCCGCAGAAATGAGTCGGAACCATGCGACTGCGCTCCTTCGCCCTGATCGCCGGCACCGCCTTCATGGCGCTGCTCGGCGTGACCGCTCCCGTGGCGTCCGCCGCGGAACCGGCCACGGACCCCGCCGGTGTCCAGCCGATGATCATCGGCGGCCAGTACGCCCAGAGCGGGCCGTGGGCCGCCAGGCTCTTCGCCAACGGCCGTCAGACCTGCACGTCGACCATCATCGCTCCGCAGTACATCCTGACCGCCAAGCACTGTGTGGCGAGCAGTGGCACGTTCACGTTCCGGATCGGCAGCCTCGACCAGCAGAGCGGCGGCACCATGGCCACCGGCTCCACGGTGACCCGGCATCCGAGCGCGGACCTCGCGATCGTGCGGCTGACCACGTCGGTCAACGCCACCTACTCGCCGCTGGGCACCACCAGCGACGTCGCGACCGGGCAGACCGTGCAGGTCTACGGCTGGGGCGCGACCAGCCAGTGCGGTTCGGAGATCAACTGCCAGTCGCGGTACCTGAAGGTCGCCAACGTCCGGGTCACGTCGGTCGCTTGCCGTGACTACAACGGCGGAGTCGCGGTGTGCGCCAGCCGCGGGGACGGCATCACCGCCGGTGGGGACTCGGGTGGCCCGATGTTCGCATCCGGCCGTCAGGTCGGCGTCGCTTCGACCAGCGACCGGCAGACCACCACCGCGTACACGAACATCACCCGGTACCGGCCGTGGATCCAGCAGGTGGCCGGCGTCTGATCCGTGGTGGAGCCGGAGCCCTCTCCACGAGCACAGGGGAGGGCTCCGCTCCCCATCCCCCTCCCGGTCGGATGGCGTTGGTCGGCTAGCCCAGCTTCGCTTCCCACCTGGTGTTGGAGCCGGCGGCGTCGGCTGGGAGGCGGTCCCGTGCGGCGGTGTCGCCGTACATCGTCCAGCGGGCCCAGTCGACGACGGTCCTGGGGAAGCGCTGGTCGCCCCAGAAGCTGGTGTGGCTGCCGCCGACGAAGGTGAGGAAAGCCTTGGGCGAGGCCATCTCGTTGTAGGCCTGGCGGGCCGAGTCGTACGCCGTGGTCGAGTCCCGGTCGCCGTGGACGAACAGGACCTTGGCGGAAACCGAACCGGCCGGATTGCCCATGTCGACACAGGACTGCGGGGTGGCGGAGATGATCCGGCGGTCGGGCCAGGAGGTCAGCAGGCCGTGGGTGATCATGCCGCCCAAAGAGTGCCCCGAGACGCCGACGCCGATGGTGGTGTTGATGTGCCCGGCCAGCGGCCCGCTCGTGTTGAGCCCGAGGGTGTTGGTGAGGATCTGCGAGACGTCCTTGGAAGAGTTGCCGTTGCCGACGTCGCCGAAATTGTGGTTGAAATGCGGGGCGGGGACGATGAAGCCAGCCGAGGCCAGCGCCCGGATGATGAACAGGGAGTTCTGCGGGCTGCTGCCGTAACCGTGGGTGAAGTTGTAGAGGGGGAAGACACCGGTGGCGACGGGGGCGTTGGTCACCGGGTTGCCGCCGGCGGTACCGGTGGCGGGATAGTAGACGTAAGTGGTGCACGGTCGGCTGCCGCGGGTCCAGTCGTACCGCCGCACGCCGACCGCGAACGGCGTGGTGGGCGCCGTGCCCAGCGGCCCGACTGTGGCCAGAGCGTGTCCCGCGCCGAGCAGGGTCAGGCCGACGCCCGCCGCTCCGGCCGCGGTCGCGCTGAGGAAGGTCCGGCGCTGCATGGTCATGAACGACTCCTTGGGTGTGGGGAGAGGGTCAAGGTGGTGCCGCGGCCAAGGTGATCCGTGTGCCGAGCCTTCGGTCAGACCGACGAAGGCACCCCGGCATCCCGGCGCCGCGCGGTGCCGCGGACGAGGGCGAACCGGCCGGGACCGATGGCCGCGATGACGAGCAGCGCCCAGCAGAACAACGCGGCCGCCTCGCCGCCGTTCTGAATCGGCCAGAGCGCCGACGGCTGGTGTACGACGAAATAGGCGTAGGCCATCGAACCCGCCCCGAGAAGGGCGGCGGGCCGGGCGAAGATGCCCAGACAGACCAGCACGCCGCAGACCAGCTGGATCACCGCCGCCCACCATCCGGGCCAGGTGCCGACCGGCATCGGGGCCTTGGCGCCTAACAAGCCGAACAGGGTCTTCACGCCATGGCAGGCGAACAGGAATCCCACGACGATGCGATGGAGCCCGATGATGTGTTCTTTGGCCGCGTCGAGCCGGTGCACGTTACCTCCATTGTGGACATCGGAACGGCGTTGTCAGCGCAGGAGACCGGCCAGGGCCAGGTTCAGTTCGCGAACACCCTGCACGACGAGGTTCGCCATCTCCGCCCCGCCTTGCGCGGAGAAGTGGGTATTGTCGCCGGTTTCCCTGGTGAGGTAGATCCGCTGGGACGCTGTCGAGCCCAGTGACTCGACCAACGCCTTGCTCTTGGCGGTCAGGTCGATCACCGGCACGTTCGCGCTCCGGCCGAGTGCCCGGATCACCGACGGCAGGTCCACACCCACGCCGTTGACGTGTAAGGCGGTGGGCGTGAGCTTGGTGCCGTCGAACTGCCTCCGCACCGGTGGCGTCACCAGCACCGGAACTCCGCCGCGTTCGCGAACCCCGGTGACCACCTTGGTGAGGTTGTCGCGGAAGGCCGTCGCGGTGGTCGTCTTGTCGTTGTGCCCGAACTGGATGAGTACCAGGTCCTTGCTCTTGATCAGGGGTTTCATCGTCGGGAAGAGCGCGCGGTTGGACAGGAAACTGCCGGAACCCTCACCGGAGTCGCCGTAGTTCGCGACCACCGCGCCGCCGCGCACCCGGGCAGGCAAATGCTGGCCCCAGCCGGCGTAGGGCGCGGTCGGCTGGTCGCAGACGGTCGAGTCGCCCGCGAGGTAGGTCACCAGCGGTGCTTTGGCCGGCGTCACGGTCAGCGAGCCGATCGCGGGCGCGCTACCGCTGAACGTGATCTGCAGACCCGGCGTGCCGCTGCCGCCCTGGCCGGTCGGCTGGCCCTCGGGATTACGGACATTGACCGTCGCGGTGGTGCGGACCAGCTGGCCGGCGGTGGTGGAGACGGCGTTGAGGACCTCCCTGCGTGCCTCGACCGACATCGAGGTGCTGGCCGCCTTGGCGGGGCTGCCGATCTCCACCGAGACGTCGTAGTTTCCCGGTGCCACGGGAAAACTGCAGTTGATCGGCGCGGTACCGGAGCACTGCGGTGGTAACGCTGTGGTCGCCGCCATGGCCGGGATCGGGACCAAGGCTGCCGCGGCGGTAGCGGCGGTGAGGATCGCGAGACGTTTGAGAGACAAGGATTGTCCTTTCCCGCGGTTATGAGAGGCCCCTCATGATGGCGTCGATGATTCCCCGCTGAGTCACGGCTTGGGAGCGCCGGTCGAACAGCCCGAAGCCGTACCGTCCGGTCGCGCCGTTGTCCCAGTAAACGGATACTGCTCCGTATTTCTTGGAAGTGGACACGATGGCGCGGGCGAAGTCCGCGCGATACCTGTTGTTGGCCGAATCGAACGACGACTTGTCGATCGACCCGTATTCGCCGACCACCACCGGGTAGCCTTTCACGACGAATTTGTCGTACATCAGCTTCAGCTGGGAATCCAGGTAGTCCTCCTGCCCCCAGGTGGACTTCCTCGCCGGGTCGGTCGCCGCCCGTCCCCACTGCGTGATGGTGCTGTTCTCCTCGCCGGCGAAGTCCCACGGGCTGTAGTAGTGGACGGAGATCATGATCCGCTGTTCGCCGCCGGGGATGGCGGGGGACCGGTACTGGTCGGTCGGGAGCACGAAGCCGTAGTTCCCGGCGGTGTAATCGATGTTCGTGTTCCAGCCGGGAACGAGCAGCCACCTCGAAGTGTTGTTCCCGCCTGCCTTGCGCACGGTGTCGACGAAGATCTGGTTGTAGGCATTGATGTTCGAATAGCACGGTTGGGTCGGACGGCCGAACTGCCCGTCGAACTCCTCGTTCATGGATTCCAGGATCAGGTGCTGGTCATAGCTTCGAAACCTGGTCGCGATCTGCTGCCAGACCTTCTGGTACTTGGCCTTGATCGTGGCCTGTGAAGAGGAGTCGCAGATCAGCCACGAACCGGTGATGGTCTTGTAGCCGTCGCCATGCATGTTGATCAGCACGTAGAGGCCTCGGTGGTAAGCGTAGTCCACGACCTGTTGGATTCGGGCCAGCCAGCCGGAATTGATCGTGTAGTCCGGCCCTGGTCCGATGTTGTTCAAATAGGACATCGGGATGCGAATCGTCTTGAACCCGGCCGCTTTGACCTTGTCGATGAGTGCTTGCGTCACGGTCGGTTGACCCCATGCGGTTTCGCTGGGAGTGCCATTCGAGTTGGCTTCCAGCTGATTGCCCAAATTCCAGCCCGCGCCCATGTCGGCGACGATCTGTGCGGCGTTCAGCTGTGCCGCCGTCTCCGCCGACGCGGGATTCGCCAAGCCGGACATGGTGCCGGTGGCCGCCATGACGGCGGCGCAAACAATTACCCTGAGCTTCCGTGCTTTCGAACCCATAGGTCTCGTGCTCTCCCTGTTCGGCTTGTCTCTCACTTTTTCGGCGCAGGAGATCGACGCGCTTCGGCGGGTGCGCGTGATTGCCGGGTTTTTGTCGGCGCGGGATCTCTCTGGCGCCTGGATTGTTCGAGTGGATTACCGCAGAGCGCGGACGCGGCCGTTCGCCCCAGTCCGGGCGGTGGCCGGTGATGATGTCCCTGCCGACGCCGGGGTGACGACCGGAATCGTGGCGATTCCGCAGGTCAGAGCACATACGTAAGCGCGCATGGATGAGTTCCTTCCGAGCGACTTTGCGCGGACGGGCGGCAGGGGGTGGTGTATCGAAGCGATTCGACAACTATGGCACCGACCACATCCGGGGTCAAGATTTTGTGCGCCCATGGAGCATTGGCGGCCGGAATCGGTGCCGCGAAAACGACAAACGCTCAATGTGGGGAGACGATGAGGATCGCGGCCCGCGGGGCGTTGCCAGGTCACGCCGGAGTCCCTGAGTGCTCAGGGTGGATTTCGGCATCGACGCGTCGTGGCCCGCCGTCTTCTACGTCAATGTCCCACTCGCGGGGTTCGTCGCCCTCGCCGCCTTGTACTTCGTCCCGCGTGGCGAGCGTCAGACCGATTCCCGCGGGTTCGACCTCTCCGGCGCGCTGACGGTGACCGTCGTTGAAAGGCGCTCAGCACCTCGCGTCGCGTTCCGCATCGGAGAGGCGGGCCGGTCGATCGGCGAGCGGGCCACCCGGGCGAAGGAGGGATCCCAGGGTTTCGAGCGGTTCGGGGACGACGCGGTACCAGCTCCAGGTGCCGCGTCGTTCCCGTTCGAGGACGCCGGCGGAGACCAGTACCCGAAGATGATGGCTGAGCGAGGGTTGGGGCATGTCGAAATCTTCGGCCAGGTCGCAGAAGCACGCCTCGCCGCCGGGGGAGTACCGCACGAGCGACAGCAAACGGATCCGCACCGGATCCGAGAGCGCTTTGAACAGCTTCGCCGCCGCCTCGGCGTCGCCGGCATCGACGACGGCGGCGGGTTCGGCCATCAGGAGGGTCACCGCGATCGGTTTCCGGGTGCGGCTGTTCGCGCTCGCCATGGTCCCTCCCTCGCTCCTGGTGGCCACCGATCCCAGCATACCTGCTGAATTGACAAAATTCGATCCAGACTCTTCAATTGGATCGGCATACTTCGATTCAGTTCCGCCCCCTGCGATCAAGGAGACCGGGCATGACCCGCACGCCTGAGGTGCTGTTCGTCTGCGTGCACAACGCGGGCCGGTCGCAGCTGGCCGCCGCGTTGCTGCGGCACTACTCGCTCGGCCGTATCGCCGTCCGGTCCGCCGGTTCGGAGCCCGCCGAGCAGGTGAACCCGGCCGCGGCGGCCGCGCTCGCGGAGTGGGGGTTGGACATCACCGACGAGGTGCCGACCAAGCTGTCCACTGAAGGACGTCGAAGCGTCCGACGTGGTGATCACCATGGGCTGCGGTGACACCTGTCCGGTGTTCCCCGGCAAGCGGTACCTCGACTGGCCGCTGGAGGATCCGGCCGGTCAGGGAGTGGCGGCCGTGCGGCCGATCAGGGACGAGATCGACCGGCGCGTCCGCGGCCTGGTCGCCGAAATCCTCGACGCCTGACCTTCCCGCCGCCGACCTCAGGAGATCAGCACCGTGACCCGAACCGCGGATCCGGCCGAAGCCGACGTCCTGCGCAAACTGTCCTTTCTGGACCGCTTCCTCCCCGTCTGGATCATCGTCGCGATGGTGGCCGGTCTGCTGCTCGGCAGCGTGATCCCCGGTCTGCAGGGGGTGCTGGACGCGGTCAAGATCGGGCAGGTGTCGCTGCCGATCGCCCTCGGGCTGCTGCTGATGATGTACCCGGTGCTGGCGAAGGTCCGCTACGACAAGCTCGACACCGTCACCAAGGACAAGCGCACGATGGTGCTTTCCCTGGTACTCAACTGGATCCTGGGGCCGGCGCTGATGTTCGCCCTCGCCTGGCTGCTGTTGCCGGACCTGCCCGAGTACCGGACCGGACTGATCATCGTCGGGCTCGCCCGCTGCATCGCGATGGTGATCATCTGGAACGACCTCGCGTGCGGTGACCGCGAGGCCGCGGCGGTGCTGGTCGCGCTGAACTCGGTCTTCCAGGTGATCATGTTCGGCGTGCTCGGCTGGTTCTACCTCGACCTGCTTCCCGGCTGGCTGGGCTTGGACACGACGACCCTCGACTTTTCGCCGTGGGAAATCGCGCTCAGTGTCATCATCTTCCTTGGTATCCCGCTCGCCGCCGGATATCTGTCCCGCCGCGTGGGGGAGCGGAGCAAGGGCCGCGACTGGTACGAGGGGAAGTTCCTGCCCAAGATCGGCCCCATCGCGCTCTACGGCCTGCTGTTCACGATCGTCATCCTGTTCGCGCTGCAAGGCGACAACATCACCTCGCGGCCGCTCGACGTCGCCCGGATCGCGTTGCCGCTCTTGGTGTACTTCGCGGTCATGTGGATCGGCGGCTATCTGCTGGGCAAGGCCTTCGGCCTGTCGTACGAGCGCACCACCACGCTGGCTTTCACCGCCGCGGGCAACAACTTCGAACTCGCGATCGCCGTCGCCATCGGCGTCTTCGGGGTGACCTCCGGGCAGGCGCTCGCCGGCGTCGTCGGCCCGCTGATCGAGGTGCCGGTGCTGGTGGCCCTGGTCTACGTCAGCCTCTGGCTGCGAAAACGCTGGACCGTGGGATGACAGGAACAGTGCGCGGTCAGGCCCGGCTGGTGCCCATCCCTCGCCACAGCAGGTCGAGAAGGTCCGCGACGTCGCGCTGCCAATCGCCCTCCGGATCGAGGTACAGTAGCCCGCCCAGGCCGCGAAGGACCGTCTCGGGTCGGAGGTCCGCGCGGACGGTGCCGGCGTCGACATTGGCCTTCAGCAACGTGGAAACCGCGCCGATCATGGCTTCGTAGGCGTTCGCGGGTAGTTCGCCGTGATGCGCCGTCGCGGTCCGCAACGCGTCGGCCAGGCCGCGCTTGGTCATCATGTAATGCGCCAGGTGGTCGATCGTCCACTTCCGGAAGGCCTGCTCCGGGGCGTGCTTCTCGAGCAGGCTCGGCACGATGTCGACCAGTTGGCGGACCTCCCGGCGGTAGACGGCCAGGATGAGGGCTTCCGGAGTCGGGAAGTGCCGGTAAACGGTACCGACGCCGACCTCGGCCTGCTTCGCGATGGCGTTGAACGAGACCTCGCCCGAGCGGCCCAGTGATTTCGCCGCCGCGGTGAGGATGCGTTCGTGGTTGCGCCGGGTGTCCGCCCGTCGCGGGCTGACCGAACCCGTCGTCATGACCTCTCCCGTCCGCCGATCCAGTTCCCCGTGAATGTAGCCGAGGAATCGCTGGACCTGGAGCGACTCCAGGAAATACGGGCGTTGCGCGGGGGATGGCAATCCGCTAGCGTGAAAAATGAAGCGGATGATTATCCGGTTCAGTCCGTGAACGGACTACCCACCACCACAACCTACGCCGTCCGGCCACCCGGCTGTGACGATCCGCGGAAGGGATTCAGTGGACATCTCACTCGAAGTCAACGGCCACACGGAACACCTGAGTGTCGATCCGGGTGTGACGCTGCTGGACGCGCTGCGGGAGCGGCTCGCGGTCACCGGTCCGAAGAAAGGCTGCGACCGGGGGCAGTGCGGCGCCTGCACGGTGCACGTCGCCGGACGGCCGGTGCTCTCCTGTCTCACTTTGGCCGCCACCGTGAAACAACCGGTGACCACGGTCGAAGCACTGTCCACAGGGGACGAACTGCATCCGGTCCAGCAGGCGTTCGTCGATCAGGACGCCCTGCAGTGCGGGTTCTGCACGTCCGGGCAGATCATGTCGGCGGTCGCCGCCGTCGAACAGGACGTTCAGGACGTCCGGGAATTCATGTCCGGCAACCTCTGCCGATGCGCGGCCTATCCGAACATCGTCGCCGCGATCGAACAGGCGAGGCGGGCCGATGCGTCCCTTTGAACTGACCGCACCCAAGACCGTCGAAGCCGCGGTCACCTCGCCGGGCACGTTCTTGGCCGGCGGGACCACCCTCGTCGATCTGATGAAACTCAACGTCCTGGCGCCGAGCCAGGTCCTGGACATCAACGAGGTGCCGTTGCGCGGCATCGACATCTCCGACGGGTTGCGGATCGGCGCGCTGGAGCGGATGGGCGACATCGCCGGGCACCCCGGCGTGTACCCGGCGATCTCCCGGGCGCTGCTGCTCAGCGCTTCCCAGCAGATCCGGAACATGGCCAGCATCGGCGGGAACCTGCTGCAGCGCACCCGCTGCTCGTACTTCCGTGACGTCACCATGCCGTGCAACCGCCGGGAGCCCGGCAGCGGCTGCCCGGCGATCTCGGGCGCCAACCGCATGCACGCCGTGCTGGGCACGAGCGATTCGTGCGTGGCGACCCATGCCAGCGACGTGGCCGTCGCCCTGGTCGCCCTCGACGCGGAGCTTCGGCTGGTCAGCGCCACCGGGACCCGCACCGTCGAGCTGGCCTCGTTCTACCGCTTGCCAGGGGACACCCCCGAGGTGGAGAACGAGCTGCGCCCCGGCGAACTGATCGCCGAAGTCGTGGTTCCCCCGTTGGCGTGGGCGTCGAACTCCACGTACGTCAAGGTGCGGGACAGGCAATCCTACGAGTTCGCGCTGTGCTCCGCCGCGGTCGCGCTGGACGTGCGGGACTCGCGCGTCGTCGACGCGAGGGTCGCGGCCGGTGGCGTGGCGACCGTGCCGTGGCGGCTGCCCGAGGTCGAAGCCGCCTTGCGCGGCGCACCCGTGACGGCAGCCGCTTTCGAGGAGGCCGCTGCCCTGGCCGCCGAGGGGGCGCGGCCGTTGTCCGGGAACGGATTCAAGATGTCGTTGCTGCGAAGGACCATCGTCCGCGCACTGCTCGAGCTGACCGAGGTGAGCCACTGATGACCAGCAGGGTGGACGGGCCGCTGAAGGTCACCGGTCAGGCCAAGTACGGGGCGGACCACACCTTCCCGGGGCTGCTCCACGGGTTCGTCGTGACCAGTTCGATCGCCCACGGTGAGATCGAGGCGATGGACGTCAGGCTGGCGAAGGGAGCTCCGGGCGTGATCGGCGTTTACACGCCTTTCGATCCGCTGGAGTTGCGCGTCCCGGTCACGCCCTTCTTCGGCGAGACTTGGGTTCCGTTGCAGGACAAGGAAGTCGTCTACCGGGGACAGCCGATCGGCTTCGTGGTGGCCGAGACCTACGAACAGGCCCGCGACGCGGCGATGCTCGTCGACGTCTCCTACCTGCCTCGGCCCGCGCTGACGTCGCTTCAGGACGGACTGGCCTCGGCCGAAGACGCCCCTGCCGCACGGAACGGCGAGCCGCCGTCGCTCGAAATCCTCACCCCCGGCGTGGAGTCCATCGAGGACGCGCTGGCCGCGAGCCCGGTGGTCGTGGAAGCCACCTATTCCACCGCGCCCCAGCATCACGCCGCGATGGAACCGCATTCCGCGGTCGCGGTATGGGGCCCCGGCGGCTTGACGGTCTACAGCGGCAATCAGGGCTCCCACCTCCAGGCGGCGGAACTGGCAGGCGCGCTGGGCACCGAGCCGTCCGAGGTGCACGCGGTCAACCCGTTCGTGGGGGGTGCGTTCGGCGGCAAGGCCCGTACCTCCGCGCCGGCCTTCCTGGCCGCGGCGGCGGCCAGAGTCCTCGATCGGCCGGTCAAGGCCGTGCTCAGCCGGGAACAGGTCTTCACCGCGACGGCTGGCCGGGCCGCGACCGTGCAGAAGATCGCCCTCGGCGCGGAGCACGACGGCACGCTCAACGCGCTGCGTCACGACTCGTGGGCCAGCACCGCGATGGACCGGTCGTTCGTCGAGCCGACGTCACACGGCACCTCGCGGGAGTGGTACGCCACCCGGAACCTGGCCATCAGCCAGAAGATGGTGCCGCTGAACATCCCGCCGACCACCTTCATGCGGGCGCCGGGCGAGGCACCCGGCTCCTTCGCGCTGGAGAGCGCGATCGACGAGCTCGCGATCGCGCTGGGCATGGACCCGGTCGAGTTGCGTCAGCGGAACAACTCGACCGCGCCACCCGGCAACGATCTGCAATGGTCGAGCAAACACCTCGACGAATGCTTCCGCGTCGGCGCGGCCCGGTTCGGCTGGGCGGATCGCGCTCCACAGGGGCGGGTCGACGGCGACTGGCTGGTGGGCCTCGGCACGGCCACCGCGATGTTCCCCGCCCTGCGGTTCCCGGCCACGGTCGAGATCACCCTGCGGCCCGACGACACGGCCGTCGTCGCGACCAGCGGTGCGGATCCGGGTACCGGCCTGCTGACCGTGCTTTCCCTGGTGGGCGGGGAATCGCTGGACATCTCCCCGGACCGGATCGTGCCGAAGCTCGGTGACTCGACGCTGCCGTCCGGCGGCCTGTCCGGCGGTTCGACCGCCACCGCGAGCGCGGGATCCGCCATCATGATCGCCGCCGCCAAGGCGATCGACGATCTGCTGGGACTGGCGTCGGCCCCGGGCGCGCCGTTCGACGGCATGGAAGTGTCCTATGCGGACGGCCGGGTGCTGGCCGGAGACCGGACGATGACCTTCGGTGAGCTGTTGCGGAGGATGAACCGCCCGTCGATCTCCGCGACCGGTTCATCGGCTTCCGGCGAAGAACTGACGAAGCATTCGTTCAGCTCCTTCGGTGCCCAGTTCTGTGAGGTCCGCGTGCACAAGTGGACGCGCGAGATCCGGGTGTCCCGGATGCTCGGCGTGTTCGACGCCGGCCGGATCATCAACCCGAAAGCGGCTCGGAGCCAGCTCATGGGGGGCATGATCTGGGGAGTGTCGGCCGCTCTGCACGAGGGACTGGAGCTCGAGGCCGACGGGCGCTTCGCCAACGGTGACTTCGCGAGCTACCTGATCCCGGTGAACGCGGACATTCCTGAGGTCGACGTCCACTTCGTCGAGTATCCGGACACCCTGCACAACCCGGTCGGCGCGAAAGGACTCGGCGAGATCGGCATCGTCGGGATGGCGGCGGCGGTCGCGAACGCCGTCCACAACGCCACGGGGATCCGGGTACGGCACATTCCCATCCTGGTCGAGGATCTACTCGATCAGGGGTAGGGCCGGCGAGGGGAGTGGTGGTCCCTTGACTGTCCACAACGGACGCTCCCCTGCGCGGAGGGTCGTGAGTAGCGATTCGGGTTAGAGCCGAGAGTATTTTAGGTACCTGCGGTGGGTGGGTCCGATAGTGGCCGGGCCGAGCCGTCACCGGCAGCCTCAGTGACACCACCAGCCACAGCGGCGGCGCGTGAGGGCCCCCTTTCCCTGGGGTCAGCCGAGAAACTCGACCTTCACACCTTCCCCAGTACATGATGGCCCCCTTCCTTGCGCTAGGCGCAAGGAAGGGGGCCATCATGTACTGCACGCCAGCAAGGCGGTAGGTACGAGTAGGTACCTAAGAGACGGTTCGGTTGTTGAGGGGTAAGGCAAAGGTCATGTTGCGAGTGACGTCGGTTCGCGCCGCGGCCTGATGTCCCCAATGTGGCATGGGGGACGCTGACCGTCTCCAATGCCGCATTGGGGACATGCCCGCCTCCCGATTATCTGCTCACACCGCCAGGGGTGACCGACCCTCCCCGGCCCTCAAAAAGGTGTCGCGAAAGCCACTTTCGGGACATGTGATGTCCCGAAAGTGGCTTTCGCGACACCTTCGGGACGCCACTGCCCAGTGCCGAAGCCTGATGCCTAACGTCTCGCAGGCCCTCCCGACCACGCCACGTTTGCCTTACCCTTCAATAGAACCCGCATCGCCACTCACGACCACCCCGGCCCACTCGTCATCGAACGCCTCAGGTCAGGAAGTCCGCGAAGGCCTCCTTTCCCGCCACGAGAGTCAAGGGTCCCGGCAAAGTCGGGATATTGCCAGCCTGATTTTGGACGCCGATAGGGCTTCAATGTCCACAATGGACATTATCCGACGATTGAGTGTCCGGTTGACGTCTTTATGTACGGTTCCGCGGCGGGTCGTGAGTGATAACGAGGGTTAGAACGAGCCAAATCATTCACGACCCCCTCGCGAAACCGTACCAATCGACCAACCCGGGCACCTTCGTCGCGAGCAGTGTCCCTTATGGACAGTCAAGGGCCGGTTGAGACTCTCGTGCGCGCCGGCTCCATCGCGACACGTTCGCCTTGTCGCGCTGTGGCAGTGGCGCCGACCGGTATTCGCGGGCACGCCTCCTTGCGTTACCTCTCAAGAGAACCCTCTTTGTCACTCACGAGTCCCCCTCGCGCCGCGGCCTGCCGGGCTCGGTGGTTGGCGACGTTGACGCGGTTCCCGCACAAGCCCGGCATGCAGTAGCGACGCCGCCCCGGTCGGGTGGTGTCGATGAACGCTCCTCGGCAAGTGGGTGCGCCGCAGGCACGAAACCGTTCGGCGCCAAGAGTCCGTACGACGCCGAGGATGCCCACGCCGCAGGCCAGCGAGAGCGCGTCGGCGACGGTCGCGCCCGGCCGGAGTGAGGCGGTCCACCGGGGTGGCGAGTGGTCGGCGAGCAGGGTGATGGCGCCGACGGGAGCCGTAAGTGCGGAGGCGCCGGCGACAAGACGGTCAGGCGAGGGATGGTCGATCAGCTCTCGTACCGTCGTGCGCAGCCCGTGTACCGCTCGCAGGTCGGCGCCCCGGGCGCGGCGGGCGAGCTCGGTCAGTGGATCAGATCCGTGAAGCTCGATGAAGGCGACTAAAGACGTCAGGTCCGGTAGGTGGTCTTCGCCGTGCCAGACCTCCGCGGCGGTGTTGGCCAGTTCTGTAGCGAGGCCCGCCGCCCAGACGTAATCGTCCAACGCTACTTGCATCCCTTACCGACCTCTCGTACGTTCACGGTAAACAGGTACTTTAACCCTTACCGGAAGGTCGTGTCCGTGGAGATCGACGCTTTGGTGTTCGACGTGCTCGGCACGCTCGTCGACGAGCCGGCCGGGATCCGCGCCGGTATCCGTGACGTCGTACCGGACGCCGACGTCGACGGGTTGCTCAAGCTCTGGCAGGACCATGTCGAGAGCGAGCAACAGCGCATCGTCGAAGGTGGCAGGCCGTACGTGGCCAGCGACGTTCTCGACCGTGAAGCCGCTCAGCTCGTCGCCGCTGCCTGTGACCGTGATCCCGGCGAGTTCGCGATGGCCGGACGACGGCTCCCGGCCTGGCCCGACACCGTGTCCGGGCTCGCCAGGCTCGCCGAGCGGTTTCCGCTGATCGGACTCTCCAACGCCAGCCGGGCCTCCCTGCTCCGTATCAACGCCCACGCGGGCCTCCGCTGGCACCAGGCGCTCTCCGCCGAGGACGCTCGGACCTACAAGCCGGACCGGGCCGTCTACGAACTCGCCGTCAAGGTGAGCGGTGCGCCCCCGGAGCGCTTGCTGATGGTCGCCGCCCACGCGTGGGACCTGAGGGGAGCGCGGGCCGCCGGTCTGCGGACCGCCTACGTCGCCAGGCCCGTCGGGGACCCTCCATCGCCTTCGGACCGCTTCGATCTCCATTTCGATGATCTCGCCGGCCTCGCCGACCGGTTCGGCAGGTGGTGAGACAGAACTGTCGGTGCCTCCCGCTAGGTTCTTCCCAGTCCCCACCGAGGCACCCCCGCAAGGAGAAGATGCGTTGTCAGACTGGGAAAGAGCGAGCACGGCCAGGGTGTTGCCACCCGCCCGTCCGCGCAAGCTCGCCAAGGTCCCGTTCGTCGAACTGGCCGACGGGCGAGTACAGGGCGTGGTGTCCAGCGGTTCGGACATCGGGCGCGTGTACGTCTCGTCGGTCGCGGCGGGCACGTACGAATTCGCCTGTAGTACCAACAACAATCGGCCCTGCGGCGGGGCGAGGGGCATGTTCTGCAACCACATCCTCGCCTTGCTCAACGAATCCGCTCTTCAGTACGGCGCCGAGCGGGTCGCACGGTATCTGCGGGTGGAGGTCGCGGCCGAAGAGCTGACGGCCCAGGCCATCTCGCAGGCCATGAGCGCCACCGGACCGTCGCAGGGCGACAGTGCCGCCGCGTCCGTGTTCAGCCAGTTCCTGCGGCATCTGGCGTACCTCGAATTCGAGCCGTCGACGACGCCCGTGCCGGAGCTGCAGTGGTTCCCGCAGACCAGGGCGGTGGTGTGATGAGGATCGATCTGCTCAGTGACCCGATCGCCGGGCTCGACGAGGCTTTGGCGGCGGTCGACGCCTTCGATCACGTGCTCGTGGGCGGTTTGCTCCGGCCACAGAAGACCGCCGGATTGACCGGCCTGGCCGACGCCGTCGCGGGGGCGCCGCTGGCCGTGCGCGTCGCCGAGGCCGCCGAGAAGACAGCGGCCGGTGCGGCGGGGGAGGAGCACTTCGTTTCCCTCGCCGCGGCGAGGATCGCGGTGTTCGGCTCGGTGCACGACGCACTCGTGCACCGGCTGGCCGAGGCGACCGGGCGGCCGCCCGGCGAGGAACCCGCACCGGATGCCGCGTCGACCGAGTCGCCGAATCTGCTGGCCGCTGCCCGATCGTGGCTTTCCGATCTGGCCCGTGCCGGCTGGCAGGGCATCGATCACGACCTCGTTTCGGCCGCCGCGCCGGTGATTTCCGCGCTGCTCGCGGAACCCGGCCTGCGCCGGCTGGCGGTCCTGCTCGACGGCTTCGCGGCGGAACTCGCCGCGTCCTGCCCCGGCGCGGCGCTGGAGCGGGTCCCGGTTCGGCGCTGGGGTGACCTCTGGTCGCGCGGGATGCTGCTGACGGTGCCCGGGGTGGCGGCGACGCCCGCGATCGGCACGGTCACGGGCCGCCTTCTGCCGCTCGGCGTCGACCTGCTCGAACACGCGACGGCGGCGCAGGCCCAGGTCCACGCGGTGTTCGAACCGGAGGACGGCGGCGCGCCGCGGCTCGTGCGCGCGAGTGTGACCGCGCCGAAGCCGGACACGATCATCGGCGCCGGTATCTGGCAGCTGCTGCGCCCGCGGCTGTCGCTGCTCGCGGCGGTCAGCGAGGGCCGCTCGATGGACCTCGTCGACATGCCGGTCACCGCGGAGGGCGACCTTCTCTGGCGGGACGAGCAGGCTCGCATCGGTGAGCCCGCGGACGCCTTCGCCACCGCGCGAGTCGCCCTGGCCACCGCCACCACGCCGGTGGTCGTGCCGCTGGACCGGCATCCGGCGTGTATCGCTGTTCCCGTCTTCCTGGAGGGTTATGGCATCGAGGGTGACGAAGACGCGCTCACGTTCACTTTCGCCGGGAATCGCCTCGCCGTCGACACCGATCGCATCCCCGCCGCCGGCCCGCTCATCCCGAAGGCGGTCGCGAACTCCAGCGCGTGTCTCGGCCTGATCCGGTGGGACGACGGTGGTTTCCGGCTCCAGCCGCTCGCCGTCGAAACCACCGTGCGCAAGAAGACCACCGCCGTGCACGCCGGAGCGTGGGCCGGGGGCACCACGGACAAGGCCGGGCTGAAAGCCGAGAAAGCGGCCATCGACGCCGCGGCCGTACTGCGCGAACGCGCCGGAAGGCTGCTGCGGAAATGACCGAACCCGAAGACAACCGCCGCCAGGTCTTGTACTGGCGTCTGCTCGCCCGGCTTTTCGACACCGACGAACAGGCCTCGCTCGAAGCGGCGAGCGTGGCCGTGGTCGAGGACATCGGCCTCCCGGCCGCGGTGCTGGACCCGAACGTCGCCGTCGACTCGATCGTTCAGCGTCATCCGGAGCTGGCCGCCGAATTCGACGGGCTGATGGTGCCCGAAGCCGAGGACCGCCGGGACAAGGTCGCGGAAGTGCGGCGTGCGGCGCTGGTGTCGAAGGTGCTGCTCAACGTCTTCGCTCAGGCGCCCAGCACGGTGACGGCCGGGCAGCTGTCGTCCTGGCAGGCCGACGCGGGCTGGTTCGAGCGTGCGCTGGGGTGCCGTCCGGGCGAGCTGCGGGGCGGTCGTCCTGGGGGAGCGCCAACCGGGCTCGGTGGCACCGGCGGGGGCGGGACACCCGATCTGAGCACGCTGCTCCCGGCGATCGGGCCGGAGCTCGGCGCCATCGAGGCCGACCTCGTCAAGCGGATGCATCTACGTGAGGTGCTCGCCGATCCCGCGCTCGCGGCGAAGCTCAGCCCGAGTATGTCGCTCATCGAACAGTTGTTGCGGGACAAGGACAATCTGTCCGGAGTTGCGCTGGCCAACGCCAAGTCGCTGATCCGCCGCTACGTCGACGAGATCGCGGAAGTCCTGCGCACCCAGGTCGAGAAGGCCTCGACAGGCAAGGTGAACCGTTCGGTCCCGCCGAAGCGCGTGTTCCGCAACCTCGACCTCGACCGGACGATCTGGAAGAACCTCACCAACTGGAGCCCGGAAGAGGAACGGCTTTACGTAGATCGCCTTTACTACAAGCAGACCGCGAAGAAGACGACGCCTCAGCGGCTCATCGCGGTCGTCGACCAGTCCGGCTCCATGGTCGACTCGATGGTCAACTGCGCGGTACTGGCCTCGATCTTCGCCGGACTGCCCAAAGTGGACGTTCACCTGATCGCCTACGACACCCAGGCACTCGACCTCACCCCGTGGGTGCACGACCCGTTCGAAACCCTATTGCGCACCAATCTCGGCGGCGGCAACGACGGCATGGTCGCGATGGCGCTGACCCAGCCGAAGATCGCCGAGCCCGCCAACACCGTGGTGGTGTGGATCTCCGACTTCTACGAGACCCGCGTCGAGCAGCTGTTCGAGAGCATGGCGGCGATCCACCGCTCCGGGGCGAAGTTCATCCCGGTCGGCTCGGTCACCAGCGCCGGCCGCGGCAGCGTCAACCCGTGGTTCCGTGAGCGCTTCAAGGACCTCGGCACGCCGGTGATCTCCGGCCACATCACCAAGCTCGTCCACGAACTCAAGACCTTCCTCACCTCCTGACTTCCTGAACTTCTCGAAAGGCACGACATGTCCGACGTCCTGCGCGCCCCCGCCGAACTCAAGTACGCCGAAGAGCTGGATTGGCTGGAGTCGATCGACGACAGCCCGAAGCCGTTCGCCTGGCGTCTGTCCCCGAAGATGGTGCGCCTGTTCGTCCTCGGCGCCGAACGCGCCGATGGCCTCGATCGCGAGATCGCGCAGAAGTGGTTCGGAGACCGCAGCATCGTCGAGCGAGCCATCGTCACGCTCGCCTCGGACCGGGGGCTGCTGCTGATCGGTGATCCCGGCACCGGCAAGAGCTGGCTCGCCGAACTGCTGGCCGCGGCGATCTCCCGCAACTCCACGCTCGTCGTCCAGGGCACGGCGGGGACCACCGAGGACCACATCAAGTACTCGTGGAACGTCTCCATGGTCATCGCCAAAGGCCAGTCGCGCGAGTCGATGATCCCGTCGCCGATCATGACCGCGATGGAGGCCGGATCGATCGGTCGCTTCGAGGAACTGACCCGGTCCACCAGCGACGTGCAGGACGCGCTGATCTCGATCCTGTCCGAGAAGTACATCTCGGTGCCCGAACTGGACAGTGACGGCATCGTCTTCGCCAAGCCCGGGTTCTCCGTGATCGCCACCGCCAACAGTCGCGACCGGGGCGTCAACGACCTGTCCTCCGCGCTCAAGCGCCGGTTCAACTTCGTCCGCATCCCGGTGGTGACGAACAAGAAGAGCGAGGCGGAGATCGTCCGCTTCCGCACCGAGGAGCTCCTGCACCGCCATCAGATCGAGCTGGACGTGCCGCCGACGCTGCTCGACGTGCTGCTGCGCAGCTTCGGCGACCTGCGTGCCGCGGCGGCGTCGGCGGGCAGCGACGACGAGAAGCTGGAGTCCGCCTTGTCCACCGCCGAACAGATCGGTGTCCTCGAAGACGCGGTGCTGCACAGCAACTTCTTCGGGGACCGAGCCTTGACCGCCCGTACGCTCGCGTCTTCCCTCGTCGGCTCCCTCGCCCGCCGTGAGCCGGAGGATCTGGCGATCCTCAACAAGTACCTGCACGGCGTCGTCGAGCCGCGCAGCAAGGACGAGGGCGGGGACTGGCCGGAGTTCCTCGACGGCGGCCGCGACGCGATCGCCACCCTGTCGTGAGCGGCGCCTTCGAGGCGTTGCGCGGCCAGTTACGGGAGGCCGCGGCCGCCTTCGCCGACGGGCCCGGCGCGCTGGAGGGCATCCTGCTCGGGCTCGTCGACGACGTCGATCGCGCGGTGCGGGAGCCGTTGGAGATCTTCCCGGTCTGCCACCATTCCCCGGCTTCGGCCGTGGCGATGGCACGGCGGCTGCGGGAGAAACAGCCGAAGGTCGTCTACCTCGAACTGTGCGAGGACATGGCGCCGCTGCTGACCGAGCTGCGCAACTGCCGCCTTCCCGTGGCGGTACAGGCTTTCGCGACGGACGTTAAGGGGTTCCCGGCCGAGTGGGCGCCGCTGTCGGTGGTCGCGCCGATCACCGAGGCCTCGGCCGAGTACCAGGCGATCGCCTACGCGCTGGACACCCCGGGGGTCGAACTCGTCCTGGTCGACCGGTCGGCCGACCACGTCTTCCAGTGGGACGAGCGTGAGCAGCCCGCGGATCCGGACGCGCCGCCCGCCGAGGAGGAAGCCGCGTTGCACGGTGACGCGGTCGGGGTCGAGATCGGCGATCTGCGGCCCCGGTTCGCCGAACTCGAGGAACACCTGCTGCGTCACGGGCGGGTACGGCATTGGTCGGAGTGGTGGCACCAGTACGTCGAGCTGCCGCTTGGCGACAGCGACCACGACACCTATCGCCAGGTCATGTTCCTGATCGGCAGCCTGTTCCGGCGGCTCGCTCCCGGAGACACCCGTCGAGTCCGGGTGGACGAGGATCGCGAGCGCTACATGTGGACCCGCATGCGCGAGCACCTCGCCGCTTCGGGCGCCGACCCCTCGGACTGCCTTTACGTCTGCGGCGCGTTCCACGCCGCCAGCCGGGTCGCGGAGTTCGGCATCAAGGGCACGGACGGGTTCGTGATCAGCCCGCGCAGCGCGAGCACGTGGCAGTACGGGCTGATCCCGTCGAGCCACGCGTCGATCGAGGCGCAATTCGGCCTGGCCGGGGGATCGGTCTCGATCGCGGCGACCGAATGGGCGAAGAACCTCAAGCGCACCCGCGTGAAGCAGTTCCAGCTGGACGGACAGGTGGGCGGGCCGAAGCGGAAGAAAGCCGCCGGGCTGCCCGAGCCCACCGCTGATCCGGTCTCCTCGGATCAGTTGACCGGCTTCCTGCGGCGGCCACCGGTCCTGGACGAACTGGACGAGGCCGAGCTGCTGGGCTGGTCGGTCGAGATCGTGCGGGCCGCGCGCCGCAACGGGTATCTGTCCTCGACAGCCGACGCCATCGCGGTGTTCGAGACGTCGATCCTGCTGGCGGGTCTGCGCGACCGGGCGAAGCCGACGCCCTACGACTTCCAGGACGCGGCCGTCACCTGCATCGAGAAGGACGTCGTACCCGGCAGGCGCGACGTGCGCCGCCTCGTCGAGATCATGATGGGCGGCGACCGGATCGGCCAGGTCGGCTACGACGCGCTTCCGCCGCTGGCGCGCGACGTGCACGACAGGCTCGCCCCGCTGAACCTCAAGCTGCAGCAACGAGGTGTGCAGCGGGCGCTGCTCGACATCGCGACGCGGCCGGAGCTCGAGCCTTGCTCCGATCTGCTGTGGATGCTGCGCTACCTGATGCCGCACGGTGCCGCGCGGCCGATCATGGGGGAGCGGCGGCTCGGCGAACGGCCGATCCAGGAGTCGTGGGATCTGGCGCTGGTCACTCACCAGCGAGCCCTCATCGAACTGGGCTACGAGGGCGTCAGCATCGAACAGGTGCTGGAGCAACGGCTTCGGCGCGCCGCCTACCATCCGCAGGCCACCGCGGCGAAGGTGCTCGGAGCCGTCGAGGACGCGACGCTCTATCTGCGCAGTGCCCGGTTGGCGGGGGAACTGGGCACCCGTGCCCTGGAGGTCCTGGCCACCGAACGCACCGTGGACGGCGCTCCCGAAGTGCTGCGGCGGGTGCGGCGGCTGCTGGCGCACTACCGGACCAGTGAGCCGGTCCTGCCTCGGTGGATCGAGGAGTTCGTCAGGACGGGCTACGCGCACTACTGCACCCTGCTGCCCGCCGCCTTCGCCGACGAGGAGGCCGGTGTCGAGCAGGTCGCCGCGATGCTGGGCTTCCTGTTCAGCATGGAGGCGCTCGCCCTGTCACTGGGATGCGACCGCACCCAGCTTGAACTGGCGATCACCGGGTCGCATCCGCAGGAGCCGTCGAAGGTGGCGCTGCTGTGGGCGGCTCAAGTGCAGCTCGGCCGGCTCTCGCGCGCGGAGCTGCGCGAGCGGTGCGCGGGGCTGCTGGCGAATCCGTTGGTACTGCCCGCTTATCCGCGCTATCTCAGCGGGTTCGTCCACGCGCTGGAACCGGCGCCGGGGTTGGCCGACTTCGTCGTCGAGGCGGTGTCGAACGCTTTCGCCGAGCTGCCGGACAGGTTGCTGCTGCCGTGGTTGCCGACGTTGCTCACCACACTGCGGTCCCGGGGCGCGGAACTCGTGCCGTTGCTCGTCCGGGAGGCGGGACGGCTCTTCCCCGGCCGTCTCGCGGCGCTCGACGAATGGGTTCCGCCGTGGAAGACCCCACCGGAAGCCGTTGCCGTGACCAGGAAGGCCTCCGGGACCGGCTTGGCGCTGCTGGCCGCGCATCCGGCGACCTGTGACGCCGTCGCGAACCTGCTGGGTTGCGAAGGCGAGTGGGTCGCCCCCGGCGCGGCTCCGACCGGTGCGGCGCTGATCGGTCAGTACCCGGAGACCGCCGTGGCACTCGAGGAGGTGCTCACGGCCGTGTGACCACAGTGGACGGTCACCGGCGCCCCGCGAAAGAAGGCGCCGGTGACCATCGGCCCTCAGTCGGCGACCCCGCTGCCGTGGAAGCCCAGCGGCACGGCCTGGCAGGTGGGCGCGGGTCCGGGCGGTGAGTGAATTCCGGCGCCCGCGTCTCGAGGAACGGGGCTGTTCGCGCGTCACCGCCGTGGTCTCCGGTGGAGGCTTACGGCGAGGAAGGCGTCGAGGACGACGACGTCGAGTTCGGCCTCGGCCGCATCCTGGACGGCATCGAGGCGCTCATCAGCCGCCGGTGAACAGGCCGTCGAGCCGGTAGTCGACGATCTTCGCCGCCTGTTCGGTGGTGTAGGCGTCGACCAGGATCCCGGTGAGGAGTCCGGCGGACATGGTCGCGAGCGTGTCCGCTTCCAGCCGGGGATCGAGGTGTGCCGGGACGGCGCCCTTCGCCTGCGCCTGCCGTAGGAGTTCGGCGAGGGCTCGCACCAGATGTGGCAGCAAGGCTTCTTGATCCGGTGCTTGGCCACCGCGGGTGACATCGACGGCGAAGTAGGCGATCTGGACCGCGGCCAGCATGCGGCCGCGTTCATCGGTGGGCAGGACGCCGGTCAGGTAGGCCCGTACGATCGCGCGTTCGTCGCCGGTCTTCATCGCCTGTCCGATGCTCGCACCGGCGCTCTCCCCGGTCAGCTCGACGATTCGCCGCCAGGCGAACCGCAGCATCTCCTCCTTGGTCGGGAAGTAGTACTGGACCAGGTTCATCGAAATCCCCGCCTCCGCGGCGACCGCACGCAGCGTGACCGCTTGCAGGCCCTGGGCGGCGGCGATCCGGAAGAGGGCTTCCGCGATCTCGCGCCTGCGCTCTTGGTGGTCCACACGTTTCGGCACGCGATCACTCTTTCACGTCGGTGGAGCTGGCCGGGAGCGGCCACCGACTGTTATGGTGCAAGTGCACTATAACATCGAGGAGGTGCGATGCTGGGGGATTTTCCGGACAAGAAGGCGGAAGAGCGGTTCTTCGCCGTCTACGACGACGTCCTGCGAAGGTGGCCGATTCCCGCCGAGGAGCTGGACATCGAAACCAGGTTCGGCCCGACCAGGGTCCGGCGGTGCGGCGCCGAGCGGGGCACGCCGATCGTGCTCCTGCCGGGAGGGCGGGGCACCTCGCTGTCGTGGTATCCGCATATCGCCGAACTCGCTCAGCGGCACCGGATCTACGCCGTCGACACGATCGGTGAACCGGGCCGATCGCTGCAGGCGGCTCCGCTCGAGAACTCCGAAGACTGCGCGGACTGGCTCTCGGAAGTACTCGACGGTGCCCTCGCCGGTTCCGGCCACGAAAAGGCCCACCTCGCCGGTGTTTCGCGCGGAGGCTGGCTTTCGCTCAATCTCGCCTCCCGGACCACCGAACGTATCGCCGGTGTCGTCACCTTCGAGGCGTCGGGGTTCGGGGTGATCGGCCGGAGCTTCATCTGGTGGAGCCTGGGGGAGATCTTCCGATGGTTCCTGCCGAAGTGGCTCCTCCGGCTGATCGCCTCGGGGGATCCGGAGGTGCGGCACATCCTGCGCCCCTTCCTCTTCGCCGCCCTCAAATACCGGGATCAGCTGCCCGAGATGCACCTGTTCGGCGACGACGAGCTGGCGTCGATCGACGTGCCCACCCGGATCGTCGTCGCCGAACGCAGTGTCATCCACGATGCCCGGCAGGTGGCTGCGCGCCTCGAAACACTGGGCTCGCACCTTCGCGTCGAGGTCGTGCCCAAGACCACGCACGGGCTGTCGCTCGAGAGGCCGAAACTCGTCACCGCCCGGATTCTCGAGGCGGCGCAGGAACGTCACGCCGACGCGGTGGACTGACTCGGCGCGGGATCCGGCCACGACGGGGACCGGCCCAGCAGCGCCACGATAGTGTCCAAAGTAGACGTTCCGGTCGGCTTGACGGCCGGGCCGAAGGCGGCCCCCGGCGCCACCCGGATCTTTCCGTCGGGAATCGACTCCGCGAGCTTCAGTGCGACGTCGAGTACCTCTTTTTCGAAGCTGACGGGCAGGCCCTGGGTCTTGGCCACATCCCAGGAATGCACCACGTAGTCGATGAAGTGGAAGCCCAGGGCCTTGTCCGCGGTGAAGGTGAATTCCGTGGAGAACTCCGGAAGGGTGAACTTGCGGTCTTCGAGGTCGTGGACGGCGAAGGCGCTCAGTACCCGCTTGACCGACGCGCGGTAGTCGGCGACGGGATCGTCGCCGAGCGGGATCGGGCGCCAGTGGGCAGGGTCCGCGCCGTCGCCGTCGGCCGCGGCGGCGAAGCCGTAGTGCTGGGTGGCCATATGGGACAGGAGGCCGTGCAGGGTCCAGGAAGCGCACGGCGTCGTCCTGGTCAGGTCTTCGGGAGTGACGCGTGCGACGAGGTCGAGGCTTTTGCGGGTCGCGATGGCGTCGAGGAAGCGAAGCTCGTTGGTGTGCATGCGCATATCATCTACATATGCGTACGAGTTAGTCAACCGGATTCGCGGTCCGGGTCGGTATGGTCTGCGCATGGCGGAGCAGCGGAGGCCGGATCTCGCGGCGATGCTCGGCGGGCTGATGCGACGGCTGATGGCGGCCGAGTCGCCGGTGCTGGCCGAGCACGGGTTGACCATGTGGGGCTACGTGGTGCTCAGCGCGCTCGACGACGGGCCCGTCCGCGCGCAGGCCGCGCTCGCGAAGGCGATCGGCGCGGACAAGACAAGGATCATCGGCACCCTCGACAAGCTTCAGGAGGACGGGCTGATCACCCGCGAGCCGGATCCGAACGACCGCCGGGTCCGGCTGCTGGAGATCACCGACGCGGGCCGCGCCGCCCGCCGGTCGGCTCAGGCACGGATCCAGGAGCAGGAGGAGCGGCTGCTGGAGCGGTTGCCTCCCGCTGACCGCAAGGCGTTCCTCCGCGCCGCGCGTGTGCTGTCCGAAGTGTCAGGTCCCTGAGGCCGGGACTGCCCGCGTCTTCGGGTCGCGCTTGAACCAGCCGAACAGCGACACGGCGACCGCGAGCGGTCCGCGCCAGCTCCGGTGAACGTGGCGACATAAGGGCCGATCACGCGAGCGAACGCTCGGGTGCGTCGCTGCGCTTCGGGGCTTGCCGTGGTCATGGCGCCATCCCTTCTTCGGATGCGGCCGATAGCCGACCTGATGGAGTGCGGCCCGGAGGTAGCCCTCGGCGTCGGCGGGCGCACTGGTGTCCGGACAGGTCGCGAGGTGTTGCCAGAGTGCGCCGGTGAGCAGATCGAGCAGGACGTCCGGATCGACGTGTCCGGGTGGGTGCCCGCTGTCGCGCGCACGGGCAAGCACGTCAGGTCCGATAGGTGCGGCGGGAGGTCCCCAATGTGGCATTGGGGCCACTGAACGTCTCCAATGCCACATTGGGGACACCGGCATGGAGGCGGCACGCCAAGCGGCCCCGCGAACCGCTGCTCGCGACCTTGCTTGGAGACCGAATAGCCGCCAACCAGGCGTTTCCCAGCCCATACGCGTCTTATGGACTCCCAAGAGCATGTGCCCGCTCAGCGCGGCGCGCGGATCGATCGCGTGCAGAAGGGCGGCTGATTCCACCGGAGGACTGCTATCCGGTGAGGCACTGACCGGCCGCTGATCGGGCACGGGCATGCTGGGTGGACAGACCACGGAAAGGGGGAGCCATGCCGCCACTCGTCGTGCACGGCCTGTGGTCCCCTCGCCGGGGGATCGTGCTGTGGGGTGAGCACGGTGACCGGCCGGCGACGACGTCGATGCGGCCGTCGAGTTCGGCCCGGCCGCATCCGTTCGCGGCGTCGGTGGCGGATCTGACGGCGCTGCATCCCGGCAAGCCGGCGTCGGCCACCTTGCTGTTGCCGTCGCGACGTGGTGGCCCGGTCGCCTCACCCGAGCTGGGTGTCCGCGGCCGTCCTCAGCAGGAACTGTCGCTGGAGCCCTGGTCGGTGCCCGCGATCCTGATCGATCCGTCCGAATTGGACGATCCGGTCGACTCGGTCCACTACGGCACCTCTGTCCGGCACCTTCGCGCCATCGCCCGGTTCGCGGACGATCTCGTGCGCCGCGGCCGGGTGCTGCCCACCCTCGTGCGGACCGAGGTCGTGGCGCGAGCGCGGTGGCGGCCGGTGGCCAGAGGCGGTGACGCGGTCGCGCTCCGGGCGCTGATCGCGGCCACCCCGCCGGTCGGCCGGGCCGAACACACCGAACCGGATCCGGCGGCGCTCGTCACCGACGCGCTCCACAGCCTGGTCGACGCCGCCGTCCGCGATCGGCTGGCCGCCGCCGGTCACGCCACGGAAAGCGATGGGCGCGAAGGACCGTTCGGATCTTGGCTCCACGCGCTGAAGAGCGCCGACGACCGGATCAGCCAAGCGCCGGGACGGATGGGGATCGTCGCCGAGGGGATCGCGGCCTGGGACGCGGTCACCGACACCGACCTGACCGAGGGCACCGTTTGCATCCGGCTCGACGAGGTGCCCACCCTGTACGGGCCGGTCGACGATCCCGACGACCAGACCGGCGACGGCACCAAGTGGCAGCTGCGGTTCCTGCTGCGCTCCACGGCCGATCCGAGCCTCCTTCTCCCGGCCGAGGACGTCTGGTCGGGCAAGGCGGGCGCGCGGTTCACCGACCCCGAAGGGCTCTTCGCCGCAGAGCTGGGGCGTGCCGCAGGAGTGCTGCCGTTGCTCGCTCCGGCGGTCCAGACCGATAGACCGGGTATCTACGACCTCACCGTCGCCGAAACCGTCGAGTTCCTGGACGGTGGCGCGGAGCGGCTGGTCGCGGCCGGTTTCGACGTCGAGCTCCCGGCGAGCTGGGGTGGCAGGCGCAAGCTCGCGCTCAAGCTGTCCGTCCGCGGCGCGCCCGTCGACCAGGCCGCCGTGTACCGGCTCGGCCGTCATCAGCTCGCCTCGTACCGCTGGTCGCTCGCCGTCGGGGAGGACGCCCTGACGGACGAGGAACTGGCCGGGCTCGCCGCCGCGAAGTCGTCGCTGGTGCGGTTGCGCGGCCGGTGGGTGAGCGTCGATCCCGAGCTGCTGCGCGCCGGTCTCGAGTACCTGCGCCGCGACCCGGACCGCGAGAAGCCGCCGCTGCCCACCCCGGCGGAGCTGCTCGCCCTGCTCCACGGATTCGACGACACGCCACTGCCGGTCACCGAGGTGACGACCGACGGCTGGATCGACGACTTCCTCGCGGGGCGGGTCCACCGCGTCATCGAACCGGTCGAGCCACCGCCGACCTTCCTGGCGACCCTGCGGCCCTATCAGGAACGAGGCGTCGCCTGGCTTTCGTTCATGGCTTCGATCGGGCTCGGTGCCTGTCTCGCCGACGACATGGGCCTCGGCAAGACCGTCCAGCTTCTCGCGCTCGAAGCGATCGAGCGTGCACGCGCCGAGTGCGGACCGACGCTGCTGGTCTGCCCGATGTCCTTGCTCGGGACCTGGCAGCGGGAAGCGGCCAAGTTCGCCCCCGATCTCCGGGTGACCATCCATCACGGGGCCGCGCGGGACCACGGCGCCCGGCTGGCCGCACGCGTCGCGGCCGCCGATCTCGTCGTCACCACCTATTCGACCGCCGCCCGGGACGCCGACGAACTCGCGGGCACCCGGTGGCACCGGCTGGTGCTCGACGAGGCGCAGGCGGTCAAGAACCAGAACACCGGTCCGGCGCAGGCGCTGCGGCGGATCCCGGCGGAGCACCGGGTCGCACTGACCGGCACGCCGGTGGAGAACCGGCTCGCCGATCTCTGGTCGCTTTCGGATCTGCTCAACCCCGGCGTTCTCGGGGGCAGGCAGGATTTCCGTGAGCGGTTCGAGGTACCCATCGAACGCCGGGGCGATCTGGCCGCGGCCACCGAACTGCGCCGGCTCACCCGGCCTTTCCTGCTGCGCCGGCTCAAAAGCGACCCCACCGTGCTCGTGGATCTGCCCGAGAAGATCGAGATCGTCCAGGAATACCGCCTCACCCGCGAGCAGGTCACGCTCTACCGCGCGACGGTGGACGAGATGATGACCAAGATCACCGACAGCGCCGGGGTCAAACGGCGCGGCAACATCCTCGCCGCGATCACCAAACTCAAACAGATCTGCAACCACCCCGCGCATTTGCTGCACGACGGCTCACCGCTGGAGAACCGCTCCGGAAAGGTCAACCGGCTCGAAGAACTCCTCGCCGAGATCCTGGATTCCGGTGACCGTGCGCTGTGCTTCACGCAGTACGCCGAGTTCGGGCATCTGCTCGTGCCGCATCTGTCGAGCAGGCTGAACGCGAAGATCGCGTTCCTGCACGGCGGGTTGTCCCAGCAGCGCCGGGATGCGATCGTCGAGCATTTCCAATCGGGTACCGGGCCGCCGATCCTGCTGGCGTCGCTGAAGACCGGGGGAGCTGGGCTGACTCTCACCGCCGCCACCCACGTCCTCCACCTGGACCGCTGGTGGAATCCGGCGGTCGAAGAGCAGGCCACCGACCGTGCCTTCCGCATCGGTCAGCGGCGGAGCGTCCAGGTGCGGAAGTTCGTCTGCCCCGGCACCATCGAGGAACGGATCGACGCCGTCATCACCAAGAAGGAGTCGCTGGCCGGGATGGTCGTCACCGACGGCGAAGACTGGCTCACCGGGCTGTCCACCGACTCGTTGCGGGAGGTCTTCGCGTTGGGACGGGAGGCGGCGGATGACTGACCGATTCCGGCGCACCCTCGACGAACTCGGCGTCCACAAAGGACTTGTGCCGCCCTGTCGCGTCGACAGCCTCGCGGTCGGGCCCGGCGCCGCGGTCGCCCAGGTGCGCGTGACGCGGCAACGGTTCTACGAGGCCCGCATCGGACTGCCGACGTTCGGCAAACAGGTGTGGACGGCGGTGACCGCGGCCGTCGTCGAGGACGAGGTCACGACGGCGGCCCTGCTCGACGGACGGGTGCCGGACGACATCGAACGCTTCTTCACCGCGGAGCAGGTACCGCTGTTCCCGGAAACGAGGGAGTTGTCGCTGGACTGCACTTGCCCCGGTACGAAGGTTCCGTGTGATCACCTCGTCGCGGGCCTGATCGCTTTGGCGGACGAGACCGGCAGCGATCCGTTCGCGATGTTCGCCCTCCGCGGCCGTGACCGGACCACCCTGCTCGAAGAGATCGGACGACAGGCGGGCGCCAGGATCACGGCACCGCCCACTGAAGCGGAGACACCTGGCCTCGCCGAGGTGATGGACGACTTCTTCGACTGGGGCCCGGCGGGTGAAGTCACGGGGTCGGCCCGGCGACAGCCGCCGGCCGGGGCCGCGCTGGGGCTGCTCGGTGAGGTGCCGCCGCTCGTGGCCACGGTGGACGGAACCTCGGTCACCGAACTGCTCCGGCCGCTGTACCGGGCGCTCACCGGCCAGGAGTGAAGAACCTCTGTTCGGCGTCCCCGAGATCGGCGAAGTAGGAATCGACCAAAGTGTCGTCCACTTCGGCCAGGGTCGCCGGGGACCAGCGCGGTGAGCGGTCCTTGTCGATGATCTGTGCCCGGATCCCCTCGGTGAATTCGGCCGAGGAGAACGCACGGTGCGAGACGCGGTATTCCTGCGCCAGCACGGTCTCCAGGTCGGGCAGCGAGGCCGCGGTGCGGAGCGCGCGCAAGGTCACCTTCAAGGCGGTGGGTGACTTCGCTTCGATCTCCTTGGCGGTGGTGGCCGCCGCGTCGCCTCCGGCGCGGAGCCGGGAGAGGATCTCCTCGACCGTGTCCGCCGCGTAACAGTGGTCGATCCATTCCGCGTCCGCGGCCAGTTCGCTCGGCGGCGCGGGTTCGGCGATCAGCTCCAGCGCGGTGTCCGGTGTGTGCGACGTGAGCGCGTCGAGCAGGTCCGGGATTCTTTCACTGCGCAGAAAATGATCAGCGAGTCCACAGTGGATCGCGTCGGCCCCGCTGATCGACCCCGCCGTGAGGGCGATATGCGTGCCGAGTTGTCCGGGAGCGCGGGAGAGCAGATACGTGCCGCCGACATCGGGGACGAAACCGATGCCGACCTCGGGCATGGCGACGCGGGAGCGTTCGGTGACGATCCGGTGGCTGCCGTGCGCGGAGACGCCGACCCCGCCGCCCATCACGAGACCGTCCATGAGCGCCAGGTACGGCTTGGGGTAGCGCGAGATCAGCGCGTTCAAGCGGTATTCGTCGGCCCAGAACCGCAGGGAGGCGGAACCGCCGCCGCGGGCGTCCTCGTGGATGGCGCGGATGTCGCCGCCCGCGCAGAGCCCGCGTTCACCGGCGCCGTCGATCAGCACGGCGTGGACCGCGGGATCGGAGCGCCAAGCCTCAAGACGCGCGGTGATGGCACGGACCATGTCGTGGTTCAGCGAGTTGAGCGCACGCGGCCGGTTCAGGGTGATCCTGCCGATTCCACTGTGGACGGAGAACAGCACGTCGTTCATGAAACCTCCTGAGGGCATCTTAAAGTAGGACGTCCGACTGATCGGCGATGGGCCGACCATCGGAAAGGCCCACGCGAATACGGTCCGGTCTGGTAGATCTCGGGTATGAGTGATCAGCCGACCGCGGCGGAACTGGCCGAAGACCTTCTCGACGCGCTCGCCGCCGAGACGCCGCTGGAGGCGACTCTGGAGGGCATTCCCGGGCACGACGACGAACTGCGGGACGTCTCGGAGGCGGGTGACGGCCGGTTGCGGGAGCGTGCCGCGAGAGTGGCGGACCTCGCCGCCCGCTCCACCGATCCCGACCGGGTGACCCTCGGTGTGGTCGCCCATCACGCGGAAGGCCTGCTGGCCAGGCTGGAGTCCCGGCTCATCGAGTTCACCATGGCCGAACCCATGGCGGCCGAGGGCGCCGCCGCGCTGACCTGGCTTCCCCAGCTGGCTCCGTCAGGGGTGAAGGCCGAGGAGGACTACCTGACGAGGCTGGCGGCGGTCCCGGAGTTCTTCGGCACGCTGGCCGACCGGTTCCGCGGTGGGCTGGAGGCGGGCCGCACGCCGGTGGAGCGTGCGGTGCGCAACGCCATCGCCCACGTGGACCGGTTCCTGGCCACCGAGCCCAACGCGCTGCTGGTCCCGCCGCTGACCGGGGACCGGGTGGCGCGGCGGGAGCGGTTGTTCGCCGAGCGGGTCCGGCCGGCGCTCGTCACCTATCGCGAGACACTGGCGCGCGAGATCGCCGGACGTGGGCGTCCCGACGAGCGGCCGGGTCTTTGCTGGCTCGAAGGCGGGAAGGAGAGCTACGCGCGGCTGGTCCGGATGCACACCACCAGCGGGCATACGCCGGAGGAACTGCACCGTATCGGCCTCGAACTCGGACGTGACCTGGACGAGGAGTACCGCCGGATCGGCACCGCCGTCTTCGGTGACGGCGATCCCGCGGCGGTCCGGCACCGGCTGCGCACCGATCCGTCACTGCGCTGGCGGGACGCGGACGAGATGCTCGCGGCCGCCGAGGCCGCGATCGCCCGGGCCACGGCCGCCGCACCCGCGTGGTTCCGCCGGACGCCGTCGGCCGCCTGCGTGGTGCGTGCCGTATCGGAGGCGGAAGGGCCGGTCGCTCCGGCCGCGTACTACGTGCCCCCCGCCGCGGACGGCAGCCGTCCCGGCACGTACTTCACCAACACCCATCGGGTGACCGACCGGTTCCGGTTCGTCGCCGAAGCCACCGCTTTCCATGAAGCCGTTCCGGGGCATCACTTCCAGGCCGTCGTGGCACACGGCCTCACCGGTCTGCCGCTGCTGCGGACGGCGATGCCGCTGTCGGCCTACGACGAGGGCTGGGCGCTGTACACCGAACGGCTCGCCGACGAGATGGGCCTGTACTCCGACGACCTGATGCGACTGGGCATGGTCGCCGAGGACTCCGTGCGCGCGGCGCGGCTCGTCGCCGACACCGGGCTGCACGCACTGGGCTGGACGCGGCAGCAGTGCGTCGACTACCTCAGCGGGCACTGTGTGCTCAGCGACGTCGAGGTCCAGTCCGAGACCGACCGGTACATCGAACGTCCCGCCCAGGCGCTCTCGTACATGACGGGCAGGCTGGAGATCCAGCGGCTGCGCGCGTTCGCCGAAGAGCGGCTGGGGGAGGCCTTCGACATCCGGGACTTCCACGACGTCGTGCTGGGCCAAGGGCAGGTGCCGTTGCCCGTGCTCGGTGACGTCGTCCGGGACTGGGCCGGCGCGGAGTCGCGGTAGCCGGAGCTTCTTTCCGTGCCGGGCACGCGGCGCCGGGGAGCCGCCCCGGCGCCGCGTGGTCCGCCTCAGTCGCGCTTGGCGAGCGTCGCGACTTCGGCGTCGGACAGCGGCCGGTCGTAGAGCCGGACGTCGTCGACCGCCCCGCGCAGGAAGTCGACCTGCTGACCGCCGTACTGACCGCGGCCGATCACCGTGTGGCCGGTGCTCTGCGCGGCGGAGCAGGCGTTCTGCGAGGCGACCTTCTCGCCGTCGACGTAGAGCGACAACGTGCCCGCTTTGGCGTCGCGGACCCCGGTCAGGTGGTACCAGCGACCGACTTCCGGCTTCTCCGGTGACAGGGCGCGGAGACCGACGAAGCTCATCGCCCACCGCTGGTCCTGCCCGGAGTACTGCAGGAAGAACGCGCTGTCGCGGCCGGTGTCCTGGCTGACGACGGTCTGGAACGCGCCGCTCGCCTCGTCCAGCTTCGCCCACGCCGAGACCGAGTAGCTGCCCGCCGTGTCGACGAGGCCGGCGCCGGTGTCGGCCTGTCCGTTGCCCGCGAAGGCCAGCGCGCCGCCTTCGACACCGCCTGCCCACTGCGCGTTGGTCAGCGTGGCGTGCGCGGTGCCGACCGAGTCCGCGGCACGGGATCCGGTGCCTTCGTCGAACTTGTAGGCGTGCACACCGGTGAGTCCCGGGGTACCGGGGCCGGGGTCCGGAGCGCCGGAACCGCTGCCGTCGGCGTTTCGGATGATCGCCTGGTTGACCGCGCGCACCTGCGCGAAGTCCATCTTCTTCACCTGCCTGTCGTAGGTGAAGAAGCCGTTGACCTCGTGCTCGACGTCGGTGATCTGCGTGTAGATCGATCCGCTGATGCCACAGCTCTGCGCCGACGCGAGCACGTCACGCTGGTTCTGGACGTAGCGGCTGTTCAAGGTCGCCTGGTCCTTCACCATCTCGTAGGCGTGGCCCTCGCCGAACCACATGTGGTCCTTGACCTCGAGACCGTAACCGCCGTGTTCGCCGTCGATCGAGATCCGCTTGCCGTCGGGCATCGGCTTCGCGGGTCCCGGGTAGGCGTGCCAGTCGATGACGTCACCCTTGCCGGAGTCGCCGAGGGAGTCACAGCAGTTGACCCCGCTGTGCGCGTTGACCAGCCTGGTCGGGTCCTGTGCCTTGACGTCGTCGGCGATCCGCCCGGTGGTGTCGCGCGACCATTCACCCCAGCCTTCGTTGAACGGCACGTATCCGACGATCGAGGTCCAGTTCTTCTTCTGTTCCACCAGTTCCTTCAGCTCGACCTCGAACTGCTTCTGCGCGTCGGCAGGCGGCCGCCCGCCGGTGCGCATCGACGGCATGTCCTGCCAGACGAGCAAACCGAGCTTGTCGGCGTGGTGGTACCAGCGGTCGGGCTCGGTCTTGATGTGCTTGCGGACCGTGTTGAACCCGAGCACCTTGTGCTGTTCGAGGTCGAAGCGCAGCGCCTGGTCGGTCGGCGCGGTGTAGATGCCGTCCGGCCAGTAGCCCTGATCCAAAGTGGACTGCAGGAAGAGGATCTTGCCGTTGAGCGTGAACCGGAGCTTGCCGTCGGCGCCCTTCGCGGTGCCGAATTCCCGCATGCCGAAGTAGGACGACACCTTGTCGACGGTGCGGCGGCCGTCCTTCAGTTCGACGTCGAGGTCGTAGAGGAAGGGCGAGTCCGGCGTCCAGAGCTTCGCCTTGGGTACCGGCAGCGAGATCGTCCCGGCAGCGGACGCCTTGCTGCGGCTGACCACCTTGTGGCCGTCGCGAACCACGGCTTCGACGGTCAGGCCGGGGTTCCCGCCGGTGTCGACGGTGAGCTTGAGCGTGGAGGACTCGAGGTCGGGGACCATGCCGAGCGTGCCGATGTGCCGGGCCGCGACCGGCTCCATCCACACCGTCTGCCAGATGCCCGAGGCGCCCTCGTAGAAGATGCCACGGTCGGGGACCAGGCGCTGCTTGCCGACGGGTTGCCAGGTCGCGTCGGCGCGATCCTCGACGCCGACGATGATCTCCTGCTCCCCCTGGGGTTTCAACGCCGAGGTGACGTCCGCGGAGAACGCGCCGTAGCCGCCCTGATGCGAGGCCACCTCCTTGCCGTTGACGTAGACCTTCGCCTTGTAGTCGACGGCGCCGAAGTTGATCCGGAGAGTGTTGTCCTTGCCCACGTTCCAGTTCCTCGGCACCGTGAACGTGCGGCGGTACCACATGTGGTCCTCATGCCGCTGGATACCGGAAAGCGCCGATTCGGTGGGGTAGGGGACCAGGATCTTCTCGGCGAGCCGGTCGCCGAACGGCGGGACCTCACCGGGAGCGGCACCGGCGAATTCCCAGAGCCCGTTGAGGTTCTGCCAGTTCTCGCGCACCAGCTGCGGCCGGGGGTACTCGGGCAGCGCGTTGGACGGCGACACCTGATTGGTCCACGGCGTGGTCAGGCGTGGCTTGCCCATCTTCCAGCCGCTCTCCGCTGCCGTCGCGGAGCCCGACGTCAGCGACAGCGCCGTGAGGGTGGCGACCGCGAGGGTCAGGGTTTTGCGGAAGCCTCCGGAACTTCGGGACTTACCTCGGGGGCGATGCGGTGACAACGTTGACAACATCTGCTCGACACCCTTCTCCGGGGACGGCCAACCTCGGCGGAGGTGCGCCTCCCGCTGGACCTGTGCAGGCGTGAAACCACGACCCCGTGGCCAAGGGGGAACCGGTGTGAGGCAGGCCACGGTAGGTCGTGAGAACTTTTTACATCGTTGATACAACGTTGTAAAGCGGCGAATGGCTCGAATCGGCCCGTGGTCAGGGGCGGGCGGTCGTGAGTGGCGATTCCGGGTTCTGCGTGAAGTACATGAAGGGGGCCTTCATTGCGCCTGGCGCAAGGAAGGGGGCCATCACGTACTGGGGTAACTTACTGGGAAGTCAGCTGGAACGGAGGCGCCGATGCCTGCCGGAGAACGGTCCTGGTGGGGCTGGGGACACACTGCCGAAGCCTTGACCACCGAGGAATCCGACGCGCTCGTCGCCCGTACGGCCGCGGTCCTTCCCGATCACGACTTCACCGACCACGCCCCGCCTGAACCGTCGGACCTCGCCGTCCCGCCGTCGCGGCTCAGCCCGCCTCCGACGCTGGCCGCGTTGTGCGGCGACGACCCCGCCGACCGGTTGTCCCACGCCCGGGGCAAGGCCTTCCGTGACGTCGTCCGCAACCTGCTCGGTCGGCTCGAGCACGTCCCGGATCTGGTCGCCCGTCCGCGTTCGGAGCAGGACGTCATCGACCTGCTCGACTGGTGCACGAAGTCGGGCACGCCGCTGATTCCTTACGGTGGCGGCAGTTCCGTGGTCGGCGGTGTCGAACCGCGCTTCGACGGACCCGCTGTCTCGATGGATCTTTCGGGGCTCGACACCGTGCTCGAAGTGGACACGGTCAGCCGCGCGGCCCGGGTCCAGGCCGGGATCTTCGGGCCGGCCCTGGAAGACCGGCTTCGTCCCTTGGGGCTGACGCTGCGGCATTTCCCGCAGTCGTTCGCCCATTCCACCCTCGGCGGCTGGCTCGCGACCCGCGCCGGCGGGCATTTCGCCACGCTCGCCACGCATATCGACGATCTCACCGAGTCGCTTCGGGTCGTCACCCCGGCCGGGATCAGTGAATCGCGCAGGCTGCCAGGATCGGGCGCCGGACCGTCGCCGGACCGGATGTTCCTCGGCTCCGAAGGTACCCTCGGCGTGATCACCGAAGCGTGGATGCGCCTGCAGGACAGGCCGGTCTGGCAGGTCACCGCGTCGGTCACCTTCGAACGTCAGGAGGACGCGGTCGCCGCCACGCGCGCGATCGCGCAGTCCGGGCTGTATCCGTCGAATTGCCGCCTGCTCGATCCCGCCGAAGCGTTCATCAACGCGGGTGCGAGCGTGGGCGGCGGACTGCTGCTGGTCGCGTTCGAGTCCGCGGACCATCCGGTCGACGGCTGGCTGGACCGCGCGCTGGAATTGGCCATCGGTCACGGTGGAGTGGTGAAAACCAGGCGCGGTAAGGATTCCGCTCGCCAGGACAGCGCTTCGGCGTGGCGAGCGTCGTTCCTGCGGATGCCGTACCAGCGTGACGCGCTCGTCCGCCGGTCGCTGATCGTCGAGACCTTCGAAACCGCGTGCACGTGGGACCGTTTCGACGAGTTCCACGACGCGATCACCTCGGCGGCTCGGACCGCGATCGACAAGGTGTGCGGTGGCGCGGGCGTCGTGACCTGCCGGTTCACCCACGTCTATCCGGATGGGGCCGCGCCCTACTACGGCATCTACGCCGCCGGGCGCTGGGGCAGCACAGTCGCGCAGTGGGACGAGATCAAGGCCGCGGTGTCCGAGGCGATCGAAGGCCACGGCGGCACGATCACCCATCACCACGCCGTCGGCCGTGACCATCGGCCCTGGTACGACCGGCAACGGCCCGATCCGTTCGCCGCCGCGCTCACCGCGGCGAAGACCGCGCTCGACCCGGCGGGCATCCTCAATCCCGGCGTGCTGATCCGCTGACCGGCGCCCCGCCCGGCTTACGCTCGTCGGCACCACACGGCGAGTGAATCGGGAGAGCACGTGGCAGTCCCCGCAGAACTGGTTTCGCAAGCCCGGCAACACGTCGACTCGGGGGCCTTCTTCGCCGAGCTGGCCGAACTGGTCCGGTATCCGACCGTGAGCGACCGCCCGGCCGGACGCGTCGCCATCAAGGCCTACCTCGACGACGTGCTGACACCGGCGCTGACCGCACTGGGCTGCTCGGTGGCGACTCATCCCAATCCCGACCCGGCAGGTGGCCCCTTCCTGATCGGCACCCGGATCGAGTCTCCGGAGCTTCCGACGCTCCTGTGCTACGGGCACGCGGATGTCGTCGACGGGCACGAGGGGCGGTGGAGCGAAGGCCGGGACCCGTGGACGCTGACCGCCGACGGGGAGCGCTGGTACGGCCGCGGCTCGGCAGACAACAAGGGGCAGCACCTGATCAACTTGACGGCGCTGAGGCTCCTTCTGGCCGACCAGGGCTCCCTAGGGTTCAACCTCAAGTTCCTGTTCGAGACCGGCGAGGAGATCGGCTCACCCGGACTGGACGAGTTCGTCGCGGCGCAGCGGGATTCGCTGCGCGCCGACGTCCTCATCGCCTCCGACGGGCCTCGGCTGGACGCGGCGACGCCGACGGTGTTCCTCGGCGCGCGAGGCAGTGTCCGGATCGCGCTCGACGTCGATCTGCGCCCCGACGCCTACCACTCGGGGAATTGGGGAGGGGTGCTGCGCAACCCCGCCACCACGATCGCCGGGGCGATCTCGTGCCTGGTCGACGGGCACGGCCGCATCCGGGTGCCGGAACTCCTGCCGCCCGGGCTCCCCGGCAGTGTCCGCGAAGCGCTCGCCGGTCTCGAGATCGCGGGAGGGCCGGGGGATCCACTGCCCGACGAGGGCTGGGGCGACACCGGGTTGACCGTGGCCGAGCGGTTGTACGGCTGGAACACCCTGGAAGTCCTCTCCCTGGGAGCCGCGGACATCGAGCGGCCCGTCAACGCCATCCCCGGCCGGGCCCGCGCGATGCTGCAGCTCCGTTACGTGGCGAGCACGGAGGTCGGGGGAGTGGCGGACGCGATCACGAAACACCTTGCCGCGCACGGGTTTTCGATGGTCGACGTCGTCACCGAAAGCAGTTTCAGTGCCAGCCGCACCCCTGTCGACGACCCCTGGGTGGGCTGGGCGAAGGGCGTGCTCGACGAGGTCGCCGACCGGCCGGTGGCGATCCTGCCCAGTTTCGGAGGCGGGCTGCCGAATCACGTGTTCACCGACCTGCTCGGCTTGCCGACCCTGTGGGTGCCGCATTCCTATCCCGGCTGCCTGCAGCACGCGCCGGATGAGCATCTCCTCGCCCCGATCGCCCGCGAAGGCGTGGTCCTCGCGATGGCGCTGTTCCACGCGCTCGGGCGCCGCGGAAAGGAGATCCGCTGAGGGGCCCGGTTCACTCGAAAGTCCGCAACAGGTACCGCTGCAACTTCCCGCTCGCGTTACGCGGCAACGACTCGATGAACCGGACGCGTCGCGGGTACTTGTACGGCGCCGCGTTCGCCTTCGCGTGCTCCTGCAACGCACGGGCGACATCGGGACCTGACGCGGCACCGGACCGGAGCACGACGAAAGCCGTCACGACCGAACCCCGGTCCGGGTCCGGCGTCCCGACCACCGCGCATTCCTCCACATCGGGATGCGTGAGGAGGACTTCCTCGACCTCGGGGGCGGCGATGTTGTACCCCGACGAGATGATCATGTCGTCGCTGCGCGCGACGAACCTGAAGTAGCCGTCGGCGTCGCGGATGTAGGTGTCGCCCGTGATGTTCCAGCCGTCGCGCACGTAGTCGCGCTGGCGCGGGTCCTCCAGGTAGCGGCAGCCGGTGGGGCCGCGGACCGCCAGGAAGCCGGGCGTGCCGTCCGGAACGGGCACGCCGTCGATGTCCAGGACGGCGGCCTGGTAGCCGGGCACCACCTGTCCGGTCGCGCCGGGCAGGGCGGCCTCGTCCGCGGCGGAGATGAAGACGTGCAGCATTTCGGTACTGCCGAGACCGTCGATGAGGGGCCGTCCGACGATCTCCCGGAACTGTTCGGCCACCGGAGCGGGCAGCGATTCGCCCGCCGAGACAGCCCGCCGCACACCGGTCAGCAGCCGTCCGTCGCCGGAGTTCAGGATCGCGCGGTACGCCGTCGGGGCGGTGAAGAGGACCGTCACGCCTTTCTCGGCGACGATGGCGGCGAGTTCCGCCGGCGTCGCGCGTTCGACCAGAAGCGTCGCCGCTCCCGCGCGCAGGGGGAAGACCAGCAGCCCGCCGAGGCCGAACGTGAAGGCCAGCGGGGGCGTGCCGCCGAAGAGGTCGTCGGACGTCGGGCGTACGACGTGCCGCGAGAACGTGTCGGCGATCGCGAGCAGGTCGCGGTGGAAGTGCATTGTCGCCTTCGGGGATCCCGTCGTGCCGGAGGTGAAGGCGAGCAACGCGACGTCGTCCGCCGCGGTCCGGACGTCGGTGAACGCCGACGGATGCCGTTCCACCCGGGCCGCGAGATCTGTTCCGTACGACACGACCGGCAGTTCGGGCGGCAGTTCGACGAGCAGGCGTTCGTCGCAGATCGCGAGCGTGGGTTCCGCGCGGCCGACGATCTTGTCGAGCTCGTTTCGCCGGAGCATCGGCATCGTGGTGACGGCCACCGCGCCCGCCTTGAGCACGGCCAGCCAGCACGCCGCGAGCCAGGGGGTGTTGGTGCCCCGCAGCAGGACCCGGTTCCCCGGCACCACGCCGAAGTCGGTGACCAGGACGTGGGCGATGCCGTTGGCGCGGGCGAGAACCTCGCCGTACGTCCAGGTTTCGGTCGGCGACAGCAGGCAGGCCCTGTCCGGGCCGAAGCGTGCCACGGTGTCGTCGAGCAGTACGGTCGCGGCGTTCAGCCGGTCGGGATACCGCAGTTCGGGGAGGTCGAACTGCAGCCGGGGCCACTGGTCGGCGGGCGGCAGCCGGTCACGGCAGAACGAGTCGGCGTGCGCGCTGGGAGAAAGCCTCATCGTCGCCACTCCTCGGTCCGGCCGGCCCCCTCCGGCGAAGGTAGCATTTGTTACGACCGTCGAGTAGGCGCAATGTCCCCTCGGTGACGATGACACCGGACAAGACATGGACCAGCCTCAGAAGACGACGCCCACGTCTTCGGTGACGACCTCGTCCATCGCCCGCTCGAGACCGGCAGTGCGCGAGCCCATCCCGGTGATCCGGCCCGCCGCGTCATCGGCGTCATCCTCGACGGGTTTCTCGCCGGGCGTGGCCTGAGCCCGGGGCGTTCAGGCGACGACGTCGGTCACGGCGCGGCGCAGGGTGTCGCGGACGGTCTCCGCGTCGTCGAGGTTCCCGCCATGAAGCGCTCCGTCACGAAGGAGGACGAGGGTGCGGGCGGCGTGTTCCGGATCGGCGTGGCCCGCATCCGTTGCCAGGTCGCGAAGCGCGCCGAAGAACCACTCGCGGTGGTCGTCGATGACCTGGCGGACTCGGTGTCCGGGGTCGGGGTATTCGGCGGCGGCGTTGAGGAACGGGCAGCCGCGGAAGTCGTCGTCGAGGGTCCGGTCACCGATGATGCCCAGCGCGGCGAGTAGCGCTTCCCGCGCGGATTTCCCGCGTGTCACCTCGCCGACGCCCTCGCGAATCCGCTCGCTCGTGGTGCTCAGGTAAGCGGCGACGAGATCGTCCTTGGTGGGGTAGTGGCGGTAGAACGTCGCCCTGGTGACGGCCGCCTCGGAGACCAGGCGCTCCACCCCGACGGCGTGGATCCCTTCGGCGTAGAACAGCCGGGACGCGGTCTCGAGCAGCCGGATCTTCGGGTGGACTTCCCGGGCGGCAGTCGACATTCCCCGACCTTAGAGAAAGAACGGTCATTACGCCACGTTGCCTACGTCACCTTGCGGAAGGCATCCGGGACAGGCATTGTTCAGGGAGAAAGACCGATCGTTCTGCCCAGCTCTGAAGGAGCAACCATGAGCACCCAGAAGCCCACCATCGTCCTGGTCCACGGTGCTTTCGCCGACTCGTCCAGTTGGAACGGCGTGGTCCCGAAGCTGCGCGAGCAGGGCTACTCGGTGCTGGCGGCGCCGAACCCGCTGCGCGGGATCGAGTCCGACGCGGACTACGTCGCCGATTTCGTCAACGGCGTATCCGGTCCGGTAGTACTGGCCGGGCATTCCTACGGCGGCGTGGTGATCAGCCGCGCGGCGGCCACCGCGCCGAACGTGAAGGCGCTCGTCTACATCGCCGCCTTCCAGCCGGAGGCGGGGGAGAGCGTGTTCGAACTTTCCGGCCGGTTCGAGGGAAGCAAGCTCGGCCCCGACACCACGAACGTCCTCGCGGCCCAGGGTGAGCTGTCGATCAAGCCCGAGAACTTCTCGGACGTGTTCGCGGCCGACGTCCCCGCCGAGACCGCCGACGTCATGGCGGTCACCCAGCGTCCGGTCACCGAGCGCGCGCTGGCCACCCCGTTCGACGGCGAGCCGGCGTGGAAGACCCTGCCGACCTGGGCGCTGATCGCCGAGCAGGACCACGCGATCCCCGCCGCCGCCCAGGAGTTCATGAGCGAGCGCGCCGGTTCGGAGGTCACCCGGGTCGACGCCTCGCACGCCGTTTCGGTTTCGCGGCCGGACGTCGTCGCCGAGGTCATCCTCGCGGCGGCCGCCAAGGTCGCCTGACCTCGGTCGCTTGACAGCGGGCGGCCGCGCGGCCACGGTGCGGCTGAACGCGCGTGAGTCCACCAGCCGTTGGGTGCCGTTGGTCGTGAGTGGCGATCCGGGTTAGAACACGAATCGCCACTCACGACCAACCCGGCTGGCCACGCACGCCTAGGAACTCCGGCACACCGCGAGCGGCGTCGCCCCACCCTCGCCGTCGACGGTCGCGATGAAACCGAACGTGGTCGTGCCGCCCGCGGGCAGCACCGCGTTCCAGTCCAGTTCGGACACCCGCACGCGGTCGCCTTCCTGTGCCAGGGAACCGTTCCACAGATTGGCGATGCGGGTTCCGGGCGGCAGGGTCCAGCTGACCTCCCAGCCGGTGAGCCTGGTGTCCTTGGGGTTCCGCACGGATACCCGGATCTCCGAACCGCCGGGCCAGCGATTGGTCACCTCGTAGCTCGCCTCGCACACCGGTTTCTCCGCGGTGGTGCTCTGTTCACCCAGGGGTTCGGCCCCGGGTGGCGCCGCCACGGGAGCGTCGGCCGGGCCGCTGTCGAACAGCAGGAACCCGGCCAAGACAGCACCGGCGACCACCACGCCACCGCCGAGGGCGAGCGGCAGCTTCGACCGGCGGGTGGGCGTGGGAAGTCGTTTCGTGCCGGACAGGATCGCCGGACGGCCGTCCGCGACCGCGCGGAGCAGGCGCTCGGCCTCGGCCATGTCCGGCCGCTCGCCGAGATCGCGCCGGAGCAGCCGCAGCAGGACGTCCGTGAGCGGGCCGGTGGTCTTCGGCGCGGTGATGTCGCCGCGGGCGACGCGTTTGAGGAGCGCGATCTGGTTGCCGTCCGTGCCGAACGGCGGCACGCCTTCCAGCGCGGTGTAGAGCGTGGAACCGAGGGAGAACACGTCCGACGGATAACCGGGTTCTTCGCCGTCCGCGACCTCGGGGGAGAGGAACGCCGGGGTGCCGACGACGAGACCGTCACCGGTCATGGTCCCTTCGCCCGTGGCGTGGGAGAGCCCGAAGTCGGCGATCTTCGCCCCGCCGTCCTCGGTGATCAGGATGTTGTTGGGGGTGACGTCGCGGTGCAGGATCCCGTCCGCGTGGGCGGCGGCCAGCGCCGAGGCGACCTGCGCGCCGAGCTCCGCCACCCGTCCCGGCGTGAGCGGGCCGTCGTCCGCGAGTAGATCCGTCAGCGGCCGCGACGGCAGGAACTCCATGACCAGGAACGGAATCCCGTCCTGCTCGGCGACGTCGTACACGGTGACGGCGTGCGGATGCTTGAGCCGGGCGGCGACCCTCGCCTCGCGCATCGCGCGCACGATCGACCGGAACGGGGCGTCGTCCGGCACGGTGCCCGGCAGCAGCTGCTTGACCGCGACCGTCCGGCCGAGCCGTTCATCCCGCGCCTGCCACACCACGCCCATCGCGCCCCGGCCGACCTCGCGCTCCAGCCGGTAACGGCCGGCGAGGATGGAGTTCCGGTTCACGGGGCCACTGTATCGGCTAAGGCCGGTGAACCTCCTCGACCGGCGCACCGGCCGTCGCCAGCCAGGCCTCGGCGAGCAGCCGGTGACCGAGCGGGCTGGGGTGGACGCCGTCCGGCGCGAGCGTCGCCGCCCCGTGCTCTTCCGCCGCCCGCGGCATGAACACGTCCGCGCGCACCAGCCGCGCGCCGAATTCGGTGGCGACCTCCAGCGCGACCTCGATCCGAGGCGCCAGATCGTCGAGCCACTCCTGCTGTTCCGGTTCGACCGGCAGCAGGAACGGCGTGATGACGTACAACTCCGCCGGGAGGTGCTGCCGCGCACTGGCCAGCAGACGTCGGTAGGCGGCGCGGAACTTGTCGATCGGGCTCGGCAGGCCGCGGTCGAAGGTCCGCCACGTGTCGTTGATGCCGATCTTCACGGTCAGCACCGTGGGCCGTTCCGCGAGGACGTCGGTGGTCCAACGGGCTTCCAGGTCGTAGATGCGGTTTCCGTTGAGGCCCTTGTTGAGCACCACCGGCCCGCCGGGCAAGCAATCCGCGATCTGCCGGACGTAACCCTTGCCGAGCGACGCCGGATCGGTGCGGTCGCGGCTGGAATCGGTGATCGAGTCGCCGGCGAACAGCAGCCGGTCGGTACCGGTGAACCTCACGCGCCCGCCTCGATCAGCTTGCGGAGGGAGTCGGCCTCACCGGGGAGCAGGGCCGGATCGTTGTCCGGGACGAATTCCAGCAGCGCGTCGAGCGGCCGCCCGGTCTTCGCGAGCAAGCCGAACGCCCGCGTCCACAGCTCCGCCCGGAAGTTCAGCGGATGCCGTTCGTTGCTGGGCCACCACGAGAAGACGTGCACCGCGCGAACCCGGTCGATGACCAGCTTCAGTCCCGCGAGAGCGGGCTCGTCCGGCAGATCCTGCGGTGGTTGCCAGTAGGTGCCGAAATTGTCGCGGCCGACCTCTTCGAGCAGCTGGACGGTCGATTCGGCGGTGTCGGTGAGTGTCCCGCCGTGAAACTCCAGCGTGACTTCCAGGCCGTGTTCGTGCGCGACGTCGGCGGCCTCGCGGAGCCCGGCGACGACCTGCTCCCGCTCGTCGGGGTCGACGTCCGCCGAGCCCGCTTTGCCCGCCCACACCCGGATCCTGGTGGCACCGAGCCGGACCGCGGTCGCGGCGATGTCGCCGAACTTCCCGGTTTCCACCGGGGTGGCGCGGAAATAGGAACCGTAGGAATCGCAGGTCAGTCCGTGCCGTGCCATGGCTTCGAGCGCGCGGTCGGCGGCCCAGTCGTCGCCAGGGCGCACGTGGACGTCGGCGCCCCATTCGATCACCCGCAGCCCCGCTTCCGCGGCACGGCGGGCGACCTCGTCGGCGTCCAGCCGCCGCAGCGTCACCGAACACAGTCCCGGGCGGATCATCGTTCCTCCAGCAGTTGAGTACTTTCCCGCAGCACGACCTCGCCGGTGACCGGGCGGACGCGAGGGCTGTCCGCGCGGTCGGCGAGGACGAAGTCGAGTGCCTGTTCGCCCATTGTTTCGATCGGGACGCGCACAGTGGACAGCGAAGGCCTGATGTCGCGCAAGGTGATGATGTCGTCGAATCCCGCGACCGCGATGGGTGACGGCACCTCCAGCCCCCGGTCGCGGCAGGCGGCCATCGCGCCGACGGCCATCACGTCGTTGACCGCGAAGACACAGCCGTGCCGGAAGCCGCCTTCCAATGCCCGCACCATCGCCGCGTGTCCGCCGTCGCGGGTGAACTCGGCGTGCAGGACGTGGTGCGGGGGCAGGGAGGCGCCGTGGCGCGCGAGCCCGTCGCGGAAGCCCAGCACGCGATCGCGGGAGGTCAGCAGCCCCGGCGGTCCGGCGAGCACACGGAAGTCGCGGTGCCCGACTTCGGCGAGCCGCTCGCCGAGTGCCGCCGCACCCGGCCGGTTCTCCAGCATGACGGTGTCGAACGGCAGTTTCCGCTGCCCGATCACCACGACCCGGCCGTCGGCGGCCTCGAAGGCCTTGAGTTCCTTGGTCAGATTCCGTTGCAGGGCACTGTCTTCGTTCCGCGAACCGGCCAGGATGACCGCGCGTGCCCGTTGCCCGCGCAACGTCGTGACGTATTCGAGTTCCTTCTCCGGCCGGTTTTCCGTGCTGGCGATGGTGACCGTCAGCCCGTGCCGGGCGGCCACGCGCATCACACCGGAGGCGATCGAGGAGAAGTACGGGTCGACGATGTCGTGCACCAGCAGGCCCACGACGTTGCCGCGACCGCGCGCCATCGCCTGCGCGGGCACGTTCGTGGTGTACCGCAGCCGTTCCGCGGCCCGCAGCACCGATTCCCGCAGGCCACCGCTGACCTGTCTGGTGCCACCGTTGAGCGCCCTCGACGCCGTCGCGAGCGACACTCCCGCCTCACGGGCGACATCGGCCAAGGTGACCGAACCCGCGGCGCGCTGCGGCATGGTTCCTCCTCGGTGGTGCGGTGGGCTCACGCCGGCGAGGACGGACGCCGGCGTGAGCCCGGTTTCGCTACGGAGCGCCGGGTCCGACGTCCGCGGTGGTGAGCGGGCGGTTGGCGATCGCGGCCGTCGAGTACTCGTCGGCACCGACGTCACGCTGGCTGCCGCGGGCCTGACCGTCGATGTCCACCGTGACCGGCGCGGTCGACAGGGTCGCCGCGTCGATCGCGGGGCTGCCCGCGGCGAGCCGCGAGATGCCGTCGCTGCCCTGTACGAGCTTCGGGTCGACCCGGCGGAAGGTGCCCGCCGGGATGTTGCCGTTCCCGCCCGCACCCCACAGGATGTTGCCGGACCAGGTGAAGTTGCCCGTGGTGCTCATCGCGACCAGGTCCTCGTTGCTGCCGACGAAGATGTTGTCGGAGATCGTGCAGTCGCGCGGTTCGATCGTCCGTTTGGTCTCGCCCGACAGCGTGCCGCTGTTGTTCAGCAGCGTGTTGTGCGCGATGAGCACGCGGTCCGCCGCGTCGTTTCCGCGCCGTGATTCCTTGGATTCACCCGGGAAGTGGTCCCGGACGGAGCCGCTGCCGACGACCAGCGCGTTGCCGGAAACTCCGGCGACGTAGTTGTTGAGGATCTTGTGGTCGTTGCCGTAGATCCGGATGCCTTCCTTGCCGCCGAGGATGAAGTTGGCTTCGACGACGGACTTGTTCCCGTGGCGCAGCACGATGCCGCCCCGGCTGTTCCGGATGGTGTTGTTGCGGATGAAGTTGCCCGACGACTTGACCGAGATCGCCTCCGGGTCGCCGTTCGCGCGTTCGAAGAGGTTGAACTCGATCTTGGCACCGGCGGTGGTGAGCGCACGCGGGCTGACGCCGAGCCGGATCGGCTCGCCGCCGTTGTCGCCGGCGAAGGTGTGGTCGGAGAAGTAGTTCCGGAAGACCTCGACACCCGTCGCCATCTTCTCTTCGTCCGCGCCCTCGATGCAGAGCATGACGCCGAGCGTCGTCTTGTGGTGGAAGTGGTTGCGGTCGATCTTGCTGTAGTCGGCGCGGACCATCACCCAGTGCAGGTCCGGGAGGTCGGCGAACTGGAGATCGTTGCGGGTCAGGCGGATCCGGGAACAGTTCGCCGGGATCTCCAGCGTGGTGCTCTGGCGGAACTTGAACCCGCTGATCGTGACACCGGTTGCGTCGTCGAAGACGAAGCTCTGTTCACCGTTGAGCGTCACGCCACCGCGAGACTGGGCGACGATGGTGATCGGCTGGTCCTTGGTGCCGCGCCTGCCCTTGATGCTGATCGGTTTGCCCGTCGGCACGGTGTACGTGCCGTTGTTCACGGTGATGACCGCGCCGGGCCCCGCCTGGTTGATCGCGTTCTGCAGTTCGGTCAGCGAACTGACGTTCAGGGCGCACAGCCCCTTCGGTTTGGCCGACGCTGTCCCGGCTGTGACCCAGGGGACGGTGACCAGCGCGGCGCCGAGGGTGGCGCCGCTGAGGAACCTTCTGCGATCCATGATGCCTCCGTGCTCAATCGGTGGGGAGGGTTTCGGCGGCGGGGCTCTCTGCGTGCAAAAACAGTTCGATCACCGGGACCGGGGTGTCCGGTTTCCGGATGGGGAGTTTGAGGGTGAGCGTGCCTGCCGGCTGCCCGCCCATCTGGGTGTTCTGCGCGGTCTGCCCGGGATCGGTGTGCACCTGCCGGATTTCCGACGCGTCGTCGAGCAGCTGGGCGTAGCGCACCCGCCCGGCCATCCCGGGCAGGTGGACGTGGTTCATCGGCCAGCTGAAGAGATGCAGGTAGAGCCGATCGCCGCGCTGGGTGTAGCGGCCGTCCGCGGGCGCGGTGAACTCGGCGGGACCGCAGCCGCGGATGGCGCGTTCGTGCCGGTCCATCCAGCGGCCGAGTTCGGCGAGCACGTCGAGCGCTCGCGGGTCGATCTCGCCCCGGCCGTTCGGTCCGACGTTGAGCAGCAGGTTGCCGTCTTTGGACACGCCGTCGACCAACATCCGGATGAGCAGTTCCGGGCTCTTGTAGTCGAGGTTGTCGCGGTCGTAACCCCAGCTGCCGTTCAGCGTCTGGCAGGCTTCCCACACCACGGGGACGCCGTCACGGGTCATCGGGCCGGACGGCTGGTACTGCTCCGGGGTGATGAAGTCGCCGGGAATGCCGGTGCGGTCGTTGACGAGGATGCCGGGCTGCAGTTCGCGGACCATCGCGAGCAGGGCGGGGGAGTCCCAGTCGTCCGGTCCCTTGCCGCCCCACCATTCCTTGCGGCCCTGGTAGGAGAAATCGAAGAACAGGTAGTCGATCTTGCCGAAGCGGGTGAGCAGTTCGCGGACCTGGCCGTGCAGATAGAGCTGGTACTCGGCGATGTCGGCGTACTGGTGCGCGGCGATGTACTCGGCGTCGTCGCGACGGGGATGGGTGCCGTCGACGGGGAAAGCGGGATGGTGCCAGTCGATCAGCGAGTGATAGAAGCCGACCTTGAGGCCCTCTTCGCGGCAGGCGTCGACGAACGGGCCGAGCAGATCCTTGCCGTAAGGGGTGTTCGTGACCTTGAAGTCGGTGAGATCGCTGTCCCACAGGCAGAAACCGTCGTGGTGCTTGGTGGTGAGCACGACGTAGGTCATGCCCGCGGTCTTCGCGGCCCGTGCCCAGGACAGCGGGTCGTACTTGTCCGGCTCGAAGTGGTCGAAGTAGACGCGGTACTGCTCGTCGGTCAGTTTTTCGCGGTTCTGCACCCATTCGTGCCGGGCGGCCAGCGAATACAGTCCCCAGTGGACGAACATCCCGAACCGGTCGTGGGTGAACCAGGCGGTGGAACTCACTTCAGGATCGCTCCTTGATTGTCTCGGTCAGCCCTTGAGCGCGCCCGAGGCGAGCCCGCGGACGAACGAACGCTGGAAGAAGAGGAACGCGGCGACCGAGGGGAGCAGCGCCAGCAGCGACGCGGCCATGATCACGCCCGGCGTGACGTTCGTGTCGATCCGCAGTGTCCGCAGGGCCAGCGGCAGGGTGTAGGTCGACGCGTCGGTCGACACCAGCAGCGGCAGCAGATACTGGTCCCAGATCATCGTGAAGCCGAAGACGCCGATCACGCCGAGCGCGGGCTTGCACATCGGGAGGATGATCTGCGCGAAGATCCGCAGATCTCCGGCTCCGTCGATCCGCGCGGCCTCTTCGAGTTCGCGGGGGACGTCCTTCATGAACTCGGTCATCACCAGGATCGAGAAGGCCCACGCGCCCAGCGGCACGATCATCCCGGCCAGGCTGCCGATCAGGTTGAAGTGCACCACCGGCAGGTCCGACAGGATCAGCGACAGCGGGATCGCGAGGATCTCCTCCGGCAGCATCAGGGTCGCCAGGATCGCGACCAGCACCAGCGTCATGAACCGGAACTTCTTGCGCGCCAACGCGTAGCCGGCCAGCACCGAGACGATGACCTGAAGCAGCAGGCCGAAACCGACCACCAGGAACGAGTTGAGCAGGTACTTCCCGACACCGAGGTCGAAGGCGATGCCGAAGTTGTCCAGGGTGGGACTCGACGGCACGACGCTCAGCGCCGTCGGATCGGAGACGTCGTTGAACGCGCTGACCAGCAGGGCCAGCAGTGGTCCGGCGAAGACCAGGAGCAGCAGGGCGTACAGGACGAACTTCAGGATCCGTCCGCCCGGCGACTTGACGGCGTCGAGGCCGAGTGCCGAATCGTTGGCCGCGGTCATGCGTCTCGCCTCCGTCGGAGCACCTGGACGAACAGGGTCAGCACGAGCGTCGCGAGGAACAGCAGGACCGCTCCCGCCGCGCCGACGCCCAGCCGGTTCTGTTCCAGGCCGAGTTTGTAGATCAGGGTCATCGCGACTTCCGTCGAGCCGTTCGGCCCGCCGTTGGTCAGCAGGAACACCTCGGTGAACACGCGGAGGCCGCGGATCGCCGCGAGGACGAACAGGATCGAAAACACCGACCGCAGGCCAGGCAGCGTCACGTGGAGGATCTTGCGCCAGCGGGAAGCACCGTCCACAGTGGCCGCTTCGTAGAGCCCACGATCGATACCGGCCAGGCCCGCGAGGAAGATCATCATGTCGTACGGCGCGCCGCGCCAGATACCGGTGACGATGACCGAGACCATCGACGTGTCGGGATCGTTGATGAAGCCCGACGGTCCCAGCCCGACCATGCCGAGGATGGAGTTCAGCATCCCGTCCTCGGTCGGGTGGTACATGATCCGCCAGAGTTCGGCGACCACCGCGATCGGCACGACCACCGGCAGGAACGCCGCCGAGCGCAGGAACTTCAGCCGCTTGCTCTGGCCCTCCATCAGCAGGGCGAGCGCGAGGCCGATGACCATCGACCCGACCGTCTGCCCGACCGCGATGATCACGGTGTGCCAGATGGCGGAGTGGAACGCTTCGTCACCGAGGACGGTGCCGTAGTTCTGCCCGCCGACCCACTGGTTGCCCAGGTACGGCTGGACGTCCTGGAAGGACATCGTCACCGCGGTGATCATCGGGATGAACTTGAAGTACACGAACAGGATTAGGGCGGGGGCCAGGAACAGCCACGGCGTCCACCACTTCCCGTCGCGGTCGCTGCGCCTGCGGGCCTTCGGCGCGGGTGCCCGCCGGGTGGCGGGACGCTCCGCGCCGGCGGCCGCCGGCTTGGCGTGATCTACGGTCATGACGCGCTGATCCCCTGTTGCTGCAAGGTCGCGGTGAGCTTGGTGTCGAGTTTGGCCAGTTCAGCCTTGGTGTCGAGCTTGCAGTCGGCGACGAGCGCGCTGACCGTGTCGGCGGTGTCCTGGCGGACGGGCGTCCAGTTCGGGATGGACGGCGCGTAGTGGCCGGACTTGGCGTAGATCTCGGCGTAGGTCTTCCAACGCGGGTCCGGGCGGACCTGGGTGATGTCGACGTTCTTGTTCACCGGGAGCTGGACGATGAAAGCGGTGTCACCCTCCATGCCGATCTTCTGGCCTTCGACCGAGATCGCGAAGTCACCGAAGGCGTCCTGCCCGGCCTGGTTCGGCGAACCGGCCATCATGTAGATCGACAGCCCCTCGGCGAGCACGTCCGCGTTCTTGGCGCCCTTCGGCATCGGGACGACCTCGTACTTGTCCTTGCCGAGCGCCTTGTCGAACCGCGGCAGCAGGTACGGGCCGACGACGTACATCCCGGCCTTGCCCGCTTCGAACGTCTCGTTGGTCGCCGGGGTCGGCATGGTGACCGAACCGGGCTGGATCACGTTGTCCTTGCAGCCGAGGTCGCGGAACCACTGCACCGCGGCCACCGATTCGGGGGTGCTCATCGACGGCTTGTACTTGCCGCCGCCCGCCTCGGTGATGAAGTCACCGCCGCCGGCCCACAGGAAGTTGGAGAAGTACCAGGAGGCGTAGCCACGCTTCGTCGACAGCGTCGCGTTCAGCCCGGCGGTGTCGTTCTTGCCGTTGCCGTCGGGGTCGCCGGTGGTGAAGGCCTTGGCGAGGTCGACCAGTTCGGGCCAGCTCTGCGGGACGCTCTTGCCGAGCTTCTCCCGCCAGTCCTTGCGGATCAGCAGCGCCGAAGCCTGCGCGCTGTAGGGCAGGCCGTACAGCTTGCCGTCCGGGGTCTGGTTGGACTTCAACGCCTGCTCGGTCAGCTCGGCGGCGTGCTTGATCTTGCCCTGTTCGACCTCACGCACGAGACCCTGGCTCTTCAGGGTGCCGACCTGCGTGACGTCGTTCATCACGATGTCCGGCAGGTCGCGCTGGGCGGCGCGCTGCGCCAGCTTCGTCTCGAAGTCGTCGAAGATCGCGGTGACCTGCACCTTGAACCCGGTGGCCTTCTCGAAGGCTTCCGCGAGCCGCTTCGTGGCCTGCTCACCGGCACCGCCGGGGGTCGTCCGGGTCCACAGCTCCAGTGGGGCCTTGGTGTCCTGCGCGACGTTCGTGCCTGCGGGGCCTGCCGAGCAGCCCGAAAGAACCAGCGCTGAGACAGTGAGTCCCACGCCGATCCACCGCGATTTCCGCATCGCTTCTCCTGTTCACTGTGGACCACGCCGTCTACTCCGCAGGGACGGTAAGCGCTTTCCTGACCCGGGGTCAATGGTCCGATGATTACGAATTTCAATCGGCCGACTTTGCCTCGGCGTAGGGCTCGCCGCTCTTGGGCCGGGTTAAGCATCCGATGTATGGTGCCGTCGGAGGTAGGAATGACAGAGCTGCGACACCGGCCGACGGCACTCCTCGTGATGGAGGAACGCCGTCGTGACGATGTTTATCCCGAGGCTGTCCGCGACGAGATCAAGGCGCTGGTGGACCTGCGTGAGCCGCTCACCCGCGAGCAGCTTGCCGAGCGCCCGGAGGCGCTGCGCGGGGTCGAGATCCTGCTCTCGGGCTGGGGGGCGCCGGTCCTCGACGCCACCCTGCTTGGAGCGGCGTCGGACCTGCGCGCGGTGCTCGTCGCCGCCGGCTCGGTCCGCCCGCTCACCACCCCCGAGTTCTGGGCGCGCGAGATCCCGATCGTGTCCGCGGCGGCCGCGAACGCCGTTCCGGTCGCCGAGTTCACCCTGGCCCAGATCCTCTTGGGACTGAAGCAGGTGCACCGGATCTCCCGCGAGATCCGGGAGCGGCGGGCCTACCCGCCCGATCCGAGGGTCGCCGGGGCGTACCGCTCCAAGGTCGGCCTGCTCGGCCTCGGCGAAATCGGTGCTCTCGTCGCGACTCACCTGCGGAGCTTCGACGTCGAGGTGCTGGCGAGCGACCCCGTCGTCGACGCCGCGGCCGCCGCGCAGCTCGGCGTGCGGCTGGTGGACCTCGACGAACTGTTCGGCACCTGTGCCGTGGTCAGCCTGCACGCGCCGCTGCTGCCGGAGACCGAGGGGCTGGTGAACGGGAAGCTCGTGGCCGCGATGGGCCTCGGCGCGACCCTGATCAACACCGCCCGCGGCGCCGTGGTCGACGAGCCGTCGGTCGTCCCGGTGCTGAGCGAGCGACCGGACCTCACGGCGATCCTCGACGTCACCTGGCCCGAACCGCCCGAGGCGGACTCGCCGCTGTACGCGCTGCCGAACGTGGTGCTCACCCCGCATCTGGCCGGGGCGCTGGGCGCCGAGCGCGCGCGAATGGGGGAACTCGTCGCGCGGGAACTCCGGCGGTTCGTCCTCGGGCAGCCGCTCCAGCACGCCGTTGTGCCGGAACGGGCACACCTGCGGGCGTGAGTGTCGTATAACGCCCTATACCGCGTGCCGGCTGGCAGCCAGCACTGCCGCGAGCCCCTCTTGCAGATCTTTGACGAAGTATGCGGGCAGCTCCAGTGACGGGAAATGGCCCCCGGCTTCGGGTGCCCTCCAGCGGACGATCTGCCGGTACCGCTGCTGCGCCCACGGGCGCGGATACTTCTCGATGTCGCGGGGATAGACGGTGATCGCCGACGGCACGTCGACCCGGAGTTCGGGATCGAGTGAGTTGTGACTTTCGTAGTAGATGCGAGCCGACGACGCGCCGGTCCGGGTCAGCCAGTACAGGGTGACGTCGTCGAGGACACGGTCTCGGGAGATCGTCTCGAACGGGCTGTCTTCGGTGTCGGACCACTCGGCGAACTTGTCGAGGATCCAGGCGAGAAGCCCGACCGGTGAGTCGACGAGCGAGTAGCCGATGGTCTGCGGCCGGGTCGCCTGCTGCTTCGCGTACGCCGCGCGATGGTGCCAGAAATCGTGCGTCTCTTCGGTCCACTTGCGCTCGGCCGCCGTCAGTCCGTCCGTGGTCAGCCCGGGTGGCCCCGCCGCGAACGTCGTGTGGATGCCGAGGACGTTCGCCGGGAACCGGCCGCCCAGAACCGTGGTGATATTGCCTCCCCAGTCACCGCCGTGGGCGGTGAACCTGTCGTAGCCGAGCCTGCTCATCAGCTCCACCCACGCGGCCGCGATCTTTTCGGTGCCCCAGCCGGTGGTGGACGGCTTGTCGCTGTACCCGAAGCCCGGCAGCGAGGGGACCACGACGTGGAACGCCGGCGCGCCCGCGTCCTTCGGGTCCGCCAGCTCGTCCACCACATCGATGAATTCGGCGATGCTGCCCGGCCAGCCGTGCGTCAAGACCAGGGGCACGGCATCCGCGCGCGCTGACCGGCGGTGGAGGAAGTGGATTCCCAGACCGTCGATGGTCGTGCGGAATTGGCCGATCCGGTCGAGGCGCTTCTCGAAGGACCGCCAGTCGTACCCCGTGCGCCAGTAGTCGACGACATCGACGAGGTCGGCGAGAGGAACGCCCTGGCCCCATCGGTGCTCGACCGTCTCGGCTTCCGGGAGCCGCGCCGCGGCCAAGCGCGCACGCAAATTCTCGAGGTCGGCGTCAGGTGCGTGGGCTTCGAAGGGGCGTACGTCGCTGGACATGAGACCTCCTGTCATCGCGGAACCGGCTAAGACGGTTCTAGCAGGACTTCAGGTCGGGGTGCAACCGGCTAAGGTGGTTCCATGGCTGATGGGTTTCCCGACTTCCGCCTTGGCACCGTGCTGGCGACCAGCTTCACCGCGACCCTGACAGAGCGTCGTGGTGACGCCGTGGAACGCATTCCCACGCCGCACCGACTCGGCGACTGGCTGGCGGTGAACGGTCTCGCCGTGGACTCCTGCACCACCGCCCAGCTCGAACTCGCCCAGGAACTGAGGGAGTCGATTCACGCCGCGGCGACCGCGGCCGCGCTCCAGGCCGCGCTCCCCGCTTCCGCGGTCCAAGTCATCAACGATCGCAGCACCCAGGGCCGGGCCGCGGCCGTCCTGACGCCCGAAGGCAAGCGACGATGGCAGCTCGGCCCGGCCTCCCGCGTGGAAGACGCCCTCAGCGTGATCGCCGCCGACGCGGTCAGCATCATCTCCGGCGAACGCGACGGAAAGCTGGCCTTGTGCGCATCGCCGACCTGCCAAGCCGCCTTCTTCGACACCAGCCAAAGCCGCTCCCGCAAATGGTGCGACATGAACACGTGCGGGAACCGGCAGAAGAAGGCACGGTTCAAGGCCAATCAGCGGCAGAGGTCTCTGTGAGTGCGTCGCTGGGCTCGGAGGTCGTACGGTTTCTTTGGCGAGGTGCTTTGTCGCCAGGGAACGGCAACGGGTTCGGGCAATGGTGACGCCGGCTTGGGGACGTGGCCGGCTGGCCTATTGGTGCGAAACGGCGGCAAGGGTACCGCCTTTGTGACCCGGCCATTTCGGGTCGTTGCCGTGAAACGGCGATGGTCGCAGGGCAGCGTGACCGGCTTCGCTCCGGACCGTCGCCAAGGAACGGCAACAGGCCAGGCAGCGCCGTTGCCGAAGAACGGCAACCGAATCGGGCGGCGGCGGTGGTGTGGACGGCTTCGCAAGGTGACCGGCTGGCGTGTTGGCGCGAAACGGGGACAAGGCGGAACGGTAGCGGTACCGCCTTTGAGACCCGGCCATTCCGGGTCGTTGCCGTGAAACGGCGATGGTCGCAGGGCAGCGTGACCGGCTTCGCTCCGGACCGTCGCCAAGGAACGGCAACAGGCCAGGCAGCGCC
>NZ_JBVISU010000009.1:15527-115292 GCF_055575355.1 Amycolatopsis sp. NPDC034160 | reverse complement strand
GGCGGCGGTGGTGTGGACGGCTTCGCAAGGTGACCGGCTGGCGTGTTGGCGCGAAACGGGGACAAGGCGGAACGGTAGCGGTACCGCCTTTGAGACTCGGCCATTCCGGCCGTCGCCGCGAAACGGCGACGGCCCCAGAGCGGCGGAACCGGCGTGAGACCGGCCCCAATCGTTGCCGCGAAACGACGACGGTCGCAGGGGAAGAAGCGGATGGCTGGTCCCGCGGCATCGCCCCTCCGGGCCGTCGCCGAAGAACGGCAACAGACCAGGGCAGCGCCATTGCCGAAGTACGGCAACCGATTCGGGCGGCGGTGGTGGTGTGGGCTGGCGCGACGCGACCTACTCGGTCACCAGTTCCGCACGGCGGGCGCGTACCCCGCCGGCTTGTCCCCGACCTTCACCCCGGGTGAGATCACCCAGTTCTGGTACTCCGGCGTGAACATCCGGTACACCGACTCCGGCGGCACCGCGCCGGCCTCGTCGAGGATCGTGCGCAGTTCCGGCGGCAGTTCGAAGTCGAGCGCGGCCATGCTCGTGCGCAGCTGGGCCGCGCTGGACGCCCCGACGATCGCGGACGCGACGCCCGGCTGGGTGGCGACCCAGTTGATCGCGACCTGTGCCATCGTGACGCCGAGTTTGGCCGCGACCTCCTCCAGCGGCTTGAGCAGGGCCCAATCGCGCTCCGTCCACGCCTTCCCGGCGTTTCCCGGGTTACTCAGCCTGCCCTCGCCGGCGGGCGTCTCGGTGGTCCGGCGGTATTTGCCGGTGAGGAAGCCGCCCGCCAGTGGGCTCCACGCGGTGATGCCGAGTCCGAGGTGCTGTCCCATCGGGACGTGTTCGGTTTCGACGGTCCGCTCCACGAGCGAGTAGGGCAGCTGGAGGTTGACCGCCGGGGTCAGTGCGTGCGCTTCCGCGAAGGACTGTGCCCGCGCGGCGTACCAGGCGGGCACGTCCGAAAGTCCGGCGTAGCGGATCTTTCCCGCGCGCACCAGGTCGTCGAACGTGCGCATCACCTCTTCCGGCGGGGTGATGCGGTCCCAGGTGTGGAGCAGGAACAGATCGACGTGGTCGGTGCCCAGCCGTCGCAGTGACGCCTCCAGCGCCCTGATCAGGTGCTTGCGCCCGTTGCCGCCCGCGTTCGGATCGCCGGGGTCGACGCTGTTGGTGTACTTGGTGGTGAGCACGACCCGGTCGCGCACCTTCGCCTCGGCGATGAGGCGGCCGAGGATGGTCTCGCTTTCACCGGCGGTGTAGAAGTCGGCGGTGTCGATGAAGTTCCCGCCCGCGTCGAGGTACTCGCGGAAGATCGGGCGGACCTCGTCCTCGGTCTTCCCGTAGGCGGCGTGGAAACCGCCGGTGCCGAAGTTCATCGTGCCGAGGGCGATCCTGCTGACACGCAGGCCGGACCGGCCGAGCAAATAGTACTGATCCAGTGTCATGGCGTAACTCCAGTGGTTCAGTGGTGTCCACTGTGGACAGGGACAACGAAGTTGACGGTCTTCTCGTCGAGGATCTTGTGCGTCGGGTCGGCGAGGCCGATCCACACCTTGTGCGGTCCCGCGGGCAGCGACTGGATGATGAGAGGCTCTCCGCTGCCGTCCGCCCAGTGCCATCGCGCGTCGTCGACCGTCACATGGATGTGGCCGATCCGAGGCGAGACGTCGAGCGCGGCCGGGCCGTAGACCGGGACGATCCGGAGGTTCACCGCCCGGTAACGCAGGACGACCAGGCCCATCGCGAGCTGTTCGGGCAGCGGCTGGTCCACGACCAGCGAGGGCGGCGGTTGGGACGGCAGCGGCACGACGGGGGCGGGTGACCAGTCGGCGGCGACGGCGGCAGGGGGAGCGGCTGCCGGTGGCGCGGGCGAGGCGGCACCGCAGGCGGCGGTGGCGACGAGGAGGGCGGCGGCGAGGGCGAGCTTCCCAAGAACGGGCATGAGAGCACGCTAGGACGGCCGCGGGGACCTTGGCGCCTGTCGGATGACGTCATCGGTGTACGTCACCCGTGACACTTTCCGGTGATCACCAGGTAGCGGCACTTCAGGCGGGGAATACCGAAGACATCAGGACGGGGGCGGAAAGTAAAGGAGAGAACGATGAAGACTCGGATCGCCGCCTTCGCGGCCGGCGTCACGCTCATGATCTCCGCGGGTGCCGTCGTCGCCTCGCCCGCCTCCGCGGACCCAGTGCCCGGTAACCCGAACCAGTTCTACGCCTACTGCGCGGTCGATCTTCTCGGCACGCCTGTCGTTTGCACGGAGACGAGCGACGCGTACGCCTCGCATATCTGCCAGTACATGGTGACCGTTTTCGGCATGCTCGGGCTGGACTGCATCCAGCGCTGATCACCGGTCGTCCTCGCCGACGATCGTGCGGAGTTTGTGCAGGGCGCGGTGCTGGGCGACCCGGACTTGCCCGGGGCTCACCCGCAGGACGGCGCCCGTTTCGGCAGCCGACATGCCGACGGTGACCCGCAGCCGGATGATCTCCCGCTGAAGACCGGGCAAGGTGTTCATCAAGCGGGTCAATCGGTCGTGCCCGTCGGCGGCGAGGGCCTGCCGTTCGGGTTCGTTGGGTTCGGGCGTCGCGCGATCGGGCAAAACGGCCGTGGGTTCGGATCTGTCCCCGGCCCGCCACCGGAAGGCAGCGGCGACCTTCCGGGAGGCGATCCCGAGAACGGTGGTGAGAAAGGAGCGGCCGGTGGCGCTGGCGGCGGGAAGCGCGGTGAGCACGGCGAGGCAGGTCTCCTGTGCGACGTCCTCCGCGGCGATCACGCGGGTATCGATCCCGTCCATCCGGCTCCGGCAATAGCTCGCGACGACCGGCTGGACGATCTCCATCAGTTCCTCGGTGGCGGTGGGATCCCCGCACTGAGCCCGGGGGACGAGGAATTCGAGGTCCGCCGTCAGCGCACCGTCGTCCGGAAAAGGAGCCGCCCCCGGCGAGGCGCGTTCGCCGGGGGCGGTCCAGGTCAGGCGAGTTCCCAAAGCGCCGGCACGTTGGGCGGTTCCCAGCCGGGCATGGAGGTGTGCGGCTGGATCACGCGGTAGTTGCTGCCGCCGTAGCTGGCGGTCGCGCCGGAGCCGTAGTAGGTGTACGGCGCCCAGGTGCCGCCCGGCGGGTTCGACGTCGTCGGGCTGGTCGGGGTGGTGGTCGGCGTCGTGGTGGTGCTGGACGGCGGGGCCCCGCTGACCGTCAGGCGCAGGTTGTAGACGCTCAGGATCTCCGTGACCGGCTGGAAGTAGATGGTGCCGCCGGAGGTGCAGTTGCCGGAGCCACCGGAGGTGACGCCCTGCGCCTGGTCGCCGGTGAGCCACGAACCGCCCGAGTCACCGGGTTCGGCGCAGGCGTTGGTCCGGGTGAGGCCGGTGATGGTGCCCTCGGGGTAGGTGACCGAGGTGTTCTTCTGCAGGATCGTGCCGCAGCGCCAGCCGGTGGTGGAGCCGGAGCGGCACACCGACGAGTTGACCGGGGCCTCGGTCGAACCGGCGACCGGCACGGTGCCCGGGTAGCGGTTGACCAGCGGGCGCGGGGTGTTGCCGGCGTCGGCGCGGACCCAGGCGTAGTCGTTGCCGGGGAAGCTGGAGCCCGCGACGGTGCCGCTCGGGTTCGAGGTGCGCGTGCCCGTGGTGCCGCAGTGCCCGGCGGTCACGAAGCCGCCCTCGACGGCGAAACCGATGGAGCACCGGCCCGAACCGAAGGTGTAGGCGTTGCCGCCGATGATGTCGATCAACGGCCGCGGGTCCTCGGTGCTGGCCTCGACGCGGACCAGGTCGGCCTGCACGCCCGACTCGGCGGCCCATGACTTCGCGGCGGTCTCGCCGCCGGCGTTGGCCAGTACGACGATCGAGTTGGTGATCACGTCGGTGTACCAGCCGGGCACGGTCTTCGGCGCCTTGGCGGACTTGGCGTCCAATGCCAGCTTCGCGGCGTCGAGTTGGGTGGCGCTCCGGGCGACGGTCTTCGGGGTCGCACCGGCGGCCCGCACCAGGTCGGCCTGTGCCGCGTTGGTGACGGCCACGGTCAGCGAGGTTCCCGTGGCGTCCAGCCACGACCCGGCGTACGACGTGCCGAGCTGCTTTTTCAGCGTGTTGTCGGTGACTGCGGCGCGCTGCTCGCTCGCGAGCCGGAGTTTGGCCTGTTCGGGGCTGATCTTCAGGTCCCGCGACATGGCCGCGAGCATTTCCGACTGGGCCTGGTCGGTGGCCGTGGCCGGTTGACCGGCACTCGCGCTCGGGGTGAGGGCGATGGCCGTGACCAAGCCCGCCCCGGTGATGGCCGCGGCTGTGGCGGCGAGGATCTTTCTGTTCATGTCGACGCTTTCCTCGAAACTGGCGGGGGAGGAGAGGGAACGTTCCCGACCGTACGAGGCGCATCACGCAACTGGTACATACCATTTGGGTCATATCGACGGGCTTGAGCGCCGGGTGATATGACACTCGGGCGAGCGGATCCGGCCGGTGAATCCGTTGTCATGCAAGGGGTTCCGTGACCTGGAGGCCAGAGTGGACGTCCGTGCCGCTGCTGGTTGGTCGTGCCGTCCTAGTCGTCAATACCGTACTTTTGAGGGGTAAGGCAAAGGGAACGCCGGAACTTCTCACGGAGTGAGGATCGCCAGTGCAGCTTTTCGGACGCGAAGCCGAGCTGAAGGGGCTGGGCGAGCTTGTCGACGGCCCTGCCGCGGGCTGCGCTGGTGTCCTCATCCAAGGCGAACCGGGCGTCGGCAAGTCCGCCGTCGTGGCGGAAGCGGTCGCCGCGGCGACGGTCGGCGGTCTGCGGGTACTGCGCACGACCGGCGTCGAGGCCGAACGGAACTTCGCCTACGCCGGTCTGCACCAGCTGCTCTTCCCGGTTCGAGCGGGCGCGGACACCCTGCCCGCGCCGCAGCGGTCCGCGCTCTGGGCGGCGCTCGGCCTGGCCGAGGCGGCGGAGCCCAACGCCTACCTCGTCGGGCTCGCCGCGCTGACGCTGCTCGCGGAGGAGGCGGCGGCCAAGCCGCTGCTGATCGTCGCCGAGGACGTCCACTGGCTGGACCGGGAGAGCGCCGACGTCCTCGCGTTCGTGGCCAGGCGGATCGAGTCGGAGCCGATCGTCCTGATCGCGACCCTGCGGGACGGGGAGCCGTCGCCGCTGCGCGACGCGGGGCTGCCCTCGATGGGGCTGGAGCGCCTGCCCGACGCGGTCGCGGCCGAACTGCTCGACTCCGTCGCCCCGAGGCTCACGACCCCCGTCCGGTCCCGGCTGCTCGCCGAGGCCGCCGGCAATCCGCTGGCACTGACCGAGCTGCCGTCTGCCGTGGCCGATGCGGCCGATCCCGTGCTGCCGCTGACCGAACGGCTCGAGCGGACCTTCGGTGACCGGTTCGTCGCCTTGCCGGAACCCGGGCGCACGACTTTGCTGGTCGCGGCGCTCGACGAGACCGGGTCGATCACCGAGATCCTGGCGGCGGCGGGCGTGCTGCTGGGCGAAACCGTCGAGCCCGAAGTACTGACGCCCGCCGCGGAGGCCCGGTTGATCGACCTCGAGCCACGGACGGTGTCGTTCCGGCATCCGTTGATGCGTTCGGCCATCCCGGCAACGGCCTCGGCCGAGGAACGGCGGCACGCGCACCTCGCCCTCGCCGACGTCCTGCGCGAGGAGCCGGATCGCCGGGCGTGGCATCGGGCCGCCGCGGCGATCGGCGCCGACGAAGCCGTGGCCGCCGAGCTGGAGAACGCCGCCGACCGCGCCCGGCACCGTGGCGGGCCGGTGGCCGCGGTCGCGGCGCTGGAGCAGGCCGCCCGGTTGAGCACGGATCCGGAACGGCGAGCGGACCGGTTGCTGCGGGCGGCCGAGCTGGCCGTCGAATCCGGCGGGCGGGAGAAGGCGGAACGGCTCGTCGAGGACGCCCGCGCCGGCGAGCTCACGCCACGGCAACGAGCGACCGCGAGCTGGTTGCTCAGCGGGTTCGAGGACGGCGTGCGCGAAGACCTGTCCCGGGTCGGGGAACTGGCGCGGCTGGCCGAATCGGTCGCGAAGGACGGGATGCCGGATCCGGCGATGCGCATCCTGTGGGGTGCCGCCATGCGCTGCTTCTGGGCCGAACCCGGCCCGGAGGCGCGGCGAACCCTGCTGGCCGTCGCGGACCGGCTCCCGATCGAGAACTCGGACCCGCGCCTCGTCGCCGTCACCGCCTACGTCGCGCCGTTCGAACGGGCCGAAGCCGTACTCGGTGACCTGCACGGACTGGCCGCCACCAGCGGAACCGACCCCGAAGTCGACCGCTTTCTCGGCAGTGCGTCCCTGCAGGTCGGCGCGGTCGATCTGGCCGCCCGGTTCTCGGCGGCCGCGGCCCCGGGGCTCCGCGCGCAGGGCAGGCTCGGCCTGCTGCCGAGGGCGTTGGCGGTCCAGGCGTGGAGCCAGGTCCGGCTCGGCGACCTCGCCGCGGCCGTCCCGGTCGCGGCGGAAGCCGCCCAATTCGCCAAGGAGACCGGTCAGCCGTTCATGTACGGCCTCGCCACCGCGGTCCAGGCCGAGATCGCCGCGCTGCGTGGCGAGCACAAACAGGCCAAGGCGCTGGCCGACGAGGCCGAACGGGTCGCGCTCGCCGCCGGTGCCCGGCCGGTACTGGCGACCGTCCAGCTCGCGCGGGGTATCGCGGCGTCGAGCGAGGGCCGCTTCGACGACGCTTTCGACGACCTGCGGCGGCTGTTCGATCCCGCCGATCCGGCCTTCCAGCTGGCGCTGCGCGTCTACTTCGTCGCGGAACTGACCGAGGCCGCGATCCGGGCGGGACAGGTCGAGGCCCTGCGGGAGATCGTCGCGGAGATGGAGCAGCTGGCCTTGTCGACGGCGGCACCGGCCCTGCACATCGGTTTGCGGTACGCCCGAGCCGTCCTCGATCCCGGCGACGACCTGTTCGAGACGGCGCTGCGGGCGGAGCTGGACGGTTGGCCCGCCGAACGCGGGCGGCTGCGGCTGGCCTATGGCGAATGGTTGCGGCGACAGCGGCGTGTCGTGGATTCGCGGGCGCATCTGCGTGCCGCGCGGGAGACCTTCGACGCGCTCGGCATGACGGCGTGGGCCGAACGCGCGCGCCGCGAGCTGCGCGGCGCGGGTGAGTCCAGCCCCAACCGCGGCCCGGACGCGCGGGAGAAGCTGACCCCGCACGAGCTGAGCATCGTGCAACTGGCCGCGGAGGGCCTGACCAACCGGGAGATCGGGCAGCGGCTCTATCTCTCGCACCGGACGGTCGGCACGCATCTGCACCGGATCTTCCCGAAGCTGGGCGTGACTTCGCGGGCGGAACTCAAGAAATTCTCGTGAGTGGTAACGACGGTTCTAACCGTCATCACCACTCACGAGGCCGCGGTCAGGCGCGCAACCACACCGCTGTGTCCGTCGGGAGTTCGCCGTCGACCGGGCCGCTGGTCAGGAGCACTTCGCGATGCGGAGGGAGCGGTACCGGCGTGTCCGAGAAGTTCAGCGCGAAGGTGAACCCCGGCGCCCGCGTGAACGCGAGCACTCCGTCGCCGAGCGACAGCCACTCCAGGACTCCGTCGCCGAGCGCGGAAAGCTCCTCCCGCAGCCGGAGACCGGCGCGGTACAGCCGAAGCATCGACGCCGGATCGGCCGCCTGCGCATCCACCGTGCGGGAGCGCCATTCCGCGGGCTGGGGCAGCCAGGTTCCGCCGGTGCCGAAGCCGAACGGCGGCGCGTCGCCAGCCCAGGGAAGCGGGACGCGGCAGCCGTCGCGGCCGGGGTCGGCGCCGTTCGTCCGGGTCCACACCGGATCCTGCCGGCGCTCGTCCGGGAGGTCTTCGATCTCCCACAGGCCGAGCTCTTCCCCTTGGTAGACATACAGACCACCGGGCAGCGCCAAGGTCAGCAGGGCCGCCGCCCGCGCCCGGCGGGTCCCGAGTTCGAGGTCCACCGGAGTGCCGTGCAGCCGGTCCGCGAACGCGAAGCCGGTATCACCCTCGCGTCCGTACCGGGTGACGTGCCGGGTGACGTCGTGATTCGACAGCACCCAGGCGGCGGGCGCGTCGACCTCCTCGTGCGCCAGCAGCGTCCGCTCGATGACATCCCGGAACCCGGTGGCATCCCAAGGACACACCAGGAAGTCGAAGTTGAACGCGGCGTGCAGTTCGTCGCGCCGGAGATACCGCGCGGCACGCGACATGTCCGGCAGCCACATCTCACCGACGAGGACCCGGCCACCCGGATAACCGTCGGCGATCTTGCGCCACGACCGGTAGATGTCGTGCAGTCCCTCCTGGTCGGAGAACGGCGTCTCGTCACCAGGGTCGACGTCGGGCAGCCGCGGGTCCTTCACCAGCCCGTCGGCGACGTCGATGCGGAAGCCGTCGACGCCTCGGTCGAACCAGAACCGCAGCACGTCTTCGAAATCCGCGCGGATGTCCTGGTTGTCCCAGTTGAAATCCGGCTGGCGCGAACTGTAGAGGTGCAGATACCACTCGCCGTCGGGGACCCGCGTCCACGCGGAGCCGCCGAAGCGCGACTTCCAGTTGTTCGGCGGTTCGGAGCCGTCCGGCCCGCGACCCGGACGGAACCAGAATCGCTGCCGCTCGGGTGATCCGGGTGCCGCCGCGAGGGCGTCCTGGAACCAGCGGTGCTCGTCGGAGCAATGGTTCGGCACGATGTCGATGATCACGCGGATACCCTTGGCGTGTGCCGCGGCGATCAGGTCCTCCGCCTCGGCCAAGGTGCCGAAGAGCGGGTCGATCTCCCGGAAGTCGGCCACGTCGTAGCCGCCGTCGTCCATCGGCGAGGGATACCACGGGGTGAACCAGATCGCGTCGATCCCCAGTTCGGCCAGGTAGTCCAGCCGCGCGCGAATCCCGGCGAGGTCGCCGACGCCGTCGCCGTTCCCGTCGGCGAAACTGCGGATGTAGACCTGGTAGATCGCCGCGCTCCGCCACCATCCGGCGGCGGACTGTCCCAAAGCGGTCACGGAAGTGCCCTCCTCAGTAGTGCGTGGATACCCCGAATGCGACGAAAATCAACCCTTGACGCTGCCGGCGGTGAGCCCGGCGAGGATGCGTTCAGCGGCATGTCGATGGCCACCCGCTGCCGCGAGATCGGCAGGATGATGCGCCACAGTGCTGCTCATCTCAAGCCTCATCTCACCGATCGCGACGGCTGTCACGTGCTTGCGGTCACTCTAAAGTGACGAATCAGAATCACGCAATAACTGGATGAGAACTTGCAAATTGCCGACAACGACGGAACGGCTTACCGGCGGGCGGTGGAACCCCGGACGACGAGTTCGGGGGCGAACAACAGCTCCTCGGCGGCGACTTCTCCGCCGTTTATGCGCTTGACCAGCAGTTCCACCACGGCGCGGCCCATCGCCTCGATCGGCTGGCGGGTCGTGGTCAGCGGCGGATCGGTGCAGTTCATCAGCGCGGAATCGTCGTAACCGACCACTGAGACGTCTTGGGGGACCGACAGCCCCTGTCGCCGGGCCGCGCGGATCGCGCCCAGCGCCAGCAGGTCGCTCGCGCACAGGACGGCGGTGGCGCCACGCGGGTACAGCCGGGCCGCGGCCGCGTGGCCGCCCTCGATGGAGAACATGCCGTGCTCGACGAGTTCGTCGAGCACCGGAAGGCCGAGTTTCCCGGCGTAGGCGCGAAACGCCTCGAGTTTGCGCTGGGACGGCACATGGTCGGTGGGGCCGAGGACGAGGCCGATCTTCTCGTGTCCCAGAGAGCTCAGATGCCCGACGGCCTGCTCGACGGCGACCGCGTCGTCGCACGAGATCTGCGGTAGTCCGAGGTGCTCGACGGCGGCGTTGATCAGCACCGTCGGCAGGCGGCGTTCGGCGAGATGGTGGTAGTGGGAGTGCACCGCGTCGGCTTGGGCGTACAGTCCGCCGGCGAACACCAAGCCGGAAACCTGTTGCTGCAGCAACAGATCCACGTATTCCGCTTCGGACACCCCGCCCGCGGTGCGGGTGCACAGCACCGGGGTGAACCCCTGCTGGGCGAGGGCGTTGCCCAGGATCTCGGCCAGTGCGGGGAAGATGGGGTTCTGGAGTTCGGGAAGGACGAGCCCGACCAGCCGGGCGCGGTCGCCGCGCAACTGGGTCGGGCGTTCGTACCCCATCACGTCCAGCGCGGTGAGGACGGCGGCCCTGGTGCTCGCGGAGACCCCGGACCGGCCGTTGAGCACCCGGCTGACCGTGGCTTCGCTGACTCCGACCTTGCGGGCTACTTCGGCAAGACGACGCGTCATAGGTGAAACTTTACCGCAAAAGAGCGCAAGAACTAGACAGCCTTGATCGGTGCCGTGCCGGGTTCCTTCCGGCCGCGGAAGTCGCGTGAAGACGGGACGAGCGCGGCGGCCGCCGGCGCGGCGAAGCAGATGACGGCGCACGCTGCCAGCACCGGCCCCGCCCCGAACTCGCTGATCGCGGGCGCGATGAACGCCAGCCCGGCGGGCGCCAGGCCGTAGGAGAACAGGAAGTCCAAAGAGGACACGCGGGCGAGCTTCCCCGGCTCCACCTCCCGCTGGGTCGCGGTGAACCACGGGACGTTGAACAGTTCGATGCCCAGCCCGGCGACGGCGTACGCGGCGATGACGAAGCCCGGGTGCACCGGGAACAGCAGGCTCAGCGGCGCGAAGCCGTAGCAGCCGAGTCCGATCAGCGCGGCCCAGCCCTGCCGTCGCGGCCGCCAGTGCGCGATGACGACGGCACCCACGAGCGCGCCGAGTGTGTACGCGGTGAGTCCGCCCGCCAGGACGGCTTCGCTGTCGTAGCGATCGCGGCTGATCAGCGGCAAGACGACGCCGGTGGCGGAGTAGCCGGTGGCGATCACGGCGGTCAGCGCGCCGAGCCCGGCCAGGAACCACGGGTGACGGCGAGCTTCGCGGAGCCCGTCGGCGAAATCGCCGAAGAAGCGGGTCTTGGTGGCGGCCGGCGGTGGCGTGAAGGTGCCGCGGGGCGGGATCAGTGCCACGCCCAGCCACAGCACCCCGGTGCCGATGACGAGAGCCGACGTCGAGGCGACGACGGCGAGCAGTGCGGTGAGGCCGGGCGCGACCAGCGTCGTGACCCGCACTGCGAGGGTCATCGCGGCGTTGGCCTGCTGACGCCGGTCCTCGGCGATCACTTCGGCGGTCAGCGCCTGGAACGCCGGGCGGCAGGCGCCCTGGCCGACCCCGACGATGGCGGCCGCGACGGCCATCAGCGGGACGGACCGGCCCATGCCGATCGTGATCAGCGGGGTGGCGAGACCCGCGAGGAGACCCGCCCACAGCACGACCCGACGACGGGAGTGCCGGTCGGCGAGGACTCCGGCCACCGGTACGGCCACGAGGAATCCCGCGGTACGGGCGGCCAGCACGATGCCGAGGTCGACGGCCGAAAGCGAGCGTTCGAGCACCGCCAGCCCGAGGATGAACGGCAGTGCCCAGGTCGCCAGCCCGGATGCGGTGTTGCCGGTCCAGAGCCGGGCGAAGGACAGGGTGCGGAGCATGCCGGAAGAATGGCCCGGGCGTCTTCGAGGCGAGACAGCGGGCCGGGTCGCGCTCTACTCTGCTCCCGTGCGCATGCCGACCCCGACCCGAGGCCCGGCGCGGCGCCTCCGGGGCGGGGCCGTGGGGGTGCTGACCGGCACTCTCGCGACCGTGGCCCACCTGAGCGCCAACGGTCGCGTCCCCGACCTGGGCGTGGTCGTGCTGCTCGTCGCTCTGCTGAGCTGGGTGGCGTACGCGTTCGCGGGACGGCGGCGTGGCCCGCTCGCCATCCTCTGCCTGGTGGCCGGCGGGCAACTGGCGATGCACGCCTCCCTCACCTTCCTGGCGTGGGAATCCCACTCCCGGCATGCCGAAACCCCGGACAGCGGTCTGGTCATGACGGCCGGGCACGCCGTCGCGACCCTCGTGGTGGTCGCGGTGCTGGCCGGTGCCGAGCGCGCGCTGTTCGCGCTCCTTGCACTGATCGCTTCGGTCCTGCCTCGCCGCATGGGGCCGCGGCCCGCGACAGCGCCGCTGCGGCTCCATGTGCCGGTCACGGTGAAGTACCCCGCGACCGAGGCGCTCCTGCGGGACGTGCTTTCGCGGCGCGGTCCGCCGGTGTCGTTCGCCTGATCCCCGAAACCCTGCCGAGACCCGTGTCCCGGCAGGGCTCAGCACGCGCGCCGTGACCACTCCGGCGCGTGGTGCGGGCGCACGCCACCCCACCGACGCCTCAGGAGTTCCCCCATGGCAACACAAACCGGACCGACCACGAGTCCACCGCGCGTCCCGGCCTGGCGCGGGCTGTTCCTCCGGCTCCACTTCTACGCCGGCGTCCTCGTCGGGCCGTTCGTGCTCATCGCCGCGCTCACCGGCGTCCTGTACGCCGCGACTCCCCAGCTGGAGTCCTGGGTCTATGCGGACCAGCTCCGTGCCCCCGTCGGGCTGCACCAGGCCTCGCTCGCGGAACAGGTCAAGGCGGCGCAAGCGGCCCACCCCGACGGCGACCTGGTCGCCGTCCGTCCCGCGCCCGAACCGGGTGACACGACGCGGGTGCTGTTCACCGAGGAGGGTCTCGGCGAGTCCGAACGGCGCGCGGTCTTCGTGGATCCCACCACCACTCAAGTACGCGGGGACCTCGTCGCGTACGGCACGAGCGGCGTCCTGCCGTTCCGGACCGTCCTCGATCAGTTGCACCGCAACCTGCTGCTCGGCGAACCGGGACGGCTCTACAGCGAACTAGCGGCCTCTTGGCTCTGGGTGGTCGCCTTGGGCGGCCTCGTGCTGTGGGTGAGCCGTCGCCGCACCCGCCGGACCGAGAAGGCGGAGAAGGCCGCGAAGACCGAGTCCGCCCGGGGGAAGTCGGTACGCCGGCACGGGACGATCGGCCTGTGGGTGCTGCTCGGCGCGGTGTTCCTGTCCGCGACAGGGCTGACGTGGTCGGCGTACGCGGGTGAGAACGTCTCGGCGCTGCGCGAATCCCTCGGCTGGGCCACTCCCGCGTTGAAGGTGACGGGTACCGACGAGCACGCCGGGCATTCGGGTCACGGGGACGCTCCTGCCGCGCCGTCACCCGCCCGGCCCGAAAGCGTGGACGCGGTGCTGGCCTCGGCCAGGGCCGCCGGGATCGACGCGCCTTCGGTGGAGATCGGGCTGCCCACCAAGCCGGGATCTTCTTGGCAGGTGGCGGAAATCGAGCGCGGCTGGCCGACACAGGTCGACGCCGTCGCGGTCGACGGGACCAGCGGGCAGGTCCTGGGCGAGGTCCGGTTCGACGACTACCCGCTGATGGCCAAATTCGCCCGCTGGGGGATCGACGCGCATATGGGCGTGCTTTTCGGCTGGCCCAACCAGCTCGCGTTGCTCCTGCTCGGCGCCGGCCTGGTCACGCTGGTCGTGCTCGGCTACCGGATGTGGTGGCGGCGCAGGCCGACCCGGGCCACCGGCCTGACGTTCGGGCGCCCCATCCCGCGCGGGCAGTGGCGAAAGGCGCCGCCCGCTCTCGTGGTGGGACTCGTCGTCCTCGCCGCGGCGATCGGCTGGTTCGTGCCGCTGTTCGGCATCAGCCTGTTGGCGTTCTTGGTGCTCGATCTACTGCTGGGCCTGCGATCCCGGGCCAAACCGGAGTCCACCGACGTCACCGTGTGATCCCGGCGCCTTCTGGCGTGGCGTGGGGGGACTGGCACCGATTGTGGCCAGCCCTCCCCGCCGTTTTCATCCGCCACGCGTCGCGGAAGCGGGTTCTTTTACCCGCCGGACGTGCGCCGCGCCGAGATCCTCCGTCGGGACGGTGTGGGTCTCGCGCGCGGTGAGCGCGGCCGTCGCGCTGAGCAGGCAGATCGCGGCGGTGAAGACGGCGACGCCGAGCCAGTCGTCCTTCCCGGAGCCGATCGCGGCCACCACGCTCGGCGCGAATCCGGCGATGGCGAACCCGATCTGGGTGCCGATCGCCATCCCCGAGAGGCGGACCTTGGCGTCGAACATCTCGCCGTAGAACGACGGCCATACTCCGTTGACGGCACTGTAGGCCACCCCGAACAGCAGGATGCCGAGCGCGAAGATCACCGGGTACGAACCACCCGAAATCGACCCCAGATACGGGAAGATCAAGACCGCGCAGGCGAGACAGCCCGCGATGAACACCGGTTTGCGGCCGATCCGGTCGGAAAGCCCGGCCAGCAAAGGGATCGCCAGCAACGCGACGACGTTGGCCAGTACGCCGACCCACAGGATCGGCCCGCGCGCCAGCCCGACCGTGTTGACCGCGTAGCTCAGCGCGTAGACGGTGAAGATCGTGCTGACGGAGGCGATCGTGGCCGCGGCGATGACGCGGAGCACGTCCTTCCAGTGTGTCCGGAAGAGCACGGCGACCGGCAGCTTGGCGACGTCGGCCCGGTTCTGTTCGAACACCGGCGTTTCGTCGATCTTGCGGCGGATCACGAACCCGGCGACCACCACGACGGCACTGCACCAGAACGGGATCCGCCAGCCCCAGGTGAGCAACTGGTCCTGGGGGAGCGCGGCGATCGGCAGGAAGACGGCGGTGGCGAGGATCTGGCCTGCCTGCGTACCGCTGAGGGTGAAACTCGTGTAGTAGCCGCGCCGGTGCGGCGGGGCGTGTTCCATCGACATCGAGTTGGCGCCCGCCTGCTCGCCCGCGGCCGAAAGTCCTTGTAGCAGACGGAGAATCACGAGCAGGATCGGCGCGAGCACGCCGACGGAGGCGTAGGTCGGCAGGCAGCCGACGAGGAATGTCGTGGCGCCCATCAGCAACAGTGTGAAGACCAGGACCTTCTTGCGGCCGAGACGGTCGCCGACGTGCCCGAGCACGAACGCGCCGACCGGGCGGGCGAGGTACCCGACGCCGAAGGTCGCCAGCGCGAGCAGTGTTCCAGTGGCGGGGGAGGAGGCCGGGAAGAAGACCTTGTTGAACACCAGCGCGGCCGCTGTTCCGTAGATGAAGAAGTCGTAGTACTCCAGCGCACTGCCGATCCAGGCGGCTGACGCCGCCTTGCGGGGCATGCCTTGCGTGACAGGAGAAGGAGGGGCCACGTCGACGCTCCAAGGTACGAGCCAGCAATGTACGATCTAGTTAGTTAATACAGCGTGCGAGACGGTGCCCCGGTTGTCAAGAGCCGGTGTTTCAGGCCGTCAGATACTCGATCACCAGGTCGCCCAGCATCAGGCGGTAGTGGGCGCGGCGTTTCGGATCGAGCATGTCGCGGCCGAAGATCGCGGAGAAGGTGTGCCGGTTCGCGAGGCGGAACACGCAGAACGAGCTGATCACCATGTGCACGTCGAGCGCGTCGACGTCGTCGCGGAAGCGGCCTGCCTCGCGGCCGCGATCGAGGATGCGGGTGAGCACGTCGAGCGCGGGATTCGCCATGCCGGACAAGGCTTCCGAGCGGGCGATGTGCTCGCCGTGGTGGATGTTTTCGATACTCACGAGCCGGATGAAGTCCGGGTTCGCCTCGTGGTGGTCGAAGGTGAGCTCGGCCAGCTGGCGGATCGCGTCCTCGGGTTCGAGGTGCTCGACGTCCAAGTCCTGTTCGAGGGCGCGGATGGTGGCGTATGCCCGTTCGAGCACGGCGACGTAGAGCTGCTCCTTGCCGCCGAAGTAGTAGTAGATCATCCGCTTCGTGGTGCTCGTGCGAGCGGCGATCTCGTCCACTCTCGCGCCGGCGTAGCCCTTGTCGGCGAACTCCCTGGTGGCCACCGCGAGGATTTCGGCGCGAGTGCGTTCCTTGTCGCGCTGACGCTCGACCTCGGACGACGGTGCGGCCACCTGACTCCCTCCGAACCGCTGGTGGAGGCCTCACTCTAACGCAGGCCTTCTCGTGTCGGCCGGTCCGAGCTACAATGAACTCACTAGTTCGTACATTAATTGCGGAGGGCCTTGGTGACCAGTTACCTCATCGGCCTGGTCGGAACCGGCATCGGGCCGTCACTGAGCCCGGCGCTGCACGAGCGGGAAGCCGACGAACTCGGGCTTCGCTATCTCTACCGGCGGCTCGACCTCGACGTGCTGGAAGTGCCGATCGGCGAGGTGCTGGCCGCCGCGCGGACCGCGGGTTTCGACGGCCTCAACATCACGCATCCGGTGAAGCAACGAGTGTTGCCGTATCTCGACGAAATCGCACCCGAGGCCGCCGCGCTCGGCGCGGTGAACACAGTGGTGTTCCGCGAAGGACTGGCGATTGGATACAACACCGACTCGACCGGCTTCGCCCGCAATCTCACCCAAGGCCTGCCCGACGCCGACCTCGACACGGTCGTCCTGCTGGGCGCGGGTGGGGCCGGAGCCGCCGTCGGCCACGCGCTGCTTTCCCTGAGGGCCGGACGGCTGATCGTCCACGACGTCGACTCCGGTCGAGCGGGCACCCTCGTGGCCGGACTGCGGAGGCGTTTCGGCGAGGACCGGGCCCGCGCCGGTTCGCTGGACGACCTCCGGACGGCGGACGGACTCGTCCACGCCACACCGACCGGGATGGCCGCGTATCCGGGGTCGCCCGTTCCCGCCGAGTCGCTGCGGCCGGGGATGTGGGTGGCCGACATCGTGTACCGCCCGCTGGAGACAGCGTTGCTGAAGCAGGCGCGGGAGCGCGGATGCCGGACGCTGCACGGTGGCGGGATGGTGGTCTTTCAGGCGGCCGATTCGTTCCGGTTGTTCACCGGCGCGGAGCCGGACGCCGACCGGATGATCCGGCATTTCGAAGTGCTGGAAGGGGCGACCGCGCATGTCCGGTGACACCGCCATCGCGACCGTTTGCCTGTCCGGGACGCTGGAGGACAAGCTGACGGCGGCCGCCGCGGCCGGGTTCGACGGTGTCGAGATCTTCGAGAACGACCTGATCGCCTCACGGCGGTCACCGTCGGAAATCCGGCGGCTCTGCACCGATCTCGGCCTCACGATCGACCTCTATCAGCCGTTCCGCGATTTCGAAGCCGTACCGCCGGACGTGCTCCGGTCGAATCTCCGCCGGGCGCGACGGAAGTTCGACCTCATGGCCGAACTCGGTGTGGACACCGTCCTGGTCTGTTCGTCGGTCTCGCCGGACGCCGTTGATGACGACGACCTCGCCGCTTCGCAACTGCGTGAGCTGGCGGCAGTGGCCGGGGAACGCGGAATCCGTGTCGCCTACGAAGCCCTCGCCTGGGGCCGGTTCGTGCACACCTACGAGCACGCGTGGCGCATTGTCCGGCTGGCCGATCATCCGGCTCTGGGCGTCTGCCTCGACAGTTTCCACATCCTGTCTCGGCGCAGTGATCCCCGCGCGATCCGGACGATCCCGGGGGAGAAGATCTTCTTCCTGCAGCTGGCCGACGCGCCACTCCTGGACATGGACGTCCTGCACTGGAGCAGGCATCACCGGCTCTTCCCCGGACAGGGCGCTTTCGACCTGACCGCGTTCACCGGCCACGTGCTGGCCGCCGGGTATCGGGGGCCGCTGTCGCTGGAGGTCTTCAACGACGTCTTCCGGCAGGCGGACCCGCGTCCGGCCGCTGTCGACGCCATGCGCTCGCTGGTGGCGTTACGTGAATCCGTTGGCGCACTGGAGGTTCCTCCGGCGCCGAGGCTGGATGGCCACGCCTTCGCGGAACTCTCCGTGCCCGGCGACTCGGGGACGGTGCTGGCGGCACTCGGTTTCGTCCACGCCGGAACGCATCGCTCGAAACCGGTCCAGCTGTGGCAGCAGGGCTCCGCGAGGGTTCTGGTGAACGAGACCACTGTGGACGGCGCGATCAGCGCGCTCGGGCTGACGAGCACCGATCCCGCCGGCTCGGCGCGACGAGCGGAGACGCTGCTCGCGCCCGTGCTGCCCCGGGAGCAAGGCCCGGACGAGGCGGACCTGTCCGCCGTCGCCGCGCCGGACGGGACCGAGATCTTCTTCTGCGGCAACGATGACTGGCTGCACGACTTCGTCTTTTCGGGGGCGACCTCGGTGGTGGGGATGGGGATCACCGGCATCGACCACATCGCCTTGACGCAACCCTTCGATCACTTCGACGAGGCGACCCTGTTCTACCGTTCGGTGCTGGGTTTGCGGCCCGAAGCCGGTTCGGAGTTCGCGGCGCCGTTCGGGCTGGTCCGCAGCCGGGCGGTCGGCGATCAGGACGTCCGCCTGACCCTGGACAGCGCTCTGGTGAGGCGAGGGGAGTGGGCCCCAGGAGTGCCTTCGCCGCAGCACATCGCCTTCGCGTGCGAAGACGCCTTCGCCGCCGCGCGTGCCATGCGCGAAGCGGGTGCGCCGCTGCTCTCGATTCCCGGCAACTACTACGACGACCTCGACGCGCGGTTCGAACTGCCGTTCTCCGCGGAACTGCGGGAGAACTCGGTGCTGTACGACCGTGACGAGCACGGTGAATACCTGCACTTCTTCACCGAACTCGTCGGAACTCGGGTGTTTTTCGAAGTGGTGCAACGGATCGGCGGGTATCGGGGGTATGGGGTCGCGAACACGCCGGTGTACATGACCGCGCATCGGGAACGACGGCTGAGCCTGGCCCGCTGAGTCTTGGTCGTGCTAGTGCTGCCGCGGTGGTGCGGTCATCGGGTGGCGGGCAGGCTCGGGCTACGGTGCGAAGCCGGATCGCCGGGACGCTCTTGACGATCGCGACCAGGAGTTCAACGAGACGAACTGCCAAGCGATGCCCGCCGAACCAACAATCGCGGGATGGCGTCGATACTCGCGAACGTATGGACTGGCATGCTTGCCTTTCACGCTCTGCCGGAGATCGAGGCGTCCGGGCTACGCCGGGTCGGTCCTATGTGTTCTAGCGATCCGCGTGGCGTGTTCGGGGAGAAACGATCGCCGTGAGCTCCCTCGCCTTTGGGGCTGGCGGTGACCGTTCCGAGCTACCAGTTTGGATAATTCGCGCGGTACCGCAAGAACTGTCCTTTGGGGATACGGGGGCGGAACCGCCACGTTGGCTGGACTCGCTCGCGGATCAACAGAGCCCGTTTCTGTCGGTGGTCTGTCGTAGTGTCTTTTGCATGGCTGATTCCAGAGCCGCCGTTGTCGCGGCAGTACAGGAAATGACCGATTCGAATCTTATGGAGGAAATCAATGCCGCGATACATTCCTTGGACGGCAAGGCTTCCCTTCGTGTCGCGAAGGAGGTCGGTGTCGCGCTCGCACGTCTGGAAGCCGTACGGTATCGGGCGCTGGCGCGATTGAGCGAGTTGCGCGGTGGTGCGCGGAGCGTCGTTCAGGAGGTGGCGCTTGAGTTGTCCCTTGTGGACGGTTTCGCAGGTTCTCTCGTGGCGACGGGGTGGCGTTGACGTCGCGGTTGCCTCGGACGTTGTCGTTGATGGACCGCGGGAAAGTGAGCGGCTTCAACGCGCAGAAGGTCGCCGAGGCGACGGCTTGGCTGTCCGATGACGACTCTTTGACGGCGGACGCGGTGCTGGAGAAACGGATACCGGACAAAGACAGTACGCAGGTCCGCAAAGCCGCGAGCTACGCGGCGACGAAAGCTGATCAATCCGGCGCCGACAGACAAGCGGCCGAACGCGCCGGCTGTCCGTGGCGCACGGTGAGGCAGGAGTCGCCTCGATCGAGGTGGTGGACGGACCGGTCGAGAAGGTCACCGCTGCCTATCAGCGGATCAACCAGGAAGCCCGGACGCTGCGGAACCAGGGCGACGCGAGAACGCTGGACCAGCTCCGCGCGGATATCGCCCTGGATCTGCTCCTTGGCGGGAACGGCGGTGTCTCCGAGCGAACAGAGGTGTTCCTGTACATGGACCTCAACACGTATCTGAGGTTGAACCATGATCCCGTGAAGATGGCCGGGCACGGCTACCTTCCGGCCGAGCTGGGCCGTCACATCGCCACCGGACCGGACACCGTGCTGCGGCGCATCATCACCGACCCTTTGAGCGGCCAGGTTCAAGACCTCGGCAGGACTCGGTATCGCCCGGACGCGGCAACAGCCGAGTTCGTCCGGGTGCGGGATCGCGAGTGCCGAAGACCCGGCTGCGGCCGGGCCGCCCACGCCTGCGAACTCGACCATTCGATCCCATGGCAGTTCCAGGGCGAAACGAACGTGGCCGATCTGGTCACATACTGCCGCCGCGACCACCGGCTCAAGGACGAACCCGGCTGGATCTATCACCTCGAACCCGACGGGACCTTGAAGGTCACCACCCCGACCGGAGGGGTCCACGTCAGTGAACCGCCGCCGTTGCACGATCCGCGGCCGGAACTGCCGCCGTTTTGAGGTGCTGCCGGGGTGTTGCCCCGGTGTTGCCGATGTGTCGCCGCGAAACGGCGACAAGGGTGGACGGCTCCGGATGTTGTGGTGCGGTAGAGCTGGGGGGGCACGGATGACTTCGACGGGTTGCTGGGACAGCGGACAGCGGTATCCCCTAATGTCGTGAAAGCCACTTTGAGGACATGGGGCGTCCCGAAAGTGGCTTTCGCGACATGTGCAGCGGCTGGCGGGGTCGAAGGGCGTGCACTGCGGAGGTGCGTGTTCGGAGCCCGGCCGCGGCCCGCGTGGCCCCCAAACCCGCCGAGGACGCCACCGTGGACTCCGCATTTAGAGGACTAAATGCGGACGTTCTCCCCTCGCGTTTATCGAAGGGTGAGGCAAAGGGGGGGGCGGGACTGGCACCCTTTGCCTTACCCCTCAATAGCTCAGTGGTTCTCCCCGGCAGCCCCGGTTGCCGCAAAGCGGCGACGGCAACCCAGTAGCCGGACATGCTCAGAACCCGATGGGGAGCCCCGCGTAGTTCTCCGCCAGCCCTGCCCGGCCCGCTTCGCTCCGCGCGAGCCACTGCAACTGCGAAAGCTGCAACTGCCGGTCGAACGGATCCTCCGACTGGTGCAGCATCGTCGTCATCCACCACGAGAAGTGGGTACACCGCCAAACCCGGCGCAGCGCGGTGTCGGAGTACGCGTCGGCGAGCGCGGAATCCTTGTCCCGCACCAAAGCCGCCAGGGCCGGGGCGAGGAGGGCGACGTCGGCGACGGCGAGATTGAGGCCCTTGGCGCCGGTGGGTGGCACGATATGGGCGGCGTCCCCGGCGAGGAAGAGCCGGCCGTGGCGCAGGGGTTGCTGCACGAAACTGCGCATGGGCAGCACGCTCTTGTCGGTGATCGGCCCGGACGTGAGCGTCCAGCCGTGCTGGCCGTGGCCGAGCCGGGTCGCGAGCGCGTCCCAGATCCGGTCGTCGGACCAGGTGCCGATGTCGGTGCCGTTCGGCACCTGCAGGTACAGCCGGCTGACGGTGGCCGAGCGCATCGAATGCATGGCGAAACCGTCGGGATGCCAGGCGTAGACGAGTTCATCGGTCGAGGGGGCGACATCGGCGAGGACACCGAGCCACGAGTACGGGTAGGTGCGTTCCCAGGTCTGCTTCGCGGCGTCGGGGATCGCGGCGCGGCAGGGGCCGAAGGAGCCGTCGCAGCCGACGACGACGTCGGCGTCCAGCCTCTGCGGAGTGCCGTCCGGGTCGGTGAAGGTGACGTAGGGGCTGTCGGTCTCGATGTCGTGTACGGCGGTGTCGCTGACCTCGTAGTGGATCTGCTGTCCGGCCACCGCACGCGCCTCGCCGAGATCCTTGGTCACCTCGGTCTGCCCGTACACCGTCACGCTGCGCCCGACCAGGTCCATGAAGTCGAGGTGGTGCCGCTCTTCCGGCCATTGCAGGTAGATGCCGCGATGTTCGTCGCCTTCGCGGTCGAGCCGTTCGGCGAGCCCGACCTCGCGGAGAAGGTCCACTGTGGACTGTTCGAGGATGCCCGCCCGGATCCGCGCCTCGACGTACTCGCGTGAGCGGGTCTCCACGATCACCGATTCGACTCCGGCCAGGTCGAGCAGATGCGACAGGAGGAGTCCGGCGGGGCCGGCGCCGACGATGGCGACTGGGGTGCGCATGTCAGGAGTTTGGGCGTGCGGCGGGCGAACTTCTAGTCGATACTTCCACTCAGTGAAAGGCTCCGGCCGATACCGGCGGCCGCCACCTGGAGCGCGGAGATCAGCCGCGCCCGGCCACGGCTCAGATCCGGGACGACCAGGCCGAGCGCCGCGACGACGTCGCCGGCCGCGGTCGGCCGGATCGGGACGGCGACCGAACAGGCGCCTTGGCTCATCTCCTCAACGGTCTGGGAATAACCTTCCCGGCGGACCCGCCGCAACTGTTCGCGCAACCGACCGGGCTGCGTGATGGTGTACGGCGTGACGCGGGTCAGTGATTCGAGCACCTGGCGCTGGACGTCTTCCGGAGCCCAGGCCAGCAGTACTTTCCCGACCCCGGTGGCGTGCAGCGGCAAGCGCCCGCCGATCCGGCTGACCACGGGTACGGACGCGTTACCGGAAAGCCGGTCGAGGTAGAGCACCTCGCCACCGTCGCGTTCGGCAAGGTGCACGGTGGCGCCGGTCGCGCCGTAGAGATCCTGCAGGAACGGCGCGGCGACCTGCCGCAGTTCGAAGTGGACGGGGGCGAGCAGACCGAGATCCCAGAGTCGCCTGCCGACGGCGTAGCGGTCTTCGCGTCGCTCCAGCGCACCCAGGCCCACGAGTTCGCGGGCGAGGCGGTGCGCCGTGGGCAGGGGCAGGGCGGCACGCCTCGCGAGTTCGGTCAGCGACAGTTCGCGATGGTCGACATCGAAGGCGCCGAGCAGGGCGAACACCCGTGACGTGACGCTCGCTCCCGGCGAGGAAAGGTTCCCGGACACCCCGTCATCTTCTCACTGAGTGGAATCACGGCACCAGAATCAGCCCAGCCCAGAGCCCGGCGACGGCGAGCACGATGGACGCCGGAACGGTGAGCAGGCCGAGCCGGGTGAACTCGCCCAGTTGGGGCCGGGCGTCGTGCCGGTGCAGGATCCGCCGCCACAGCAACGTGGCCAGCGAGCCGACGTAGGTGAGGTTCGGCCCGAGGTTGACCCCGATCAACACGGCCAGCACCACCGGTGTCCCGCCCGCCGCGGCGAGCGGAAGCAGCACGAGCACGGCGGGCAGGTTGTTGATCAGGTTGGCGAGTACGGCCGCCACCGCGGCGGCACCGAGCAGGGCGGGAAACGTGGCGGAAGTCGGCACCACGTGACCGAGCGCCGCGGCCAGTCCGTTGTCGACGACAGCGCGGACCACGATCGCCAAAGCGAGTACGAAGGCCAGGAAAGGGATGTTCGCCGATCGTACGATCGTGGCCGGCGAGGTCCGCCGCTGCGCGAGAGCACGGGAGGCCAGCACGGCGGCACCGGCGAACGCGGCCAACGCGGGACTCACGTCCAGCAGCGACGTGACCACGAAACCGGCCAGCGTCAGGCCGAGGACGACCAGGACGAAGGCCGGGACCTCGCGGCCCGGGACGGCGTTCCCGCCACGAGGCCGAGCCGCCAGGTCGGTGGCGAAGAACCGGCGGAACACGAGGTACTCCGTGAGTACCGCCGCGAGCCAGGGCAGAGTCATCAGCGCGGTGAACCGGAGGAACGAGATGCCGGTCGCGGCGACGGCGAGCAGATTGGTCAAATTGGACACGGGCAGCAGCAACGAAGCCGAATTCGCCAGATGCGTGCAGGCGTAGGCGTGCGGTTTGGCCCGCGCGCCCATGCGAGCGGCGGTGGCGAACACGACCGGGGTCAGCAGCACGACCGTGGCGTCCAGGCTCAGCACCACGGTGACCGCGGCGGCGACGGCGAACACCGCGACCAGCAACCGGCGCGGCTGTCCGCGGCCGAACCGGGCCATCACCGTCCCGGCTGCCTGGAACAGTCCTTCGTCGTCACACAGCTTGGCCAGTACGAGCACCGCGGCGAGGAAGCCGACGACGGGGGCCAGCCTGGCCACCTCGTCGACGGCGTCAGGAACCGAGATCACCCCGGCCAGCAGGACGATCCCCGCGGCGGGGACGGCGGCCACGGCCTCGGGCAGACCACGAGGCCGTATCACCGCGAACGCGAGAACGACCAGCAAGAGCACGATGGACAGCAGCTCGCCGGTGATGCCGGTCAGGGTGAACCTCCTCCACGTGAAGCGCTACCCCGGCAATCTAGCCTGGGTAGGCTGGGCGTCCGGACGCCGTAAGGAAAAGGGGCTTGGTGCGCGAGACGAACTGGGCGGGGAATCAGACCTTCACCGCGGAACGGATTCTTCGCCCTCGGACCGTCGAGCAGGTCCAGGAAGCCGTCGCCGCGGCGACGGCGGTCAAGGCTCTGGGCAGCAGGCATTGCTTCAACGACATCGCGGACTCTCCGGACGGCGTCCAGCTCGACCTCGCCGGGCTGGATCCGGCGACCGAACTCGACAGCGACGCGGCGACCATCACGGTTCCGGCGGCGGCGCGCTACGGCGACATCGCGGAACGGGTGCACGCGGCCGGATTCGCGCTGGCCAACCTGGCGTCACTGCCGCACTGCACGGTGGCGGGCACCGTCGCGACGGCGACGCACGGTTCCGGACGGCGGAACCAGAGCCTGGCGTCGGCCGTGTCCGGTTTGGAGCTGGTCACCGCGAACGGTGAGGTGAAGTCGTACACCCACCACGACGGCGTGGTCGTCGGCCTCGGCGCGCTGGGCGTGGTGACCCGGCTGACCCTCGACCTGGTGCCGGCCTTCGACCTGCGGCAGGACGTCTTCGACGGTTTGCCATGGGAATCCGCGTACGAGCACTTCGAGGAGATCCAGGCCGCGGGCTACAGCGTCAGCCTGTTCACGAACTGGGCCCGCGAGACGATCGACCAGGTCTGGGTCAAGGGGCCGGGGTGGCCGGGCGCGGACTTCTTCGGCGCGAAGGCCGCGGACGGGCCGCGGCATCCGGCGCACGCGGCCGGGATCCCGGCGGACAACTGCACGCGGCAACTCGGGGTGCCGGGGCCGTGGCACGAACGGATCCCGCATTTCCGCCTGGACTTCACGCCCAGTGTCGGCAACGAACTGCAGACCGAGTACTTCGTCCCGATCCGGCACGCCGTCGCCGCGATGGAGACGATGCGCGGCCTCGGGCACCGGCTCGCGCCCCTGCTGCTCACCTCCGAGATCCGCACGGTCGCGGCGGACGAGCTGTGGCTCAGCCCGTTCCACGGCGGCGACCGGCTGGCGTTGCACTTCACCTGGCAGCCGGAACGGGACGCGGTCCGCGCGCTGCTGCCCGTCATCGAGGAACGCTTGGCGCCCTTCGATGTGCGGCCGCACTGGGGGAAGCTCTTCCATCAGGCTGCGGACTACCCACGGCTGGCCGACTTCCGGGCGCTGGCCGAAGAGTTGGACCCGGACGGCAAGTTCCGAAGCCCGTTCGTACGACGGAACGTCTTCGGCGAGCGCTAATCCGATTGCGACCAAGCTGCGACGGGCAGCGAAAGATAGACGCCGACGTCGTCGATCCCGGTCGCGGATTCGATGCTCGTGCGCAGCAGGTCCACTCGCTCTTGACGGTTGTCGGCCCGGCTCGGGAACCACTTGGACCGGACCTCGACCAGCAGATCCAGCCCGAAACGGTCGAACGGGCCAGGCTGCCGGAAGCGCAGTTCGACGTCACCGGGTTGGAGTTCGCCGTCGTAGGGCTCCTCAGGGCATTCCACCGCGACGGAAACGAGATGCGGCAGAACCGAGCCCAGCTCACGCAACTTGGCTTCGGGAAGATGGGGCGCGTAGGTGATTTCCACGAGTGGCACAAGGGCGAGCTTAGCCCGGCCGGGCTGATATCCTGACGGAAGTGGCCCCGCTTTCGAAAAGTGTCCTTTGTGGACTGCGGAGGCTGGTCAAGGCGCTGTCGGACACAGCCTAGTCGCTCTGCGGATCCCAGCTCAGCAGCCGGACCTTGCTCACGGTCTGCACGTGCCGTTGCATCGCGTTCGCGGCCGCTTTCGGGTCGCTGTTCCGGATGGCGTCGGCGATCTTGTGGTGCTGGCTGAGCGATCGCGACGGTCTGCCGGGCTGACGCAGTGACTCGGTGCGGCTTTCCGCGATCTGCGCGTCGATCGAGCGCATGAATTCGGCGAGGAGGCTGTTGTTCGCGGCGGCGGTGATCGCTTCGTGGAACCGGCGATCGCCTTCGGCGCCGTGCCCGCCGCCCTTGATTTCGGTCGCCATGTACGCCAGCGCCGCGTCGATCGCGGCGAGATCGGCTTCGGATCGCCGCAGCGCGGCCAGTTCGGCGAGCTTGGTCTCCATCGCCTCGCGGGCTTCGAGCACCTCCGGCAGGCGACGGCGGCGGGCCACGAGTTCGTCGACCGGTTCGACGTCGAGATGATCGTTGCGCAGGTAGGTGCCCCCGCCGTGGCGGGATTCGAGCAGTCCCTGCACCTCGAGCACGACGATCGCTTGCTTGATCGACGCGCGGCTGACCCCGAGCCGCTCGGCGAGGTCGCGTTCGCTCGGTAGCTTGTCGCCCGCGTGCAGGCCGGATTCCTCGACGTGCGCCTTGATCCGTTCGACGACCTGCTCGTAGAGCTTCGCGCGGTTCAACCGGCTCAACGCCTCCGGCACTGGTCCCCCTCGGTCGGACTGCGGAAGTGGCTCAGCCAATTTACCACTCGCGGCTTGACAGGTGTCCGCCGTCACAGGGAAAGTGGCTCAGCCACTAGTCCACTCGGCCATACGCCAGGGGGCTCCCGCCGTCAAGGAGGACGGTCATGTCCGCCCAGCTGATCTCGATCCTCGTTCTCGTCGTGATCTTCGCCGTCGCCACGACCCGCTCGGTCAACATGGGGGCGCTCGCCTTCGCCGGGGCGTTCCTCGTCGGCACTCTCGCCGGCGGCTTGGACACTGACGGCATCTTCGCCGGTTTCCCCGGCGACATCTTCGTGGTGCTGGTGGGCGTCACCTATCTGTTCGCCATCGCCAGGGCCAACGGCACCACCGACTGGCTGGTGGCCGCGGCCGTCCGGCTCGTCGGCGGCCGGATCGCGCTCATCCCGTGGGTGATGTTCGTGGTCACCGGCGCGCTGACCGCGATCGGCGCGGTGAGCCCGGCGGCCTGCGCGATCGTCGCGCCGATCGCCCTCGGGTTCGCCGCCCGCTACAAGATCAGCCCGCTGCTCATGGGCGCGATGGTGGTGCACGGCGCGCAGGGTGGCGGTTTTTCGCCGATCAGCGTCTACGGCTCGATCGTCAACGGAATCGTGGAGCGCAACACCATCGCGGGCAGCCCCGTGGTGTTGTTCTTCGCCAGCCTCGGCATGAACCTCGCTATCGCGGGTGTCCTTTTCGTCGTCCTCGGCGGGACCAAACTGCGGCGCCGTCAGGTCGTGACGGCCGGAGCGGCTTCCGGCACCGAGGAGGCCGACGAGGAACCGCTGCCGCACGAGCAGCCCATTCCGTTGGACGGCCCCAAGATCGTGACGCTGACCGGGTTGATCGCGCTCGTGGTCGGCACCTTGGTCTTCGACCTCGACCCGGGCTTGACCGCCATCACCGTCGCCGTCCTGCTGAGCGTCGCGTGGCCCAAGACCAGCCGGTCCGCCGTCTCCGAGATCACCTGGCCGACCGTGCTTCTGATCTGCGGCGTGCTGACGTATGTGGCCGTGCTGAAAGAGATCGGCACCATCGACTACGTGGGCAACGCGGTCACCACCGTCGGGATCCCGCTGCTCGCGGCCCTTCTGCTCTGCTACATCGGCGGCGTGGTCTCGGCGTTCGCGTCGTCGGTCGGGCTGATGGGCGCGCTCATCCCGCTCGCCGTGCCGTTCCTGGCGCAGGGCACGATCGGGCCGGTCGGCATGATCGCCGCTCTCGCGGTCTCGGCGACGATGGTGGACGTCAGTCCCTTCTCCACCAACGGCGCGCTCGTCCTCGCCAACGCGAAGGACGTCGACCGCGACAAGTTCTTCAAACAGCTTCTGGTGTACGGGGCGCTCGTGGTGGCCGTCGTGCCGCTGATCGCCTGGCTCGTGTTCGTCGTGCCCAACTGGGGCTGAGGAGGAGACCCATGCTGTTCGCCGGGAAGAAGGATCGCGTCGCCCTGCGGTTCGGCACCGAATCCCTGACCTACGCCGAACTCGCGTCCGTCTCGGGCTCGCTGGCAGCCGGGTTGGCCGGCCGCACGCGCGTCGCGGTGTGGGCGACGCCGACCCTCCGGACGTGCGTCGCGATCGTGGCGGCGCTGACCGCCGGAGTCCCGGCGGTGCCGATCAACCCGAAGGCCGGATCGCTTGAACTGGCGCACATCGTCGCCGACAGCGCGCCGGATCTGGTGCTGGCCGAGCCGGACGCGGTGCTGCCCGCGGAACTCGCCGCGCTGCCACGGATCGACGTCGACCTGGCGGCCTCGGGTACGCCGTGGCAAGGAGCGGAGCCCGATCCGGGGACACCGGCGTTCGTCATCTACACCTCCGGGACCACCGGACCGCCGAAGGGTGTCCTGCTCCCGCGACGGGCGGTGGCCTCGAATCTCGACGCGCTCGCCGAGATCTGGGACTGGACCGACGCCGACGTCCTCGTGCACGCCCTCCCGCTTTTCCATGTGCATGGCCTGATCCTGGGCGTGGTCGGCCCGTTGCGGCGGGGAGGTTCGCTGCATCACCTCGGGCGGTTCAGCAGTGAAGCCGCGGCGAAGGAACTCGCCGGAGCGGGCACGATGCTCTTCGGCGTCCCGACGATGTACCACCGGCTGGCGGCCGACTGCGAAGCCGATCCCGCCCTGGCCGCCGGAGTGGGCGCGGCGCGGCTGCTGGTGTCGGGTTCCGCGGCGCTGCCCGCGACCGACCACGAGCGGATCGCCGTGGCGACCGGGCAGCGCGTGGTCGAGCGTTACGGCATGACCGAGACGCTGATGAACTGCGGTGTCCGCGTCTCGGGGGAGCGGCGGCCCGGCGCGGTCGGCCCGCCGGTACCCGGTGTCGACCTGCGGCTGGTCGACGACTCCGGTGTCCCGTTCGACGCCGTCGACGGTGAGACGGTGGGGGAGATCGAGGTCCGCGGCCCGAATCTGTTCCTCGGCTACCTGAACCGGCAGGACGCCACGGAAGCCGCGCTGCACGACGGCTGGTTCCGTACCGGCGACATGGCGGTGCGTGACGAGGACGGCTATGTGCGGATCGTGGGCCGCCGCGCCACCGATCTGATCAAGAGCGGCGGCTACAAGATCGGCGCGGGTGAGATCGAGAACGCGCTTTTGGAGCATCCCCGGGTCGCCGAAGCGGCCGTCACCGGCGAACCGGACGAGGATCTCGGCGAGCGCATCGTCGCCTGGATCGTCCCGGCCGGGGTGCGGCCGACGGCCGACGAACTCGCCGACCACGTGGCCGGTCTGCTGTCGCCGCACAAGCGCCCGCGTGTGGTCCATTACCTGGAAGCGTTGCCCCGCAACGAGATGGGCAAGGTCCTCAAGCGGGCGCTCCATGGCTGACCCGCTGGGCTGGGAAGGGTACGGCGACTCCCTGGCACGCGCGAGAGAACGCACGGGCACGGACGAGGCGGTCGTCTGCGAACGCGCGAAGTTCGGCGGCCACGAGGCCGTGCGCCTGCCCGTCGTGTCACTGCTGTCCACGGGTGGCACGCGGATGCAGGAGGCGTTCCCGCGTTGCGACAGCTCCAGCGCATCGCGCGAGGCCTGGTGTCGGTGCGTGAAGAAGGCCTGCCGCATATCGCCGTCGTGCGGCATCCCACCACCGGTGGAGTGTGGGCGTCCATCCCCGCGCTCGCCGGGAAACTGAAGCCACGTCCCGAAGATATGCTCGCCCTCGGTGTCATCGACGGCATCGCGGGACCGGAACCGGTCACCTTCGTGAGATAAGGGGTTCGACATGGTCAAGCGGATATCCGCCGCGGTGGTCGGCGCGGTCGCGCTCGCTCTCCTGGCCACACCTCCCGCTCAAGGCGGCGAAGCCACCCGCTACGTCGCCATGGGCAGTTCTTTCGCGGCGGGACCGGGAATCCCGCCGCAACAGCCCGGAACACCGGCGGCGTGCGGACGTTCGACGAAGAACTACGCGAGCCTCGTCGCCGAGAAACGCGGGCTCGCCCTCACCGACGTCACCTGCAGCGGAGCCACCACGGCGAACATCCTCACCACCGGACAGGCCGGGCAGCCGCCGCAGATCGAGGCGGTCACCCCGGACACCCGGCTCGTGACGGTCACCATCGGCGGCAACGACGTCGGCTACGTCGGCAGCCTCTTCACCTACGGCTGCCAGAACACCGGCGGCGCGAACTGCGGTCAGGTCGACCAGAACGCCATGCGGGCGGCACTTACCACGGTGCACGAGAAGATCGGCGCCGTCATCGCGGCCGTCCGTCAGCGGGCGCCGCGGGCCAGGGTGCTGGTCGTCGACTATCTGACGATCGTGCCGCGCACGCCGCCCGCCTGCGACGGGGTGCCGCTCACCCCGGAGCAAGTGGCCTTCGAACGCGAAGTCGCGGACCGGTTGGCGGCCGCGACCCGGCGAGCGGCCCGCACCGGGCGGGTGACCCTGATCCCGGCCGCCGCGGTGAGCGCGCACCACCACGCCTGTGCCGCCGTTCCGTGGATGGAGCGGTACGCGGCCGCGCCGGGGCGCGTGCCCTACCACCCGAACGAGGCCGGGATGGCGGCCGTCGCGGACCTGGTCACGGCGCGAATCCGCTAATCGTCCGCGCCCGGAAGGTGCGGCGGTAGCTGTCCGGCGGCACGCCGACGGTCTGGTTGAAATGCCGCCGCAGGGTCGCGGCGGTGCCCATGCCGGTGGCCTCCGCGATCAGGTCGATGCTGTCGTCGGTCCGCTCCAGCAGCTCCTGAGCGCGGCGGATGCGCTGGGTCAGCAGCCAGCGCAGCGGCGTCGTCCCGGTCGCCGACCGGAAGTGGCGCGCCAGGTTGCGCGAACTCATGGCGGCGCGGCGGGCGAGGTCTTCGACGGTCAGCGGCCGGTCCAGCCGCTCGGTCACCCAAGGGAGCAGGCCGCCGAGCGGGTGATCGTCCTGTTCCGGCACCGGCGCGGTGACGAACTGGGCCTGCCCGCCCGCGCGATGCGGCGGGACGACCAGGCGACGGGCGATGGTGTTCGCGATCGCCGAACCGTGGTCACGGCGGACCAGGTGCAGGCACAGGTCCATCGCCGCGGCCTTGCCCGCCGAGGTCAGCACGCTGCCGTTGTCGACGTAGAGGACGTCCGGATCGACTTCCACCAGGGGATGACGCGCGGCGAGGACGTCGGTGTGCGCCCAGTGCGTCGTCGCGCGCCGCCCGTCGAGAAGACCGGCGGCGGCCAGCACGAACGCGCCCGTGCAGAGGGACGCCACCCGCGCGCCGGCTTCGTGGGCGGCGCGGACCGCGTCGACGAGATCGGCGGGCGGATCGACGTCGATGTCCGCCCAGCCGGGGACGATCACGGTGTCGGCGCGCGCGAGATGGTCGAGCCCGTCGTCCGGTTCGAGGAGGAACCGGCCGACCTCGACCGCGGCCGCACCGCAGACGGTGAGTTCGTACCAGGAGCCGGTGAATCCCGGCAGGCCCGTGCCGAAGACCTCGTTGGCGATGGACAGCTCGAACTGCAGCATCCCGTCCGTGGCGGCGAGGGCGACCGTGCTCATGTCCGAAAGTGTACGCATGATGGCGTTCCGGACACTGTCGACGGGCGATCTCCGCCGACAGGATGGTCCACAGTGGATCAACCGAGGGCAGGAGAACTCATGGGTACGGGATACGACGTCGCGGTGTTCGGGGCTTACGGGCACACCGGACGGTTCGTGGTGGCGGAGTTGCGCGAGCGGGGGATCGGCGTGCTGGCCGTGGGCCGGGACGAAGCCAAACTGCGTGACCTGCCCTGGCCCGGCCTCGAGATCCGGCAGGCCTCGGTCCATGACCCGGCCTCTCTCGACCGCGCGCTGGAAGGCGCGGACGCGGTGATCAACGCCGCCGGTCCGTTCGCCGACACCGCCGCTCCGGTGATCGAAGCGGCGCTGCGGGCGGGCGTGCCGTATCTGGACGTGGCCGCGGAGCTCGAAGCGAACATCGACACGTTCGCCCGGTTCGGTGATCGCGCCGAGGGGGCGACGGTGATCCCCGCGATGGCGTTCTTCGGCGGCCTCGGCGACCTGCTGGTCACCGCCGCGATGGGCGACTGGACGTCGGCCGATGAGGCGCATATCGCCTACGCGCTCAGCAGTTGGCACCCGACGGCCGGAACCCGCGCGGCGGGCAAGGTCTCACGGGAGCGGAGGAACGGGCAGCGGCTCCGGTTCTCCGGCGGACGGATCGAGCACCGGGACGACGCGTTGCCGACCTTGGACTGGGACTTCCCCGCGCCGCTCGGTACCCAGGCGGTCCTCGGCGAGTTCACCATGGCGGACGTCGTCACCGTGCCGAGTCACCTGCCGATTCCGGAGGTGTGCACGTACATGACGGTGAACGCGGCAAGCGACGTGCTGGCACCCGAAACACCGGCGCCGCCCGCGGACGGCCCGTCTCCGCAGACCTTCGTGGTCGACGTCGTCGTGCGGTCCGGCGGCGAGGAACGGCGGATCGTGGCTCGCGGACAGGACATCTACGCCATCACGGCCCCGTTGGTGGTGGAGGCGGCCCAGCGGGTGCTCGACGGCCGGACCAGGGCGACCGGCGTCGTGTCGGCCGGGGAGGTCTTCGACGCGGCCGACTTCCTGGCGGCGCTGGCGCCGCGGGTCACCGTGGAAACCGTCGAGTGAACGGCCGTGCCGCTCGGCTACCTGAGGAGGCGGCGAGGGCGGCATAGGCGCGACGATGACCGCCAGATCCGCGGGGCACGCTGACCCTCTCGGTCTCGGGCGCCGGACTGACGACGCGCGTCGTCGACCAGATCGTCTGTACCGGCAGGGATTCGCTCGGCATCGACGGGCAGATCACCTTGCGTGGCGGGGGAAAGTGCCCAGGATGCGCTGTTCTGTCCCTTGCCCGGCCGGAAAGCACGGCTCAGCGCCGCCGCTGCGCGAAGTGGTCTGAATCACCGGTGCAGTTCCCTCGCTTTGTCTGGACCATCCGGCTAGCTTAGGCAAGGCTAAGCACATCAGACGTGGGGTGGTTGGGGCGTGGAAGGCATCAAGGGCAAGGTCGCGCTCGTCACCGGAGGCGCGCGCGGGATCGGGGCGGCCGTCGTGGACGGGCTCGCCGGAGCGGGCGCGATCGTGGCGGCGGTGGACCTGGTGGAAGGTCCCGGCGGGGACGGGGTGACCTCCTATGTCGCGGACGTCGGGGATCCGGCGGCCGTCGCGCGCGTGGTCGGCGAGATCGAACGCGACCTCGGGCCGATCGGGATCGGGGCGTCGGTCGCGGGAGTGCTGAAGCCGGGTTCGGTGTGTGAGACCAGTGACGAGGACTGGGCGGCGACCTTCGCGGTCAACTCCACCGGCGTGTTCACCGTGCTGCGCGAGATCTCCCGCCGCATGTTGCCTCGCCGCAGCGGTGTGCTGGTGACGGTGGGGTCGAACGCCGCAGGTGTCCCGAGGACCGGGATGGCCGCCTACGCCGCCTCGAAGGCCGCGGCGACGATGCTGACCCGCTGCCTGGGACTCGAACTCGCCGGCTCCGGCATCCGGTGCAACATCGTCTCACCCGGCTCGACCGACACCGACATGCAACGTCTATTGTGGACGGACGAGAACGGCGCGGATCGCGTGATAGCGGGAAATCCGGAGCAATACCGGGTGGGCATACCGCTGGGCCGGATAGCCGATCCCGCCGATATCGCCGACGCCGTCCTGTTTTTGGCTTCCGATCGCGCGCGGCACATCACGATGCAGAACCTCTACGTCGACGGTGGCGCCACGCTCCGCGGCTGATCTCAATGATGCAACGAAGACTTTTCGGGTCCGTATGATTAGGTTAGGCTAACCGAAATTTCTGGCCCGGACAGCAGTATTCGCGAAAGGGAATCCAGTCGTGTCCTCACCCGCACCGGCTCGGCCGAGGCCGGTCCATCAGGCGGCCGATCTGCTGGCGGCGTACCTGCCCGGCTCGTTCTACTACTCGTCCGCCCGGGGATCCTTGCTCGCCGACGGGGTGTACTCCCCGGTCCACGCGGTGCCGGGCAGGCGTGCCCGCGCCGCCGCCGAGGTCCTCGACGCCGCCCTCGTGGCGGGAGTGACCGAGCCCGTGGTGGCCGGGGCGATCGGGTTCCGGCCCGACGCCGCGAGCAGCCTGGTGGTGCCCGCCGTGGTGCGCCGGGCCGGACCACCGGAGCAGAGTGGTCCGGTCGCACCGCTCGGCGGGAGCTGGTCGGTGTCGCCGCGGCCCGCGCCAGAGGTCTACACCACTGCCGTCGCCAGGGCGCTGGACGAGATCCGCGACGGCGAGCTGCGCAAGATCGTGCTGGCCCGCTGCCTCGACATCACCGGCGGCGATCCCGTCGCCGTGCCGCGGCTGCTGGCTCGCCTCGTGCACGCGGACCCGGCGGCCCACGCCTTCGCCGTCGACGTCAGCGCGCCCGGGGATCCCGCGCCACGCACCCTGATCGGCGCGAGCCCCGAACTGCTGGTCTCCCGTCGCGGCCGGATCGTCACGGCGAACCCGCTGGCCGGTTCGCGGCCGCGAGCGGCCGACGACGCCGAGAACGCCCGCCGGATCGGCGAGCTGCTGGCGTCCGAAAAGGACCGTGCCGAACACGCCCACGTCGTCGCGCAGGTGGCCGAGGTGCTGGGCCGGTTCTGCGTCGACCTCGACGTTCCCGCCGAACCCGAGGTGATCGGCACACCCACGATGTGGCACCTCTCCACTCGGATCAGCGGACGGCTCGCCGATCCGGGCGACGCCGGTTCGTCCGCGCTCGGGCTCGCGGAAGCACTGCATCCGACCCCGGCCGTCTGCGGGGTGCCGACAGCACTCGCCCGCGACACCATCGCCGCGCTGGAACCCGAGGATCGCGGCTATTACGCGGGTCTGGTCGGCTGGACCGATCCGGACGGAGACGGCGAATGGGTCGTCACCATCCGCTGCGCCGAGGTCCGCGACCGGACCGTGCGGCTGTTCGCCGGCGCCGGGGTGGTGGCCGGGTCCGACCCGGAAGCGGAACTCGCCGAGACCGGCGCGAAGTTCGGCACCATGCTGCGCGCGCTCGGGCTGGAGGGCGTGGCGTGAACCCCGATCACGTGCCCTGGCCGCCCGGGACCGCCGCGCGTTACCGGGCTTCGGGATATTGGCGAGGCCAGACGTTCGGCGCGCTGCTGACCAGCCTCGCCGAGGCCTACGCCGAACGTCCGGCCGTGATCGGCGAGACCGCTCGCTGGAGCTTCACCGAACTCGACGAGCGGGCGCACCGGCTCGCCGCCGGGTTCGCCGGAGCCGGGATCCAGGCCGGCGACCGCGTCGTCGTGCAACTGCCGAACGTGCCGGAGTTCGCGTCCGTCGTTTTCGGACTGTGGCGCGCCGGTGCGCTGCCGGTGTTCGCGTTGCCCGCCCACCGGGCCAGCGAACTGCGGCATTTCGCCGGACAGAGCGAGGCCGCGGCGATCCTGACCGTCGGCGAGCACGAACGCTTCGACCACGCGGCCATGGCACGCGCGGTCGCGGCCGAAGTCCCGTCGGTACGGGAAGTCTTCGTCGTCGGCACGGAGGAGTTCGCCGCACTCGAAGCGACCACTCCGCGAGCCTTGCCGGATCCCGACCCCGCCGGTGTCGCGTTCCTCCAGTTGTCGGGCGGAAGCACCGGCCTGCCCAAGCTGATCCCGCGCACGCACGACGACTACCTCTACAGCGTCCGGGAGAGCGCGCGGATCTGCGGCCTGCGCCCGGAAAGCGTGTACCTGGCCGCGTTGCCGGTCGCGCACAACTTCCCGCTCAGCTCGCCGGGCCTGCTCGGCGCGCTGCACGCGGGCGCGGCCACGGTGTTCGCGCCGCGTCCGGACGCCGACACCGCGTTCCGGCTGATCGAGGCCGAGGGCGTGACGATCACCGGGCTCGTCCCGCCGCTGGCCGCGGCTTGGGCACAAGCCGCCGCGCGGACCACCCGTGATCTGTCCACTTTGGACGTCCTGCTGGTCGGTGGCGCCAAATGCGCGCGCGAGCTGGCGGAGAAGATCGGGCCGGCGCTGGGCTGCCGTCTGCAGCAGGTGTTCGGCATGGCCGAGGGACTGGTCTGCTATACCCGGCTCGACGATCCGGACGAGTACGTGCTCTCGACGCAGGGACGGCCGATCTCGCCGGACGACGAGATCCGCGTCGTGAACCCGGACGACCCACTGTCCACTTCGGACGACGTCGTCGCGCCGGGTGGGATCGGCGCGCTGCTGACCCGCGGCCCGTACACGATCCGCGGTTACTACCGCGCCACCGAGCACAACAAGACCGCGTTCACCGAAGACGGCTTCTATCGCACGGGAGACCTGGTGCGGCAGCATCCGTCCGGGCATCTGGAAGTGGTCGGCCGGGCCAAGGAACAGATCAACCGCGGCGGCGAAAAGGTGGCCGCGGAAGAGGTCGAGAACCACCTGATGGCCCACCCCGGTGTGCTCGACGCCGCCGTCGTCGCGGTGCCGGACCCGTATCTGGGCGAGCGCACCTGCGCTTACGTCGTCCCCGCTGCCGGTGCCGACCCCGGCGCGGCGGAACTGCGCCGGTTCGTGCGCGAACGGGGGGTGGCGGCGTTCAAGGTGCCCGATCTGGTCCAGGTGGTGCCGGGGTTCCCGGTGACCGGCGTCGGAAAGACCAGCAAACGCGAGCTGCGGGCGGCACTGGCTGCCCTGGCGAAGGAGAAGTGAACGTGTCGCTGCCCAAGATCCAGCCGTATCCCCTGCCGACAGAGGTCGAGTTGCCCGCCGGACGGGTCGGCTGGAAACCCGAGCCCGCCCGCGCCGCGCTGCTGGTGCACGACGCGCAGCGGTACTTCCTCGCGCCGTACGAGGGATCGCCGATCCCGGAGATGGTCGCGAACATCGCCGCGCTCGCTGACGCCGCCCGCGCGGCGGGGGTGCCGGTGTTCTACACCGCACAGCCCGGTCACCAGGCCGCCGAAGACCGCGGCCTGCTCACCGAATTCTGGGGCGACGGCATCGGCGCGGTCATCGAGGACGATCCCTCGGCCGCGGACGTGGTGCCCGAACTCGCCCCTAAACCGGGTGACACCGTACTGACGAAGTGGCGCTACAGCGCGTTCCAGCGCAGCACGTTCACCGAACAGCTCGCCGAAGCGGGCCGGGACCAGCTGCTGATCACCGGCGTCTACGCGCATATCGGCTGCCAGGCCACCGCCGTCGAGGCGTTCATGCGCGACGTGCGGCCGTTCCTGGTCGGCGACGCGGTCGCGGACTTCTCCCGTGCACGCCACGACCAGGCCTGCGAATACGTCGCCCAGCGCTGTGGCGCACTCACCACCACGGCCGCCGCGATCGCCGCGCTGGCCCCGATCCACGCCGGAGCACGGTCATGAGCCTCACGACAGAGAAGATCCACGCCGACATCGCCGAACTGCTCGGCTGCGATCCGGCCGAGCTGACCCCGGAAACCGATCTGACCGACCTCGGCCTCGACTCGATGCGGATCATGGGCTTGGTCGAGCAGTGGCGCTCCGAAGGCGCGGACACCCTCGAATTCGCCGACCTCGCCGAGCAGCCGACGCTGGGCCACTGGACGAAGATCCTCGCCGGGAACACCGCGTGAACCGCGCCGACCATCGCCACCGGCATCTGGAGCGCATCGCCGAGGTCCGCGCGGGTGAGCACGCGGAGAAGGTCCCGTATCCGATCCGCGTCCGGCAGGCCGAAGTCGTGCGCACCACGATGATCGGCTCCGGACTGCTCCGCGTCACCCTCGGCGGTCCCGGTACGGCGGGTTTCGAGGCGCACTCGCCCGACGAACACGTCAAAGTGCTGTTCCCGGAGGTCGATCCGGAGCCGCGCTTGCCGGTTCAGGACGGCGACATGCTGCGCTGGCCGAAGCCGTCACCGACGTCGCGGGAGTACACGGTCCGCCGCTACGACCCGGTTTCCGGGGAACTCGATCTGGATGTCGCGCTGCACCAAGGCGGGCTCGGTTCCGGATGGGCGGAGAAGGTGACTCCGGGAACCGCGGTGCACGTCGCCGGACCGCCGGGCGGGCTGATCGTGCCGCACACCTACGACCGCTACCTGCTCGCCGGCGACCTCACCGCGCTGCCCGCGATCGCGCGCTGGCTCGAAGAACTGCCCCGCACCGCCGCGGGCTGGGCGTTCATCGAGGTCGCCGACCCGAGCGAGCAGATCGAGCTGTCCGCGCCCGAAGACGTCGAAGTGCGCTGGCTGCACCGAGACGGCACCGCGCCGGGTGACACCGAGCTGCTGGCCCGTGCCGTCCGCACGATCGAAGTCCCCGCGGGCCAACGGCTTTACGCCTGGGTCGCCGGGGAAGCCGGGCAGATCAAGCCCTTGCGCCGCTGGCTCAAGAACGACCTCGGCCTCGGCAAGGACGACCACGACGTGACCGGCTACTGGAAACGCGGAGTCGCGGACTTCGACGACGACCACGACCACTGAATTCCCACCCCCGAAGAACGAGGAAATCCATGCGCACCACCAGAACCCGTCGCCTCGCCGGAGCGCTCGCGCTCGCTTTGACGGTCGTGACCGCGGCCACCGCCTGTGGTTCCGGCGAAGACGGCAAGGCCGCCGACGGCGGGCAGACCCGGGTGTTAGCCGCCGACAACGGCCAGATCACCATCCCGGTCTCGCCGAAACGGGTCATCGCCACCGGCTATGCCGTGCCCGCCCTGCTCGAAGCGGGCGCGCCGCTGGTCGGGGTGTCCAGCTGGAAGCGCGGCATCCCGCTGTTCAACGAGCAGGAGCGCAAGAAGTACGACGAGCTGGCGAAGGTCGCGGGCGAGTCGGCGGCGGAGACGAACTACGAGGCGATCGCGCAGGCCGATCCGGACCTCATCGTCATCGGCGTGCCGAAGCCGGTGCTCGCCGACATCGACATCAAGCGGCTCGAAGCGATCGCGCCGGTCGTGGCGATCGGCCCGTCGGTACCGTCGATGTGGCGTGAGCTGTCCCGCAAGCAGGCCGACGCCGCCGGCGCCACCGCCGGATTCGACGCGCTCAAGACCGCGTACGACACCAAGGCCAAGGGGCTGGCCGAGAAGTACAAGGCGGTGCTGCCGCAACTGAAGCTGGGCCACGTCGGGGCCTACGGCGAAGTCGCCAAGGGCAACTTCCAGCGTGAGTTCAACGGTTCCTGGGGCACCAACATCGCGCAGGACCTCGGCGCCACCTACTACGGCCAGGTCAAGGTCAAGGGTGGCGGCTCCAAGGACGTCAGCGAGTACCCGTCGATCGAAGAGCTGCCGACCGCGTTCGCGCAGGCCGACGCCATTACCTACTCGGTCAGCGCCGACGGTTCCGTGCCCGCGCCGGTCAAGTACGTCCTCGACTCGCCGCTGTGGAAGGAACTCCCCGCGGTGAAGGCGGGCAAGGTCTACCCGTTCCGCTACACCGAGGCCGCCACCTACCGGGCCGCCACGTCCACTTTGGACGCCATCGACCAGGCGTTCGCGCCGCTGCTCAAGCAGTGACCACCACCGGGCGGTCCGCGCTGCTGGGCGGCGCACTGCTCGGGCTCGTCGTGGTCGCCGTGCTGAGCGTCGGGATCGGCGCGCACGCCATCGCCCCCGGGGAGGTCGTGCGCGCCCTGCTGGGCGAGGGGGATCCGAGTGACCGGGCGGTGGTTCTGGACATCCGGATGCCGAGGGCGGTGCTCGCGGTCGGCGTCGGCGCGGCCTTGGCGGTCGGGGGAGTGCTCGTGCAGGCGTTGTCCCGCAACGCCTTGGCCGAACCCGGGGTGCTCGGCGTGACCGCGGGCGCCGGATTCGCCATCGCGGTGGGTTCGGCGCTCGGCCTCGCCGCCTCGGCACCCGCCGAACTGGGCCTGGCGGTGCTGGGCGCGGCGGGCGCCGCGGTGCTGGTGTACGCGGTCGGCCGCCGGTCGCCGCTGCGGCTGGTGCTGGCCGGGACCGCGTTGAGCGCCGTGCTGCTCGGCTTGACCCTCGGCCTCCGGCTGCTGTTCCCCGACACCTTCGACGTCTACCGGTTCTGGTCGGTCGGGTCGCTGGCCGGTCGCGAGCAAGCCCCGACCACGGTGCCGCTGGTCATCATCGGCCTGTCGCTGCTGGGCGCGTTCGCGGTGAGCCGTCAGCTGAACGCCATCGCGCTCGGCGAGACGGTCGCGCACACCCTCGGCGCGAACGTCGCGCGCGTCCGGACGGTCACCCTGCTGCTGATCACGCTGATGGCGGGGGCGGCCACCGCGCTGGCCGGGCCGATCCTGTTCGTGGGGCTGATCGTGCCGCATCTGGCCCGGCGGGTGGCGGGCGCGTCGATCCCGTGGCTGATCGCGTTCGCCGCGCTGCTGGGCCCGGTCCTGATGCTGGCCGCGGACGTCGGCTCGCGGGTCCTGCTGCCGACCGGTGAGGTCCCGGTCGCGATCGTGACCGCGTTCCTCGGCGGCCCGGTGCTGATCTGGGCCGTCCGCAAATACGGGGCGGCGCCGCTGTGACCGCCTTCGTCTTGCGGCGCGGGCGGTTCTCCGCCCGGCTGGAACGCCGCACCCTTTGGTTCTTCGTGGCGATGATCGTGGTCATCGCGGGGCTGACGCTGCTCGGCCTCTGTTACGGCGCGGCGTGGGCGAGTCCTGCCCGCGTGTTCGCCGCGCTCACCGGAGCCGGTGGCGGTCCGGGGGTCGTCATCCGGGAATGGCGGCTGCCGCGGGTGCTGGCCGGACTGGTGTTCGGTGCCGCGCTCGGCCTGGCGGGCGCGATCTTCCAGAACGTCACCCGCAATCCGCTCGGCAGCCCGGACGTGATCGGTCTCGACGCCGGCGCGTACACCGGCGCGCTGTTCGCGATCACCGTGCTTTCGGGGACGTCGACGCAGTTGACGATCGGTTCGGTGCTCGGCGGGGTGCTCACGGCGGCGATCGTGTACGCGTTGTCGCTCGGCGGCGGGCTTTCCGGACTGCGGCTGATCGTCATCGGGATCGCGATCAACGCGATGCTCACCGCGTTGAACTCATGGATCGTGCTGCGCGCCGAACTCGAGATCGCGATCGCGGCCGTCGGCTGGAACGCCGGTTCGCTCAACGGGGTCGGCTGGGACGACGTCACCATCCCGTTCGGGGTGCTGGCGGTGCTGTTCGTCGTGCTGTTCACCAGGGCACCGGCGTTGCACCAGGCCGCGCTCGGTGGCGCACTGGCGGTCACCACCGGTGTCCGCTGGGACCGGCTGCGGCTGCACCTGGTGCTCATCGGGGTCGGCTGCACGGCCACGGTCACCGCCGTCGCCGGGCCGATCGCGTTCATCGCGCTGGCCGCCCCGCAGATCGGGCGGCGGCTGGCCCGCACGCCCGGAATCGGCCTGCTGCCCGCCGCGCTCACCGGCGCCGTTCTCCTGACCGGCGCCGACCTGGCCGCCCAGATGCTGCTCGCGCCGGAAGCGCTGCCGGTCGGTGTGGTCAGCACCGTGATCGGCGGCGGCTACCTGATCTGGCTGCTCACCAAGGAGGTGCGGCGCACATGAGTGCCCGCTTGACCGCCCGGGACCTGACCCTGCGCTACGGCGACCGGGTCGTGTCGACCCGGCTGAGCCTCGACGTGCCCGACCGCGCGTTCACCGCCGTCGTCGGACCGAACGCCTGCGGCAAGTCGACCTTGCTGCGCGCGTTCGTCCGGCTGTTGCGGCCGTCCGACGGCGAGGTCCTGCTCGACGGCAAGGACGTCGGTTCCTTTCCCGGCAAGGGGCTGGCGCGGGAACTCGGTTTCCTGCCGCAGGATCCGGCCGCGCCGGAGGACGTCCGGGTCCGTCAGCTGGTCGCGCGCGGCCGGTTCCCGCATCAGTCGTTGTTCGCGTCGTGGTCCGAAGAGGACGAACGCGCGGTGCTCGACGCGATGACCGCGGCCGGGGTGGCGGGACTGGCCGACCGGCCGGTGCAGGAACTCTCGGGCGGTCAGCGTCAGCGCGTGTGGGTGGCGCTGGTGCTGGCGCAGAAGACGCCGTACCTGCTGCTCGACGAACCGACGTCGTTCCTCGACATCGCGCACCAGTACCAGTTGCTGGGGTTGCTGGCGCGGCTGCGCGACGAGGGCGCCACGGTGATCGCCGTCCTGCACGACATCAACCAGGCCTGCCGCTACGCCGATCACCTCGTCGCCCTGCGGGACGGTCGGATCGTCGCGGAAGGCGCGCCTGCCGACATCGTCGACGCCGAGCTGATGAAGGAGGTCTTCGATCTCCCCAGTGTCGTCGTGCCCGACCCGGTGACCGGAACCCCGATGGTGGTGCCTTCATGCTGAACCTCACCGGAGCCCAGTTGGGCATTTGGACCGCGCAGCGGCTCGAACCCGACTCGCCGTACTACGTCGTCGGTGACGTCATCGAGATCGTCGGCGAAAAGCCGGTCGACCTCGACGCGCTGACCGAGGCGATCCGCGCGACCGCCGAAGAGGCCGACAGCCTGCGGCTGCGTGTCTTCGAGACGCCGGACGGCCCGCGCCAGCTGGTGTCCACGGATCCGGTGCCGTCGCCGTCGGTGGTGGATCTGCGCGGCGAGGCCGATCCGGTGGCCACCGCGCACGCGCGGGTGGACGCCGAACGCCGCCGGGTCGCCGAAGCCTGCCGCGAAATGGTCGACCGGCCGCTGTTCTCCCACCTCGTGCTGAGGCTTTCCGACTCGCACGTGTGGTTCACCCAGCTCGGGCACCACCTCGTGTTCGACGGCTACACCGCGGCGATGCTCGCGCGCCGGACCGCCGGCCGCTACACCGCTTCGGTCCTGGGCAAGGAAGTACCGCCGTCGACATTCGCGCGGTTCGCCGATCTCGTCGAGTCCGATCGCTCTTATCGCGAGAGCGAACGGTTCGCCCAAGACCAGGAGTACTGGCGCGAGCGGTTCACGCCGTTGCCGGATCTCGACGACGGCGGCAGCGCGTCGGGCCCGCCCGAACGCACGGTGACCGCCCGGTCGGTCCTGCCCGCCGAGGACCTGGCACGGTTGCGCGACTTGGGGAAACGCGCCGGAACGACCTGGGGCGACGCGCTGATCGCCTGCTACGCCGCCTTCCTGCACCGCGTCCTCGGCTGGACCGACGTCGTGTTCGCGATGCCGTTGATGTGCCGTGAAGGGGCCGCGTTGCGGACCCCGGCGATGGCGGTCAACGTGCTGCCGCTGCGGGTCACGGTGCTCCCGGAGGACTCCGGCACCGAACTGACCGCGCGCGTCGCGGGCGTACTGAAGGAGATGCGCACGCACCAGCGGTATCGCGGCGAGGACCTGCCGCAGGACCTGGCGGTACCCGGCGCCGGGGCGCTGCTGCACGGCCGGGGTATCAACCTCAAGGCCTTCGATCTGAAGCTCGACTTCGCGGGCTCGCACGGCACCATGCGCAACGTCGCCGGCGGACCGCCCGAGGACATGGGCCTGTCCGTGCTCCCGACGTCGGACGGTGGGCTGCTGCTCGGCTTCGAGGTCGACGCGCGGACCCACGACCAGGCCGCGGTCGACGCCAAGCTGACCGCGCTGCGCTGTCTCATCACCGCGTTGACCGAGCCGGACGGTCCGGCGCTCGCCAGTGCCGATCTGGTGCCGTCGGGGGAGCGGGACACGCTGCTCCAGGAGTGGTCGACACCCGCTCCGGACGGCGAACTCCTGGGCGTACCTGAACTTCTCGCCGGACTCGACCCAGAACAGACCGCTTTGGTGTCCGGTGACGAACGGCTGACCGGCGGGGAACTCGTCCAGCGCGTGCACCGGCTCGCGCGGGTGTTGCGGGCGCGTGGCGTCGGGCCTGACGACGTCGTCGCGCTGGCCCTCCCACGCTCCGCGGAACTCGTCGTCGCCCTGCTGGCGGTGCTCGACGCGGGGGCCGCGTTCCTGCCGCTGGACCTCGCCCATCCCGTCGAGCGGTTGCGGGAACTCGCCGCTGAAGCCGGTGCGGTGCTCACGATCGCGCTTGACGCGGAGATCGTGCCCGGGCGGCAGCTGCTGCTGAACGAGACCGATCTGTCCACAGTGGACGCCTCGCCGCTCGCATCGGAGCGTCATCCGGAACACCTCGCGTACGTCATCTTCACCTCCGGCTCGACCGGCCGCCCCAAGGGCGTCCTCGGCCGGGTCGGCGGGCTCGCGACGCTGTTGCGTCACCACCGCGCGACCACGGTCGCCGAAACCGAACGCGCCGCGGGCAGGCGGCTCCGGGTTGCGCACACGTACTCGTTCGCCTTCGACTCCGCCCTCGATCAGCTGATGTGGCTGCTGTTCGGGCACGAACTCCACGTCTACGGCCCCGACGTCGCCCGGGACGCCGACGCACTGCTGACGGCGTTCGCGCGTGATCGGATCGACGTCGTCGACACCACGCCGTCGATGGCCGGGCCGCTCGTCGACGCCGGACTGCTCGACGGCCCCCATCCGCCCGCCCTGCTCGTCCTCGGTGGTGAGGCGACCCCGCCCGCGCTGTGGCACCGGGTCGCGGAGTCGGGTGTCCGCGCCCGCAACATGTACGGCCCGACCGAGGCCACTGTGGACGGTGCTGGATCCTGGCTGGACGACGGGGAACCGACGATCGGGACCGCGGTACCCGGTACGGCGGTGCGGGTGCTCGACGCCGCGCTGCGTCCGGTGCCCGCCGGAACGCCGGGCGAGCTGTATCTCGCCGGACCGCATCTGGCGCGCGGCTATCTCGGGCGTCCCGGTGCCACCGCCGAGCGGTTCGTGGCGGATCCGTTCGGCGCGCCCGGCGACCGGATGTACCGCACCGGCGACCTCGCGCGCTGGGTGCCCGGCCGCGGCCTGGAGTACCTGGGCCGCCGCGACGGACAGGTAAAGGTCCGTGGCCACCGCGTCGAACTGGGCGAGGTCGAGGCCGCGCTGGCCGCCGTGCCCGGAGTGCGGGCGGCGGCCGCCGCCGTGCGCGGGCCGCGGCTCGTCGGGTACGTCGTCGGCGAGGTCGTGCCGGACGACGTTCGCGCGGAACTCGCCGGGCGGATGCCGGAGCATCTCGTCCCCGCCGCCGTGGTCGTACTCGACGCGCTTCCCTTGACCTCCAACGGGAAGATCGACCGGGCCGCGCTGCCCGCGCCGCGTGCGACGGCCGGCCGGACCGCGGCCACCGAACGCGAGCGCCTGCTGTGCGCGACCATCGCCGAGGTGATCGGCGTCGAAGAGGTCGCCGTCGACGACGACTTCTTCGCGCTGGGCGGCGACAGCATCACCGCGATCAGCGTCAGCAGCAGACTGCGCGCGCACGGCCTCGACCTTCGGCCGCGTGACCTGCTGGCCCGGCGCAGTTTCGAAGCGCTGGCCGCGGCGAGCGCCGAGATCGGCGGCCCCGCCGCACCGCCGGATGAACCTGTCGGTGAGGTACCCGCCCCACCGATCGTCCGGGCCCTGCTCGACCCGCATCCGGACGTCGCGACCATCGCCGGATACACCCAATGGACCGCCGTCCGGCTCGACGAACCCCTGCCGCTCGCCCGCCTCCTCACCGGGGTGCAAACGGTCCTGGACCACCACGACGCCCTCCGGCTGCATTTAGAGGACGAAACGCGGGTGCGCGAACGCGGGTCCGTGCGCGCCGCCGACGTCGTCACCGAAACGACGGGCGATCCGGCCGAGGTCGCGGCGGGGCTCGCGGATTCGCTCGATCTCCGCAGCGGAGTGCTCAGGCTCGCCCTGCTGCCGGATCACCTCGTCATCGTCGTCCACCACCTCGCGATCGACGGCGTTTCCTGGCGCGTCCTCCTGCCGGACCTGCACGCGGCTTGCGCCGGGGACCGGCTCGAACCGACCGGGACGTCGTGGCGGCGGCACGCGCTCCGCCTCGCCGGACAAGGAGCTTCGGGCGCCCGGCGCGGCGAACTCGACCACTGGCGCGGCGCACTCGACGGACCGCGCCTCGGCGACCGGCCCCTCGACCGTGCCGTCGACACGGTCGCGACCGCGAGGCGTTCGGTCACCCTCGCCTCACCGGAGCAGACCGAGGCGATACTTGCCAGTCTCCCGACGGCCTACCGCGCCGGGCCGGACGACGTCCTGCTCGCCGCGCTCGTGCTGGCCCTCCGGTCGTGGCGCGGTGCTCCGGTCGAGGCCGAAACCGTGTCCCTCGAAGGACACGGCCGGGATCAAGACGGCCTGGATCTGTCCCGCACCGTCGGCTGGTTCACCGCCGAGTATCCGCTGCGCGTACCCGTCGGCTCGGTGGCAGCGACCACGGACTTCGACAGCGCGCTCGCAGGCGGCGACGCGGCCGGACAGCTGGTGCGGGCGGCCAAAGAAGCCAAACGTGCCGTCCCGGACAACGGCGTCGGCTTCGGTGTCCTGCGCTACCTCGACCCGCTCACCCGGGACGAACTCGCCGCCGTCCCGTCGCCGGACGTCGTCTTGAACTACCTCGGCCGGTTCGCGGCGCTGCCCGGCAACGGGTGGCGGTTGCCGGAAGAAGACCCGTTCGCGGTGACCGAGCCCGAAGGCAAGTCACTGGACCAGGTCCTGGCACTGAACTGCTTCGTCCGCGAGGACGGCCGTGCCCGGCTCGCCGTCGAATGGACCGCGGCCGGTGCGGTGCTTTCCGAGGACAGCGTCGTGGCGCTTCAGGAAGCGTGGTCGCGAGCGCTGGCGGCCCTGGCCGCGCACGCCGCCCGGATCGGACCGGACGGCGGTGGGCTCACGCCGTCGGATCTGCCGCTGGTCGGCCTCGGCCAGGCCGACATCGACGCGCTGGAGAGCCGGGGCCGCGTCGAGGACGTCCTGCCCGCGACCCCGCTGCAGACCGGGCTCGCGTTCCACACCCTGGCGCGCGGTGACGACGAGACCGACGTCTACGTGGTGCAGGCCGTGACCCTGCTCAGCGGCGCACTCGAGGCCGACCGGATGCGCGAAGCCGCGGCGGAGGTGTTGCGGCGGCATCCCGCGCTGCGTGTCCACCTGCACACGACCGACGCGGGCGAAGTCGTCCAGGTCGTGCCCGCCACGGTCGCCCTGGACTGGCGGCACGCGAGCGTGTCACCGGAGCAGGTCGACGACGAATGCCGTACCGAACTCGCGCGGCCGTTCGATCCGGCGACCCCGCCGCTGATCCGGTTCCTGCTGCTCACCCTCGGCCCGGACGAGCACCGGCTGGTGCTCACCAACCATCACGCGCTCCTCGACGGCTGGTCGATGCCGCTCGTCGGCCGCACGCTCCTGGCCACCTACGCCGAACTCGGCGGCGGCCCGGCGGCCCCGGTCGCCCCGCCGCTCGCGGAGTACCACCGGGTGCTCGGCGAACGCGATCCGGACGCGGCGCTGGAGGCGTGGCGCGAGGCACTGGCCGGACTGGATGAAGGGACCCGGCTCGCCCCGGCGAGCGTGGAGTCCATTGTGGAGCGTCCGGAGCGCGTCACCGTGGAATTGGGCGGGGAGTTCAGCGAACGGCTGCGCGCCTTCGCCCGCGAGCGCGGAGTCACCCCGACGACGGTGTTCCAGACCGCCTGGGGTGTACTGCTCGCCAGGCTGACCGGCCGTCGCGATGTCGTCTTCGGCTGCCCGGTGTCCGGCCGTCCAGCCGAGGTCCCCGGCGTCGAGCGGATGATCGGGCAGCTCGGCGGCACGATCCCGGTGCGAGTGCGGTTCGATCCCGCCGACACCGCGGCCGCGGTGCTGGAGCGCGTGCACACCGAAAGCGTCCGGCTCACCGATCACCATCATGCCGGGCTGCCCGACATCCAGCGCGCGATCGGCGTCGGCGACCTGTTCGACACGATGCTGGTGATGGAGAACTTCCCGCTCTCCAGCCGCGCCCGCACCACCCTGGCCCCGGGGCTGGCTCTCGTCGGCGTCGACATCACCGACGCCACGCACTATCCGCTCACGGTGATCGTGCTGCCCGGCGACGAGTTCACCGTCGGGCTCGGCTACCAGCCCCAGGCCTTCACCCGCGACGAAGCCGAGTCCTTCGGCCGGTGGCTGCGTGCCGTCCTGCACGAGATCGTCACGGACCCGGCCCGCCCCGTCGCCCGGCTTCGCGCGCTCGACGCCGACGAGGAACGGGCGATGCTGCGTCTCGGCGAAGGCCCGGAACCGAAACGGGAGCGCGGCGGCATGCTGGCGGAGTTCGGCCGCTGGGTCCGCGAGACTCCGGACGCCGAAGCCGTCGTGTGCCGCGACCGGAGTCTGACCTACGCCGAGCTGGACCGGCGGGCCAACCGGTTGGCGAACACCCTGATCGACGCTCGCGTGAAACCGCAGGACCCGGTCGCGGTCCTGCTGCGCCGTGACGTCGACCTCGTGGTCGCGTTGTTCGGTGTGATCAAGGCGGGTGCGGTACACGTGCCGATGGATCCGGACTACCCGGCCGATCGGCTCGCGTACATGATCGACGACATCAGGCCCGCCGCCGTCGTGTCCACTTCGGACGTCGACGGCCTTCCGGTGGTCGACCCGGCGAAATTGTCCACAAAGGACACCGATCCGGCCGTCCGCCTCAGTGCGGACGCGCTCGCGTACGTCATCTACACCTCCGGCACGACCGGTAAACCCAAGGGTGTCGCGGTGCCGCACCGCGGCGTCCCGAGCTTGATCGCGTTGCAGGAGGACATCGTCGGGATCGGGACCGCCGAGCGGTACCTGCACTTCGCGTCGACGAGTTTCGACGTCGCCTTCTGGCAGTTCATGCTGCCGCTGCTGTCCGGCGGCACCTCGGTCATCGCGCCGGAAGAGGTGCGGGTCTCCGGTGACGACCTGCTGGCCTACGCCGCCGAACACCGCGTCACCGGGCTCAACCTGCTCCCGTCGTTCCTCTCCGCGATGCCGGACGACGCGACCGTCGATCCGGACGTGTTCTTCGTCGTCGGAGCCGAACGGCTCGACCCGGAGCTGGCCCGGCGCTGGGGGAACCGGCGCGCGCTGTTCAACGCCTACGGCCCGACCGAGGTCACCATCAACTCGGTCACCTGGCACTACGACCCGGCCGACCCCGGGCCACTGCCGATCGGCCGCCCGGATCCGGAGGTCCGCGCGTACGTGCTCGACGGCGGGCTGCTCCCGGTCGGCACGAACGTCACCGGCGAGCTGTATCTGGCCGGGCCGAAGCTGGCTCAGGGCTATGTCGGCCGGGCGGCGCTGACCGCCGAACGGTTCGTGGCCGATCCGTTCGGGCCGCCGGGGGAGCGCATGTACCGCACCGGGGACCTGGTCCGCTGGCGGCCGGACGGGCAGATCGTCTTCCTCGGCCGCGCCGACCACCAGGTCAAGCTGCGCGGATTCCGGATCGAACTCGGGGAGATCGAGGCCGCGCTGACCGCGCACGATGACGTCCGTGCCGCCGCGGTGATCGTCCGTGAGGACCGGTTGGTCGCCTACTTCGTGCCGGTGGACGGCACCGAACCCGATCCGGCCGCGCTGCGCGAGTACCTCGCCGCGGAGCTGCCCGCGTACATGGTGCCGACGGCGTTCGTGGCGCTGGAGCGGTTGCCGCTCGGCCCGAGCGGCAAACTCGACCAGGCCGCGTTGCCCGCGCCGGAAGCCCGCTCCGGCGACGGGCGGGAACCCACCACCCCGGCGGAAGCGGTGCTCCTGCGAGTGGTCCGCGAACTGCTCGGCCCCGGCGTCGGCCTGGACGACGGCTTTCTGGACGCGGGCGGCGACAGCATCGCCTCGCTCCGGGTCGTCTCCCGTGCCCGGCGCGAAGGGCTGAACCTGACCGCCCGCGACGTGCTCGAAGGCGGCACGGTCGCGGGGATCGCCGCGCGCTGTGGCGAACCCGAACAGGCCGAGGAGGCCCACGCCGTCGGCGACGCCCCGCTCACGCCGATCATGCGCGATCTGTTGCGGCGTGCGGGAAAGGCGGCGGACGGGTTCTGCCAGTGGGTCGAGATCTGCGTGCCTTCGGCGGACGACGTTCCTCGCTGGCGCTCGGTGCTCGACGTCGTTCTCGCCCGTCACGATGTCCTGCGTGCGCATCTGGTCGAGGATGCGCTCCGCGTACCGGATATCGGCGCCGTGACCGGTGCCGATGTGCTCACCGCCGTCCGCGTGACCGGTGATCCGCGTGCGGTGCTGGACGCCCAGGTCGAGCAGATCGTGGCGAGGATGGACCCACGCACCGGGCCGCTGGTGCGGGCGGTCCTGGTGGACGCCGGAGAGCACCGGCCAGGACGGTTGCTGCTGGTGGCACACCATCTGGTCGCCGACGCGGTGACCTGGCGGGTGCTGCTCGACGATGTCGAACAGGCCTTCCACGGCAACACCCCGCACCGGCGCGGTCAGTCGTTCCTCGGCTGGGCACGGTCGCTGCGGGCGGCCGCACCGCATCGAGAGGACGAAATGCCGTACTGGCGAGCGATCGCCGCCGCCCCCGAGACCCGGCTGGGCCGCACTCGGCTCGACCCGGCGCGGGATACCGTCGCGACCGCTCGGCATCACCGGATCCACATCGGGCCGGACACGACCCACGCCGTGCTCACCGCGCTGCCCACGGCGTATCGCACCGGCCCGGACACCGTGCTGTTGACCGCGCTCGCCCGCGCGGTCGCCGCGTGGCGGGGGACCGAGGCCGACTTGCTGGTCGCCGTGGAGAGTCATGGGCGGCCGGGGCACACCCCGGACTTCGCGGGCAGGGTCGATCTGGCCCAGACCGCGGGCTGGTTCACCGCCGTGCATCCGGCGCGCATCGCCCCGCCGGCCGGGCCGCTACCGGACGCCCTGCGGGCCGTCCGCGATCACTTGCGCGCGGCGGGAGACGGTCTCGGCCACGGAATCCTCGGCATCGGCGGCCCCCGGCCCGAGGTCGCCTGGAACTACCTCGGCCGCTTCCCGGCGGCCCCGATCGCCGAAACCCCGTGGCAGCGACCGCCGGACGCCGATCCGCTCGGTTCCGGCGGCGGCGCGGAATTGCCGCTGCCCTACGCGCTGACGGTGAACGCGATGGTTCCCGACGGCGGCGGGCTCGGCGTCCGCTTCACTTGGCCGTCCGCGCTGTTCACCGACGACGAGATCGCCGTCCTGGGCGAGCACTTCCGCCGGGAACTGGACGAACTCGCCGCCGATGTGCCGGGACCCGGCGAGGTGCTCCCGCTGACGCCGTTGCAGGAGGTGATCCTGCGTGAGTCCCGGGTGGCGGCGGAAGATCCGTATCCGGTGCAGGCCGCGTTCACGCTGTCCGGTGACCTCGACGTCGAGGCACTTCAGGCAGCGGCGGACGCGCTGGTGCGGCGGCATCCGCACCTGGGCGCGCTCTTCCCGCCGTCGCACGAGGTCCAGGTGATTCCCGCCGAACCGCGGGCCGGTTTCCGGATCCGTGAAGTGTCCGAAGTAGACACAGCTTTGGACGCGGAACTCGCCGAGCCGTTCGACCTCGCCCATGGGCCACTGTGGCGGGTCACCGTGCTGCGGCAGGGACCCGGCCGTCAAACCCTCGTGCTGACCAGTCACCATCTGCTGTCGGATGGCTGGTCCGCGCCACGGATTCTGGACGAGCTGTTCGCGCTGTACGCGGGAAAGCCGTTGCCGGAGCCGGTTCCGCTGACCCGGTACACCCGCTTGCTCGCCGCGGCCGATCACTCCGCCGACCTCCGGGCCTGGCGGGCGGAACTCGACGGCCTTCCCGAAGGCGACCATCTATCGTGCACCGGCGGGTCGGCCGAACCGGCTCTGTTCAGTGTGGACAGCCAGCTGGTGGCGGAACTGACCCGGCTGGGCTCGTCGCGCGGTCTCACCGTCAACACGCTGTTGCAGGGTGCCTGGGCGGCGGTGCTCGCGAGCCGGGTCGGGCGTGCGGACGTCAGCTTCGGGGTGATGACCTCGAACCGGACGTCCGATGTGGACGGTGTCGAAGAGATCATCGGACTGCTGGCGAACAGTGTCCCGGTCCGCGCCCGGTTCACCGGGACGGTCGCCGAGACTCTCGCCGATGTGCAGGCCCGGCAGCAGGCGATGGCGGGGCACCACCGGATCGGCCTGCCCGAACTCGCGTCGCTCGCCGGCCGCGAGCGGCTGTTCGACAGCCTGCTCGTCTTCGAGAACTACCCGGTGGACCCGGCGAAACTGCGCGAACCCGCGCCCGGCCTGACCGTCACCGGCACGAGGTTCCGGGAACGGACGCACCATCCGGTGAGCGTCACCGTGGTTCCCGGTGAACACGGCTGGGAGGGCGTTCTCTACGCGCGGCATACCGACGCACGGTCGCTGGCCGACGATCTGGTCCGGTTCCTCCGGAAGCTACCGTCCTGTTTGGACGGCGACGCCGCCGGATTCGTGGGGGAGCGGTGACCGCGCGCCCGATCGACGCCGCGTTGTGGCGGACGGCGGCCGTTCTGGTGCTCGGCACGTTCATGGCGACCCTGGACAGCACGATCGTCTCGGTCGGCGTCGACACCCTCGCCGACGAGTTCGGTGCGCCGGTCACCACCGTCCAATGGGTGACGACCGCCTATTTGCTGGCCGTGGTCACCGCCGTGCCGGCGTCCGGCTGGCTCGCCGACCGGTTCGGCGGCCGTCGCGTCTGGCTCACCGCCGTCGTCGTGTTCCTGCTGGCGTCGCTGTTGTGCGCGCTGGCGCCCACGCTGCCCGCGCTCATCGCCTTCCGTGTCCTGCAAGGGCTCGCCGGGGGCTTGCTGCCACCGACCGGACAGGCGTTGCTGGCGCGGTCCGCCGGGCCGGACCGGATCGGCCGCGTGATCAGCGTCGTCGGCCTGGTACCGCTGTTGTCGCCGGTGCTCGGCCCGCTGGCGAGCGGCACGATCCTCGCGGTCGCCGACTGGCCGTGGCTGTTCTACGTCAACCTTCCGGTCGGCGTGGTGGCCGTGGTCCTGGCGCGGCGCTGGGTCCCGGCGGACGAACCAGCCGGCCGGGGTGACCGGTTCGACTTCCGGGGCGCGTTGCTGTTGTCCCCGGGGCTCGCGGTCCTGGTGTTCGGACTCACCTGGTTCGAACGCGGGACGCCGGTTGTCGCCGGGATCGCCGTCGCGGTGGGCGTCATGATGCTCGCGGCGTTCGTGCGGCACGGGCTGCGCGCCGACGCGCCACTGCTCGACCCGCGCCTGTTCACCCGGCCGCCGTTCGGGGTCGCCGCGCTGGCGCTGGTCCTGCTCGGCGCGTCGGTGTTCGGCACGATGTTCCTGCTGCCGCTGTATCTCCAGCGTGGCGCCGGACTGTCCACTTGGGACACCGGGTTGCTGCTGGTGCCACAGGGTATCGGCGCGGCGGCCGGGTCGGTGCTGGTGAACCGGCTGGTGGACCGGCTCTCCCCACGCACGCTGGTGCTGAGCGGGATCGCGCTGGTCGCGCTCGGGACCGCACCCTTCACCCAGCTCGGCCCTGATTTCCCGGACTGGGTGATCGTGGCTTCGCTGCTGCTGCGCGGTTTCGGCGCGGCGCTGATCGGCGCACCGGTGATGACGATCGTCTACCGCCGGGTCGAACCCGCCCGGCTGCCCCGGGCCGCCGGGGCGCTGAACCTGCTCAACACGCTCGGCGGCTCGATCGGCACAGCGGTCTTGGCCGTGGTGCTGCAGGCGCGACTGGCCGCACGCGGCCCGGACGTCGCCGCGGCCTTCGCCGACGCGTTCTGGTGTGTTCTCGGCCTCGCCGTCGTGGCGGTCGCCGGTGCGACGCGGCTGCCCCGGGCGGCCGCCCCCGACAAGAAGAGAGGTCACGCGGATGCCTGACCAGGACACCCTGCCCAGCCCGGCCGAGGTGGCCACGAACGGCGTCGTGCCGGAGATCGCCCGGCACCGCGAAACCGTCGCGAACGTCCTCGCCCGGCGCGATTCCCGGCTGCTCGTCGTCGTGGGACCGTGTTCGGTGCACGACACCGCCGGAGCGCTCGAGTACGCGCACCGGCTCGCGGACGCGGCGCGGCGGTTCGCCGACGACCTCGTCGTGGTCCTGCGCGCCTACCTGGAGAAACCGCGGACGATCGCGGGCTGGACCGGCCTGGTGCCCGACCCCACCCTGGACGGCAAGGGCGATCTCGCGTCCGGCGTGCGGATCGGACGGCGGTTCCTGGACGACGCCGCCGCGACCGGGCTGCCGCTGGCGTACGAGTTCGTCGACCCGTTCCTGGCGCCCTACTTCGCGGACACCGTCAGCTGGGGCGCGATCGGCGCGAGGACCGTGGCCAGCCAGCCGCACCGGCACCTGTCGTCGTGGCTGCCGATGCCGGTGGGCATGAAGAACTGCGTCTCCGGGCGGCTCGACACCGCCGTCGCCGCCGTCCAGGCCGCCGGGCTGCCGCATGTCTTCCCCGGCGCCGCCGCGGACGGGCGCCCGCGGGTCCTGCGCAGCACCGGGAATCCGGACGCGCACCTCGTCCTGCGCGGCGGCCCGAAACCGAATCACCACGCGCACGCCGTCGCGGACGCCCTCGACGCGCTGACCGCCGCGGGTTTGCCGCACCGGCTCGTCGTCGACGCCTCGCACGGCAACAGCGGCAAGGACCACAACCGGCAACCCGTCGTCGTCGCGGACCTGGCGGACCAGATCTCGGCGGGCAACGACGCGCTGGCCGGGGTGATGATCGAGTCGTACCTCTCCGACGGCCGACAGGACGTCGGCGCGGTGCCGCCTCGGCCCGACCTCAGCATCACGGACGCTTGCCTGGGCTGGGAGCGGACGGTGCCGCTGCTGGAGTCGCTGGCCTGCGCGAACGCGGTGCGGCGGATCAGCGCCCCTCGGCGATCTCCGCATTTGGTCCTCTAAGTGCGGAGCGCTTCCAGCGCCTTGGTCATGGTCGGCACGAGTTCGTCGCCCATCTTCTCGAATTCGCGCTTCAGCAAGGGATCCGCGAGCTTCGCCAGTCCGTGGAACTTGATGGTGGCGTGGTAACTGATGGTCGTCTCGCCGCCTTCTTCGGTCACCGTCAGGTCGTCGGTGGAGGTCGCGGTCTTGTTGCTGCCGACGAACACGACCCGCCCCGGTTCCAGCTGGTCGAGGCGATAGGTCAGTTCGGTCTTCTTGCCGCGGAACTCGGACACGTTGCGCCATCGCGTCCCGACGGCGATCGGGCCGGCGTCCGCCCGCGTGCAGGACACGGTGCCCGGGTCCCACTCCTCGGCGTGCGCGAAGTCCCGCAGATAGTCGACGACGGTCTGCCTGGGGGTGCGGACGGTGACCGTCCGGTGCACGTGGACCATCCGGACAACGGTACGCAGGAGAATCGGTCACCGCAGTCTCAGTACATGAAGGCCCCCTTCCTTGCGCCAGGCGCAAGGAAGGGGGCCTTCATGTACTTGGGGGGCTTACTTCTTCCAGACGATCGGGTCGTCCTTGTACCCGTCACCGTCGCTGTAGGTCGCGCCGCCGACCTCGCCGCCGTCGCGCACGGCCTGGAGTTCGCAGGTGTCGTAGGTCGCGCCGACGGTCTTGAAGTCCTTCTTCGCTGTCTCGGACTGGCAGTTCGGGGTCTCGCCGGTGATGATCACGCCGGTGCTCTTGTTGTTCGGGCCCACCGCGCGCAGCCGCACCGTGCTGTAGGTGAGGTCGGTGCCGCCGACGTTCTCCACCGTCATCCGGATGTACACCGGCGTCATGCCCTTTGCCTTGTCGCCGTACGCGGCGAGGTCGTCCTTCGGGCCCAGTTCGATGGACTTCACGGTGATCGCGACGGTGCCGGTCTTGTCGGTGCCGTACTTGAACGGGACGACGGCGCGGTCGCCGACCTTCAGTTCACTGCCGGGCGCGGTGGCGTCCGCGTTCGAGACCGGGACGGTGCCGGTGGTGGCGGGGGAGGACGCCGCGGCCGACGTCGGCGCGGGCGACGGGGCGGGGGTGGGGGTGCCCGATTCCTCTTTGCCACCACAGGCGGAAAGCAGCAGAACGGCGGCGCAGCCGGTGGCGGACAGGGCGATGCGGTCGAACTTCATGGATCTCCTCGGACTCCCCGCCGAATCCTGCTCCGGCGTTCTCGCCACGCACCGTAGTCGACGGCGGAGTAGAGCGGTGTGGGCCATTCGCACCACGAATGATCACGAAAAGGTTGCGCTGATCGGCCCATGGGCACGTCCGCCGAACCTGTACCCGCGTGCTCGTGACGCACCGTAGCCGCAGCTGATGATCGCGACTGTGGCCCGTTCGCACCACAACCGATCACAAATCGCTTACGCCGATCAGCCCATCCTGGATCGCCCGCGCCACGAGCGCGGCCTTGGTCGGGGCCTCCCGGCCGATCTGGGCGTACTTGACCCGGATTCGCTCGAGATGCGAGTTGACCGTGTTCGGCGAGATCCCCAGCCGGTGCGCGACGAAGTCCTTCGACTCCGACTGAAACCACTCGATGAGCACTTCGGTCTCCCGCGCCGAGAGGGCGGGACGCCGGTCCGAGCGGTCCCCGGCCAGCGCGCCCGCCAGCGAAGGCGGCGTATACGGCCGGTCGGCGGCCGCCGCGCGCACGGCTTCGAGGAGGTGTTCCGCGCCCTCGGCCTTGGTGAGATAGCTGAGCGCGCCGAGTTCGAGGCACTGCAGGACGGTCTCGTCGTCGGCCCGCATCGAGTAGACGACGACGCGGCGGCCTGCCTCGGTGAGCCTGCGCAGATCGCCCATCGCGGGGGTGGTGCTGTTCAAGTGCAGGTCGAGGATGACGACGTCGGCCCGCGCCCCTTCCCCGATCCAGGCGGCACGCACGTCCTCACCCTCGGCCACCACCTTGACCGGCGGGGTCCCCGAGGACAACCAGTGCACGACCCCGGCCCGCACGGCCGGATGATCGTCGACGACCACCGCGGTCAGTTCGGTCGCGAACGCCATTTCGCCTCCATCCACGATCGTTCTCCCAGCGCGTGCCATTCGACGTCGACGGCGCCCGATCCGTTCACCGCCGCGCCCGGTTCACCGTCGGTGATCGCCGCGACCCGGACCTCGTCGCCGGTGCGCAAGACGCTGACCCGCGCCTGTGACCGGGCGGCGACCAGCGCGGTCATCAGCGGACCGGTCAGCTCGCGGCGGACCGCCGTCGGCACGGCCGCCGGTTCGCCGCTGACCGCCAAGGCCACCGTCAGCCCGCGTCGTTCGGCGAGGTCGACGCACGCCGACACCTCGTGCACCAGCGGATCGGGGACGTCGTCGTTCTCCGCGAACAGCCGCCGCAGCTGCGTGGCCGCGAGCGCGCACCGCCGCTGGACCGCCTCGTCGCGCGGGTCCAGTGTGCGGTCGGCCAGTCCGGCGAGCAGCGGCAGGGTGGCGCCGAGCTGACCGGCGAACCGGCTCCGCTGGTCGGCTTCCCGTTGCTCCGCGAGCGCCTTGCGGTGAAGCAGCCGGTCGCGTTCGGCCGAAGCCTCCGCGGCTTCGCCCGCCCGCCGGTTGACGACCCTGATCAGCGTCAGCGTCGCGGCCTGGAAGGTGAGCACGCTGAGCCCGACGATCACCAGGCTGCCGATCTCACCGCGATCGGTGGGCGCCGAACCGATCTGCCGGAAGAAGGTGAGTGTCATCTGGAGGATGAGCCCGCCCATCGCGAGCGCGGGGCGGTCCAGCAGCAGCACCAGCAGATGCCAGCCCGCGAGGCCGGACGCCCAGTCGTCGCTGTCGAGCAGCCTATCCGGTGGCAGCGCCCAGATGGCGGTCGTCGACGCGGCGAGGACCACCACCGCCCCCGCGAGCGCGACCGGCCAGGGCACCGGCTTCCAGCGCAGGACCCACCACGCCGCCACGACGAGCACCACGGCGAGCGCCGTGAACGCGATCAGATCGGCGGTGTCGTCCAGCCGGGCCAGGCTGAGCCCGACCTGGATCGCCGCCGTCGCGAGCAGGACCGCGATCCGGCAGCCACCGAGGACCCGGTCCGCCGTCTCATCCATCGGGCCACACCAGTTCCACCGTGGTCCCCGCACCGGGCGTGGAGGTCACCTTCGCGCGGCCGCCCACCGCGGCCATGCGCTCCACGAGCGAGCCTCGGACGCCTCGCCGCTGCGCCGGGGTCCCGGCGGGATCGAACCCGCGGCCCTCGTCCCGGACGGTCACGCGTACGCCGTCTTCGACCGTCAGCCGGGCTTCGCCGACGCCCGCGTGCCGGTCGACGTTCGCCAGGGCCTCGCGTACGGCGCGTACCAGCGCGAGCGCCGCGGAGGCCGGGATCGCCGGGAGCGGTGACCAGTGTGTCTCGACCTTCACCGGGCTTTCCGCGAGCACTCCGCGCAATGAGGTTTCGAGATCGACCACACCACCGGGGCCGGACTCGCCGGTGAGGATCGCGAGATCCCGGCGGGCGTACTCGGCGACCTCGGCCGGGCCCGCGCTCTCCCCGCGCTGGGCCACGGTGAGAAAGGTGGCCGCCGCCGTGTCGTGCAGGACGGCCAGATACTCCCGTTCCTGACGTCGTCGTTCCACGGCGAGGGATTCCTCACGCGCGAGCCGGGCGCGCCGCTCACGCAGGTCGTCGATCCGGCGGGTGGTGCGCAGCAACAGGAGGAAGGCGCCCCTGGCGAGCGCGGCTTCGAGCACCACCCGCAGCACCACGAAGAGGCCGTCCTCGAACCCGAGCGGCACCACCTCGATCGCCAGCAGGCAGGCGACGGCGGGCACGGTGACCTTCGGCGGCCATTCCCATTGGAGGGTGATCGCGGTGATGGTGAGGACGTTCAACGCCCACTGGTTCAGCTCGCCCACTTCGGGCGCGGTCAGGAACTGGGTGCCGCAGATCGCCGCGGCGCGCACCAGCGTCAGCGCGAACGTCACCGGCTTGCCGCGGCCCGTCTTCCCCGCCAGCTGCTCGGCCACGGCGGTGCCCAAGGCCAGCGCGAGCAGACCGAAGCCGAGAGGGAGCGCGCCCGACGGCGTCGCGAGCACCCCGAATACACTGATCACCAGCAGCCCGACGCCCCGCGCCGGTCCGGCGAACCGGCCGACCACCGTCAAGAACTCCGCTTCGACGGAGGTCTCACGAGCGGATGGCACGGCAGCAGTCAAGCAGACGCCTTGAGCGTGGGCAGGTCCAGCACCTCGCTTTGACGGGGGCACCACGACGGCGTGCCGTCGACCAGTTCGGCCGAGCTCGTGTCCGTCCACTTTGGTGTCCAGGGTTTTCGCCTTCCACCAGGGATTTCGTGGTCTGGACAACACTGGACGGCCACGAACGGAGGTGGGTGACCCATCTCGCCCGGTCGGGGGTATTTCGAGTTTTCGATTGTGCTCGCCCGGTCGGCCGGCACAAGAATCGCCCCATGCGTGCAAGGCGGTTCGCCTCGATTTCTGCCGGTGCCGCCGCGGTGGTGTGCGTGGCGGCCCTCGTCGTCACCGATGGGGCGGTCGCCGACCCGTTGCCGGGCGGACTGGGACCGTGTGTCGGACCCGCTTGTCCCGGCACGTACCCCCCGGTGAACAACAAGGACTACGCCGGGCGGGACAACGGGATCAACGTTTATGTCGGTGGCGAATTCCAGGTACGCGAAGCGGCGGCGGAAGCCGAAGGCCGAGTCGTCGTCCTCGGTGATTTCGACATGGCGAAACGAGCCGGTGCGTCCGCCGTGTACAACGTCGGCATCGCCGGGGTCGGCTCACGGGTCCCGCCGCCGGACGGGGCGGATTTCCTGACGACCGGCGGGGACGTGAGCATCGCGGCGGGACAGCGGCTGCTCGCCGAAAGCGGTGTGGTCCGGCACGCGGGAACGGTCATCGGGACGGTGGTCGGCGAACGCGAAAAGGACCCTTACGCGGCGAAACCGTATCTGGGCCTGCGTGAGGATCTTCGCGTGGCGAGCAAGTGCTACGCACGCGAGGACTCCACCCCGCGGCCCGCGACGGGCACGGCGCGCAACGAGGGACACCGCACTCTGTTCACCGGGGACGGGAAATCCGCCCTGCAGGTGTTCACCGTGGACTTCGACCTGACCGGCCGCAACGGCGGCATGCAGGGAATCGCGTTCGCCGGCATTCCGGCCGGGGCGACGATCCTGGTCAACATGGTGGGGGCGGAACGGACGATCAACACCTACACCGGTGACCTCGACGACCGGGACCCGCTGAACAAACTGCGCGAGCGGCTCCTGTGGAACTTCCCGGACGCCACCAAGGTCAAGATCGCGGGTGGCGCCCAGTTCCAGGGAAGCGTGCTGATCGGCGAACCGGGGAGCACCGCGACGGTCACCGCGTCCGGGATGAACGGCCGGTTCTTCACCACGGGCTCGCTGGTGCACACCTCGGAGGCGACTGGTGGCGGCGGGCAGGAGTTCCACGCGTATCCGTTCACCGGCGACTTGCCCGGCTGCGTCACCGCGCCGACCACGACGCCGAGCAGCTCGACGTCTTCGTCATCCAGCTCCACCAGCCCGACGACGACCAGCAGCAGCTCGGCGACGACCAGCAGTTCGACCAGTACTACCACGACGTCGAGTAGCGTGCCGTCGAAGACGACTTCGTCCAGCAGCATGTCTTCCAGCAGCACTTCGAGCACGACCCCGGGCGCGGGGGTGACTGTCAGCACCACTCCGGGACAGCCGATCGCGACCACCCCGGGTGGCGGGCCGTCCGACAGCGGCCCGCTGGCCTCGACCGGCAGTGAACTCCGGGGCCTGCTGGTCTCCGGCCTGTTCCTGCTGCTTATCGGCGGCGCGCTGGTGGTGCTCACGATCCGGTCGAGGCGCCGCGAGTCCTAGGAGAGCTCGGCGAGCGCGGTGTCGATGATGTCGCGGCGATCCGCCAGCAGGGCCTCCGCGGCCGTGCGGCCCGTCGCGGCCAGGTAGGCGTCGACGAGCCGGTTTCCCACGGCGTAACCGGCTCCGGCCGGGAGACCGACCGGTGTGCCGCCGTAGCGGGCGGCGGTCTCGTCGCCGTGTACCCAGGCCGTGAAATTCCGCATACCGGTGATCTCCAGCCCGGAGACGACTTTCGCGAACACCGCGTCGTCGTGCAGATGCGGCACGCCGATACGGGCATAGCCGAGTTCGTCGCCGTACAACTGGCGAGCGAAGGCGTCGGCTAGCCCCTCGGACACGATCTGCTCGCCGACGGTGACCGTCGCCGGGTCCCAGATCACCCCGCCGGGGCTGTACCGGAGATTGTGGTTCAGCTCGTGCACCGCCGTCGCCTCCAGCCGCGCCAAGTTCTCCGGGTACGGCCAGAAGGTGAGGTAGATGTAGCCGGACACGCTGCCGTTGGCCGACATTCCCAGGTTCGGCCCCAGGAAATGCGCGTCGCCGGGATCACCGAGGACGGTGAGGACGGTGATGTCCGGTACCGCGAGTTCCGGGGTCGCCGCGAGTTGTGCGGTGACGGCGTCGTCGAGTGCCCGCCGGATACGGTTCCAGGCGTCGGCTTCGTGCAGGGTGTCGAGGGCTTCGAGACAGCGCTCTTCGTCGCGGTCGAGCGGGAAGCCGGAACTCATCGCGTGCATGGCGACGAGATCTACTTCGCCGGGGAAGTAGCGGTACATACCGGCGGCGGGCTCGACCATCGCCGTGAGCAGCGCGGCACGGTCGGCCGGCGGCGCGCGCAGGATCTCGCGCATCGCCGGGCAGGTGTCCAGAACGGTGATCGTCATGGAGGCGACGGTAAAGGCTCCAGTGGGGGGGAGACTCAAGCCTCGCGAGAACCAGGGAGAATCCCGGATGCCGGTGGCGGCACCCGCTCTTAACGTCGTGATCATGATCCGACGGATACTCCTCGTCCTCCTCGCGGGGGCGGCGGTCTGCCTCGTGCCGTGGACCGTCTACCTCGCGCATACGCTGCCCGACCGGTACGACACCGGCCAATGGCGCGCGGCCTGGGTCGGATTCGACGTCGCACTCCTGGTCTGCTTCGCGGCAGGGGCATGGCTCGGGTTGCGCCGCCGCCGGGCGGCCGTCCCGCTGCTGTCGGCCACGGCCGCGCTGTTGTGCTGCGACGCGTGGTTCGACGTCATGCTCGGCTGGACGTCGGACGAGCGGTGGGCCAGTGTCGCGCTCGCGGCTTTCGTCGAGATCCCGGTCGCCGTGGTCCTGGCCCTCGCCGCAAGGCGGCTGCTGAGCACGGCGATGCCCCAGCGGACCGTGACCTTGCGTGACATCGAGCTGCGGGAAGACCCGCGATACCAGCGGGTGACACGCGAACTGCCCGCCACCGCCGAACAGGTGGCGCGGAACACCGGACTCAAACGGGCCGAGGTTGCCGAATGTCTGAAAACCTTGCAGGACAACGGTTTCGTGCGTCGTGGCCGGAAAGGGGAGTGGGTCTCGCTCCCGCAGGACCTGCGCGAGCCGAAACCGGAGGACTACGACGGCGCGGACCGGGAGCGGGTCACCGCGTTCCTCGACGCGAAGTACGAGAACGAGGTCGCGCTACTGTCCTGGGCCGCGTCGCATCGCGACGAGTTCGGCCCGTGGGCGACGGCTCAGCGGACCTCGACGCGGCTGACCGAAGAGGAATTCCGCGCACTGGACGCCGAATACCGCGAGCTGATCAACCGGTACTGCCAACGCCGTCGACGCTCGATGCCAGGCGAGCAGGAGCTTTCCGTGCGCTTCTACGCCTTCCCGCCACCGGAGGCCGTGCCGTCCTAGGGAGGTGGGGGCGGGTCGTGATGTCCCCAACGTGGCTTTGGGGACGCTGACCGTCTCCAAAGTGGCATTGGGGACATGCCCGGCTCCCGACCCCCTCAACGAGATGCCGCGAAAGCCGCTTTCGCATTGCTGAAGGGCCCAAAGTGGCTTTTCCGACACAGCGCGAAGACCGCTACCCGGCATAGAAGCCTTCACGGCACGCCACGTTTGCCTTACCCCTCAAACACCCGTCATTACCACTCACGACAGCCTAGGGATGCCGCCAGGCGAGGAACGTCTCCAGCGTCGTCAGCCGGTGCTCCCGCACGGCCAGTTCGATCTCCCCGGCAGGCGCCTTCCTGTCGAACAGGTCGAGGATCTTCTGGTGCTCCAGCACGGATTCGTGCGCGCGCCCGGGGACGAAGCTGAACGTCGACGTGCGCAGCCCGGCCAGCCGGTTCCAGCCGCGGATGACCAGATCGAGCACCTGCGGGTTGGGGCAGGTGCCGAACAGGACGCGGTGGAAGTCGCGGTTCAGCGCGGTGAACCGCGACGGCTCGAAGTTGTCGAGGCAGGCGGTCAGTTCCGCGTTGAGTCCCTTGGCCTCCTCGAGTGCCTTGCCGGGCAACGACGGCGCCGCCAGCGCCGCGGCGTAGCCCTCGACCAGGGCGAGCGTCTGCATCGTGTGCTGGTAGTCGCTCTCGTCGGCCATCGCGACCTGCGCGCCGATGTTGTGCTCGTAGGTCACCAGCCCTTCGGCTTCCAGCCGCCGGACCGCTTCGCGTACGGGCACCGTGCTGACCCCGAGTTCCTGCGCGATTTGCCCGAACACGAGGCGGTAGCCGGGGGAGAAGGTGCCGTCGTCGATCCGCGCCTTGAGCCAGTGGTAGGCGATCTGCGACTTGCTCTTCGCGGTCCCGTTCACCGCGTCGCCCGCGGTCACGAGTAGTGCAGCCAGACGGATTTGGTCTCGGTGTACGCGTCGATCGCCCACGGTCCCATCTCGCGGCCCCAGCCGGACGCCTTGTAGCCGCCCCACGGCGCGGCCATGTCGGGGATCGGCGGCATGTTGACGAACACCGCGCCCGCCCGGATGCCGTTGGCGAACCGGTGCGCGACACCGAGGTCGCGGGTCCACACGGTGGCCGCGAGCCCGTACTCGGTGTCGTTCGCGCGCGCCAGCAGCTCGTCCGGATCGTCGTAGGCGGTGACGGCGAGGACCGGCCCGAAGATCTCTTCGCGCATGATCGTCATGTCGTCGGCGACGCCGGCGAACAGCGTCGGCGAGTAGAAGTAGCCTTCGCGATCGACGACCTGGCCGCCGGTGACCAGGTCGGCGCCCTGTTCGCGACCTGTCGAGACGAGGAAGTCCACGTGCTCGCGGTGTTTCGCGGACACCAGCGGCCCGAGCTGAGTGGACTCGTCCAGGCCGGGCCCGAGCTTGAGACTTTCGAGCCCGGCGGCCAGTTTCGCGACGAACTCCTGTTCGCGCTTGCGGTCGACGAAGAACCGGGTGTACGCGGCACAAACCTGTCCGCTGTTCAGGGTCGCGCCCGCCAGGTTGCCCGCGACGGCGGCGTCGATGTCGGCGTCCGAGGCGATGATGCTGGGTGCCTTGCCGCCGAGTTCGAGGGTGAGCCGTTTGAGATTGGACTCCGCGCTGGCGGACGTGATCAGCTTTCCGACCGCGGTCGACCCGGTGTAGGACAGGTGGTCGACGTCGTCGTGCTTGCTCAGGAGCGCGCCCACCGCGCCGTCGCCGGTGACCAGATTGACCACGCCCGGCGGGAACCCGGCCTCGCGCACCAATTCCACCAGCCGGATGCTGGTCAGTGGCGTGACCTCACTGGGCTTGATCACCACCGTGTTCCCGGTGGCCAGGGCGGGCGCGAGTTTCCACACCAGGATCATCAGCGGGAAGTTCCACGGCGTGATCAGCGCGTTCACCCCGACCGGCTCGCGGCGGGTGTAGTGCAGGGTGTCCGGGAAGGACACCGGGTTGGTGGTGCCCTGGATCTTGGTCACCCAGCCGGCGAAGTACCGCAAATGCTCGGCCGCGCCGGTGACGCTGACCTGGCGGGAGATACCGATCGGCTGCCCCTGGTCGCGTGTTTCGAGCGCGGCCAGTTCCTCGTGGTGCTCGTCGACCAGTGCCGCCAGCTTGAACAGCAGCGCGGCCCGCTGAACCGGCAGCAGGCCCGCCCACGCGGGGTCGTTCAGTGCCTTCCGGGCGGCACCGACGGCGGCGTCGACGTCGGCGGCCGACGCGGTGCCGACCTCCTCGATCACCTGGCCTGTGGCCGGATCGTACGTCGGCAGGGATCCGCCTCCGGCGGCGGTCCACTGTCCGTCGATGAACAGGCTTGTGGCCATGGCTAGCTCCTCCTCGACCTGGATGTGATCGAGTATCGGGCGCCACCGGCTTCCCGGTCTTGCTCGCCAGGGCACGCCGATTGTCGGCCAGCGAACCGAATCCGCCGGACGGCGTCCCGCCTTGCGAGGGTGGTGGACATGGACGTCATCGTGGTGGGAGCGGGTTCGGCCGGTTCGGTGGTCGCCAGGAGACTGGCCGACTCCGGGGCGTGGGTCACCCTGCTCGAAGCGGGCGGGCCGGACACCAACCCGGCCATCCACGACCCCTCGCGGGCGGGCGAGCTGTGGCACGGCCCGGAGGACTGGGACCACTACACCGTGCCGCAGCCGCACGCGGCGAACCGGCGGCTGCATCTACCACGCGGCAAGGTGCTCGGCGGGTCGCATTCGCTCAACGCGATGATCTGGGTGCGCGGTGCCCCCGCCGACTACGACGGCTGGGACCTGCCCGGCTGGCGGTGGGACGACGTGCGCCCGGTGTTCGAGCGGATCGAGAAGGACTTGCTCGACGTCGTGCCGAACGAGCCACTCCACCCGATCCAGCAGTCCATTGTGGACGCCGCTGTGCAGACCGGTCTGCCGTTCAATCCTGACTACAACGGCGACGAACTCGACGGCGTGTCGGTGCAGCGCGTCACCACGCGGGACGGGAAACGGCTCAACACCTGGCTCGCCTACGGGTTCCCCGTCGCGGACCGGATGACCGTCCACACGGGAGCGCTCGTCCACCGGTTGCTGTTCGAGGGCGACCGGGTGACCGGTGTACTGGCCGAGGTCGACGGCGAGCTGCGCAAGGTCTTCGCCGACGAGGTCGTGCTCGCCGCGGGCGCGCTGGCGTCACCGGCGATCCTGCTGCGCAGCGGCGTCGGTCCGGCGGACGAACTGGCCGCCCAGGGCATCGACGTCGTCGTTGATCTGCCGGGCGTCGGCAAGAACCTGCACGATCACCTGCTCTCACCGGTCATCTTCGCGACCGATCGCCGTCAGGTCGAGCCGCCCGCGCCCGGTCGCTCGGTGACCCAGACCCATCTGTTCTGGCGCAGCCGTCCCGGTCTCGCCGTGCCCGACACCCAGCCCATCCACTTCAGCGTGCCGATGTACGAAGCATGGATGACCGGCCCCGAGACCGGGTTCTCGCTGATGGCGGGCATGGTCACGCCGCGCAGCCGGGGCAGCCTGCGGCTCTCCGGCCCGAGCCCGCTCGACGAACCGCTCATCGACCTCGCCGCACTGGAAGACCCGGCCGACTTCGAGAGCCTGGTCGCGTCGGTGGAGCAGTGCCGGGAGATCGGCCGGGCACCCGCGCTGGCGGAGGACTGGGGCGCCCGCGAGCTGTATCCGGGACCGGACACCGATGTCCGTGACTACGTCCGCCGGACTGCCATCACCTATCACCACCAGGTCGGGACCTGCCGGATGGGCACCGGCGAGCTGGCCGTGGTCGATCCGACGCTGGCCGTGCACGGACTCGAAGGGCTCCGGATCGCCGACGCGTCGGTGCTGCCACGCGTGACCACGGGCAACACCAACGCGCCGGCGGTGCTGGTCGGTGAGCAAGCGGCCAGGTTCATCCTCGGCCGATAGTGCGGCGCAGCCAGGAGGCCCGGGTGGCGAGCGCGGCCCGGGTCACCTCGCTGTCCGGCGCGATCCGGTCGAAACCGTGGTACGCGCCCGCCCAGACGTGCAATTCGGTGGGCACGCCCGCTCGCCAGAGGCGCCGCGCGTAAGCGACGTCCTCGTCACGGAAGATCTCCGCCGCACCGACCTCGATGAAGGCGGGTGGCAGCCCGGTGAGGTCTTCCGCGGTCGCCGGGACCGCGTACGGCGACGTCTGTCCTTTCAGGAGCGATCGCCAGCCGAATTCGTTGGCCTCTCGGCTCCAGACGCCACGTTCGGCGAATTCCACTGTGGACGCGGAATCGTTGCGGCTGTCGATCATCGGGCACAGCAATAACTGACCGGCCAAGGCCGGACCACCGCGGTCCCTGGCCAGCAAGGCGATTCCCGCGCTGAGCCCGCCGCCCGCACTGCCGCCGCCGACGATCAGGCGGCCGGGATCGAAACCGAGTTCACCGGCGTTTTCGACCATCCAGATCAACCCCGCGTAGCAGTCTTCGAGCGGCGCCGGATGCGGATGTTCGGGTGCCAGCCGGTAGTCCACGGTCACCGCGACGAAGCCGAACTCCTCGACGAGCGCGACCATCCGGGGCAGGTCGGCGAACCGGTCGTCCAGCACCATTCCGCCACCGTGGATGTTGTAGAACCCCGGCGCGCCCCGTTCGGGACGCCGGGGTTTGAGCACGGTGACGACGACGTCTGTACCGGGCACGGTGTGGTCTTCCCAGACGAGGTCCCGGTCGCCGATCGCCTCGGCACACGTCGGGTTCCCGTCGGCCAGCGCCTCACGGACACTCGCGAGCGACTCGGCACCGAGCGGTGGCCCGGACGGCAGGCCTTCGAGGGCTTCGGCGAGTTCGGGATCGAAGGCCGTCACGGGCCCTCCGGATCGACGACACCCCGGTCCGCCCAGTACGGCTCGACGAGTTCGCGCAACTTCTCCGCGCCCACCCGCTCGACGAGGTCGACCGCGCCGAGGTTGTCCTTGAGCTGATCGGTACTGGTCGCACCGAAGAGCGTGGTCGTGTTGGCCGGGTGCGTGAGAGTGAAGGCCAGGCACAGTTGTGCCGCCGTCGCACCGAGTTCGTTCGCGAGTTTCGCGAGTTCCGGGGCGGAGGCGGCGATGCGTTCGCGGATGTCGCCGGGGTCGCGGCCGACCTGGCGCGCGCCGCTGTTCTTGCCCAGCAGGATCCCGCCCTCGAAGATGTCCGAGGACTGCAGCGTGACGCCGAGTTCGCCGAAGACCTTCTTGAAGGGCTCACCGTCCGGAATGGACCGCCGGGCGACGCTGTACTTCAGTTGCGCGATGGCGGGTCCGGGCACGTTCTCCGCCGCGGCGAAGTCGTGCAGGGCCTGGATCGTGGCGGCGGACCAGTTGTTGACGCCCCACTGCCGGATGAGCCCCGCTGCCCGGAGTTCGTTCAGGTCCAGCACCAGTTGGCGCAGGTCGGTGTCGTCGCGCCGGAGATCGCCCAACACCACCAGATCGGCGTGTTCGACCCCGGCGCGGAACAGCGCGTTGTCCAGTTGGTCGCGGAGGTTGTGCTCCGGATAGCCCTCCAGCCAGAGCTTCGCCGAGAGCAGATAGTCGTCCCGGTCGAGCCCGGCCGCCCGGACCATGGCGGAGAACAGCACGTCGGTGTAGACCGGTGTACTGCCGGGGAATCCGTAGACGCCGACGTCGAAGAGCGTGATCCCGCGATCGACCGCGGTCCGGACGAGGTTCACCGCCTCGCGGAAGTCCATCCGGTCATAGGTGTGCCAGGAACCGAGCGAGAGTACGCCGGTGAGCGGGCCGTCCCGGCCGATCCGGCGCTGGGGGATGACGGACATGGGGTCTCCTAGGGAAGACGGGGATCGATGACGGCTTTGAGTTCGCCGAGCCGCGACATCGACTCGACGCTCTGCGAAGCTTCGGACAGTCCGACGGGTGCGCTGAACAGTTCGTCCCAGGGCATTCGGTCGGCGAAAGTGCGGAAGAACTCCACCGAGCGGTGGTAGTCGGCGATGTCGCCGTTGAGGGAGCCGACGACCGTGAGTTCCTTGCCCATCACGGTGCCCAGTGCCACCGGGGAGGGGGCGGGACCGGTGGAGCCGACGATCGCGATCGTGCCGCGCTGCGCGGCGAAGGCCACCGCCTCCGCGCCGATGGTGGGGCCACCGGCGAAGTCGAAGACGTGGTCGGCGCCGCGGCCCCCGGTGAGTTCCTTGACCCGTTCGATGCGGTCTTCGGCGCTGCAGTCAACGGGGATTGTCGCGGTGGCACCGAAACGCTCGGCGGTCTTGAGCCGATCGGCGGGTCCGCCGATGGTGATCACGTCGCCGGCGCCGGAGATCCGCGCGACGGCCGTGGCGAACACGCCGAGCGCGCCGGCGCCCTGGACCACGACCGTCGCACCGGGCCGGATCCCGCCCGAGCGCGCGACCGCCCGCAACACGGTTTTGCCCGCGCAGCCCGACATCGAGGCCCAGGTGTCCTTGACGTCGTCCGGCAGAAGGAGTTTGGCCGCGCCGGGAGTCACGTAGCAGTACCGGACGAGACCGCCGGTGGCGTAGGGAAAGACGTCGGAGCGCTGGAGGAACCCGTAGCCGCGCTTCTCGCAGGCGACCGGCTCACGCAGGATCGTGCAGCCGTGACACCTTCCGCAGGTGGACTCGGACCAGCCGATGCGGTCGCCATCGGCGATCTCGCGGCCGAGGGTGTCGGTGGTACCCGGCCCGACGGCCACCACCTCACCGACCATTTCGTGCCCCAGCACCATCGGGAGCATGCCGGGGAAGGTCATCTGGCCCGACCAGAGATGCACGTCGGTGCCGCACAGGGTGGTGCAGGTGATCCGGACCAGCGCGGCGCCCGGTTCCGGTTCCTCCGGCAGCGGCAGTTCCCGCAGGGTGAGCGCGGACCCGTGTTCGGTGAGCACCGCCGCTTCGGTTCTGTTGACCATCTTTTTAGTCTACAGTCGTAGGAGAAAAAGTCCAGATCCTGGAGGAAACCATGCCGTCGCAACGTATTCGCCCCGCATCGCTCGTGGTCCGCGGCGGCCCGATCCGCACCTTCGATCCGGCGGACACCGTCGTACGGGCGATGGCGGTGCGTGATGGCCGGATCGTCGCCGTCGGCGATGTGGCCCTGGATCACATCGGCCCGGAAACCGAAGTGATCGACCTCGCGGGCAGAACGGTTTTGCCCGGTATCAACGATTCCCACCTGCACGCGACCTGGCTCGGCGCCCGATGGCCGGACACGCTCATCGGTGCCGCGGGATTCTCCGGAGGCGAAGAGAAAACGGTGCGTACCGCACGCGAACGGCGGGCCGCCATCCTGCGGGCGGGCGAGCTGTGCGCGTCACTCGGCATCACGAGCTACACCGAGCCGGGCCTGGGGCCGGGGGAGTCGGGCTGCTTCGGCGCCGAGGTACTGGAGGAATACGCGGCACTGGCCGCGGAAGGCCTGCTGCGAGCTAGGGTGACCGCGTTGCGGCTGTTCGGCCTGCTGGACGGCGCCAGTTCGCTGGCGGACTTCGAGCGTGGACTCGCGACACCGGTCCCGGCGGCGGATCCGTCGTGGCTCACCGTGCCCGGGGTGAAGATCTTCGCCGACGGCATCCCGCCGATGCGGTCCGCGTGGACGAATCACTGCTACGCCGACGGTTCACACGGTGCGCTGCTCGTCGACGGCGGCGACGACCCGGATCGCGCGGGCAATCTCGCCGCGATGATCAGGCTCGCCCACGACGCCGGGATGGTGGTCGCCGTGCATGCCACCGGGGATCGCAGCATCGAGGTCGCGCTCGGGTCGCTCCGCCGAGGCGATCATCTCGTCCACGGTGACCTGGTGACCACGGACCAGCTGGCGCGGATGGCCGCGGCGGGAATCGGCCTGACCACTCAGCCCGCGATCGCGGTGGCGATGCGGGGAATGCTTTCGGAGGCGCTGGGCGCCGAGGTCGGTGCCCGTGCCTGGCCGCTGGCGGAGATGCTGGCCTCGGGCGTTCCGTTGACCTTGAGCAGTGATGCGCCGGTGGTCACCCCGGACTGGCGGGTGCACATCGCCGCGGCGGCCCGGATCCTGGAAGTGTCCGAAGTGGACGCCATGCTGATGACCCGGCTGCTGCGTTGTTACACGGTCGCGGCCGCCGAGCAGGACGGGGCGGCGTCGTGGAAGGGGACATTGACCATGGGCCGCGTCGCCGATTTCTGTGTGCTGGCGGCGAATCCACTTGAGGTCGCCTTCGCGGACCTGCCGGACGTCGATGTCGAACTCACCGTGTCCGGCGGCCGCGTCGTGTACTCAGGTGAGCAGCTGCCCGCCGTCGACCTGGAGGCTGACCCCGGTGAGATGGCCGGCGTCGGCGGAGGCGAGGAACAGGACTGACGGCACCACGTCGGCGACGGAAGCGATGGTCCCCAGCGGAATCCTCGCTTCCCACGCCGCGCGGGCCGCGGTGTCGGAAGCGAAGCCGGCGGTCATCGGCGTGAGCACCGGACCGGGCGCGACGGCGTTGACCCGGATGCCGTGCGGCGCGAGTTCGAGCGCGGCCGAGCGGGTGAGTGCCTCGACCGCGGCCTTGGTGGCTTCGTAGTGGCCGAGCCCGGGTGTGGGTTGCCGGGCGCCGATGGAGGTGATGTTGACGATCGCGCCACGGGTGCCCGCTTCGAGCATGTGCGCGCCGACCGCCCGGGTCATCAGGAAGGTGCCGCGGAAGTTCACCCGCAGGCACAGGTCGAAGACGCCGATGTCCAGTCCCACCAAGGGGCCCCCGCCTCCGGCGAGACCGGCGTTGTTGACCAGGACGTCCACCGGGCCGAACCGGCCGGTGACGAGGGCCAGCGCGTCCTCGACCGAGCCCGGGTCGGAAATGTCGAGTTCGACGTGCTCCGCGCCGAGTTCGCCCGCCAGATCGTGGGCCGCGCGCGCGTCGACGTCGGCGATGACCACCCGGTCGCCCGCGGACTGGAACGCTTCGGCGACGCCGCGGCCGATACCGCTGGCGCCGCCGGTCACCACTACGAGTCTCTTGTTCATTCTACGATCGTAGACTAAAAATGGTTTCCGTTGCCGGCGAAAGGAAATCTCGTGCACGAAAAGCAGAACGGACTGGGCTTCGCCACCTCGGCGCTCGGCCTCGGCTCGTGGAACACCTGGGACCGCATGGACTTCGACGACGCGGTGCGCCTGATCCGGCACGCGATCGACGCTCGAGTCACCCTGTTCGACGTGGCCCACTACAACATGGGGCCGCATTCCGAACAATCCCGCACGGACGTCCTTTTCGGTGAGGCCATCCGGGCGGCCGGGATCAAGCGCGACGAATATCAGCTGTGCGGGAAACTCTGGCTCTGGGACTACCCGAACACCGGTTTCGCCGAGCAGCTCGCGAACTCGTTCGACCGGATCGGCGTCGACCGCGCGGAGGCCGTCGTAGTCGGCGACTATTTCGAGCGACCGGACATCCCGCGGATCGTCACCGAGGTGGCCGAGCAGATCCGGCTCGGCCGGTTCGACGTGTGGGGTGTGAACAACTGGCAAGCCGCGGACCTCGATCTCGCACTGGAGTTCGCTTCTGCTGAGGGGCTGCCTGCGCCGAGTTTCGCCCAGTTGAAGTACAGCGTCGCCCGGCGTTCCATGGCCGAAGGTCCCTTTTACGGTGCGCATTTCGAGGCCGGGCGGTTGACCTTGCAGGCGTCGGACGTGTTCGAGGGCGGCGTGCTGCTCGGCAAGACTCCGGCGCGGAAGGTCGGCGCCGATCCGGGCGGGATCCGGGACGCGATCGGTGCCGCCGCCTCGCGTGTCACCGAGGTGGCGGGGGAGTTCGGGGTGAGTTCTTCGCAGCTGGCTATCGCGTTCTGTCTCGCGTACGGGCCGGTGGCGAACGTGTTGTTCGGCGTGAGCCGCCTTGCGCAATTAGAGGACAACTTGGGCGCGGTACGGCTGGCCTCCGGACACGGTGCGGAGGTTCGGGCGGCTCTGGAGGATCTCTGGCTGGACCGTTCGGTCGCCGCCGATGGCACCTTCTGACTGTCCTCAGGGACGCAATGAAGGACGCTTTCATCGCAAATTTTGCGATGAAAGCGTCCTTCATTGCGGTTGGGAGTCGGTCTACCCCAGTGTCCGTCGCTCCCTCGCGAACGTTCCCACCTGCCATGCTGTGAAAGGTCCTTTCCTTGCGAATTTTGCAAGGAAAGGACCTTTCATGGCGCGCGCGTCGGGGCGAAATCTCAGCCGAGGAACTCCAGCACGGCTGCCTTGAACTCCGGGCTCCGCAAAGCTCCACCGTGGTCCCCGGGCACCCGCACGAGATCCGCGCCCGGCACCAGCTCGACCAGCGTCTCGATCCCCTGACTCACCGGGTCATCGCTACCGGCCACGAACCGGGTCGGCACCGAAAGAGCGCCCGAGACCGGCGAGAAAGGCTCAGCGCGCAGATCCTCGATACACCGCGCGAGCGCGGCCGGATTCCGTCCCGGCGCGGTGATCATGTGCGCGATCATGCCCGTCAGCGGATCCGACGGCGCCTTGCCGCCCTCGGCGAACGCCAGCGCGGCCGCGACGTCGACGGCGCCGAACGGCTCGAACGGGCTCACCCCCGCCAGCACGAGCCGCCGGACCGGGGCCCGCGCGGGCAGTTCCCAGGACAGCCGGGCGCCCAGCGAATACCCGACGACGTCCACTTCGGACAGATCCGAAACGAGCCGCGTCAGTTCCGTGACGATCGCGGTGGCGCCCAGTGAACCCGGGAAAGCGGGGCTGGAGCCGTGAGCGGGCAGGTCGGGCACGAGCACTTCGCGGCCCGCCGCGGTGAGCGCGGCGGGCCACCCCGTGGTGATCCAGTCCGTGTGCCCGTCGGAAGCGAAGCCGTGCACCAGCAGCACGGGCGGACCTGAAGGTGCCGGAGGGGTGAAGCGGCGCACGGTCAGGGAAGTAGTGGCGGACAAAGGGATCCTTTCTCAACTGCCGGAGGGGCGGCGGGTGCGCAGGCGCTGCAGTTCGCTCAGCGTCCGCGCGCGGGCGTCGACGGCGATCCGCAGCGACGAGCCGATGAGGTTCAGCAAAAAAACGCACACCATGATCGCCACGCCGGGCGCGATCACCAGCCACGGTGCCTGCACCAGATACGACCGGCCCTCGGCGATCATGTTGCCCCAGGTCGGGGTCGGGGGTGCGATGCCGAGACCGAGGAAGCTCATCGCACCGTCGACGAGCATCGCCGCCGCGGACAGGATCACCACCTGCACCAGCGCCAGCGGAAGCACGTTCGGGAACACGTGCACGACGAGGATCTTCCCCCTGCTCATCCCGGAAACCCGGGCCGCGCCGATGTAGGCCCGGCCGGCGATGCCGAGCACCCGGCTGCGGATGACGCGGGCGGTGAACGGCGTGAAGATCACCGTCAGCGCGATCAGTTCGGTCCAGATGCTCGCGCCGAGCGAGATCGCCAGCGCCATCGCGAGGATGATCGCGGGGAACGACATCCAGGCGTCCATCAGCCGCATCAGCACCGCGTCCGCCGCCCGGAAGAACCCGCTGATCAGCCCGATCACCAGACCGCTGAAAGCCGCGCACAGGGTGATCAGCGCGGAGAGCCCGAGCGACGCCCGCCCGCCCGACACCAGCCTGGCGAGGACGTCGCGGCCGAACGAGTCCGTGCCGAGGGGATGCGCGGCCGACGGCGGCAACAGCCGGTTGACCGGATCGGTCGCGCTGACACTGGGCAGGAAGAACGGCAGCACGACCACGGCCAGGACGATCAGCGCCAGCAGCACGGTGGTGATGACCAGCATCCGGTTGCGCCGGAACAGCCTCGCCGCGCGACCGGCCGAGGGCACTTCCCGCACCGAGGGTGTTGTTTCCGCCAGAACCACGCTCACGAGACACGCACCTTCGGGTCGAGCAGTGCGTACGACAGGTCCACCAGCAGGTTGACCAGGACGAACAACACCGCGACGAACAGGGTCACGCCCTGGATCAACGGGAAGTCGCGGGTGGACACCGCGCCCATCAGCAGATGACCGAGCCCGGGCACGACGAAGATGGACTCGATGATCACGATCCCGCCGACCAGCATGGCGAAGTTGCTGCCCAGCTGGGTGATCAGTGGCATCAGCGCGTTCGGCAGGACGTGTTTGGTCATCACCTGCCGCTCCGAGAGCCCTTTGACCCGTGCGGTGCGCAGATACGCCAGCGGCAGTTCGCCGAGCAGGCTTTCGCGCAGGGTGAGCACGAACAACGCGGTCTGCCCGATGACCAAGACGGTCAGCGGCAGCACCAGTGCGGGCACCGCCGTCGCCGGATCGGTGAACAGGTTCTCGTAGCCACTGGACGGGAACCAGCGCAGCGTCACCGAGAACACCAGCACGAGCATCAGCGAGATCCAGAAGTCCGGCATCGCCATGCCCAGCGCGGAGAACCGGTCCAGTGCCCGCGCCACCGGGTTGCGCGGCGCGACCGCCTGCCAGGAGGTGATCGCGACCGAGAGGAAGAAGCTGATCACGGTGGACAGCACGGCCAGCGTCAGCGTCGGCAGGATGTGGTCGGCGACCACTCCGAGCACCGGCGCGTGGTAGGTGATCGATGTGCCGAAATCGCCTCGCAGCACGTTCCCGGCCCAGCTGAGATACTGCTCCCACAGCGTCCCGTTCAGCCCCATGCTCTCCCGCAGCGCGTCCACATCGGACGGACGCGCGGTCGGGCCGAGGATGGCCTGTGCCGGATCGCCGGGGATGAGCCGGATGACGAAGAACATCATCGTCCCGACGATCACCAGGATGATCAGCAGGTCGCGCAGCCTGCGCAGCAGCAGACCGGTCATGACGCCAGCCAAGCGTTCCAGAAGACGCGGTAGAAGTCGCCGTAGCCCTTGAGCTTGGGGGAGTAGGCCGCATACAGCTTGGACTGGCTCAGCGTGATGACGGACAGCTGCTTCCAGGTGAACGCCTGCATCTTGTCCACCACCGTCTTGGCCTGCTCGGGCGTCGTCGACGCGTTGTATTCGGCCATGAGCGCGTCGAGTTCGGGCGAGGACGACCCGTTCAGCGTGCCCAGGGTGAGCGCCGGCATCTGCGCGGGCGAGGTCAGCGCCGAATCGAAGAACAAGGTGGTGATGTCCCAGCCACCCGGCTCCTTGGTCAGGGTGCCGAGCATGGTGGCGAAGTCGAAGGTGTCGATCTTGGTGTTGATGCCGATCTTCGACAGGCCGTCCTGGATGAGCACGGCCCACTTGCCGAATTCGGGGTAGGAGTTGGTGGTGACGATGCGGATCGTCGCGCCGGCGGTGATGCCGACCTCGGCGAGCAGCTGCTTGGCCTTCTCCGGATCGTGCTTCTTGTAGACGTCCTCGCCCGCGGTGGAATAGAACTGTTTGTTGTCCGGCGAGGCGAAGGCGCCGGTTTCGAGGGTGAGGTCCTTGCTGCCGCCGGTGGCCGCGTTGATCGCGGGCTTGTCCAGCAGCAGGTTCAGTGCCTCACGGGCGCGCGGATCGGCGAACTTCGAACCGGTGTTGAAGTTCGGGATGACGACGTTTTCGTTGCCGCCGGGCAGGTTGTGCACGACCACGGCCGGATTGTCGCGCAACGTCTCGTACTGGTCGTTGGTGGGCATGATGTGGTCCCACTGCCCGGTCTGCAGGCCGTTGATCAGCGCGTCCTGATCGGAGACCACCTTGTAGGTCACGGTGTCCAGATACGCGTGCTTGGCACCCGCCTGACCGCCCCAGTCCTCTTCGGACCGGGATTTGTAGCCCTGGTAGCGCTCCAGTACCAATTCGCGGCCGATGTCCCAGCTCTTGAGCTTGTACGGCCCGGTCCCGACGGCCTTGTCCTGGCCGAACCCGGTCGGCGGGACACCGGTGAGGTTCTTCGCCTCGTAGATCTCCGTGCCCGCCCCGGCGAGTTCGTTGATCAGCGGATAGCGCGGCTGCTTGAGCTTGATGGTCACCGTCGCCGGATCGGCCGGGGTGATCGTCTCGATGTCCGGGGTGACCAGCTGGCCGGTGCGGTGGACCTGCTGCCACCGCTTCAGGCTCGCCACGACGTCCTCGGAGGTCAGCGGGCTGCCGTCGTGGAAGGTGACGCCCTGGCGCAGCTTGAAGGTGTAGGTGAGCCTGTCCGGGCTGGTGGTGTAGTCCTGGACCAGCATCGGCCGGGCGGTGAAGCCTCGGTCCACTTCGAACAGTTTCTCGTACATCATGTTGCCGATATGCGCGGTCACCTGGCCGGGGTTCGCGACCATGTCGAGCGACTGCGGGTCGGTGGGCACCGCGACGTTCAGGTTGCCGCCCGGCTTCGGGGGACCGTCGGCCGCGCCACCGCCCGCCTGCCCTCCCATGCACGAGCTGAGCAACAGGACGGTGGCCATGCCGAGCGTGGCCGTGGTCAGGGTTCGTCTCATGGGTTCCGCACTCCTGTATCGGGGTTCGCCGCGAGCAGGCGGCGGGTGTAGTCGTGCCGGGGGTGGAGCCGGATCCGGTCCGGATCGCCGATTTCGATCAGCTCGCCCCGGTACATCACGCCGACGCGGTCGGCGACCGAGAGCACCAGGCTGAGGTTGTGCGTGATGAACAGGAAGCTGAGCGCGCGGGTACGCCGCAGGTCGAGCAGCAGGTTCATCACCTGGCCCTGGACCGAGACGTCGAGCGCGGAGGTGGGCTCGTCGGCGACGATGAGGTCGGGTTCGGCTGCGATCGCGCGGGCGATCGAGACACGCTGCCGTTGTCCGCCGGAGAGCTGCGAGGGCAGTTTCTTGGCGGTGTCGGAGGGGAGACCGACCTCGTCGATCAGTTCGGTGACCCGGCGATCGAGTTCGGCGCCGCGAAGACCGGTCAGTTCGCGCAGCGGTTCGGCGATGATCCGGGCGGCGGTGTGCCGGGGATCGAGCGAGCTTTGCGGGTCCTGGAAGATGAGTTGCGAGCGGCGGCGGAACGCGCGCTCGTCGCCGTCGAGACCGGACGGCGTGCACCGGTGCTCTCCGAAGGTGATGCTGCCTTCGGTGGGTGGTTCGAGCGCGCTCACCAGCCGGCCCAGCGTGGTCTTGCCCGAACCGGATTCCCCGACCAGCCCGAAGAACTCACCGGGCGCGATCTCCAGCGAGACGCCCTTGACCGCGTGCACCTCAGGTTGGCGGTTCAGGGAGAACCGGCCGCGCCGTCCGTACACTTTGGACACCGAGTCGATGACGAGCGCGGTGCCCTCGCCGTCGTCGTGCCGAGTGGTACGGCTCAGCGTCCTGGTTTCGGTCGCGACCGCCGATTCGCCGTTCATCGCGGCTTCGAGGAGTGCTTCGGAGATGGTGGGGAAGCCGTCGCGTCTGCTCACCCCGAGTTTCGGTACGCAGTCGAGCAACGCCTTGGTGTAGGGGTGCTTCGGTGCGCTCAGAATGTCCTCTTTGGACCCGAGTTCGACCAGTTCGCCGCGGTACATCACCGCGATCCGGTCGGCCACCTGCGCGGCGACGCCCATGTCGTGTGTGATGAAGACGCACGCGGTGCCGTGGTCGCGGCGGACGCGATCGAACAGGGTGAGGATTTCGGCCTGCGTCGTCACGTCCAGGGCCGTGGTCGGCTCGTCGGCGATCAGCAGGCCGGGGTCGGCCATCAGGGCGAGCGCGATCATCACCCGCTGCTGCATCCCGCCCGACATCTGGTGCGGGTACAGCGATAGCACACGGTCGGTGTCGGTGAGGCCGACTTCTTTCAGCAGTCCCCGTGCCTTCGTCTCGGCCTCGCGGTGCAGCGCGGTGCCCTTGCGGGCGGCCTGGCGCGGCAGCGAACCGGGTTTCCGATAGGCCTCGATCAGCTGTTTGCCGACCCGCTGGCTCGGGTTGAGTGAATCCAAAGCCTCCTGGAAGATCATGCCGATCCGCGGGCCGCGGTACGCGCGCATCTCGTCGGCGGAAAGCCGTGTGACGTCCACGCCGTCGACGGTGATTTCACCGCGGGTGAACACCGGCGCGACGAACTCCAGCAACCGGATGATCGACAAGGCCGTCACCGTTTTGCCGCTGCCGGATTCGCCGACCACGCAGAGTGTCCGGCCTTGTTCGAGATCGAACGAAAGTTCGCGGACCAGTTCGCGTTCGGTCTCGTCGGCGATCACGCCGACGGTCAGTTCCCGTAATTCGAGCAGGGTCATGAATCCCCTTTCCCGAGCCCGCCCGAAGCGGACCGCACTGCCGGGGAGCTGGCCTCCGGCGGGGGTAGTTCTACGCATGTTGACACTGGGGGAGGTGCCTGTCAATGGGTATATTCTACGAATGTAGGAAGTTGATATCCGACCGGTTTTCCCTGGCAGTGGGCGGAAACTGGCACTGGATTCTTTTGTCTACGCCTGTAGACTCTCGGCGGAAACGAGCTAAGGAGGCCACCCGTGAGTGGGTCGACCAAAACCGCCGGTCCCGAGCGGATCGTGGACATCGCCGTGGGCTACATGGCGGCCAAGCAACTCTTCGCGGCGAGCCGGATCGGTCTGTTCGCCGCGCTCGCCGACGGGCCGCTGACGGTCGCGGAACTGGCGGGGAAGACCGGCAAGCCGGCGAAGATCGTCCACATCCTCGGTGACACCATGTCATCACTCGGACTGCTGTCCCGTGTGGACGGACGTTACGCGCTGGCCGCCGACACGGCGGAGTACCTCGGCGGCGGAGACCTCGATCTGGCGCCGTTCTTGACCTTCCTGGACTCGATCAGCTACCCGCATTGGCTGCAGTTCCAGGACACCGCCGACAGTGGCGAGCCCGGGAAACTGGAAATGGACGACGCGCGCTGGGGCACGTTCATGGCCGGCGTCATGACGTATAACGCCCTGCACGCCAAGATGCTGGTGAACGCGTTTGATTTCGGCCCGCACCGGAAGCTCCTGGACCTCGGCGGGCTCTCCAGCGCGTTCGCGGTCGAGGCCATGAAGACCACCCAGGACCTGCACACGACGTTCGTCTTCGACCCGGGCTTCACCGAATCGGTCACCACCGCGGTGGCCGAGGCGGGATTCGCGGACCGCGCCGCCGTCGTCGGCGCGCAGACCCCCACCGCGCGGCCCGAAGGCGCGTTCGACCTGGTGATGGTCAACCACGTCGTCCACCGCTTCGACGCGAACCAGAACGCGGAGATCCTGCGTAACGCCCGCGCGGCCGCGGCGCCGGGCGCGACTCTGCTGCTGCTCGACTTCTTCCTCGACGACGACGCCGTCCAGCGGCCGATCGACGCGCTGCACGCGGGGGAGTACCTGGTGATCGACGGAACGGTCGTCTATCCGGAGGCCGAGGTCCGGGAGTGGCTGAGCGCGGCGGGCTGGCGGGTGGCCGACCGGCTCACGCTGCCGGGCAGCCCGCGTGTGCTCGTCGCGGAAGCGGTGTGACCGTGACGCTCGATCCCGCCGTCAAGGAGCTGCTCGCCCGCAGTGTCGCGCCCGAAGCGCCGGCCACGCCGCCGACGGCCGCCGAGTTGCGCGCCGCTTTCGCCGCCTCGTGGCGACGACCGGAAACGGTCGAAGAGGTCGCCTCCGTCGCCGACCACGTCCTGCCCTCCGGCGTGCGCGTGCGGATCTACCTGCCCGACGTCGCCTCGCCGGTGCCGGCTTTCGTGTGGATCCACGGCGGCGGGTGGACGATCGGTTCGATCGACGAGAACGAGGTCGCGTCGCGGGCGGTGTGCAACGCGGCGAAGGTCGCCGTCGTCGCGGTGGACTACCGGCTCGCGCCCGAGCATCCGTTCCCGGCTGCCCCGGACGACTGCTACGCCGTCGTCGAATGGCTCGCCGCGGGCGGTGCCGGATCGGCGGTGGACCCGGGCCGGATCGCGATCGGCGGGGAGAGTGCCGGTGGGAATCTGTCCACAGTGGTCTCGATGATGTCCCGCGACCGGAGTGGGCCGCCGTTGGCCGCACAGGTGCTGATCTGCCCGGTCTACGGTCATCCGGACGACGGCTTCCGGTCCTATGTGGACTTCGCCGAGGGGTTCGGTATGACGGCCGGGGCGATGCGGTTCTTCTTCGATCAGTACGTGTCGGACCCGGCGCAGCTGAACGATCCGTATCTGCTGCCGTTGCGGGCCTCCGACCTGACGAGGCTCCCGCCGGCGCTCGTGCTGACGGCCGAGTACGACGTCCTGCGAGACGAGGGCGAGGAGTTCGCGCGGCGACTGGCCGACGCCGGGACGCGCGTGGAGATGACGCGGTACTCGGGGCAAATCCACGGCTTCTATGGCCTCTATACGGATCTTCCCGCTTCGCCCCGCTCGCACCGGCACGTGGCGAGCTTCCTGACCCGCGTCTTCGACCCCCGCCCCTGACCGCCGCATTTCGTCGCGGTCTGCGAAGGCCTCCTTCCCTACTCTCAAGGTAGGGAAGGAGGCCTTCACGGATTTCCTGGTTCGGAGCTGCCGGTGAGGGTGGGCTGGACTGGGGTGGTCGTGAGTGGCGATTCGGGTTCTATGGAGGGACAAGGCAAAAGTTGTCGTGGTCGGCACCTCTGCGTTGCGCGTTCCCCTTGAAGCCGACGCTCGCCCTCATGTCGCGAAAGCCACTTTCGGGACATGTGGTGTCCCGAAAGTGGCTTTCGCGACACCTCGTTGAGGGATCCGGTCATGTCCCCGATGTGGCATTGGAGACAGTCAGCGTCCCCAATGCCGCATTGGAGACATCAGACCGCGGCGCGCGCCGACGTCGCACGCAATACGCCACGTTTGCCTTACCTCTCGATAACCCGAATCGCCACTCACGACCTCCTGCGAAACCTCGCCGATCAGACGTCTCCAGGCAATCGTCCCTTGTGGACAAAGGGCGAGCGGGGAGGGTCAGGGGCGGGTCAGGCGGTCGAAGAAGGACTCGAGGTGTTGCCGCTGCAGGGCGACGGTCGAGAACTCCCCGGCGACCAGGCTCATCACGTTCGCCCCGGCGTTGATCAGCACGACCTCGTCGACCAGTTGCTCGTCGGGGGTCTCGGTGACGATGTCGCCGTCCTCCCGGCCCTCGGCGAGATACCGGTGCAGCAGCCCGCGCCACGAGCGGATGTGTTCGAGGTACTTGTCCTGCAGTTTCGGGTTGGTCAGCGAGAGCTGCCAGAAGGTGAGCAGGACGCGCCCCGCGGCGATGCGGTCCTCGTCGATCGGCAACGACGAGACGCACAGCTCGCGGAGCGCGACCAGTCCGCGCAGTCCGTCCAGTTCGACGTACTCGCGCATCATGCCGAGCGCACGCTCGTAGGTGGCCTGGATGATGTCTTCCTTGCTCGGGAAGTACAGCTTCAGCGCCCCGTTGGCGAAACCGGCGGCGGCCGCGATCTCGCGCATGGTGGCGGCCTCGATCCCGCCCTGGGTGATCAGTTCCCAGGTGACGTCGACGATATGACTTCGCCGCTCGTCGTGGTCGATGATCTTCGGCATCGGCAGACCTCCCGCACTGGTTCTTCTACCAGTGTAGGAGATCAGTCCCGCTGATACACGCGGTGCCCGGCGAACCACGTTTGCGTCACGTTCGTCTTGACCAGCGCCGACGGATCGGTCTGGAACGGATCCCGGTCCAGTACGACGAAATCCGCCGACTTCCCGGGGACCAGCGAACCGGTGACGTCGTCGACGCCCATCGCGCGGGCGGCGGAGAGGGTGAAGACCTCGATCGCCTCGGCCAGGGTGATGGCCTGCTCCGGCCACAGCGCGCCGGGGAACGTGCCGGTCGGGTCCTGGCGGGTGACGAGGCCGTGGATGCCCTCCCACGCGTTCGGCGACTCGCTGACCGGCCAGTCCGAACCGCCCGCGACCAGCGCGCCCTCGTCGAGCAGCGACCGGTTCGGCTGCATCCGCCCGGCCCGCTCGCCGGGCAGGACCTCCGCGATGGCCGCCGGGATGACGCCGGGGACCCACAGGAACGGCGAGATGTCCGCGGCGACGCCCAGCGCGGCGAAGCGCGGGAGGTCGTCGGGGTGCACGAACTGGCCGTGCGCGACCTGGAAACGCGCTTCACCGAAGCCCTCGGCCCGCACTTTTTCGACGGCGTCGAGCGTCGCGCGCACCGACGCGTCACCGGTGCAGTGGACCTTGGCCGACAGCCCGGCCGCGGCCGCGGTGCGCAGCCAGCCCACGAGTTCGTCACCGGGCATGGTGGTGGCTCCGTGATGACAGGCGCCGTGCACGTCGTCCGGCAGGTAGGGCTCCAGGAACGCGGCCGTGCGCGTCGGCGGGACACCGTCGAGGAAGATCTTCACGAAGTCCGGCCGGTGGTGCTCGCTCCGGTACCGCCCAGCGACCTCCAGCAGCGGCGCGCCGATCGGGTCGAAACCGAAGATCGGGTCGTTGATCAGCAGCGACGACACGACCCACGCGTGCAGTTCCCCCGCGTCGTCGAGGGACTTCAGTGCCCGCAGGATGTCCGAGGAGACTCCGGCGTCCTGGAACGCGGTGACCCCGTACGCATGCAGCGTGCCGATCCCGTGCCGCGACGCCGCCGCGTGCTGCTCGTCGGTGAGCGTCCGTGTCTCGCTGAGCGCTCGCTCCACCGCGACGCCGGCGGCTTCGAGCAGGACGCCGGCGGGTTCACCGGTCGACGGGTCCCGGATGATTTCCCCGCCCGCCGGATCGGGTGTCGAGGTGGTGATGCCCGCCAGCGCCAAGGCCCGGCTGCTCACCCAGCGGTTGTGCCTGCTGTCGTCCGAGAGCATGACCGGACGACCGCCCGCGGCATCGTCGAGCGCGTGCCTCGCGGAAGACCGCGACAAGGTGCTGACCAAAGTGGACGCCCAGGCCCCGCCGATCACCCACTCGTCCGGCCCGAGCCCGGCGGCCCGTGCCCGGACCGCCGCGAGGATGTCGTTGAGACCGGCGTCCACGCCGAAGTTCAGCTCGAACAGGGCGGAGCGGCCGGCGAGGGCGTGGTGGTTGTGCACGTCGACCAGGCCGGGCATCACGAACGCGCCGTCGAGGTCGACGACCTCGGTGGACGGCCCGCGTTCCATGTCCTCGAGGGACAGGACGCGACCGTCCTTGATCGCCAGTGACGACGCCCAGGGCCGGACACCGTCCACTGTGTACACCTTGGCGTTGGTGAAGATGAGGTCGGCGGTCAAGGCTCAGCTCCCGGCCGGGTCGTACGCCTCGGGGTGCACGGTGGTGCTCAGGAGCTTGCCGTGCGCGCCGAAGGTGAAGTGGGTCGGCGTGGTCCCGGTGGCGTCCAGTCCGAACAGGACACCGTGCGAGCGCAACCGCTTCGCGTCGCGGTGGTCGGCGACGGTCACCGACGCGCACGGGATCACCTTCTCCCGCCAGGCGAAAACGTAGATGCCGGGCCGCAGTTCGTAGACCGAGTTCTCGTCGGTGTCCGCGAGCCCCTTTTCCGGTCCGGCGAGACACTGCCAGGTGTACCAGTGCGGGCTGAGGTACACGTGCTCGTAGGCGTGCGCGGTGCTGTACACCCACAGCACCCGGCGGCCGACCAGCGACGTGGTGGGGGCGAGCGACTCGCCACTGGGCTCGATCCCGCCGATCGTGGCGGCCAGGAAGGTCTGCGTGACCCGCGGCGAGGTGTCGCCGATCTTGCTCAGCACGACGAGCGCGCGGCCGCGCCGCACGTCGAGCAGCAGGGTGACCGCCTCTTCCTGGCGGGCCTGAGGGTGGAACTGGACGTAGTACAGGTCGTCGTCGACCAGGAACGTCTCGCAGCGGTCGGTGCCGGACCCTTGGTAGGTCCAGTCGATCCGGGTGCCGGAGAAGGCCGCGGTGAACGTGGTGCCGTCCTCGCAGGCGAGTTCGAAAGTGCGGCCGTGCAGGTCGCCGACCGTGGGGGCCTTGTTCGCGTCGAAACCGGGGGCCAGGCCGTCCAGCGGCAGCCAGGTGGACGTGTCGGACAGGGTCAGTTCGGGCATGGAGTGGTCCTAGTGCTCGTGGGCGGAACAGTGCTCATCGGTGGCGCCGGAAGGCAGGTCCAGTGCCGGGTTGCGGTCCAGGAAGCCGTAGGGACGCAAAGTGAAGCCCGAGTAGTCGACCGGCATGACCGGCCAGTCCTCGGGACGCGGGATGTGCGTGGGGCCGAAGACGTGCCACAGCACGAGGTCGGTGTCGGTGAGGTTCCGGTCGGCGGCGGTCCAGGCGGGCAGCCCCGCCCCGCCGGGATGCGCGTTCGGCCGGTCGCCCGCGGGGAAGCGTTCGTCGGCGCGGTACGGCGTGGCCCACAGGTGCCGGGTGGCGAACGTCGCTCGCTTGTGGACACTCGATTCCGGTTGTGCCATCAGGGTCGCGGACGGCCGGGGCACCAGTTGGTACGCCGTCGGCGAGCCGAGCCGGTTGGTCCGCTCCGCGCTGCGGATCTCCCACACCCGTGCCTTGGCCGGATCCGCGTGCCGCTGCGCTTCCCGCTCGGTCCGCAGCGGGGTTTCCTTCCAGGTGAAGGCGTTCCCGTACGGGTTCCGGTCGCCCGTCGGGACGCCCTCGACGTCGATCTCGACGAGCGAGTTGCGTTCGCCGTCGATCGCCACGTCCAGCCGCGCGCAGAACAGGTGCTGGTGCACCGGCGCGAACAGGCCGGGCGCGATCTCGTTGGCGTGCGGGTGTTTCGTTCCGGAATGAGCGGCGCCGGCGAACACGATGCCGGTGGCCTTCGCCTCCAGTTCGACGGTACCGTCGAGGTAGAGGTACCAGAAGAAGCCGTAGTCGTAGTTGCCGATGGTGGAGATCGACGAGATCACCAGCCGCCGCGAGCGGCGGACCTCGGCACGGCCGTCGAGATCGGTGTGCTTCCAGAGGATCCCGTAGTCCTCCTCGTGCATACAGATCGCGCGGGGGATCTCGACCGGGTGGCCGTGGTCGTCGGCGACGAACGCGGGGAAGTAGTGGATGACACCGAGGCAGTCGCAACCCAGCCGGAGGTCGTTGCCGTTCTTGCCGAGCAGGTACTCGCCCGCGTCGAAATAGCTGATCCAGAACCGGCCGGGCGCGATGTCGCCGTAGGGCACGACCATCTCCGGCACCGAGGCCCGGTAAAGCACCGAGCGCTCCTGAAACGAGATCTCGTGCAGTGTGAGGCCTTCGCGGGCGTTGAAACCGACACGCAGCCGCCAGCCCTCCCAGGTGACCTCGTTGCCGTCGACGGTGAAGCTCGGGCCCTCGGGCTGGGTGATCTCGATGGGCTTGAGCGTGGTGCGGGCCGGGACGTCGTCGTAGCGGCCGTGTTCCGGCGGGACGGGCACGTCGCCCTCGTCCTCCACCCGGATGACGCGCTGCCCGGTCAGGTCGACGTGCACGATCAGGCCCTCGACCGGATGCGCCCACGGGCTGTCGGACTCGTCGTCGCGCAGGAAGGTCAGCGAGCGGATGACCCGTCCGGTCTCGTCAGGCCTGCCGAAGTAACCCGGCGCCAGCGGCGCGCAGAAGGCGTGGCCGATCCGGTCGCCGAGGCCGCGACGCTCCATCGCGGCCTGCCATCCGGGCGACGCCTTGGTGATCGACGCGGCGAGGTCGTACTCCTCGAACAGATACGCGGGCTGACCGTCGCCGCACTCCTCGTTCAGGAGGATTTCGCGTTTCGCCAGCGAAACGACCACGTCGCGCGCCAGGCCGGTCGCGGTGTCCAGCAGCGTGTACTGGACGCGGCGGTCGGGGGCGGCGTCGGCCTTGTCCGGCTCCACCGGCAGTACCGCCGGGAACCGCGTGGTCTCGGTGAGCAGGCCCTCGTCGGCCAGGATCGCGCGGCCTGCGGTGAGCTCGTCGGCGGTCAGCGGGTCCAAAGGGTGCGGCCTGGTCATGCTTCGCAGTCTTGCCGGTCCACCGGCGCGAGGAAAGGGCGCGACACCGTCGTGCGGCCGCGGACAAGAAGGATGCACTGTCGGCCAACCCCCGCGAACGGGCCGGACCGGAGGATGGCGCCATGCGACTGGATCTCGCGGGCAAGGCCGTGCTGGTGACCGGCGCGGCGTCCGGCATCGGCCTTGCCTGCGTCCAGGCTTTCCTGGCCGAAGGCGCGCGAGTCGGCGCCCTGGACCGGGCACCCGTGCCCACCCTCGCCGACGGTCTGCTGGCGGTCCACGCTGACGTCACCGACGAGCGTTCGGTGTCCGACGCGGTCGGCACTGTCGCCGAGCGGTTCGGCGGGCTCGACGTCGTCGTCGGCTGCGCGGGGATCTCCGGCCCGGTGGGGACACCGGTCACCGAAACCTCGGCGGCCGACTTCGCCGCGCTCATGGCGGTCAACGTCACCGGCCAGTTCCTGCTGGTCAAGCACGCCGCGCCGTGGCTCACCGCGGCACGCGGCGCGGTCGTCCTGCTGGCCAGCGACTCGGCGTTCACCAGCGCGCCCGGCATGGTGCCCTACTGCGCGTCGAAGGGCGCCGTGGTCACGATGACCAGGGCACTCGCGGTCGACCTCCCCGGTGTCCGGGTGAACTGCGTGTGCCCGTCGGTGGTCGACACCCCGATGGCGCGCGGTGACCTCGGTGCGGCGCTCGACGACCCCGCGTTTCCGGTGCAGGCTCCTGAAGACGTCGCGGACCAGGTGCTCTATCTCGCGTCCGCGCGTTCGCGGACGGTCAACGGCCAGGCCGTACTCGCCGACTTCGGCGTCTCGGCCCGCTCCGGTTTTCCCGCTTAGAAAGGACTCCGCAAGTGAAGAAGGTCATTGCGATCACAGGGGGCGGCACCGGCATCGGCGCGGCTGTCGCCCGCCGGTACGCCGACGAGGGCGCTCAGGTGGTGGTGCTCGGACGGCGTCGCGAGCCGCTGGAGAAGGTGGCCGCCGAGACGGGCGCGCACGTCATCGCCTGTGATGCCAGCGATCGCGAAGCCGCCGAGAGCGCCGTAGCCGAGATCGTCGGCAAGTTCGGCAGGCTGGACGTCGTGGTGGCCAACGCGGGCGGGCACGGGCTGTCTTCGGTGGTCGACACCGGTGACGAGGAATGGGAACTCGCGCTGCGCTCGAACCTGTCCAGCGCCTTCGTCTTCTGCCGGGCCACGCTGCCTTTGCTGATCGAAACCGGTGGTCAGGTGGTCATCGTGTCGTCGCTGGCGGGACTGTTCGCGGGGCCGAACGTCGCCGGCTACACCGTCGCCAAGCACGCGCTGATCGGGCTGACCCGCTCGATCGCCCGCGATTACGGGCCGAAGGGCGTCCGCGCGAACGCCGTCTGCCCGGGATGGGTGCGCACCCCGATGGCGGACGGTGAGATGGACCAGTTCGCCGAGGCGGCGGGCTTCGACGGCGGTCACGACGAGGGCTACCGCCGGGTCACCGCCGAGGTCCCGTTGCGCCGTCCCGCCGAGCCCGAGGAGATCGCGGCGATCGTGCGGTTCCTGGGGTCTTCGGAGTCGTCGTACATCACCGGCGCGGTGATCGTGGCCGACGGCGGCGCGCACGCCGTCGATCTGCCGACGCTGGCCTTCGAACGGGCGGGCATGGGTTCCTAGCCGTAGGGCGTGAAGGCCTCCTTCCCTACCCTCACAGTAGGGAAGGAGGCCTTCACGGCGCGGGGAACGGGCCTTCACGCACTTCAGGATTCCCCGAGGTAGGCGGAGTGCAGGGTGCTGGGGGAGTCCAGCAGGCCTTGCGCCGAGCCCGCGTAGGTGACGCGCCCCGAAGACACCACCAGCGCGTCGCTCGCCACCCCGAGCGCCAGATGCGTGAACTGCTCGACGAGCAGGATCGCCGCGCCTTCCTCGGCGAACCGGGTCACCATCGGCAGCAGCCGGGTGAACACCACCGGCGCGAGCCCGAGTGACATCTCGTCGATCAGCAGAAACGACGGCCGCGCGGCGAACGCGCGGGCCAGTACCACCATCTGCTGTTCCCCGCCGCTGAGCAGCGCCGCCGGTGAGTCGCGGCGTTTCTCCAGTTCGGGGAACAACTCGAACAGCTCGTCGGCCCGCGTGCGGGTGCGGGCGGTCAGCATCAGGTTCTCCAGCACGGTCAGTCCGCCGAACACCGCGCGACCCTGCTCGATATGCGCCAGACCGCGCCGCGCGCGGGCCACGCGCGACTGCTTCGTGATCTCGTCCGGTCCGATGTGGACGGTTCCGGCCGAGGCGGGGACGACGCCGGAGACCGCCTCCAGCAGGCTGGTCTTCCCAGCACCGTTGGGTCCGACGAGCGCGGTGATCCGGCCCGGCTCCATGGTCAGGTCGACACCGGAGATCACCGGCCCGGCCCCGCGGGTGACCGTCAGTCCCGCTATCCGCAAAGCGTTCACAGCAGCTCCGTTTCACCCATGTACGCCTTGAGTACGGCCGGATCGGCGAGCACTTCGGCCTGCGGGCCGGAGGCCAGGACACGGCCGAAGTCGAGGACGGTGATCGTGTCGCAGACCGACCGCACCAGGTCGAGGTCGTGCTCGATGAGCAGCACGGACACCCCGAAGCGGGCGGGAACCTGCCGCAGCCGTTCCCCGAACGCGACGTGCTCCTCGTGCGGAAGCCCTGCGGCCGGCTCGTCGAGCAGCAGAACCCGCGGCCGCGCCAGCAGATGCCCGACGACCTCGACCAGCCTCCGCGCGCCGACGTCCACTTGCGACAGCGGCGTGCGGGCGGCGGGGCAGCCGAAGAAGTCCAAGGCGTCCTCGATCTCGTCGGCGGTGAGGCGACGCCTGGCGAGGAACTTCAGGTACGCGCCGACCGTCAGACCCGGCGGGACACGGTCCTGCTGGAACGTCCGGCGCAGCCCGGCGCGGGCCCGGTTCGACGGTGACCCGGTCAACGGCTTGCCGCCGAGTTCGATCACGCCCTCCGCGTCCGGCAGGAATCCGCTGATCGCGTCGACCAGCGTCGACTTGCCCGCACCGTTGGGACCGATCACCCCCAGCACGCCGTGTTCCGGCACCACGATGTCCACTGAGGACAGTGCGGCCACGGGTCCGAAGTTCACGCTCAGCCCGCGCACGGTGAGCACCGGCGGCCCGGGCGCCTTGGACTCGATGTCCGCGGTTCCGGAAGCGAGATCGAGTTTCGCGGGTTCCTTTTTGGACCGCCGATACCAGACCTGCCGCACCGTCGTGCCCAGGTTCCCGCCGCTGGCCAGTGCCTGGACGCCGAGCACCCCGAAAACCACGAAACCCCAGTCCTGCGGGATTCCCCAGCGTTTCAGCAGCTCGGGCACGCCGACCCACAACACCGCGCCGAACACGGCCATGTCGATCAGATGCGCGCCGGACATGATCGCCAGCACGTACAGCGCCAGCGATTGGATCGCGGTGAAACTCGCCGGGAAGGCGAGCCCGACCTGCCCGGTGAGCAGGCCGCCGCTGATCCCGCCCAGGGTGGCGCTCACCGCGAACGCGGTCAGCTTCGACGACCGCACGCTGGTGCCGGCGGCCGCCGTGCCGCGTTCGGAGAACGCCACCGCCTGCCAGGCGCTGCCCCAGCGGCCGCGCCGCAGGAAGTACACGGCCAGGCAGCACAGCACCAGCACCACCACGGCGAGCAGGAAGTAGGACCGGTCGTCGGAGAAGGCGTCCGGCCGCTCGACCGAGATCCCGCCGGAGACGCCGGGGAACTGCAGTTGCACCAGCGCGAGGTCGGCCGCGGCGGCGAGCCCCAGCGTGACGACGGCGAGGTTGATCCCGCGCAGCCGCAACGCCGGGAGACCGACGAGCACCCCCACCACTCCGGCGGCGAGACCGCCGAGCAGCAGCCAGGTGAGGAACCCGCCGGGTGCCTGTGCCTCGTTCAGCGCGGACACCGTCCAAGCGCCGACAGCGCCGAAGGTCAGCTGGCACAGGGAGATCATGCCCGCGCTGCCGGTGACCACACCCAGCCCGAGCAACGAGATCCCGGCGACCACGGCACTCATGCCCAGGTAGACGAAGTACCCGTCGAGCCCGGCGCTCAGGCCGTATCCGGCCGCGATCGCCGCCAGCGCGATGACGAACGGAAGCCCTCGTTCAGCGAGCCGCATCCCACACCTCCTTGCGCTGCGACCACAGCAGCAGCGCGACGATCACCGCGAACGGCAGGAAATACCGCACCACCGAAAGGCCGTCGACCTGTGCGGCCGCGCCCTGGATCAGGCCGAGGCCCAGTCCGCCGGCGACCGCGAGGTCGAGACGGCGAAACCCGCCGAGCAGGGCCGCGGCGGCGGCCGGGACCACCAGCATCGCCAGCGACGTCGCGTCGTTCGACTGCGACGGCGCGACGATCGAGATGACCAGCGTGCTGACCACGCCGGTGACGGCCCAGACCGCGATGCTGAGCCGTTTCGCCGGGATGCCCAGCAGTTCGGCCGTCGTCGGCCGTTCCGAAAGGGCCCGGAGCTGGACTCCCGCCGATGTCCGGCCCAGCACGATCCGGCTGGCCACCGCCACCAGCACCGCCAGCGCGACCGTGACCACGGTGACCTGACTGATCACCACCCCGCCGACGGTGACCGCCGGACCGTCGAGGATCGGGTGGAACGGCTGTGGTTTGTTGCCGAACAGGATGAACGACGCCGAGATCAGCAAGAGCAGTACCGCCACGGTGACCGCCGAGCGGGTGCCGGTGTCGGCCTCGGCGAGCCAGGTGGACACGATCCAGCCGAGCAGCGCGCTGAGCAGCCCGCCGAGCAGGATCCCCGCCACCGTGGCGAGCCAGGTCGGCACTCCCCAGTCGACGGACAGGAACACCGCCACGTAACAACCGAACATCCCGGTGGCCGACTGGGCGAAGTTGACCACCCGCACCAAACGCGACATGAGTGTCAGGCACACCGCCAGTACCGCGTACAGTCCGCCGGCGGCGAGGCCTGCCAGCGCTCCCTGCAGCATCGAATCCTCCAGTGTGGGGGGAGGGGAGAAAGGGAAAGGGGGATAGGGCAAGTGGCCGTCCGGTCCGGGTGGTCGTGAGTGGCGATTCGGGTTAGAACCCGAATCGCCACCCCCGACCCACACGAACCGCCAGTTCACCCGCATCCCATTGATTTCTGGGAACCCCCAGCCAGTCGTTCGCCACGAGCTCCCATTTGTTGGTGCCCGAGGCGAGCTTGATCGGCCAGCCCGAGGTGTTGTCGTGGTGGGCTTTGCCGGGCCCGAAGACGTACGGCGTGCCGACCATGGGATCGCTGATCGGCTTCATTTCGCGCAGTGCCTTGGTCACCGACTCGCGGGTGATGTCACCGGTGATCCCGCGGATCACGTCGAGGAAGTACTTCGCCGCCAGGTAGCCGCCCTGGCTGAACGACGTCAGCGGGATGCCGTTCTTCGTCATTAGCTCACGCCAGTCCTTGTTCTGTGAGCTGGTCGCGTCGGTGAACGGGTAGAACTCGGCGGGCACGTACACCCCGGCACCGGCGTTGGTGATGGCCTTGGCGTAGTTCTCGCTGTAGACGCTGGTCAGCAGCAACCACGTGACGTCGTTCCACCCCTGCGCGGCGGCGGCCTTGAGCTGCCCGATCGAATCCGGCTCCACCGGGTTCACCGTGATCGCCTTGCAGCCGGCGTTGCGGGCCTTGACGATGTAGGAGGTGTAGTCGGAACCGCCGTAGGGCACGGTCGCGTCGAGGTACTTGAGCTTCTTGCCGGTGATGGCCGACCACTCGTCGATGGCCGCCTGATACGACGGCAGCGTGTTGCCCGCGATCTCCAGCAACGCGCAGATGTCGTTCAGCTTCAGCGTTTCCGAGCCGTAGAGCAGCGTCAGCGTCATGTCGTGGTACGGCCCGACGTTGACCGGGGCGATATTGGGACTGGTGAAGCACGCCGGGTCCACCCCGATGCCCTGCATGGACAGGATCTTCTGCTGCTCGTAGTACTTGTTGTTGATCTCGCACTCGATGAGGCTGGACGAGCCGACCAGCGCCACGGCCTCGTCGCGGCCGACGACCTCGCGGGCCGCGGCCGCCGCGGCTGCCGGATCGCCCTTGTCGTCGAGGGCCTTGTACTGGATCTGTCTGCCGTTGACACCGCCGCTCGCGTTGGCCGCGTCGAAGACCGCCTTGGCCGCCTGGGAGGCCTCGGGGAAGGTGGCCGCGCCGCTGAGCGCGTTGACCGAGCCGACCACGATCGGGCTGGTCGAACCGCTTTCGGCTCCGGCGCAGCCCGCCGTGCCGAGCAGGACGGCGGCGGCGAGGGCCACCAGACCCCGCGCGGGTTTCACCGGTTCTCCATGGCGTTCACCACGGGCACGGAGTCGACGATCTGCTCGAACGAAGTGACCTTGCCGCCGTCGAACTTCCACACGTGTGCGACGCGCGCGGTGAACGAGCGGCCGGTCTGGCGGTGTTCGCCCTGGTAGGTGCCGATGCCGATCACCGTGTCACCGGCGTCGAGCAGGTCGCCGAGGGTGAAGGTGTAGCCCTCCCAGTCCTTCGCGATGGCGCCGAAAACGTTGTCCCGGACCTCCTCCGGGCCGGTGTAGGTTCCGGCGTAAGGGAAACCGGCCGCCTCCGTCCAGGTGGTGCCGGGACCGAGCGGGGCCAGCATGCCCGCCAGGTCGCCCCGGTCGCTCGCGGCGTAGTGCGCGGCGATGGTGTCTAGATTGGACACTTGAAGCTCCTTCAGACTGGTTGCGCGTCGGGGTAGGCGACGGCGCCGAGTGGGTAGATGTGCCCGCCCGCGCGGGAGTGCTCCGACCGGCCGTCCCCGGTCAGGCCGAGGAAGACGCCGGTGGTCTTCAACGCGTAACCGAGGTCGTGCAGCCACACACTGGCCACGGCGATGCGGAATTCACGGAAGCAGAACAGGTAGAGACCGTCCTGGAACTTCCACACCGTCGACAGGTCCATGTCCCCGTGGCCGCGCTGCACGCCTTCGAGGCACTGCCAGGCATAGCGCTGGGAGGACACGTACACGTGCTCGTAGAGGTGTTCCGGGCTGTAGCGGTAGACGTTGCGCTTGCCGATCAGGTCGCGCGACGGCCCCGGCACCTCGCCGGTCGGCGTGCCCGCGCCGGTGGTGCCGGACCAGAACGTCTGCGAGACACAGGGAACGCCTTCGACGTCCTCGGCGCCGATCACCGAGCGCACGGCCAGCGCACGATGTGTCGTCGTGGAGAACACGACGGTGAGCGCTTCACCTTCCACGCTGGTGTGTGGGAGATTGACGAAGAAGACGTCTTCCCGGACGGCGACCGCGTCGTACGGGTCCTCGATACCGTTGCAGGTGACGGTTTCCGCGTCCTCGAACCGCAACGCGAGCGTCGTCCCGTCGTCGAGGGTGACGGTGAGCTCGCGACCCGACAGGTCCGCGTTCGGCAGGCGGTAGGTGGCTATTCCGGCGGCGAACTCGTCATAGGTGCGCCACTGTTCCTCGGGTGCTTCGGACATGCGGTCATCGTCGGGGCGACCGCCGGGGGAGGGCCAGCGCTCACGCGCTGGGCGGCAACAACCGATCGCTCACGGTCAAGCCACGGCGCAGTTCGCTCGGCGAGCGGCCGAATTCCGTCTTGAAGACCCGGCTGAAGTGCGGCGCGTCGACGAAACCCCACTTCGCCGCGATGGCGGCGACGGGCCGTGAAGCGTGCACCGGGTCGAGCAGTTCGCGACGGCAGTGTTCGAGGCGCCGGGTGCGGATCCAGCTCGAGACGGTCGTGCCCTGTTCGTGGAAGAGACCGTGCAGATGCCGGGTGGAGATGTAGTGCTCCGCCGCGATCTGCGCCGGGCCGAGGTCGGTGGAGGACAGGTTCGCGTCGATGTAGGCGAGGACGCGGCGCATCAGTTCGTGATGCGGTCCGGCGGTGGCGCGGGCGAGGTCGAGTTCGCTGGCGAACAGGGTGGCGAGCAGGTCGACCGCGGTGTGCGCGAGCCGGACACCCGCCGGCCCGCCGAGCTGGTCGAGGTTGCTGCCGAGCTGCGCGAGGAACGGCACCACCACGTTGCCCATCCCGCGTTTGCCCGACATCGGGACCGCGGTCAGCTGACCGACCAGGTCACGGGGGAGATCGATGAGCCGCTGCGGGAACATCACCACGAGCGTGCGGAAGTCCTCCTCGAACGCCAGCGTGTACGGCCGGTTCGTGTCGTACAACGCCACGTCACCGGGGCGCAGCATCGCCTCGCGGTTGTCCTGCACCAGCAGCCCGGTCCCGGACAGGATCAGGCTGAGCTTGTAGTAGTGCCTGTCCGCCCTGGCGATGAGCTCGGGCGTGCGCTCGACCACGTGTGCCGAGGCGGTCACCTCGGTCAGCTGTACCTCGTCGGCACCACACGAGCGGATGCGGCCGCGGAAGTGGTCGCGGTGCTCGCTCGTCACGTGCAACGGCACGAAGGATTGCGACACCACCGTGCGGAAATCGGTGAAATCTCGCGCGACCGTGGTGGTGGTCGGGTCGGCGGTGGCGGTGGTCAAGACGTCACCTCGCAGCATCGGGGGGTGAATTTCATATACGATAAGCGATACGATGCTGCCGGGCAATGACCGCGAGAAGGTCAGTCGGCGAGGCGGAACAGGAGGGTCCTCGGGTCCACGTCGACGGCTACCACCGTGCCCGTTTCGTAGCGGCCGACGTCCTCGGTCAGCAGCCGGGCACTGAACGGCGTCACGCCGGGGCCGGTGACGACGAAGTCGACGTCGTCGGCGGGAGTGCTCACTTCACCGACCCAGATCCGTTTCCTGGAAACGACTTCGGCGGTCGCGCGGACCCCGGCCCGGTCGAGCGCGCGGTGGACTTCGCGGGCCCTGGCGTTCTGCCGCAGGTGCGCGGCTACCGTGGCCAGCCCGCCGATCGTGAACACGGCGCCCATGGCGACGACGACCAGCCGGTCGTCGTCGGCAGGATCGAACCGGGTGCTGAGCCAGAGCAAAGCGGGCCCGATGAGAGCCATCACGGTCATGAAGAAGCCCATCAGGCACCCGAAGCCGGTGAGGGCGGGCAACTCCGGGGCTTCCACCCCTTGGCGGGCCGGAGTCGTCGTCACCGGCGCGACAGTAGTGACCGGTCCTCGTGACCGGTGCGGTAAAAATGCCGGTTCGGGTCGAGCGGGGAGGCGTCGGTCTCGTGAGTGGTAATGACGGTTCTAACCGTCGTTACCACTCACGAGAGCGCGGCGGGCAGTGTTTCGAAACCGCGCAAGATCCGGGTCTGCCGCCGCCGCGCGCCGTCCAGCAGCCGCAAATCCGGGAACCGCTCGAAGATCGACCGCAAACCGATCTCCCCTTCCATCCTCGCCAGCGACGCGCCGAGGCAGTAGTGCCGCCCGGCGCCGAAGGACACGTGGTCCCGCGCGTTCGCCCGGGTGACGTCGAAAGCGGACGGGTCGTCGAAGATCTCCGGGTCCCGATTCGCGCCCGCGAGGACCGTGCTGACGATCGCCCCTCGCTCGACGGGCGCTCCGCCGATCTCGGTGTCGCGCGCGCACAACCGTCCGGTGAGCAGGACGGGCGGGTCGTAGCGGAGGACCTCGTCGACGGCGTTGCTCCACAATCCCGGGTCCTCCCGCAGTTTCCGGAGCTGGTCCGGATGCCGGGTGAGCAAGGCGATGCCGTTGCCGAGGAGGTTGACGGTCGTTTCGAAACCGGCCGCCAGCACCAGTCCCGCGGTGGCCTTGAGTTCCCGCTCGGTCAGGCCGACGCCGTCCTCGCGGGCGGCGATCAGTTTGCTGAGCAGGTTGTCCCCGGGATTCGCCCGCAGTTTCTCCAGATGTTCCGTGAGCCAGGAGTCGAACTCGGCCAGTGTCGACTCCACGGTCCGGAAGGTCCGCCACGGCAGTCCGAGATCGAGGCTGGGGGCCGCGGCCCCGCCCAGCGCGAGGACCTTGTCCCGTTCTTCCAGCGGAACACCGAGGATCTGGCTGATGACGGTGACCGGCAGGAGCCCGCAATAGGACTCGACGAGGTCGGCGGGGTCCTTCGGGTCGAGGCCGTCGAGCAGTTCGTCGGTGATCGCCTGCGTGCGCTCCCGCAGTTGCTCGACCGCGCGAGCGGTGAAGACGCGCGTGACCAGTTTCCGGTAACGCGTGTGGTCCGGCGGTTCGCTGGCGAGCAGCGACGGCGGTTCGATCGGATGGATCAGCCCGGACGCCGACCAGGTAACGAGCCGGTTGAGCAGCGGGTTGTCCGGAACGAAACGCACCGTCTTGAACGCGTCGCTGGTCAGGATCTCCTTGCACGCCGCGTGCCGGGTGGTCACATGCCCGACCCGGGTGGTGGCGATGGCACCGTGCGAGCGGATCTCGTCGAACAGCCCGGTCAGATCGGCCCCGCCGCTCGCTTCGACGGACAATCTGCCCTGGAGATCACCCCGGCGAGCCGCGGCCCGCAGGGCCACCCGGGGGATCGCGTGGCCGAGGCTCCAGCGGGTGACCGGTTTGGCGATCTCCTCCGCCCGGCGCAGGAAGGTCCGGGCGGGAGCGGTCTTGAGTGCGAACATCAGGACTCCGTCCGTGCAGGTCCTTCGACGGTAGCGGAACGACGTGTCAGTATCGACCCGTCCGGATATCTGCGGACGGGCTCGCCCCTCGGTAATGTTCTGCACTTCCGGCGGGCCGGGGAGTGCTTGTGGGCGGCTACGGGTTCGACATCGCGCTGGTCGCGGTGCTGGTGGTGCTCAACGCGGTGTTCGCGGGCAGCGAGATGGCGCTGATCTCGTTGCGCGAGGGGCAGTTGCGGGCCTTGGAACGGGACGGCCGCGCCGCCGCCCGGACGCTGGTGCGGCTGGCGCGCGACCCGAACCGCTTTCTCGCGACGATCCAGATCGGGATCACGCTCGCCGGGTTCCTCGCCTCGGCGACGGCGGCGGTGTCCCTCGCCGAGCCCGTGGTGCCACTCTTGGGTTTCCTCGGCAACGCCGCGCCGGCTGTGGCCATCGCGCTGGTGACGATGGTGCTCACCTTCCTGACCCTGGTGCTCGGCGAGCTGGCGCCCAAGCGGCTGGCCATGCAGAACGCGCTGCGATGGGCGTTGCTGGTGGCGCGTCCGCTGACCTTGTTGTCGGCGATCTCCCGGCCCGCGGTGTGGGCGCTGAGCGTGTCGACGAACTTCGTCGTGCGGATGCTGGGCGGACGGGCGGAAGCCGATCCGGATCAGATGTCGCCCGAGGAGCTCCGGGAACTGGTGTCGGCGCAACGCGGGCTGAACGCCGAGCAGCGCATGATCATGAACGGCGCCTTGGAGATCCACGAGCGACGGCTTCGGGAAGTGCTCGTCCCTCGGCGGGCGGTCCTGACGCTCGCGGTGGAGCAGGACCTCGAGTCGGCGCGAAGGCAGTTGGCCGATTCCGGCCATTCCCGGGCGCCGGTGGCCCGCGGCGGGCATCTGGACGACGTCGTCGGCGTGGTGCACCTGCGCGATCTGCTCGACGACCGCGAAGAACTCGCCGACGTGGTCAGGCCGGCGGTGGTGTTCCCCGATTCGCTGCGGGTCTCCGACGCGCTGCGTGGTTTCAAGGCCGAGCGGGAGCAGATGGCGCTGGTCGTCGACGAACACGGCGCGGTCGCGGGAATGGTCACGCTGGAGGACCTGCTGGAGGAGATCGTCGGGGAGATCTACGACGAGACCGACCGGGACGTCCTGGCCGTCCGGGACGGCCAGGACGGTTCCCTGGTGCTGCCGGGTACCTTCCCGGTGCACGACCTCGTCGACATCGGTGTCGAACTGCCGGACGCGCCGCCGGGGGAGTACGCGACGATCGCGGGACTGATCCTCGTGCTCCTCGGCCGGATCCCCGAGAAACCGGGTGACCGGGTGGTGGTCTCCGGCTGGACGGTCGAAGTGCTCGGCGTCGACCACCACGCGATCACGCGGGTCGCGCTGCGCCGTGGACCGAACGCGGAGCGGTGAGTTGCGCCGGGCGGCCTCCGTTGGCAGCGTGCCCGGTGTCCACCACGAAGGAAAGGTATCCCGATGCCGCAGGACCAGCCGGATCTGAAGCCTCGTTCCCGCGACGTGACCGACGGCCTGGAGCGTGCCGCCGCCCGCGGCATGCTTCGCGCGGTCGGCATGGGCGACGACGACTTCGCCAAACCGCAGATCGGCGTGGCGTCGTCGTGGAACGAGATCACCCCGTGCAACCTGTCGCTGGACAGGCTGGCCAAGGCGGTCAAGAACGGCGTGCACGCGGGCGGCGGTTACCCGCTCGAGTTCGGCACGATCTCGGTGTCCGACGGAATTTCCATGGGGCACGAAGGCATGCACTTCTCGCTGGTGTCGCGGGAGGTCATCGCGGACTCGGTCGAGACGGTGATGATGGCCGAGCGGCTGGACGGCTCCGTGCTCCTCGCGGGCTGTGACAAATCGCTGCCGGGCATGCTGATGGCCGCGGCCCGGCTCGACCTCGCCTCCGTCTTCCTGTACGCCGGTTCGATCATGCCCGGTCAGGTCGACGGCAAGGACGTCACGATCATCGACGCCTTCGAGGCCGTCGGCGCCTGTCTGGCAGGCAAGATCACCCGTGCCGAAGTGGACAGGATCGAGCGCGCGATCTGCCCCGGCGAGGGCGCCTGCGGCGGGATGTACACCGCCAACACGATGGCGTCGGTGGCCGAGGCACTCGGCATGTCGCTGCCCGGTTCGGCCGCCCCGCCCGCCGTCGACCGGCGCCGTGACGGGTTCGCCCACCGGTCGGGGGAGGCCGTCGTCGGCATGCTCCGCCAGGGCATCACCGCGCGGCAGATCATGACCATGGAGGCGTTCGAGAACGCCATCGCCGTCGTGATGGCGCTGGGCGGCTCGACCAACGCCGTCCTCCACCTGCTCGCGATCGCGCGTGAGGCCGAGGTCGACCTGCGCATCGAGGATTTCAACCGCATCGGCGACAAGGTCCCGCACCTGGGCGATCTGAAGCCGTTCGGCAAGTACGTGATGAACGACGTCGACAAGGTCGGCGGCATCCCCGTGGTGATGAAGGCGCTGCTCGACGCCGGGCTCATGCACGGCGACGTACTGACCGTGACCGGCAAGACGATGGCCGAGAATCTCGAAGGCATCGCGCCCGCCGGTCTCGACGGGGAGATCATCCGCCCGCTCGACCGGCCGATCCACAAGACCGGCGGGCTGACCATCCTCAAGGGATCGCTCGCGCCGGAAGGCGCGGTCGTGAAGTCGGCGGGCTTCGACGAATCGACGTTCACCGGGACCGCGCGGGTCTTCGACGGCGAACGGGCCGCGCTCGACGCGCTCGCCGAGGGCCGGATCGTCGCCGGGGACGTCGTCGTCATCCGCTACGAAGGGCCCAAGGGCGGGCCGGGGATGCGGGAGATGCTCGCCATCACCGGCGCGATCAAGGGCGCCGGACTCGGGAAGGACGTCCTGCTCATCACCGACGGCCGGTTCAGCGGCGGCACGACCGGCCTCTGCGTCGGGCACATCGCGCCGGAAGCGGTCGACGCCGGGCCGATCGCGTTCGTGCGAGACGGGGACCCGATCACGCTGGACGTCGCGAACCGGACGCTCGAAGTCGAGATCGACGACATCGAGGCGCGCCGGGAGGGCTGGACCCCCAAGGCACCGACGTACACGCGCGGAGTGCTCGGCAAGTACGCGAAAGTCGTCCGGAGCGCCGCGCACGGAGCCGTGTGCGAGTAGGCCGCCACCCGCCGCGAGTGCCTCCTGGCTCGTGAGTGGTAATGACGGGTGAGGCGTGGGTCGGGTCGGTCGTGAGTGGCGATTCGGGTTCTGACCCGAACCGCCACTCACGACCACCTGGACCGACGGGCCCACGACGACGGCCTCTCGTCCAATCCACGGTG
>NZ_JBVISU010000009.1:0-15517 GCF_055575355.1 Amycolatopsis sp. NPDC034160 | reverse complement strand
CCGAGGCTCGGCCGCTGACCAGCGCGGGCCGGTTGTGGGTCGCGTGGGTCGGGAGTGGCGGTTCGGGTTCCAACCCGAATCGCCACTCACGACCACCTGTACCGACCACCCACCGGACCTCCACGAATGGGTGATCCACACCGCGGAAAGGCCCGACTACGTAATTCACCCGATGTGCCCGTTACCCCGGAGTAGCAGACTCGGCGCCCCGACGATTCCCGCTGCTCCGGAGGTCGACGATGACCGTGTCCCTTGCTCCAGCCCGTTCCGCCGCCCTCGTGCTCGCCCGTGCCGTCGTCGACGGCGTCCGGCATGCCCTGCCCGAGCACGCGCCCCTGTTCGGCGCGCGTGCCACGGAGTTCGTCGCGTCGGTCCTGGAGCACGACGGCATGGCGTCCGCGCTCGGTATCGCCGCCGGGGCGGACGCCTTCCGGGAAGTGGGTGTCGCCGAGTACGCCGCCGGTAAGGGGCTCGACAGGCTCTCCCGGGCCTACCACGCGGCGGGCCGGAGCGCGCTGCCCGTGCTCGCCTCGTTGTCGCGACGGCCAGGGGCCGGACCGGGCTTGATGGACACCGGAGTCGAGGCGCTGCTCCGCTGCTCCGACGTCCTGACCCGGCTCTCCACCGCCGCTTACCGCGCCGCGCACACGCCTTCGGTGGCCGAGTTGCGCCGTGACCTGCTGAAGGAGATCTTGAGCGGCCGCCCGCCCGCGAAGTGGGCGGGACTCGCGGCACAGGCGGGCTGGGTGCCGCCCGCCCGCGTGGTCGCCATCGCCGCGGAGCCCGGCGCGATCCGCGCCTCGTTCGGCCCGGAGGTGCTGGCCGACCTCACCGGCGAGTATCCGCACCTCCTCGTGCCCGACGACGTCGAGATCGGCGGCGTACCGGCGGGGACACGGGCGGCTGTCGGGCCCGCGGTGGCGCCCGCCGAAGCCGCGGTTTCCCTGCGGTGGGCCCGCCGGACGCTGGAGCTGGTCCGGCGTGAGGTGATCGAGGACGGTCCGCTCGTGCACTGGTCGGACCACCTCACCACGCATTGGCTGTTCGCCGACGAGGTACTCACGACCGCGCTCGTCACCCGCAGCCTGGCGCCGATCGCGCAGCTGCCGCCGAACGAGCGCACCAAGCTCGCCGAGACCCTCGAGGCGATGCTCGCCGCCCGTGGCGGTGCCCCCGAGATCGCGAACAACCTCGGCGTGCACCCGCAGACGGTCCGCAACCGTCTGCGCCGTCTCCGCGTGTTGTTCGGCGACCGCCTCGACGACCCGCGTGAGCGGCTCGACCTGCGGATCGCCTTGCGCGCGGAGCTGCTCACGCCCGCACCCGAGCCGGCGAAGCCCCTCACCCCGATCAGGGCGGCGTGACCGTCAGGCCTGCTCCGCGGTGCGGGTCACCCAGGTGGCGACCTGCACCCGGTTGGAGTAGTCGAGCTTGGTGAGGATGTGGTCGATATGCGTGTCCACGGTGCGCCTGGCGATGCCGAGCCGGTCGGCGATCTCCTGGTTGGTCAGCCCCTCGGCGATCACGTGCGCGATCTCGGTCTCGCGTTTGGTGAGTACCCGCGCGGCCTGTTTCCGCGGCTCGGGGGACCGCTCGCCGAGTGCGTACGCGATGGCGTCGCCGGTCGACATCGCGGAGCCGTCGGTGAACTCCTCGACCGCGACCTCCCAGCCGAGCGCCGTCGTCACGACATCGACGTCGGCCTGCAGCGGCTCGGTGAACGCCTCGTACCGGGTCGGCCACGCGCCGACCGTGCGCCAGACGTTCATCGCGGCGCCCTGCAGGATCGCGGCCCGGTTGGGCCGTCCGGTGCGGGCCGCGCAGCCCGCCATGACGGTGAGGGTGAACCCGACGACGACGCGGTCGTCGACGCGGGCGTGCAGCCGCAGTATCTGCTCGCAGCAGCGGCCGGCCACCGCGAAATCGCCGTGGAGGTACTCGGCGGCGGCGCGCGACCACAGCGCCCAGCCCCGCCAGAAGACCTCGCCCCGTCGTTCGCAGCGCTCCACGGATTCGATGAGCACCGCCCGGCCGCGGTCGATGTCGCCGTCCAGCCAGATGGCCAGCCCATAGTTGTAGCTCGCCCAGATCTCCGCGCCTTCGTCGCCGTGGGTGCGGAAGAGATCGATGGCCCCGCCGAACAGGCGCGCCGCCTCGGCCATGTCGTTGCCGATCAGCGCGGCATAAGCGCGGACGTGCAGGACGTACGCGGCGGCGAGTTCGTCGCCGCTCGCCTCGGCTTCCGCGGCCGCCCTGTCCATCATGGACCGATGAGCGGGCAGGTCTCCTTGCACCAAGGCCAGGAAACCGGACAGCCACAGCCCGTGCGCCCGCTCCGGGACACCCGGCGCGGCGGTCTCGTCGAGCCGGCGTACCCACATCCGGCCTTCGGTGTTCAGCCCGCGGACGATCCAGAACTCCTTGACGTCGCGCAACATCCGCAGCCCGGCGACCGCGTCTTCGGGAGCGCCGGCGCAGAAGTCGAGTGCGACGCGGAGGTTCGCGTGCTCGCGCCGCAACCGCGCGATCCAGGCCAGCTGATCGGTCTTCAGCCATTCCGCGGCGTACCGGGCGGAGAGTTCGGCGAACCAGTCCCGGTGCCGTTTCCGGAACTCCGTCGTCCCACCGGTTTCGCTCAGCCTGTCGGCGCCGTACTCGCGGACCGATTCCAGCATGCGGTACCGCACGCCGCCCGGGTACTCCTCGCGCAGCAGGATGGACTTGTCGAGCAGCCCGTCGACGACCTCGAGGACTTGCTCGCGCGGCAGATCGCCGCCGGAACAGACCTCCTCGGCGGCGTCGAGGTCGAAACTGCCGGAGAACACCGACGCGCGTGCCCACAGCAGCCGTTCCGGACCGGTGCACAGCTCATGGCTCCAGTCGATCAGCGCCCGCATCGTCTCGTGCCGTTCCGGGCGGCCGCGACGGTCCTTCGTGAGCACGGAGAACTGCCGGTCGAGCCGGTCGGCCAGCTGGCGCAGGGACAGCACCCGCGCGCGGACGGCGGCCAGTTCGATGGCCAGCGGCAGTCCGTCGAGCCGGCGGCACAGCCGGATCAGCGGTTCGGTGTCGGATTCGGTGAGCCGGAACGACGGCGCCACTGCGGTCGCGCGGTCCACGAACAGCCGCACGGACTCGTAGTTCACCGCGCGTTCGAAGGAGTCGCCCTGTTCCGGTACCGCCAGCGGCGGCACCGGCAGGACCCGTTCGCCCGCCACGCCGAGGGATTGCCTGCTCGTGGCCAGCACGGACACCTGCGGGCACTCCCGCACCACGGTGTCGGCGAACCGGGCACAGCTCTCGACCAGGTGCTCGCAGTTGTCCAGCACCAGCAGTAACCGGCTCTCCCGCAGCGCTTCGACGACGACGTCGATGGCCGGCTTCGCCGAACGGTCGCCGAAGCCGAGCACATTGGCCACGGTCGGTACCAGCAACGCGGGTTCGCGCAGTTCGGCCAGCGACACGAACGCGACTTCGTCGGCGGTCGCCTCCCGATGCGCCGTCGCGATCCGCCACGCGAGCCGCGTCTTCCCCACGCCGCCCGGGCCGGTCAAGGTGACCAGCGACGCCGTCTCCAGCAGGCGCCGCGCCTCGCCGGTCTCGGCGTCACGGCCTACGTAGCTGGTCACTTCGGTGGGTTCGGCCGACCACCCCGAAAGCAAGCCAACTCCGTCCGCCATGCACTCTCCCGCGATCGACCAATCCCGCGTCCTCCGTCCGAAGTAGACGGAAAACGCCCGGCTGCGGATCCTAGCGGACCGGCGTTCCTTCAGCGGGACACTTGCTTGCCGCGATCGTGCGCCCAGCCGGCCAGCACCACTCCGGCGGCGGCGAGCAGCAGGAAGACGATCAACCTGCCGCCCCAGTCACCGGGTACCCAGTCGAACGTTCCCCACAACTGGGTGGCGGAATGGTCGAAGAGACTGCGGATGGCGGCCTGCGCGAAGACGGCGATCGCCACCATCCCGAGCACTTGCAGGCCCAGATAGCCGCCCTTGGTCATGCTCCCTACCTCCTGTTTCGCGGTCAGGGCTCAGCATCACGCGGGACGGACGACGACCGCATCGGCATCGCGTCGCGCCTGGTGTCCGACCAAAGTCGACCCCGGTCGCGACCGAGGTCGGGGCCGGAATCGTCCGGTGTCCGGCTGCGTCGCCGCGCGCGGGTCGACCATGATGGGCCGGTGATCACCGACGCCCAGCCGCCCCTGCGCCCGTGGCAGCAGGCCTGGCGCCTGCTGATGGCGGCCGCGCTGGGGGTGGTGATCTGGATCCTCACCGCGGCGCAACTCCCGCCGGGTTCGGCGGGCCCGAAAATCCAGTGGCTGAGCACCGGTGATCCGCTGGTGGCCCTCGTCTGCCTGGTCGTGCTGCTGTGGCGCCGCCGGTTCCCGGTGGTGGTCGCGATGGCGGTCATCCTCCTCGCGACGGTTTCGGTGGCGGCCGGTGGCGCCGCGATGTACGCCCTCGGCTCGCTGGCCACCCGGCGGCGACCGGTGGAAACGTCGGTCGCGGCGGTGCTCTGCGTGGTCACCGCGATGCCGACGTTCGGGCTCTATCCCAGCCGTGACGCGCCGGCCCCGCTGTGGCTCATGCTCGGTGTCTCCATCCTGGCCGTGGGCATCGCGGTGGCCGTGGGTGCCGCCGTCGGGGCACGCCGGGAGGAACTGCGTTCCCTGCGGGCACGGGCCGAGAGCGCGGAACGCGAGCAGGCCGCGCGGTCGGCCGAGGCACGGATTTTGGAGCGGCACCGGATCGCGCGCGAGATGCACGACGTCCTCGCGCACCGGGTCTCGCTGGTCGCCATGCAGGCCGGGGTATTGGGGCATCGCACCGACCTGCCGGCCGAACAGGTCGCGGAGCTGGCCCGCGGGATCGCCGACGGCTCTCATCAGGCGCTCGAGGAACTGCGCGACGTCCTCGGCGTGCTCCGGGCGGGTCCGGAGGGCCTGGAACCACCGCAACCCTCGTTCGCCGATCTGCCCGCCCTCGTCGCGAACGCGCGCGGGCTGGGACTGGAGGTCACCTTGACGGCCACGACCGAGGGCTCACCGCCCGACGCGATCGCGAGGACCGTGTACCGGATCGTCCAGGAAGGGCTGACCAACGTGGGCAAGCACGCGCCGGGAGCCCGGGTCGCGGTCACCGTCGAAGGCAGACCGGGTGACGGACTGCGGGTGACGGTCCGGGATTCCGGCGCGTCGCTGGCGGTCGCGGGTCCACCCGCCTCGGGATTCGGCCTGCTCGGCCTCGCCGAGCGAGTCGCGCTGGCCGGCGGCGAGCTGGACCATCACGCGGTTCCCGGTGGCGGGTTCGTCCTCGCCGCGCGGCTGCCGTGGCCGGTCCGCGAAGGGAGCGAGTGAATGGACAGCGAGCGGGTGCGGGTCGTGCTCGTCGACGACGAACACCTGGTGCGGATGGCGCTGCGGCTCATCGTCGACGGTGAACCGGACCTCGTCGTGGTCGGGGAGGCCGCCGATGGCGACGCCGCGATCACCGTGGTGAGCGAGCAGCGGCCCGACGTCGTCCTGATGGACGTCCGGATGCCGGGGCGGGACGGGCTGAGCGCGACCGAGGAGATCCTCCGTCTTCCGGATCCGCCGAAGGTGTTGGTGCTGACCACGTTCGACACCGACGAGATGGTGCTGGGCGCGTTGCGTGTCGGCGCGCTCGGGTTCGTCCTCAAGGACACCCCGCCACCGCGGATCCTGGAAGCCGTGCGCACGGTCGCCGCCGGCGAACCCGCGCTCTCGCCCGCCGCCACGGCCCGGCTGATCGCCGCCGCCACCGGACCACGCTCGTCCGACGCGCGACGGGCGTCCCGCGACCAGGCGCGTGACCTGCTGGCCACGCTCACCGACCGCGAGCGCGAGACCGCGAGCGCCATCGCCGAGGGGCTCTCCAACACCGACGTCGCACGGCGGCTCGACATCACCGTCGCGACGGTGAAGGCACACACCAGCAACATGCTCGCGAAACTCGGCGTCGAGAACCGGGTTCAGATCGCCTTGCTGGTCCGTGACGCCGAGAGCTGACCCGGATTCGCCGGAACTTTTCCGGCGTGCGGAGCCCGCCGCCGGTCGGCGGGTCAGACAGTGGGGCAGGGCCAGGAAAGCCGGACGTTGGTGCCGGTGGGCGTACTCGTCACGGAGGCCTCCGGGGCGAAGGCGCGGATGATCGGCAGGCCGCGCCCGCCGTCCGATCGGCGCCCGTCCCGCCAGCGGCCCTCGTCGGCGACGGTGACCACGATGGAGCCGTCGACGTACGTGGCGGTGATCGTCATGACGTTGCCGTCGGTCCCGTCCGGGTAGGCGTGCTTGACGACGTTGGTCATCGCTTCGTAGGCGGTGAGCTTGAGATCTTCGGCCAGTTCGCGGGGAAGACCCCGTTCGAGTGCCCAGTTCGCCAGCACGTCCCGCAACGCGGCGGCCTCGGCGGGGACGGCGGCGACCTCGCGGACCAGTTCGTCGGGATTCTGGCGCACCGGCTCGTCGATCGGCATCACGGAGCTTCTCCTCCTCGTCCGCCGCGGTCCACGACCGCCGGATCCACCGCCAAGGTTAAGGCAACACCCGGATCGCGGCGCGAGTGCCGCGCGAGTGGGGGCCGTCATCGGATATCTTCGGAACTCTCGGTGTTCCGATGGTGAGGGAGTGTGACGGTGACGAGCGGAGACGGCGACATCAAGGAGGTGCCCTTCTCGGTGACGGTCGCCAGGCCCCCCGGCACACAGGTCGTCATCTCGGTAGCCGGGGAGATCGACATGACGACGTCCGAGGACCTCAAAGAAACGTTCGAGGAGGCGCTGGAACCCGTTCCCGGCAGGCTCGTCGTCGACCTCGAAGGCGTGGAGTTCTGCGATTCCACCGGGCTGGCGACCCTGGTCCGGATCCACCACCGGTGCGGCAGCCAGGGGGTCGGCCTGAGTTTCCTGCCGTCGCCCACGATCCGGCGGCTCGCGCAGAAGACGGGACTCTCCACGTTGCTGCCGCTCGCCGGATCCTGAGCGGGCCGCGGGTCAGGGATTCCGCGCGGGCACGGCCTTCGGTACTTCGCGGATCGCGGTGGCGAGGTCCCGGTACAGCGGGATGTGGGTGTCGACACCGAACAGGTGCATCAGCCGCAGCACCGGGTGGGTGCAGGCGACGACGCCGGTCGCCCGGCGTTCGGTGCGAGCGCGGGCGGCGGAGGATTCGATGACCCGCAGCCCCGCGACGCCGAGGAAGGTGACTTCGGTGAGGTCGAGGACCGTGGCGGCGGGGAGATCGCCCTGCAGCGCGCGCTCGAGTCGGCCCGCGGTGGCGAGGTCGATCTCGCCACCGGCCGAGACGACGAGCAGGTCGTCACTCCACCGGGTCCGGCGGACCCGCATCAGGTGCTCGTCGGCCGGACGAGGCTGCGGAACGGTGACGCGGAGGACGGTCCGGAGGGCGGGGCCATCGCGGCTTCCTCGGGGAAACGGAAGTCGGTCGATCATGGGGGGTCTCCCGGATAGCCGGGACGAGACGGACAACGGGTAAGCCTGCACAACGGCTGCGCAAGTGAACTCGCCACCGCGTCGCCCGTCGAAAATTCTTGGGCCGCGGACATGCGGGTCGTTCGCGCGGGCTGCTGGACTCAACCTCACGTACCTGTCACGGTACGCCGCTCACAGCGGGTGGCAATACGGCCAGGGTGAACAGGACATGATTCGCGGCGGCGCATGATCACTCGGTGAGGGCCTTTTCCCAGTTCAGGGCCCGGTTTCCAGCGGGTGCGACGCGTCGAGAAGGTGTTCCCCCAATGGTGTCAGCCGGTAACCGTCTTCGCCGGTTTCGGTCATCCGTCCCGGCTCGCCGAGTCATACTCGGCCGAACAGTGCCTAGGGCCGAGGCGAGCCGGCTTCCCTCGTACCGTCCCGTTCCTGTTTCGGGGCCTTCCGCGCGGCGAGCGCGCACAGGAACGCCGCCACGAAGCCGACCGCGGTGAGTGTCCCGGCCCAAACGGCGCCGGTGCTGGCGAGAAGGTAGAGCTGGACCACGGCGGTGCCTGTGTAGACGACCGCCAGACCCAGCCACAACCGTTGCGTCATCGTCTCCCGTCTCCGTTCCCCAGATACCGGAACAATCGCGGCGGGATGGGATGGGGTTACAGGAAGACCTTGCCGGGATTGAGGATTCCGTGCGGATCGAGGGCGCGTTTGACCGCGCGATGCATCTCGAGCACGGCGGGACCGAGCTCGCGGGTGAGTCCCGCTTGCTTCAACAGACCGACGCCGTGCTCGCCGGTGACCGTGCCGCCGAGGTCGAGCGCTCCGGAGATGATGTCCTCGAAGGCCGCTTGCGCCGCCTTCCTCGCGTTCTCGTCGCCGGGCGGGGTGACCAGCAGCGGATGCAGGTTCCCGTCGCCGACGTGCGCGACGTTGGCGATCACGACGTCGTGCCGCCGGGCGGCGGCGTCGATCCGCGCGAGCATCTCGGGCACCGCTTGCGTCGGCACGCAGACGTCCTCGGTGAGCACCGGCCCGAGTCGTTCCAACGCCGGGTAGGCCAGCCGGCGGGCGGCGAACAGCGCGTTGGCCTCGGTCTCGTCGGAGGACTGGGCGGCCCAGGTCGCTCCGGCGTTCTCGAAGCATTCGAGCAGAACGGCGGCCTCGTGCTCGCCCAGCGCGCCAGGGGTGTCGGTGCGGCCGAGCAGCACGACGTTCGCGTCCGCGCTCAGCCCCATGTTCTTCCACGCGTCCACCGCCGCGAGACAGTGCCTGTCGACAAGTTCGAGCGCCGAGGGCACCACCCCTCGCGCCGCCACCGCCGCCGCGGCTTCACCCGCCGCGACCGTGTTGTCGAAATACCCGGCGACGGTCCGCTCCGCGCCTCGTGCGGGCCGGAGCCGCACGGTGATCTCGGTGAGCACACCCAGCGTGCCCTCGGAACCGACCATGAGCCCGGCGAGGTCGTACCCCGCGACACCCTTCGCCGTGCGGCGGCCGAGCCGGACGAGTTCGCCGGTGCCGGTCACCACCTGCAGGCCGAGTACGTAGTCGCGGGTAACGCCGTACTTCACGCAGCACACGCCGCCCGCGTTGGTCGCCACGTTGCCGCCGATCGTCGACCACGGCGAGCTCGCCGGATCCGGCGGGTACCACAGCCCGCGTTCGGCACAGGCGGCGCCGAGATCGTCGTTGACCACGCCGGGTTCGACGACCGCGAACCGCTCCCGTTCGTCGATCTCCTTGATCGCGGTGAGTTTGTCGGTGACCAGGACGACGCAGCCGTCGAGAGCGTTCGCGCCGCCGGAGAGGCCGGTGCCCGCGCCGCGAGTGACCAGCGGGACGCGATGACGCAGGCAGAGCCGCACCACCGTCTGGACCTCTTCGGCGGTGTGCGGACGGACCGCGGCGATGGGTGTGCCGTGCGGCGCCCACTCGGCTTCGTCGTGGGCGAAGCTCCGCAGGACGTCCGGGTCGCGGACAAGACGGTCCGGCGGGAACCCGGCGACCAGATCATCGATCAGCATGGTCTTCACGCTAGGTGTCGTGAGTGGTAACGAGGGTCGGAACCGTCATTTCCCCTCACGAGGACCAGCCGGGCGCCCGGAAGAAGTCAACGAGCCCACCCCGGACTGGGCGCTCCGCCGCTGTTCCCGCCAGGTACGGAACGGCGTGGACGCCATCGCGTGCCGTGTGTAGGACGTCAACACCGCGCATCCGCGGCGTGAACCCGGCGCGATGCGTCGCGGCCTTGCTGGCGTGAAGTACGTGATGGTCCCCTTCCTTGCGCTAGGCGCAAGGAAGGGGACCATCATGTACTGGCGTGTCATGATGTCCGCGAACTCGATCGGCAAAGCGAACGATTCGCCCTCCGGTCGTACGGTTTGACGAACGACGCGGGAGAAGCGGTGGAGAACGAGGCGCCCTCGATCCGGGACATGCTGGCGGTCAACCTGCGCGCGGCCAGGACGGCGAGGGGGCTCTCGCTGTCGGAGCTGTCCCGTCGCTCGGGTATCGGCAAGGCGACGCTGTCGCAGCTGGAGTCCGGTGGCGGCAATCCGACCATCGAAACCGTGTTCAGCCTGTCCAGGGTGCTGGAGGTGGCGATCTCCGACCTGCTCGATCATCGGGCGGGCGGTGCGCTCACCGTGGTGCGCGGCGCCGACGTCGAGGTGCTCCGCGGTGAGGGTGTGGATCTGCGGCCGCTGCGGCGGATCGAGACCGGTGACGGCGTCTTCGAGGTGTACGACCAGGTGGTGCGCGGTGACGCGCCGCAGCGGTCGCAGGGGCATGTCGGCGTCGAGCACACCGTCGTGCAGTCGGGCTCGCTGCGCGTCGAGGTGGCCGGCCGGACCGTCGACGTCGGCCCGGGGGACTACGTCGCCTTCGACGCCCGGGAGCCGCATTGCTACACCGCCGCGGAGGGGCCGGTGCATTCGGTCCTCCTGCTGCAGTACCGCGCCGATGAACGGCTCGACGGCAAACCGCATCCGGTGCTGAAGGGCTGACCGCAGGCCGGGTATTGACACCTCTCCTGGCCGGAACCTACCCTCCGATCGTTCGCTTTATCGAACACTGGAGGGTCGTTGAACCGAACGCGCGTGGTCGTCCTCGGCGCGGGTATCGTCGGCGCCGCGTGTGCCCGTGAGCTGAGCCGGGCCGGCTTCGACGTCGTGGTCGTGGACCGCGGCCGGCCGGCCGGGGGCACCACGTCGCACGGCGAAGGCAACGTTCTCGTCTCCGACAAAGGGCCAGGCCCCGAACTCGAACTCGCGAAGCTCTCGGCGCTGCTGTGGCCGCGAGTGGTCGCCGAGATCGCCGACGAGGACGCACGCGCCGCGTCGGCGATCGAGTACGACCCCAAGGGCGGCATCGTGGTCGCCACCACCGACGAGGGGGCTCGTGCCCTCACCGCGTTCGCCGGGACCCAGACCAGTGCTGGTGTGCGCGCGGAACCGCTGTCGCTCAAGGAACTCGCTGCAGCCGAACCCGCGCTGACCCGCGAAGTGACCACCGCTTTCCACTATCCGGAGGACGCTCAAGTCCAGCCCGCCGGCGCGGCGTTGGCGCTGCTGGGTTCCGCGTTGCGTCACGGTGCCCGGCTGCGCTGCGAGACCGAGGTCGTCGGAGCTGTCGTCCGAGACGGGTCGATCACCGGTGTCCGCGTGCCCGGTGAGGTCATCGAGGCCGACGTCGTCGTGAACGCCGCGGGCCCGTGGGCGGGCCAGATGTCGGCGCGACTCGGCGCCCCGATCGCGATCCGTCCCCGCCGGGGCGAGGTGCTGGTGTCCACCCCGATGCCCGGCGTCGTCCGGCACAAGGTCTACGACGCCGATTACGTCGGCGCGGTCGGCGCCGATTCGGGCGACCTGCAGACTTCCGCCGTCGTCGAGTCGACGTGGGGCGGCACCGTGCTGATCGGTTCGTCACGCCGCCGGGTGGGCTTCGACGACGCCATCCGCCCCGACGTGCTGAGCGCCATCGCAGTCAAGGCGCTCCGCCTGTTCCCGGCGCTCGCCGACGCCGCGGTGATGCGGGCCTACGGCGGCTTCCGGCCCTATGTGGACGATCACCTCCCGGTGCTCGGCGAGGATCCACGGCTGGGGAACCTGTGGCACGCCACCGGGCACGAAGGCGCCGGTATCGGGTTGAGCGTCGGCACCGCCCGGTTGCTGCGGGAACTGCTCACCGGGGCAGAGCCCGCGATGGGCGTCGAAGAGTTCACTGTGGACCGTCCGGCGGTACTGGCCGGGGCGGCGGCATGAGCGGCCGGCTGCTGCCGCGTGACCGGGATCCGGTCGGCCGCACCGACCGGCCGATCCGGATCACCGTCGACGGGGAGCCGGTGGCGGGGATCGCGGGCCAGAGCTTGGCGGGCGTGTTGCTCGCCGCGGGCCGGATCTCCTGGCGCACCACCCGGTCCGGCGCGCCACGCGGCGTGTTCTGCGGAATCGGCGCCTGCTTCGACTGCCTGCTCACGGTCAACGATGTGCCCGACGTCCGCGCGTGCCGCCGCCCGGCCGCCGACGGTGACGAGATCCGCACCCAGTCCAGGGAGGAGGGCGCGTGAGCGGGCACGTCGTGATCGTCGGTGCCGGACCCGCCGGACTCGCGGCGGCCGAGCACGCGCTGCGGGCCGGCGCCCGCGTCACCGTGCTCGACCAGGCGGCCACCCCTGGCGGGCAGTACCACCGGATGCTGCCCGAGGCCTTCGAAGCACGGCACCCGGACCGGATCCAGCATGGCCATGCGGGCTTCTCCCGGCGCCGCCGAGTGCTCGATCATCCTCGGTGCCGATGGTGGCCCGGCGCTACGGTCTGGGCGTTCGATCGCGTGGAGAACCGGCTGCACGTGCTGCGAGGGGAGGCCGACGGCAGCGGTCGGCGGAGGCGGACCCTCGAACCGGGCGCGCTGATCCTGGCGACCGGCGCGCACGATCGCACCCTGCCGTTCCCCGGCTGGGAACTGCCCGGCGTATACACCGCGGGCGCGGCGCAGGCTCTGGCCAAGGGGGAGCGGGTCGCGATCGGCGAGCGCGTGCTCGTCGCCGGGGCCGGACCGTTCCTGCTGCCGGTCGCGGAATCGCTGCTGGGCGTCGGGGCGGAGGTGGTCGCCGTGCTGGAGGCGAATCCGTTCGCCACCGTCCGAAGAGGATGGTCGGCTCGTCCGTGGCAGCTGGCCGCCCATACCGGCAAGGCCGGTGAGCTGGCCCGCTATGCCGTCACTCTGGCCCGCCACCGCGTCCCGTACCGGCTGGGCCGGGCGGTGATCGAAGCCCGCGGCACCGACAAGGTCCGCGAGGTGGTGACCGCCAAGGTCCGCGCGGACTGGTCGGTCGTCCCCGGCACCGAGCGGACTTACGAGGTCGACGCGGTCTGTGTCGGACACGGCTTCGTCCCGCAGCCCGAACTGGCCGTCGCGGCGGGCTGTGTCCTCGACGGTGGTTTCGTCCGCGTCGACGGGGAGCAACGGACCACAGTGGACGGTGTCTTCGCCGCGGGCGAGATCACCGGCATCGGCGGGGCGGCCACCGCCGCCGCGGAAGGCGCGGTGGCCGGATGCGTCGCCGCGGGCGGAAAGCCGCCGACGGCACTGCTCCGCGCCCGTGACCGGGCCCGGGGCTTCGCCGAACGGCTCGCCACGGCCCATCCGATCGGCGCGGCCTGGCGTGGCTGGTTGCGGGAGGACACGATCGTCTGCCGTTGCGAGGAAACCACGTACGGCGAACTGACCCGTGCCACCCGTGATCCCGCCTGTCCGGGCTCGCACGCGCTGAAGCTCGGCACCCGAGCCGGGCTCGGCCCGTGCCAGGGCCGGATGTGCGGCGTGGGCGTCGCCGAACTGTGCGGTGCCGCCGAACGCCACCACCGCCCGATCGCCCAGCCCATCCGGCTTGGCGAGCTCGCCGCCCGAACCGAAGGAGATCCTGAATGAGCAGCCCCGACCTCGGTGGCGTCGTCGTCGCGACCGCCCTCCCATACCGGGCGGACGTCTCGGCGCCCGCCGGGCTGGCCGTGGATTACGACGCCTACGCCGCGCACTGCCGGTGGCTGGTCGACAACGGCTGCCGGGGCGTCGGACCGAACGGCTCCCTCGGCGAATATTCCTCGCTGACCGACGAGGAGCGCCGTCGCGTCGCCCGGACCGCGATCGAAACCGTCGGCGAAGACGGCATCGTCGTCGTCGGCGTGCACGGTCCCGGGTCGCATCAGGCGCGGCACTGGGCCGAGGTCGCGGCCGAGGACGGCGCCGACGGCCTGCTGTGCCTGCCGCCCACGATGTACCGCGCCAACCGCGGCGAGGTGCTCGCTCACTTCGAGGCGATGGCGTCGGTCGGTCTGCCGGTGATGGTCTACAACAACCCCATCGACACCAAGGTCGACCTGACCCCGGCTCTGCTGGCCGAAATCGCGGCGATCGACAACGTGGTGGCGGTCAAGGAGTTTTCCGGCGACGTCCGGCGGGTGCTGGAGATCCGCGAGCAGGCACCGAGGCTGGACGTGATCAGCGGCGCCGACGACGTCGTGCTGGAAAGCCTGCTGATGGGCGCGACCGGCTGGTTCGCCGGATTCCCCAACGTGTTCCCCGCCGAATCGGTGCGCCTGTTCGAACTGGCGACGGCCGGAAAACTCGAAGAGGCCAGGGCGCTCTACGAACCGCTGGTGGCCGCGTTCCGCTGGGATTCGCGCACCGAGTTCGTCCAGGCGATCAAGCTCGGCATGGATCTCGTCGGCCGCTACGGCGGGCCGTGCCGTCCGCCGCGCGGACCGCTGACCGGCGAGCACCGTGCGCAGGTCACCGCCGACATGCGCCGCGCGCTCGCCTCGCTGGGGGTGGCGTAGATGCGGTCGATCCGGTCGATCACCGCGTTCGACTCCCATACCGAAGGCATGCCGACCCGGGTGGTGACCGGCGGGGTCGGGCTCATTCCCGGCGACACCATGGCCGAACGCCGCCGGCACTTCATGGCGCACCTGGACTATCTGCGGCAGTTCCTGATGAACGAGCCGCGCGGCCATTCCGCGATGAGCGGCGCGATCCTGCAGCCGCCGTCCCGGCCGGACGCCGACTGGGGCGTGCTCTACATCGAGGTGTCGGGCTGCCTGCCGATGTGCGGGCACGGCACGATCGGGGTGGCGACGGTGCTGGTGGAGACCGGCATGGTCGAGGTGACCGAACCGAAGACCGTGGTACGCCTGGACACCCCGGCCGGGCTCGTGCACGCCGAGGTCGAGGTCCGGGACGGCCGCGCGGAACGCGTCAAGCTCCGCAACGTCGCGTCCTTCCTGTCCGAGCGCGACGCCGTCGTCGAGGTACCCAGCCTCGGGGAAGTGCATTACGACCTCGCCTACGGCGGGAACTTCTACGCGATCCTCGAACTGTCCCAAGTGGGCATTCCGTTCGATCGCGCGGAAAAGAACCGGATCCTCGGGGCGGGGCTCGACATCATGGCGGCGATCAACGAGCAGCGTCCGCCGAAACATCCGGCAGATCCGCTGATCGGCGGCTGCAAACACGTCCAGTTCCTCGCGCCGGGCTCGGACGCCCGCGCTTCGCGAAACGCCATGGCGATCCATCCGGGCTGGTTCGACCGGTCGCCCTGCGGCACCGGCACCTCGGCCCGGATGGCTCAGCTGCACGCCCGCGGCGAACTGCCGCTGTACACGCCGTTCGAGAACAGCTCGTTCATCGGCACCACGTTCACCGGGGAGCTGGTCGAAGAAACCACCGTCGGTGGCGTTCCCGCGGTGGTGCCGGAGTTCTCCGGACGCGCTTGGATCACCGGCAACGCCACCTACCTGCTCGACCCGGACGACCCTTTCCCCACCGGATTCGTCCTCTGACCCGCGTTTCGTCCTCTACTTGCGGTAGATGCACACGCAACTACCGCGATTAGAGGACTATTGAGGGGTAAGCGAAGGTGTCGTGTTGGGGAGGGTCTGTGAGACGTTGGGCGTCAGGCTTCGGCACTGGGCGGTGGCGTCCCGTAGGTGTCGCGAAAGCCACTTTCAGGACATCACACGTCCTGAAAGTGGCTTTCGCGACACGA
>NZ_JBVISU010000008.1:291206-308186 GCF_055575355.1 Amycolatopsis sp. NPDC034160 | reverse complement strand
GTGGGAGAGTAGGACACCGCCGGACTAACATTAGAAAAAAGGGGTCCAGGCCCCGGTCGAGAACCTCACCGTTCTCCCGGGGCCTGGACCCTTTTCTGTATCCCCACCCCCCTGCGCATTTAGAGGACTAAACGCGCAGGGGTAACGGCCGCCGCCCGCGAGGTCGTGAGTGTTTTGGGCCGTTAGAACCAAGAGTGTTCTAGGTGAATACCGGCGGTTGAGCCCGGTAGCGGCCGGTCCGTGAAGGACTCTTCAGGGACCCAGAATCCCTCAAAGTTCCCTTCACCCGCCCGGAAGGCCATCACGAGCCTCAGTAGCACCACCAGCCACAACAGCGGCGTGTGAAGGCCCCTTCCCTCGGTTCAGGAGAGGAAACACGACCTTCACACCTTCCCCAGTACATGAAGGTCCCCTTCCTTGCGCCAGGCGCAAGGAAGGGGACCATCACGTACCTCACGCAAGGCCGCACGCCACGAATAGGTACCTAAGAGACGGTTCGCTAGAACGACCCAAAACACTCACGACAACCCGGCCCACAGCCCACGTAAGCGAACCCACCAGCGAGACCCACGCATTTAGTCCTCTAAATGCGTGGGTCGGAGCTGAAGTCAGGTGATGAGGGCGGGGAGGGTTGTTCCGAGCGGGCCGCGGACGACGGCGGAAGCCATGGAGTCGTAGGGCGTTTCGGAGCCATTGCAGATCACCACGTCGGCACCGGCCCGCGAAGCGACGCTCACCAGCGAGGCGGCCGGCTGCACGCTCAGCGAGGACCCGGCCACCAGCAGGACGTCGCTCTCGGAGACGGCGGTTCGCGCGGCTCGGAGCAGGTTCTGGTCCAGGTGCTGTCCGAACGACACGGTGGCCGACTTCAGGATGCCGCCGCACACCAGGCAGGGCGGATCGGTCTCGCCCGCCCGGACGCGGTCGAGCGTCGAGCGCATGTCCCGGTGGTCGTCACAGGACAGGCAGACGGACTCGAACATCGTCCCGTGCAGTTCCAGCACCCGCTCGGGTGAGGAGCCCGCCTTCTGGTGCAGCCGGTCGATGTTCTGCGTGACGATATGCGTCAGCGTTCCGGACTCTTCCAGCCGCACCAGAGTGCGATGCGCGACGTTCGGCTCGGCGTGCCAGCCAGGGTGGACCAGCCGCGCTTGCCAGGTGCGCTCACGGACCTCTCTGCTGTCCTGATACGCCTGAAGGTTCGACATCTTCTCCGCGGCCGGATCGCGGGTCCACAGGCCTTGCGGGCCCCGGAAGTCGGGGATTCCCGAGTCCGTGGAGATCCCGGCGCCGGTGAGTGCGACGACCCGGCCGGCGCCGGCCACGAGTGAGCGGGCCTTGCTCAGTTCGGCATCGGGGTCGGTGGTGGTCACCGGCCCATCATGCCCCTATTTGATCGCGCTGCCCGCCTGCCAGTCCGCCCACGACTTCGACCAGTCGCCGTAGAGGTCCCAGACCGGTAGTTGCGGGCCGCCGGAGTTGGTCACCTCGACGACGTCGCCGAGCCCCATGTTCTGGTAGAACCACTGGGCGTTGGCGGCGTTGAGGTTGATACAGCCGTGCGAAACGTTCGAGCTGCCCTGCGCACCGACACTGTTCGGGTTCTCGTGGACGAACTCGCCGTCGTTCGAGATCCGCAGTGACCACTTCTCGTTCGCCTTGTAGTACCCGGGCTGGCCCTGGCAGACGCCGTAAGTGCACGAGTCCATCACGTAATTCTCGTGTTTGTCCGAAATGACGTGTGCGCCCAAATGCGTCGGCGTGGCGTCCTTGCCCATGGAAATGGGCATCGATTTGGTCAGCTGGCCGTTGTGGAAGATCTGCATCTGCTCGGTGTTGCCGTCGGCCTTCGCGACCCAGGAATCGTGCACCCGGTAGGTCTCGGTGCGGTCGGTCGCGCCGTAGACGCCATTGCCGAAATCGACGCCGTAGATCATCGCCGACACTTTCAGCGTCGTACCCGGCTGCCAGTAGACCTTGGGCCGGTAATGGACGTTCTTGTCGTCGATCCAGTACCAGGAGCCCTCCTGTTTCGGCGTGGACTCCACCGACAGCTTCTTCTCCACCTCGGCCTTGTTCTTCACGGGCTGGCCGAAGGCGAACACGATCGGCTGCCCGACGCCGACGCCACCCGAGGTGACCGCGGCGGGGGCCGGGATGAGGTTCGGGTTCGCCTGTTGCTTCGGGCTCAGTGTGGAGACCCTGGTCTGCTGCTCGACCGGCTTTCCGTTGCTGCCCTGGGCGTGTGCCACGATCTTGTAGGTGCTGCCGTAGCCGAGCGGTTCGGTGGTCTTCCAGCTGAGCCCGTCGCTCGCCAGCTCTCCCTTCACCTGCTTGCCCTTGTCGGCGTTGGTGACGGTGACGTCGGTCAGTTTGCCGTACTCGGCCTTGACGACCACCGGGATCGCCGGGTTGACGTCCGTGCCACCCGCCGGCTCGATGGTCACCGAAACCGCGCTTTCGTCCGATTCGGCACTGGTGCCCGTCGAATTCGAATTGCCGGTGTCGCCCGAAGACGAACACGCGGAGAGCATCAACACCGCGGCGAGTATTCCGGCCGTCGAAAGTAATGTCTTCTTGGGAAACATATGAGTCTCTCTTGAATGTATTCAGCTACGTCGCTCGATCAGCGGAAAGTTCTCTTTCAAAACTACGCGACGAAGAAGACGTGATCGATGCCGGATGGTTCTATCCAGTGGTGCTTGTCACGCCACGACGAGACCGGGCGCCCCGTAAAGACCGGGGCCATCGACGCTCAATCCACTCAAATAGGTCTTCGCGGCTTCGTAAGCTTCCGCGGTCAATGTGGTGGTGTGACTGAAGTCCAACGGGCTGACGCGCACCGGCTTCGGGCCCGGCAGGTACACCACGGACACCTCGGCGGCGGCGATCGGCGCCTCCAGCACGGCCTGGTTCCGCATGCTGATCATCGCGGTGAACATCATCACCTCGGCGAAGGTCTGCGGGGTGCCGGGCATCTTGCCGGGGAAGGCGCAGTCGAGGACGACGAGCGACTTCGCGCCCATCGCGAGTGCCTGGCGCATCGGCACGTTGGCGACGAGGCCGCCGTCGTAGAGCATGCGGCCTTCGAACGGCACCGGCGGATAGATCCCCGGGATCGCGCAACTGGCCAGCAGCGGCGCCAGGACGGGGCCGGAACGGATCAGCAGCGGCTCGGCGGTGTCGACGTCCGTCGCGACCACACCCAGCGGCAGCGCGAGATCTTTGAACCGGACGCCCTCGCCGACGTGCTCGTCGACGATCGCGGCCAGCCCGGTGTTCGGGAAGAGGTTGGTCTTGCTGTGCCGCAGGGTCCGCACCTGGCTGAGCACGCCGCCGGGGAACGCCTCGTGCCGCGTCATCCGCGACCAGATCCGGTGCAGCCGGTCACCGGACTCGTCCCCGAGTGCGAGGACGGCGGCGTTCAGCGAGCCCACCGAAGTGCCGACGACGAGGTCGGGAGCGATGCCTGCCTCTGAGAGGGCCTGGAGCATCCCGACCTGCATGGCACCCAGACTGCCGCCGCCACCGAGGACGAAACCGATGGGCTGGGGCAGGTTCAGGGCGGCCATGCCCGGAATCTAGTCGTCCGCGCCGACCTTCGCCGGAATGGCTTCCTCGACTGTGCCGCCGAGCGCCTTCTTTTTCTTGTAGCGCAGCAGGAAGAACACGGCGACGCCGACGAGTACGGCGACGATGACCAGGCCGCCGGTGTTGAGCACGCCTTCGACCTTCTTCGCGGCTTCACCGAGGGCGGCGCCGATGCCGATGTGGATGGCCGACCAGCACGCCGCGCCTGCCGCGGCCGCGGGCAGGAACTTGCGGAACGGCAGGCCCGAGGTGCCGGAGGCGGCAGGGGTCAGCGTGCGGATGACCGGGAGGAACCGGGCGAAGAACACCGCCCACGCGCCTCGCCGTTCGAGCACGCCGGTCGCCTTGTCCCAGGCGTCGAGGCCGTATTTGCGGATCAGCTTGGTCTCACGCAGGCGCGGCCCGAATCGCTTGCCGATCGCGTAGCCGAGTGAGTCACCGAGTGCGGCGCAGACCGTCACGACCGCCCACAGGGTCAGAAACCGCGAGACCGACGTCGCCGTCGTGGCCGCGACCAGCAGCCCCGATTCGCCGGGGGCGATGAAGCCGAGCCCGATGGTGCATTCCGCGAACACCAGTCCGCCGGTCGCCGCGACCAGTCCCGGTTCCGGGAGTCCCTGCAGCCAATTCAAAAGATCCGTTACCAACGCCACCAGGTCACATTACTGATACGTGACCTGGTGGGTGGCGACCTCGGAAAGAGGTGACCGGAGTCACCGTGCCAGGAGCGAGCTGGCTTCCTGTGCTGCGGGGCCTTCGGCGGCGAGGTGGGCCAGGTTCTCCGACAGTTCCTCACCACGGTGGGCCTTCGTCTGGGCGAAGAGACGGCCGGCGCGGTACGACGACCGGACCAGCGGCCCGGCCATGACGCCGGCGAAGCCCATGGCCTCGGCGGCCTTCGAGTGCTCGACGAACTCTTCGGGCTTGACCCAGCGGTCCACCGGGTGGTGCCGCGGCGAGGGGCGCAGGTACTGGGTGATCGTGAGGATTTCGCAGCCGGCATCGACCAGGTCACGCAGGGCGGGAGCGACCTCGTCGGGGGTTTCGCCCATGCCGAGGATCAGGTTCGATTTCGTCACCAGACCGGCCTCGCGGGCGCGAGTGATGACTTCGAGGGACCGTGCGTACCGGAAACCGGGGCGGATCCGCTTGAAGATCCGCGGCACCGTCTCGACGTTGTGCGCGAGTACCTCGGGACGCGAGCCGAAGACCTCGGCCAGCTGATCCGGGTCGGCGTTGAAGTCGGGGATCAGGAGTTCGACGCCGGTGCCGGGGTTCAGCGCGTGGATCTGGCGCACGGTCTCGGCGTACAGCCACGCGCCGCCGTCTTCGAGGTCGTCACGGGCGACGCCGGTCACCGTCGAGTAGCGCAGGCTCATCGCCTGGACGCTTTCGGCGACCTTGCGCGGCTCCGTCCGGTCCAGTTCGGCCGGTTTACCGGTGTCGATCTGGCAGAAGTCACAGCGGCGGGTGCACTGATCCCCACCGATCAGGAAGGTGGCTTCACGGTCTTCCCAGCATTCGTAGATGTTGGGACAGCCGGCCTCCTCGCACACGGTGTGGAGGCCTTCGCGGCGCACCAGGCCTTTCAGCTCGGTGAACTCCGGACCCATCCGCGCCCGCGTCTTGATCCACGGCGGCTTCTTCTCGATCGGAGTCTGGGAATTCCGGACCTCGAGCCGCAACAACTTGCGGCCATCTGGGGCAGCACTCACTCCGCCACCCTACGCCCGCCGGAGCAGTGGTCGCCGCTCACGCGGGGTCGGGGGTGACACCCGTCAACTTGGTGGTCACGTCCCACAACGCGGCGCCGAGAGATTCACTCCGGGCGGCGGGCAGAGGGCGCACCTTGACCGGGTCGCCGCGCAAGCCGCCGAGGCCGTGCGGGCCGATGTAGTCGCCGCCGGACACCTCGGGAGCGGTCGCCGCGAACAGTTGAGGGAGGGTGCCCTTCCGGGCGTTCTGCGCGATGACGACCTCGCCGATCCGGTTTCCCGCGCCGACGAGCGCGCGCACCACGGGGTTGCGATACGAGCGGGCCATGCCCGAACCGAGTCCGGTCCAGGTGTAGCCGGGGTGGGCCGCCACGCTGACGACGCCTTCGCCCGCGGCGCGCAGCCTGCGGTCGAGTTCGAGCGCGAACACCTGGTTCGACAGTTTCGACTGGCCGTAGGCCGAACCCGGGTTGTACATGCGGCGTTCGAAGTTCGGGTCCGCGACGTCGATGCGCGCGCCGGTCGCCGCGATGCTCGACACGGTCACCACCCTGGCGCCCGAACCGTTGCGCAGCGACGGCATCAGCAACCAGGTCAGCACCGCGTGCCCGAGATGGTTCGTGCCGAACTGGGTCTCGAAGCCGTCCTTGGTGTGGCCGCGCGGGGTCGCCATCACGCCGGCGTTGTTGATCAGGAGATCGAGCTTGTTCTCCGACAGCTCTTCGACCTTCTTGACGGCTTCGCGTACCGACGCGAGGTCGGCGAGGTCCAGCCGGACGAGTTCCGGCGCGGCTCCGGTCGCGGCCGCGCGGACCTGGTCCAACGCCTTGGCGCCACGTTCCGGGGACCGGCAGCCGAGCAGCACGCGGGCCCCCTTTTCCGCGAGCACCTCGGCCGTTCGCAGGCCGAGGCCCGAGTTCGCCCCCGTGACGAACACGGTCCGGCCGGTCTGATCCGGGATGTCGGCCTCGGTCCAGCGCGTGTGAGCAGCCATGTCGGTCACCTAACTACATCGGCGGGAGCGCCGCCACGGGGGTCACGCGCTGGGCGCGAGCAACCGGAGCAGGTGGCCCATCGGGCTGCGGCGGCGGGCGGGCTTGGCCTGACGGCCGTGCCGGAGCAGGGTGGCGAACGCGCTGCCGACCTTGGTGATCTCCGCGGTGGGCTCGTTCCCTTCGGCGAGGCCCGCCGTGAGCGCGAGGGTGCGCAGTTCGGCTTCGTGCGACGGGATCAGCGCGGGGCACCGCTCGAGCGCCGCGTCGAGAACGGCGCGAAGGGTCTCGTGCTCGGCCGTGGCGCGGTTCCAGGCGCGGGTGACGGCGTCGACCCGGTCGAGCGGGAGATCGTGATCGGCGTAGTCGGGGTCGGCCATTTCGGCGCGAAGGTAACCGCTGAACACCTGTTTCCACTTGTACTGAAGCGCGACCAGAAGCTCGGCTTCGGTCGCGAAGTACTCGATGGCTCCTGGGATTTCGTCGAGCGAAAGCGGGTCGGACGGGTGGTGACCCGCCCGGCGCACTGCGGCTTCGAGGATGTCGCGCCGCTGGTAGAAGTCGTTCCAGCTCATGATGAAGGCTCCCCTCCGTGACCCGGTTCATACCGCAGGTTTGCGGCATACTCCCGGTACGGACCTGACAGCAGCCAACATACCATGGGTATGGGGCGGTACCGGCGGCGTAAAGTTGTGAAGGTGGCGACAATGAGGTCTAGGCGGCTGGACTATTCCGAGTCCACCCGGTCGGCACTCGTCGAGAGTGCCGTGGAGCTGTTCACCAAACGCGGATACGCGGGTACGTCTCTCGACGAGATCGCCAAACGGGCCCGGGTGACGAAGGGCGCGCTCTACCACCATTTCAGCGGGAAGCAGGCGCTGTTCGAGGCCGTTTTCGACACGGTCGAGAGCCAGGTCTTCGACCGGCTCGAGAAGATCATGCACGGCCCGGAATCGCCGTGGGAACGAGCGCTCGCCGGGCTGCGCGGATTCCTGCAGAGCTGCCTCGACCCGGCGTATCAGCGCATCGCGATCCACGAGGCGCCGGTGGTGATGGGCTGGGAACGCTGGCGCGAGGCCGAGGAGAGGTGCAGTTTCGGCCTGGTCCGCACCGGGATCCAGTCGCTCATCGAGGTCGGCGAGGTCGACGACGTCCCGGTGGACGTCACGGCGCGGCTGCTGTTCGGCGCGTTGTCGAGCGCGGCCATCGAGATCGCGAGTTCGCCGGAGCCGAAGAAGGTGAGCGCCCAGGTCGAGGAGGTCCTGGTGCGGCTGCTCGTCGGATTCCGCCGCGTTCCGCCCGCTGAGCACGGGAAAGCGAGCTGAGGGCACCGTCGCTAGGGTGGCGTCGTGGACCTCAGGATCTTTACCGAGCCCCAGCAGGGGGCCAGTTACGACGACCTGCTCCGAGTGGCCAAGGCCACCGAGGACGCGGGCTATGACGCCTTCTTCCGCAGCGACCACTACCTCAAGATGGGTTCGGCCTCGGGCCTGCCAGGGCCGACCGACGCGTGGATCACCCTCGCGGGTCTCGCCAGGGAGACCAGCCGCGTGCGACTGGGCACCCTGGTCACCGCCGCCACTTTCCGGCACCCGTCGGTGCTGGCCATCTCGGTCGCGCAGGTGGACCAGATGTCCGGCGGCCGCGTCGAACTCGGCCTCGGTTCGGGCTGGTACGACGACGAGCACACCGCCTACGGCCTCGACCTGCCGCCGATCAAGGAGCGCTTCGACCGCTACGCCGAGCAGCTCGCGGTGGTCACGGGGCTGTGGGAGACGCCGGAAGGCGAGACGTTCTCCTTCGACGGTGAGCACTACAAGCTCGTCGACTCGCCCGGTCTGCCGAAGCCCGCTCAGCGGCCTCGGCCGCCGGTGATCATCGGCGGTGGCGGCAAGAAGCGCACCCCGGCGCTCGCCGCGCGGTACGCCGACGAATTCAACCTTCCGTTCGTCGGGCCGGAGTTCGCCGCCGAGCAGTTCGGCCGCGTCGAGGACGCCGCCCGCGAGATCGGCCGCGACCCCAAGGAGATCATCCGCTCGGCCGCGCTCGTCGTCGCCGTGGGCCGGAACGACGCCGAGGTCGCGAAGCGCGCCGGGGTGATCGGCCGCGAGGTCGAGGAGCTGCGCGAGAACGGTCTCGCGGGCACTCCGGCGGAGGTCGCCGAGAAGATCGGGCACTGGCGGGAGAAGACCGGGATCACCCGGCTGTACCTGCAGCTGCTGGATCTGTCGGACGTCGACCAGATCGAGCTGATCGCCGCCGAGGTCGCTCCCCAGCTGGACTGAAGCTTTACGCGTGAAGGCCCCCTTCCCTGGGCTCAACCGAGGGAAGGGGGCCTTCACGCGCCGGGGATCACTCGATGTCGACGCCGATGTCCAGGATCTTCGCCGGCCAGGAGATGGTGAGGCGGGACTCCGCCCCGTGGACGGCCCATTCGCCCAGTGCGTTACCGCAGACCGGGCTGCAGTTGTACGCGGTGACCCGGTACCTGCGGTCGCCATACGCGGTGCAGCTGGCCCAGGCGTACTTGGCCCCGTCGTGACCGCCGGTACAGCCGGGCGGCGGTGTGGCCGACGCCGCCGCGGGCAGGCTCACCGAAGCGGCGACCGCGATACCGGCCGCCGCGAGAACGCGCGAAAACTTGCGCATGACTTCCTCCCAGTACGCCCACCGGCCTTTCCGGCGGTCGTGCTGGTGATCTTCGCAGACGTCAGTTCTGCAGAGCGAAGGTGACGCCCGGGGCCGCGGGTGCCTGGGGGCGTGGCAGCCAGCGCTCGTCGCTCACCGGAAGGTCGCCCTCCAGCGCCGCGAGCACGGCTTCGCGCGCCATCGGCAGCACCGACGCCACGGTGACCTCGCGGCCGAGTTCGTAGGAGAGCGACGTCACGCCGGCGTCCCGGATGCCGCACGGGACGATCTTGTCGAAGGCCCCCAGGTCGGGGTCGCAGTTCAGCTCGAAGCCGTGCATGGTCACGCCGCGCTGCACGCGGATGCCGATCGCGGCGATCTTCCGCTCGACGCCGCGGTCGTCGGCCGGGATCCAGACGCCGCTGCGGCCCTCGACCCGGCCGGTGTGCACGCCGAGCTGGTCGCAGACGGTGATCAGGGCCTCTTCGAGACGCCGCACGTAGTGCACGACGTCGATCGGGTCGGCGAGTTTGACGATCGGATAGCCGACCAGCTGGCCGGGACCGTGCCAGGTGATCTTGCCGCCGCGGTCGACGTCGATCACCGGGGTGCCGTCGGTCGGCCGGTCCGCGGCTTCGGTGCGCTTGCCCGCGGTGTACACCGACGGGTGCTCCAGCAGCAGCATCGTGTCGGGGCCTTCGCCGTCGGCACGGGCTGTCACGTATCGGCGCTGGAGTTCCCAGGCTTCGGTGTACTCGATCGTCCCGATCTCACGGACGTCGACGGGCTCGGTGGCGGCACGGCATGACGTGGTCGAAGAGCTCACGCCAGCGACACTACGCCGGGTCCCGGGGCCGCGGCAGCAGGCCCAGCCCGGTCGCCGCGATCAGGCCCACGCCGCCGACGGCGAGCACCGATCCGGCGGTGTCGGTCAGCCAGTGCACCCCCAGCACGACCCGGCAGAGCGCGCCCGCGACCGTCGCCGCGACGGCGATCACGATCGCCAGGCGCGTCAACCTCGGACGGATCCACGCGCACAGCAGAACCGCGACGAAGCCGGTACAGGCGACGGCGACGACGTGCCCGCTCGGGTAACTCAGATCAGGGAATTCGCGGGGCCGCTCTCGATAGAACACCGGTTTGGCGATCAGGCTGGTCATCCGGCACAGCACCAGGACGACGGCGAGTTTGACGCACAACACCCTCAGCTCCCGCCGCTGCCAGGCGAGTACCGCGAGCACCGCGCCCAGCGCGAAGGGCAGGACCGGGCCGAGGACGTTCGTGACCAGGCCCGCCACCTGTCCCGCCGGCCGGGCGTACTGCCCATGGAACGCGTCGGCGAGTGCGACGTCCACCGGCGGCGGGCGGCCGTCGACGAACACCCCGAGCACGATGAAGCCGATCAGCAGAAGGACACCGGCGAGGGTGTACAGGCCGCGCTGCAAAGTCATGTCGCGGCGGCCAGCGCGTCCTCGAGGGTCGGGTGACGGAACTGGTAGCCCGCCTCCTCCAGCGCCCGGGGCATGGCGCGCTGGCCGAACAGCGCCATCTCTTCGGCAGCCTGCCCGAGCGTGATCTTCATGGCGAATCCCGGGACCTGCCAGAACGCCGGACGGTGCACGGCGCGGCCCAGCGCCTTCGTGAACGCGGCGTTCGTGGCGGGCTGCGGTCCGCTGAGGTTCACCGGACCGGAGAGCGATTCGTGCTCCAGCGCGAAAACGATCGCCCCCACCTCGTCGTCGAGCGAGATCCACGGCATGTACTGCTTGCCGTCGCCGAGTTTCCCGCCGAGGCCAAGGCGGAACAGCGGCCGCAGGACGTCGAGGAGTCCACCCTTGCGGGCGAGCACCAGCCCGGTGCGGATACGCACGACGCGGGCGCCCGCGGTGGTGGCGGTCTCGGTCGCGCCTTCCCACGCGGTGCAGAGCCCGGCGAGGAAACCGCGCCCCGCCGGACTCGATTCGTCCACAACGGACGGTCCGGGGTCGCCGTAGTAGCCGACGGCGGAGGCGTTGACCAGAACGGGGATCCCGTGTTCGGCGACCGCTTCCGCGAGCACCTCCGTCGGTTCGACCCGGCTGTCGAGCAGTACCTGTTTGCGGGCCGCGCTCCAGCGTCCCGGCAGCAGCGGCGCGCCGGCGAGGTTCACCACGGCGTCGATTCCGTCGAGGGCGCCGTCGGCGATCTCCCCGGCCGGGGGATCCCAGCGGCGTTCGTCCTCGGCCCGCTCTTCCCGGCGTACGAGGCGGACGACTTCGTGCCCGGAACCGCGCAGCCGCGCCGTCAGGGAGGTGCCGATCAGTCCGCTCGCGCCCGCGATCAGAACTCGCATGGGTCGATCGTGGCGTATCCCCGTCCGGCGCGCACGGTCAGGTCTTCAGTTGCCCGGCGACGTCGGACGCGGCGGTGAGCAGCACCAGCACCGGGATCGTCGCGGCCGGGCGAAGGCGGTAGCTGCCGCGTTTGTCCTGCTCGACGATCCCGGCTCCGGTCAACGCCTTGAGGTGGTGGTAGAGCTGGCCGGGGGAGCCGAGTTCGGCGGCTTCCTGCAGGGCGGGCGCGGTCCGCGCGCCGTGTTCGGCCAGGGTCCGCACGATCGCCACCCGCGCGGTGCTGGACAGGGCCGCGAGCACTTCCACCCGCGGCCCGTCCTCCTTCGCCAGCACCACGCCCGGCGGGACCTGGATGGTCCAGGTCAGCTCGACGGGTTCGGTCAGTTCGCCGTGGTAGGTCACCACGCCGCCGGGCAAGGCCGACGGCGTGGTCTCCTGCTGCCCTTCGAGCGCGGCGACCCGTTCTTCGAGGGCGGCGATCCGGTCGGCGAGCTCAGCGTCCATACCGGTTTATCTACACTGTCGGTCAGCCGAGCGCGCGCCGCAGGGCGGCGAACCGCTCCGGGACGGACAGCGCCGAGAGCAGGACGTCGATGAGCGGCAAGGCGTTCGCCTGATCCTCATCGCGCACGTCGGTGAGGAGCACGGCCGCGGTGCCTGCCCGGCCACCGGGCCAGCGCACGGACAGCCCGACGGTGAGGGTTCGCGGCAGGCTTCCGGCCTTGAAGAGCACTTCGCTCGCTCCGGGCGGCACTCGGTCGGAGAGCGGCAGCGCGAGTATCTCGCGGGCCAGCGCTCCGCCAGGGTGGTACCGGCCGAGTGCGAGACTCCGGTGGAGCGAGAACAGCTCCGATGCCGACCCTTGGCCGTGTCCCTTGACCCACGGCCACTGCTCGTCGGTGGTCTGGGGCATGCTCGGCCAGCGCTCGAACGCCTCGGCGCGGAAAGCGGGATCACGGACGAACCGGCGTGCGAGCGCGTCGCCCATCGCCCGCCGGACCACGACCGGACTGCCGGGCGGGGGCGCGTATTCGGTCATCATCAGCATCAGGACCTCGCCGCCGAACGACCGGGTGTCCGGCCTCGTCCAGCCACCGCGTGCCGCCGCGAGCTGGAGGGCGGGGTCGCCGAGACGGGTGCGCAGGTAGTCCGTGGCGGCGTTGTCACTGAAGAAGATCATCGCTTCGGGCAGCCTCGCCAGTGGGACACGCTGCTCGGGGTCCTTCGCGATGCCGTACTCGTCGCAGGGGACACCCAGCCAGTTGAGCGCCTGGAAATGCGCGCGGCCGTCGGCGACGAAGGGGTGGTGGGCGTCCCAGTCGCCGACCCTGATCCGTTCTCGCGGATCGAGCCTGCCCTCGGCGACCGCGGCGGTGTACGCGGTGAGGTGCACGACTTTGATCGACGAAGCCAGCAGCCGCCGGACGCCGGCGTTGCGGGCGGCTCGACGGCCCGCGCCGTCGTCGATCAGGACCGAGACCGAGCTCCGGTGGGCGGCGATCCAGTCGAGCCAGCCTTGTTCCGTCGTCGTGTCCGGCCCGGCGGCACTCGCGGTTCCCGGCAGCAGCAACGCCGCCGACCCCGCGGCGGCGCCGGTCAGCAGATGACGTCTGGTCAGCATGAGCGATCCTCCCTCTTGTTTTCCGTAATTCCGGAATACTAGAGTCGGAGGTGGCTGTCAAACCCGCGCGTTTAGTCCTCTGAACGCGGTCTTTGCGGCGCGCGAGTCCCGCATTTAGAGGACTAAACGCGGGAAAAAGAGAAAGGCCCCCGCCCCGCCGAAGCGGGACGAGGGCCTTCAGGGACGACCGGAGGATCAGAGACCGAGCTCGTCCTCGAAGTTGCCCTCTTCCAGACGCTGCTTGATCGTCGTGACGAAGCGGCCCGCGTCGGCCCCGTCCACCAGACGGTGGTCGTAGGTCAGCGGCAGGAACGCCATCGACCGGACGGCGATCGTGTCGTTGCCGTCGGCGTCCGCGATCACGACCGGACGCTTCACGACCGCGCCGGTGCCGAGCATGCCGGACTGCGGCTGCACGATGATCGGCGTGTCGAACAGGGCGCCGTTGGAGCCGATGTTCGTGATCGTGAAGGTGCCGCCCGAGAGCTCGTCCGGCTTGATCTGGCCCGAACGCGCGCGGCCCGCCAGGTCGGCGATCCGGTGCGCGAGACCGGCGAGGCTGAGCTCACCCGCGTCGTGGATGACCACCGACAGCAGACCCTTTTCGGTGTCCACCGCGATCCCCAGGTGCACCGCACCGTGGTAGGTGATCTCCTTCGTGTCCTCGTTGTAGGACGCGTTGACGTTCGGGTGCTGCTTGAGCGCCTCGACGGTGGCCTTCGCGAAGAACGGCAGGAACGTCAGGTTGACGCCCTCGCGCTCCTTGAAGGCCGCCTTCGCCCGCTGACGGAGCTTGGCGATCTTCGTGACGTCCACCTCGTGGACCTGCGTGAGCTGCGCGGAAACCTGCAGCGACTCGCGGGTCTTCGTGGCGGTGATCTGCCGGATCCGGCTGGCCTTCTGCACGGTGCCGCGCAGCGCCGCGAGCTCCGGCGAAACCGCGGCCTTGCGCGGAGCCGACTGAGGAGCCGACGGAGCCGCGGCAGCCGGGGCGGCGGGCTGAGCGGCGGGAGCCGAGGCTTCCTTCTGCTTGGCCTCCGCCGCCGCGAGCACGTCCTGCTTGCGGATGCGGCCACCGACACCGCTGCCGGTCAGCGACGCCAGGTCGATGCCGTGCTCCGAAGCGAGCTTGCGGACCAGCGGGGTCACGTACGGTCCGCCGTCCGAACCGTTGCTCGCCGCCGCGGGCTTCGGTGCCTCGGCCTTGGGGGCCGGGGCGGCCTGCGGAGCCGGGGCGGGCTTCGGCGCGGGAGCGGCTTCGGCCTTGGGCTCGGGCTTCGGTTCCGGCTTGGGTTCCGGCTCGGGCTCGGGCTCGGGCTTGGGCTCCGGCTTGGGTTCCGGCTTGGGCTCCTCGGCCTTCGGCGCCGGGGCGGAACCGGCCGCGCCGATCACCGCGAGCACGCCGCCGACCTCGACGGTCTCGTCCTCACCGGCGCGGATCTCCAGCACGGTGCCGGCGACCGGGGACGGGACCTCGGTGTCGACCTTGTCCGTGGAGATCTCGAGCAGCGGCTCGTCGACCTCGACGCTCTCGCCGACCTGCTTGAGCCACCGGGTGACGGTGCCCTCGGTGACGCTCTCGCCCAGCTCGGGCAGCTTCACCTCGGTGCCTTCGCCGCCGGAAGCCGGCGCGGTGTCCGGCTGGGACGGCGCGGAGGCCTGCTCCTGCGCGGGCTCCGGCTCGGGCTCCGGCTCGGGCTCGGGTTCCGGCTGCGCCTCGGAGGTGTCCTCCGAGGAACCGGACGACTCCGGCACCCCGCCGGACCCGTCGTCGATGACGGCGAGCTCGCCGCCGACCTCGACGGTCTCGTCCTCCTGAGCGCTGATCTTCACGACCTTGCCGGCGACCGGGGACGGGACCTCGGTGTCGACCTTGTCCGTGGAGATCTCGAGCAACGGCTCGTCGACCTCGACGGTGTCGCCCTCCTGCTTCAACCACCGGGTGACGGTGCCCTCGGTGACGCTCTCACCGAGCTCCGGCAACGTGACGGAGTAGGCCATCGTTCGCTGACTCCCTTGATATGTCTTGCTTGGTCTGATTCTTCGACGGTGAGACGTCAGCTGTGTACGTGCAGCGGCTTGCCCGCCAGGGCGAGGAACGCTTCACCGAGGGCCTCGGTCTGGGTGGGGTGCGCGTGGATCAGCGGGGCCACGTCCTCGGGGAACGCCTCCCAGCTGTAGATCAGCTGCGCTTCGCCGATCAGCTCGCCGACGCGGTCGCCGACCATGTGCACGCCGACGACCGGTCCTTCCGGAGCCTTGATCAGCTTGACCCCGCCGGAGGTCTTGAGGATCTGGCTCTTGCCGTTGCCACCGAGGTCGTAGGTGAAGGTGGTGACGTCGGAGCCGTACTTCTCCTTCGCCTGCGACTCGGTGAGACCGACCGAAGCGACCTCGGGGTGGGAGTAGGTGACGCGCGGGATCCCGCTCTCGTCGATCACGCGCGGCTCCTGGCCCGCGATCTCCTCGGCGACGAAGATGCCCTGCTGGAACCCGCGGTGCGCGAGCTGCAGGCCAGGCACGATGTCGCCGACGGCGTAGACGTTCGGCAGGTTGGTGCGCAGGCGGTCGTCGGTGAGGACGAAACCGCGGTCCATCTTGACCCCGGCCTCCTCGTACCCGTGCCCGGCCGAGTTCGGGCCGCGGCCGACGGCGACCAGCAGCAGGTCGCCTTCGAGCGTCTCGCCGGATTCCAGCGACACGCTGACGCCGTTGTCGTCCTGCTTGGCGCCGGTGAACCGCACGCCGGTCTTGAAGGCGATCTTGCGGCGGCGGAAAGCGCGCTCGAGCTGCTTGGACGCGTACTCGTCCTCGTTCGGGACGAGGCGTGGCAGCGCCTCCACGATGGTGACGTCGACGCCGAAGGACGCCCAGACGGACGCGAATTCGACACCGATGACACCACCGCCGAGGACGATGACCTTCTTCGGGATGTAGTCCAGCGAAAGCGCCTGCTCACTCGCGATGACGCGGCCGCCCAGTTCCAGGCCCGGCAGCGTCTTCGAGTACGAACCGGTGGCGAGGATGACGTTCTTGCCGGTGTAGCGGGTGCCGTCGACCTCGACAGTGGTGCCGCCGACGAACGTTCCGGTGCCCTCGACGAGGTTCACCTTGTGCGCTTTGGCCAGGCCCTGCAGGCCTTTGTACAGGCGGGCGACGATGCCGTCCTTGTACTTGTTGACCCCGGCGATGTCGATGCCTTCCAGCACGGCCTTGACACCGAAGGTCTCGGCGTCGCGGGTCTCGTCGGCGACCTCCGCCGCGTGCAGGAGGGCCTTGGTCGGGATGCAGCCTCGGTGGAGGCACGTCCCGCCAAGCTTGTCCTTTTCGATCAGGGTGACGGAAAGGCCCAGCTCGGCCGCGCGGAACGCGGCGGCGTAGCCGCCCGATCCGCCACCCAGGATCACAAGGTCGGCGGAGGTGTCGGTCACTTCAATAACTCCTCGGCAAGCGGTAGGGGTGGTGCTCTGGCGCCGCTTCGCGCGGTATACGCGCGCGCGGACACTTGCCATCTTGTCACTACGCGCGGCGGCCCTGCGACCTAGCCGGGTATGCGACGGTGACCACACGTCCGAGGCGGGATACTGGACGCTGGACGCGAGTGGGAAGTGAGGTGGTCGGAGTGGGTCTGTTCGACTCGCTGCGCCGGCGCTCTAAAGGCGGGCAAAAGCCCGGTACGCTGCGAAAAGCCTCTTCAAACGACTTCAAACACCTGGAAGAGTGGTCCGCCTCCCGGACCGGTGTCGAGGCGTATGTGGAGCCGAAGACCAACGTCACCGAAACCACAGTCGTCCTCATCGCACACGACGGTGAGTGGACGCGGCGCCGGATCGACAGCTTGGACGCGGCGCAGCAGTTCGGCCGCAAACGGTCCATCCCCGTGTACGAGGTGGCACGGGTCGGCTACCCGAAGCGCATGCGGGAGTACACCGAGCGAAAGAAACGCGGCGAGGTCTGACGGATTTCGGAGTCGTGCCTGGTCACCGTGGTCGTGGGGGGGGGGTGGGGGGTGGAACCGAACCGCCAACTAAGACCAGCCTGGCCGCACCACGGTTTATGTCGACCGAGCCAGCAAGGAGAAGTGACACCCCATCAACCCC